>NZ_AUCA01000004.1 GCF_000429525.1 Alicyclobacillus contaminans DSM 17975 | reverse complement strand
CTACCAGAAAATGAGGGTGTTTTTGCCTTTTCAGCGCCTGAAATCCCAGTCGCACCAAGGATTTATTGACTCAGACCGGGTGCGAAACTTGAGTTAATTAACCTTCTTGGGATCTCCACTGGAAAGACAGCAGGATGGCTCGGATGACTCGTGTTCGCTATCGACCATACAGACTTTGTGTATTCTCTCCATTCCTCCTTTGAGAGTTTTGACAACTCCTTAACGTCAATCTCATCCTGCGCTGCACTAGTCCGTGTTGATAATATGTTTTGCTCTTTATCTTCTAAAACTGATGTCAGTTTGAGCTGTTGGCTCATCTAAAGTCTCCCCTTTACGATGTATAATACCGCGCCAGTGCTTCTGCATGTTTAAAGGCTGTGCGTCCGGCACAGATATGGTCATAATAGGTCACTTCAACGTACCGCAAATGTTCGTCGCTTAAGCCAAATGCTTTCGTTAGAGCCAAGTCAATTTCCCTCAGGGTAGCATCGCATTTTACCATGTTGTAGTTACCGATGACCTTTCCAGCGTTATGGCTAAACATGACGTAAGCCTGAGCTTCGGTATTCAATTTATGCCCTAGTCTCGACAGAGACTCTATCTGAGGACCAGTGAAGTTGTTTGTATGGAAGGGCAGCTTTCTTAGTAAAGTAGATGCAAAGTGAAAGCCATCCCCAAACATAGTCCAAAGTAGATACGAATACCGACTCGATAGACATGCATATAGCATGTCGGCAATTTTAGGCGAGCTACATTCAATGCCCCATAGTGTCGACGGAATATAAGGCTCGTGTGCACCGTCAAACGAACGAGGCAACCGCCTAAATACAGGAATCCAGTTATAGGCGGTCCCATAGGCATAGATTAGGGTTTCCCTTGACGTTAGGTTGATTAGTTCTTTATTGTGCAAGCAACGAATAGGTCCTGCAAGATCCAACTTGGCCAATTTCTCAAAACGCAAATAAATGTCCAACCCTAGTTCTCCGCCTATCCGTGGAAGGCCATCGTCACGAATCGAACCTGGGAACCTCACAAATGTGATGTTTCTAAAGAGAGATTGTCTCTGTCTGCTATTCCAGCGATGGAGTCGGGAAGTGTAGATTCTCTTGGTATCAGCATTGCGTTCGAAAAACAGAATAGTACTTCGAGTCTTAACATGGTCACCGAACAACGAATCCGGACTTCTATCAAAGTGTGCAAATCTCCATACACCTGGCGTAGATTCAATCAGTTTTCGTAGTTCAGTCGTGTTCTTTCCCCGGTCATACGCGATTGAAAGAGGGACGACCAAAGAACATTTTGCAGAATTCGGATCTGCCAATTGTAACATCTTCTCAATAAACACCATGTACGTGTTTGACGACAGTGAAGGATGTGTTACGGATTTGTATCCGAGTTGATGCAGCCATGCTCTTTGTTCAATATCTAGTGGTGCGTATGGCGGATTGCCGACGATGATCTTGAACCCAGAACGCGTGCCAAAAACTTGAGGAAACATATTTTCAAAAGACCTTCTGTCGCCAAACAACGGTAACTCAATTTGGTTGCCATTGGTCTCCCCTAGTTGAGACGTTTGTTCGTCAATGGATAACGTACATGAGCCACCATCCTGAATAGGAGTTAACATAGAATCGGCCTGGAGTATTCTCGTTGAAACCACACGCCAAATTTCATATGGGGTTGCGTCAAACCCTTCATACATAATTGATTTGTAAACCAGTATAAAGCGGCATGAATCCACGGCCACATAACTACTGTCTACACCGTACAAATGACTTAGCGCCTCGATAATGGAATCTGAGTGCAATGCCCCAACAAACTCCCTGTTAAATTCAACCAGAACATTCAGGCATTCAAGTAAAAATACCCCGGAGCCACATGCGGGGTCTAGGATAGATAGTTCCTGCATTTTGCGGTGAATGTCGCTGGTATCGGGTTTCTTTGCAATGCATCGCCGGAGGTATTCGCCTAGAGTTTCATCAACCAGGTATGACGCCACATCATGAGGGGTATAGTATATGCCCTTGGCTCTTTTCTTCCCTATGACAGCCTCCCCATGTGATAAAACGTACTCAAACCCTTCAGCAATGTAAGGAAACAAAGACTCGAATTCCGCAATGTTAACGAGCTCTGTAATCCCAAGAGCCAAATTTTCAAAAAATCCCTGTGGTAATGCACTCGGTATTCCGAAGTGTTCTGCCTTCGTTGGCCAGTCAGCGCCGAAAAAGTATTCGAGAGCATCTGCCCAAGATGTCACTCGGTGCCTAGATATACCAATGATCGCGATCATAAGGATTCGTTGACTAGCAAGTACCTTGTTAAGGGCGGTTGCGTTCGTTTGGTCTAAGAAGGTTGATACGGTAGAATACATATTCAAAATGCGGGTGATGCAGCTATCAATTGTCTTTCTGTGCTTGATACTCACAGGCAGTTCATTTAGCTGAGCCATTCGTTCCGTCCTTACTAGCAAGTCTACGTGGGACATCGGACATTGTCCGTGGGGACATTATACCAAACGCACGTTCTGATTCAATCCCGTTTGGCATGCATTTCAGTTTCCCTACACACTTTATTTTCGACGTACATGCCTTTCGACCTTCATTCTGTTTACACTGACTTTCATCGAACATCATGTTCGATTGCACTTTTCTACGAATATGGTGCCCTCGGACACGAGCAACACAATTCAATGCAGCTAGATGCAAGAGAGCTTTGTGCCAGAACGTCTTGGAATTCGCTTCGCTACTTATAGTTCATCGGTAAGATGTAGTCCAGGAGGGTTACTACCTTCGGCCTGCGGACACGTTGTGCAAAGCGGGATAGGTATTAACCGTAGGAGCGCGAAAAACACACTGTCAACACAGAAATCGAAGCGTGAGCCAGCTATCACCGTGAAAAACGCTCCTGAATGCCCTCTTCTACCTGAGCGGTTCCCATCGACCGGAATCGGCTTAGGGTTCGAGAAGGAGCCCTGGCGTGAATGAGGAGCGTGTTGCAATGAAAAACGCAGCACGAGTGTAACGGAGCGCGGGTGATGGTCACGCTACGGCAATGTACGCTCGCAGTGTGGTGATGGAGTTCATCAAATCGACCTCGAGTGTGGCGTAGCGTTCCTTGACCAAAATACGTTCGTTCACCCACGAGCATCGGGACATGTCTTTGCCTACCCGGAACAACAAAACCGTGCAGCCCTTTAGTTATCGAAGTACGGGACGGAATAGGCGGGCAAGAGGTATAGTATGGCAGAAGGATAGGGAAGTCACGGTGTGTGAAGCGGACCAAACTGCGGTGAGGCCGGGAGCCACTCGGCCGATGCAGGAATCCAGGTGTCTAATTCACCCATTCACACTTCCCTCAGTACTCCGCTCACCTCCCTCAATGAACTTTAATTCTCTCTCGCTTACTCACTCAGGCGTAGTCTTTTGCATTTGACTCAGCAGACGAATGCTATAAGGCTCCTGTTATTACAATTTTCTGGACAATTGGTTGCCTGACATACTAGGGAGGTTAACCCCTTTTTTCTAAAATATGGTCGCGCAGCAGATCTCCACAAAGACCTTCGCGGCGTACCCTCCCATGTCTCACGGGGTCCGGCTTCCGGCCCTTTTGCATTCCACCGTTCTGCCTGTCGAAGGGTGGAGGCCAGTTAAGCTCCTATGCAGGGTCTTAGCGCGTATGGTGTGTATCGTTCCAGCTTCGCCGTGCCTCGTTTGCAAATGCAGATGCTTACGTTTTCTTGGCGAACAGTCGAGTGCCAACTTCTTACGCGATGAGCAACTGGACAGAATGAACCGGTCCCAACGCCTACATAGGGTCATATCGAATCTGTCTGCGACCAATTGTAATGAGAATGCGAACCAGTTTGCAGCATAACGCAATGAGTGACTGTATGGGTTTCAGTGGGTTATGCCTGCGATGCCGGCAGTACCCATGCAAGGCTTGGAATCCCGAGTTCTTTGCTACCAATATCAATACACAGCGATACAGCAACGCTCGACGACTTTCCGCCCACGTTTCGCGATCCTGGTCTGTCCCTTGTGCTTACCGGAGCTATTCTCTTTCAGATTGAATCTGGCCAGTTTTTGAATCTGTCGCCAGTGTGCAGAAGACGAAAGGTCGCCGACTTCAGCGAGGAATCCAGCCACTGTGACGACACCTATTCCCGGTACGCTCAGCATCTGTTCTGCCTCAGGAATCCTCTCCAGCAACTGCTTGATTTGCTCCAACAGACCACCTAATTGTTCCTGCAGCAAGTCGTATTGACTGAGCAGGATACGCAGTTCTTGTCGTGCCATCTGCAGTCCTTCAGTTAGACCAATCGACTCACTGGCAATATCCACAAGGTATGTGGCACGTTGAATGCCTACGCCACGTGAAATCCCCTGTATTCTACACATGTGGACAATCTCATCTGCTGATACGTGGTGTTTTGGACAACTCACACGATATCAGGAGTTTCTTATTGCCTCAAACCTCAAGAAACTTCATTACAGGAATGCTCCTAGAAAACTTTACGGCACTTCGTTAATACTTCTATATGCACCTGGTAATCTAATATCAGCGTTGTTATGAATAGCTTGTAGTAAATGTTCCAAGGAACCAAGCAATAACTTTTCCACCGCTTCTTTCCCTGGGTAATCAGTCCAATCATGATCATTTATCTTAATAGATAGCGGTCCACCAGTTATGGATGCAGAAAGTGGCTTTGATGTAAATCTAAACTCGAGAGGTAGTTGGTAGGTTTTGTTTCCGACAGTTGCCGAAAAAGTAGCACCAAAGTGGTGTATGGCATAGCCTTGTCCAATTAGTTCATTGACCCTTCCACTACCAGGGTTTAACTGAGCCCCCTCCATTCGGATACGCTTAATAATTTCTGCCCTATCTCGAACTACTTCATCCCCTGTCCGTGGATTAAACTCAAAGCCCGAATTCCATTCGAATGTATCAGCTTTAAATACATCATGGCAATTAAAATTTAAAAAACCGTTTGTAAATAGGTTGATAAAATAGTTGTTGATATCATCTCCAGTACTAAAGTGTTTACTCTCGTTCTTCACAGTCGGGCAAGGCGCGTACGGATACGGATTAGATTGATGATCAGAATACTTTGCTGCATCGTTAACCAGCCTCATCATTTGCTGGTAATCATATCTCGTATTAGGGTGACACCACATTACATAACTGTTGTCCCCTATCTTTTTCAACCTGAACGAACTTGATATCTTTTGGTTACGAGTAAGCGAGAGGTCGCTTCCCAACTTATCGACTCTAAATGAAAAGTCAACTAAGATATGTGTGCTTGGTCCAGCGCCGTCTATTACTGCCCTAGAGATTGTAGGCCCTGATTGTTCATCATTTGAAAGTTCCTCTCGAAGTGTATGAATATCTGCCAGAAGTTGTCTATATTCGCCATTATATTGTAGAAATCCAAAAGTGATGCTTGTTGAAACAGCCCCCAAAAGATGACGTCTTGTGTGATTGAATAACGTCCAGGAAGGAAACCCTGCCGAGGTTATCTGTTCAATCTGAGGGGCTATCTGTCCGTCAATAACAACACCTCTTTCTCCAAAAAGCAATCTCACTTTAGGAGCCTTCAGTTTCTCCAAATACGCATATTGCCAGTCAACTTTACTTGTACTCGACAATTTTATCACCTCAACGATTCAAACCTGTTGGTAGTGTTCTAACTTGAACTTCAATAGAAATTCCCTGTGCAACAGGATTTATATTTTCTTTAAGGATTCCTTCAGCGTCCTGAGTAGCAATCGGGTCTAGTTCAAATGATGTATAAACAATCAACCTGTCATATCCATGTGAACCAGCTTCCAACATGTCCAACAAGTGTTCAGCGTAGTATTTTGCTACCTCTGGGCTAATATGTTCGTAACTAACTAGCACCAAGTCTCTTTTCTCTTCGTCTGAATATGTGATTTCAAATAACAAAATTTCGGATGTTAAATGATCAAACGAAACATTGGGATTAAGCCCCTTTTCCAGTAGTATACTTTGAATTCCCGAACAGCGGTGTTTAGAGGACTCCTAAGTAATCCTAGAATATCTAATGTATGTTGCATCCAGATGGCTCTCGTTTGATCAATGATTTGAATTCGGCGAGGTGATCCCGATGTCCTTTGTTGAAGAGGAAGCAATTCAACTAACCTATCGGACCAAGTATTTTTCCACGAATCGCAATCAATAAACAAGATGCTTTTCGAACATTGCATACTTTCTAGCTGTGGTATTCCTGCACATAGCATTCGCTGAATATCATAACTTTCCTCAACGAATTGCTGTGCCGATCGGCATTTGTTGATCCATGAATGGATATCATCAAGAGTCGGTTTGTTGGTTCTTCTCTTGGCTTCAATAAATACAGCTTCATATCGTTGTTTACAAGGATCCCAGTAGGAAGCTACAGCATCGACGGACATTGTTTCAGGTTCGTCTTGAAATAATTCTGCTACATCAGTTCCTACAATGCGTTTAAAGTCTTGATTCTTTACGGCAATTCTCCATCCGTATCCATTCAATAGCCTTACAAAATATTCCTCATCTCTTCTGCCAGCCCATTGGCTCCATTCACCACTTCTAATGGGAACAATCACTTAATTTCGCCCTTTCTGAAATCACGTTTCTGAGTGAACATTGCTCCGTGCTAAGAGTTCTACCTAATCCTTTTTGACAATTACCATTGTATCTCATGCTGAAAAAATAATGCAATAGAAAAAGCCCGGATGGTAATCCGGACTTCCAGATTGCAGACAAACTCTCTTGTTGTCCCAAGCTTTCACTCGTGTTGCTCAAGCCCCTGCGACGGGTAGGAATACGTCAAAGGATCGCTTCTCTAATTCTTCCGCTGCTACGCCGAGGTAGTCATTCTTCACGGTGAGGCATGGTAGCCATTCCTCCACGGACGCCGGGCAATGCCTGGCGGAACCTGGTACTGCATCTTTATAAAAGTAGAGATAGACAAGCTTCGCAGAAATATTTCTCTCCGCTAGAAAAACCTGAACGGTGAGACGATTCGCGTACTGGTAATAGTTCTCCATCCAGCCGTTGTTGTTGTTCACCTTCAAGATTGACTTGGTTTTCTGTAATGCCTCGGCAATCCTAGTGCGAGAGTGCTCATCTTTCGCCCCACATGTGCTTATCATTTCCAATGCATTTGCCTTTGCCTCGAGCAAAAGTACTTGTCTCGCGTGATCCTTCCCGTACAACACCCCAACAGCATCCCAGTTCATCGAATTCCCGGACTGAGGCCAAAACTCATCCCACTCGGCTATAATGTGTTTTGCTCTCTCTTCGTCAACAACGTGGTCAATTAAATCGATGCCTCGTAATTCCGCGTCAAAAGTTTTCTGGTGGGACTGAAATTGAAATCCAACCACTCAATCCGACAGCATCCCTCGCTTCCCATAACTTTCAGAATCTGCTGGTTCAAGTAATTGCGATGTCTCCCCAAGAAACGAAGTAGGTGCCACTCACTTCCGTAACCGAATCTCATGTCTCCCATGTCTACATTCTCCTCCCAACATATCGTCGTACATCCTACCCTGCAACGTGGTGCTCCCCCTTCTCAACGCTTCACCCGCCTTGCGCTGAATTGCGATGTCAAACTGCCCATCCAAAACCGTCGGCACCATGTTCGCCACTCATTCCTTGCTCTGTGTCATCCACGGCAATTGATTCTCAGGGTACACGTTCCATCTCGTGTGAAATCGCCAGAACATGTTCCGTCCGCGAGCTGGCTGACACTGCCTTTCGCCATACCTCCAGCAACATCTCATCAAACAGCACGACGTGAACGCAAACGCCCGCCACAGGCAGCACATGGTTCGTTCGCAAGGAACGCGTCCATAGCAACCGCCTCACCACACAAAGCAAAGCGGTAGTAGTGGGACGAACCGTGAAGTTCGTGCACCTCTCAACTATCGACCAACCGGTGAAACCCGTCCACGTTTTGCGTGGTAATGACGTGAACCAGCCCACGCTTCTCCCAGTCTGACAGAATCTGATGTCCCTGCTGCGGCGCGGGTCCGTCCGGCGCTCGAATTCTGGCACACTAGAATCCGTAAAACGATGTGCAGTTGTCGTGCAAGGCGTCGACCGTGGCGACCGTCCTCGGACCGATGTTGTGCCATCAGCCAAATTTGATTCACAAGTCGGGGACGCCAGCTTCCGTAGACATGCCGGCAACGGTAAGCACAACGGTGTATCTTGAGGCCGAGAGCCACCCGGACAATGTCGTAATCGGGGTGTCCAATGCGCTCATTCACACTTCACCCAGCTCAGTTCTCGTGTAGCCAAATAATGCGCTCCGACGAGTGCAGATGTGTCGCAAACATGAATTCTCACCAATACTTTCGCGGCGTCGCTAAAAATCAGGCCGTGGTCCATACTCACTGATCACGTTTCACACTCCATTCCCCCGCTCACGTGAGCGTAAAGCATGGCAGTGACAGAGTGTGTCATCGGAACGAACGTTCGCGTGTCATTTGAGGCAATTTTACCGACAGACCGTCTACGAATGGCGCGCTCAGGGAACCACTACTTCGAATAGGACTCATTGTACGTAACCACTTTTGATTGATTTCCCGTGCTGTCTTGGGTGACGATTTTGACCTCATCATTCGAAGAATTGAGAATCCACACCGTGTTCTTGTCCACTGGGACCGTACCGCATTGTCTTGATCTGTGGTTGCGGGCTTGGACGGCGCGTTTTGTTGGCCGTAAGGTACAGTAAGGTCATCATTTGCTTGACCTTTAGTGTAAGCGCCTGAATACATCAAAGAGGGGAGGACTGCTTCCCCTCTTGTTTCTTGTAGCCCACGTGTTATGCCTCGTACGTAAACTCGGTGTGAAAACGTAGATTCTCCGAAAGGTACAGTAAACGCGCTACGTCCCAGTGCCAAGCGAAACCTTACTCACTGCTCACACCCTACGCTTGCACCAGCTTCCCCGCCGCGAGGATACCGTCTATCGTCTCTTGCAATTGAAGCTGCAGGTGCTGGTCGTCTTGCCCCGGCGTCAACCGGACGAGTTTCACGTAGTAATCCGCGAACTCTTGAACCGGTTCGCCGCCGGACGGGTGAATGGCCCAAACTTCTCGCACGGGCCAGGTATCCACCGGGGTGCTGTGAGTGCCGTATAGGTAGCGAGACTTACAGCCGCCTTGATACGCGCTGATCTGGTTCATTTCACGCGGGCGTTTCCCGATGTCCCATGACATACTCCAGAAATTCGCTATCGGCCGATACTTGAAGTCAAACATGAGGCTCCCAAAATAGGCGCCATCGTGGTACACATCCAGTCGTCCGTCTGGGCGGTTGTGCGACTGCGTGGTGTACAGGGGCTGCTCCGGACTGGTCTGATGAACACGCGTTGGAATCTCGCCGTCGTAGATGAGCCGCAGACGAACGGATCCGCGTTCCAAGGAGACGGATACGCCGGATTGCATTTCGTCCACAAACACCCGTTGTTCCCCTCGGTGCCCTTCGTAAAACCAACTCGTCACGGGGACGAATCCCAGTTTCGTCACGGCCTTCAGCACTTTGAGAAAGCCCCACATCTCGTA
Organism: Alicyclobacillus contaminans DSM 17975; assembly: GCF_000429525.1. Classification (GTDB taxonomy): domain Bacteria; phylum Bacillota; class Bacilli; order Alicyclobacillales; family Alicyclobacillaceae; genus Alicyclobacillus_A; species Alicyclobacillus_A contaminans. The sequence goes on along the minus strand of NZ_AUCA01000004.1, from coordinate 104,867 downwards.
CAGTTGGCTGGTCGGCCTCCACTGCAGTGCGTAGCGCGTGCTGACGTCAATCTGCAGTTCTTCGTTGTTCAACTCCCGGTACACCTGGTAAAACACGCGGTACCGGGAGTCGCTGACCAGAACGTGCGTGAAGGCAGGGCGGCCGCTGCGGACCACGTCGGATCGGATGGATTGATACCAGGGTGCGGTTTGCAGCATGCGCAGCACCCGTGTCACCCGGTTTGTGGTCTGCATGTACTCCTCGACGTTTCGCAACAGGATTTGCTTTCTCTTTTGCTCGTTCTCCGCACTCTTTTGATAACCGGCGAACTTGGCCTGAACGTCGATATCTCTGCGCAACTGCTCCGCGTACCGCTGCAGCATTTCGTTCATGTGCGCGAGTGAACGCAGCACTTTGTCGGTCACAAACACAATCCAACGGTTTTCAATGCGGTCGTACCCGATGCCGCGGCGCGGGGTCAACACGGTGCCCCGGGCGGGCGGCCTTTTCAACATCTGTCCAATCGCCCACTCGTCTGTCTCCGCGGCGCCGTTGGCGGGGACATTCTCATACGTCTTGATAATCCCGTGATTGGCCCTATCCATCAAGTCCAGAGCCGCTGCTGTCAACGAATCCGCGTAGCGTAGAATCACGTGGAACTGAAGAATGTTCAGTCCTGACACGTCCGCTGCTATTGGGTGTCCGGGAGTGAGCTGGCGGCGGGCCAGTTGGTATGCCAGTCCGCGCACTTCCTCGCTGAGTTCCGTGCGCATCACTTCGAGTTCGGCAGCATTCATTAACTTGGGTTGAACCTGCACACTCGCGTAGTAGGCCTTGTCCCGCAGCCGCACGCACAGGTGGTAGATGCCTGGGATCCAGGGAATATACCCATCGGCGAACAGTCGTACAGGACCCGCTCCAGGGATCACGTACGGCGTGTCATCCGAAGAGATCTGCACAATTGGACTTTGCAGCGGCAGCGCGTCGAGAATATCGAGAAAGAGTTGCGCTTCCGGCCGCTCGCTCTCAAAAACGACTTCGTACTCCGTGTTTTCCGTGAGCACGACACTCCGCCGTTCCATCGCGAGGAGCTCTTCCTCTGAATCCGTGAAGAACGAGACTTTTGCCTCCTCACGATGCTTATCCTTGACTGCAATAAATCGAACCTGGAATGGAACTTCATCAAATGGTATAACCATTCGCCTTTACCTCTCTCCACTTGGCCTCAAGCACTTTTCGGGTGCGGGGAAAACGAGACAAGTGGGCGTATCTATCCACGACGTGCAACAATCCGCCTTGCTTTTCCGGCAGCTGGTCATGGCGAATCAAATCGGACAGAAGCTCTTCCGGCCCCCGTAACTTCGTGAGCACGCGCTGACACACGAGCCGGTCCAGGGCATCGGATCGGGTGAACGACGACCCGGCAGGGATGTTCTTCATGTACAGGTCAATCTGGCGGACCGTGCGCGGCCCGACGCCAATGCGCTTCGTCGCTTTCTGCATGGCATCATGCAAGGCCCAGAGGAATTCGAGCTCGTCGTTCGTCAGGCTGACCTTTTCGTCGAATCGGCGAAATCCTCCGTACAGTTCACCCGGCCAGTCGAGTTCTGGAACGGGTTTCGGATCCAGATTGCACATCTGGGGGAACGGCAAAACGTCCAACTGAATCACGTTGGCGCGGTCAAGTACCTTGTCTGAGAAATGGTACGTGCTCTCGTCGAGGTTGACCGTGCCCACAAACAACACGTTGTCGCCAATCTCAATCTCCGGCGGGTACTGTGCCGCATTGTACAGACGGTTTTCCAGGTCTCGGTTGTACAACTGCAGCCGCCGCTCGCCAGGCTCTTTCTCCAAAACCGACAGCAACTGCGAGAAGTAATGCTCGACGCGGGCCAGGTTCATTTCGTCAAAACAGATGATGTAGATTTTCTCCTGGTTTTCCGGTCGAGCCGCTTGGACAAGCGCGTTGATCAACCCAGAATCGGAGGGGCGGTAAATCATGTGCATCAGATCTGCATACCCCAACAGGTCTGAATCGTCATTCCAGGAAGGACGAACCGGGATGAACACGAGTTCATGCCGGCGCCCGAGTGTCTTCGCGTACGCCTGGACCAACTTCGACTTGCCGGTGCCGGACAAGCCTGCGAGGATGGTCAGTGTGGAAGACTTCATCGACACGTGAAAATTGCACAGGTCCTCGGGGGAGTACTGTAACCCCATGGAGCGAGTCACTTCCTCAAAGTGATGGAGGAACTCCACTTCTTTTCCGTCCGAGGTTCGGGTCGGCTCACTGGTCTCCATTTCCGGTTCAACCTGGGTTTGCCTCGGCGGCTCAACTGACGATGTGGACTCGTCCAACGTCACCTTGACGGCCATTTCGCTCTTGAAAGTGTGCACCAGTTGCAGATACGCTTCCCGTGGCACAAACAGGACCGTACCACCGGCATCATAAGCATCATCCAGCCAATCTGGGTTCGTGAGCCGGTAGTGTTTCAATGTATCGTTTTCCGCTTCCAGTTGGTAGCCGCCGTAGACGTACAGGTGCCCCGCGAACTCGCCGAATACTTCGAGTGTCCTGTCGTCGTGTGACCAGAAAATCAACTGCGGTGTGTCGTCTTTCCCGGTGGCAATGTTGTCGATTCGGCCGATGGGCTTGCGCTCCAGCAGTAAGCGCTGAAACGTCTCGTAGCTATGCCCGTGCTTTTCGGTGCTGAATACGGGTACGGGAATAAAGGTGCTGTTGGGCCGAAATCCCTCGGACTTCGACTGGAGGCGAACGTTGGTCGCGACGTGATACGTCTGACCCCGGCTGCGCTGAATCTCAACATTGAATATCAAGACTTTGTCGCGGATGAACTCTTCAATACGCTTGCATCGATCCGCAGGAGGCAACGACTTGTCGTCAATAAAGTACTTGTTAATCCGATCCGCGAACACGGTAAACTGCTTGGTATTATAGGTTTCCGGGGTATCCGAAATGGCTCGAATGGTGAACTGCAGTTCATCCACCTGGTTGACAAACACGGACCCGCGCGGGCTTAATGCGTAACTGAGTTCGTCAAAGACACCGAGTATATCTACGTTGCTCGTGTATGCCATCCTGTATCCTCCTAGTTGCTCAACACATACTGTTGCAAGTCTTGCACGTTCTCAAAAACCTTCAGCTTGTGTCCCGGAATTTCCTTACGCAACCGACTTTTCACGCGATTTGTCACGGCAAAATCAATCATCCATACTTCGTCCCAGGTTTCCATATCGTATTGTTCAAAGAATGTACTCACGTTTGAAGTTGCAAAGGGAATGACGCGGCATCCCGGTGGATTCTGGATGGACATGGACGGGATGTCTCCAATCACAGCGACGTTCCGCACGGTCGGCTCCATCTCCTCGGTACCCGCTGCCACCTGCGGAACATGCGCCATGGCGCCTGACAACGATTCCAGTTCCGCTTTTAGGCGAGCGTTTTCCTCGAGGGCTCGGTTGAGCTCGTCCTGCCGTTCGGCAAGCTGGGCTTTGGCTTTTTTGAGATCCTGCCCCAATTGAAGGGCCGCTTGCTCGCTTTGACTGAGCGCCTCCTGCAATTCCTTGTTTTCCTTCTCCAACTTTTGTACCTGTGCCTTATATTGGTCCCGCTGTTCTCGTACGGTACGCAAGTTGTTTTCCGTGCGGTTCGCCTGTGTTTCCAGATCACGCTTGGCCCTGCGCAACTGTTGCCTGACACTGTTCAGCTCTTCCTGTAACTCGGCCACTTTCCTCTCGAGTTCCTGCGTTGCGTCTTCCATGGAACCATTGGAAGTCTGGTCCGTCGGCCCTTGTTGGGTCTGCTCTTGCAGCGCGCTTTCCGTGGCGCTCTTGAGCCTTTCTATCAACTGCCACGCTTTTTCCTCTGCCTCATTGGTCTCATGGGCCAACAGGATCCAAATCGGCAAACATTCGCGCTTGTGATCCTCTATCAATTCCCACAGTTCGTCCACCGATTTGTCCGGGTATGTTTGCAATCGCTCTTTCTTGTCCTTCATATCTCGGAAGATCTGTCGCATCTTAAGCAGCTTCTTCGGCGTCTTCAACTGGGCTTCAATCATTTTTCGCGCGCTTCGCACGCTGTTGAGTGATACTTTGGTCCCAAAACCGTTGACCGGAATGTGAAAGGAGTTGATGAGTCGAACAATTTCCGCGTCCGGAACGGTTTCGAGCGCCGCTTTCCACAACGACTCATTCAATCGCAACCAAGTCCTTTCTATGTACCTTGTTGATAGCAAGCATCATTATAACAACCAAGCGCCCGAAGGGGCCTTTTCACGGACAGGGGAAAACCTTGAAGTTGCTTCCAAGTTTCATTCCTCCCAGAATCAATGATCATCCCAACTCATCCCTATTGTACCGTCCTCTAGTGACAAAGGATGTCACCGGAACGTGCGTTCGGGTGCAGCTGCGCGTTTCTGGTACCTGGCCAGCATTTTTTCCGCTTCCTCTTTTATCCTCTGTCGGAGCTCGCTTGGTTCCATCACCTCGACGGCGCCTCCGTACTGCGTCACAAATCGGAGAAACTCTGCATTCAGATGGACGCGCACCTCCACGATGTAGCGGCCATCCGGGTCTGTGTTCTCGCCGAGCACTCGGTGTGCGCGGATGTCTTCGCGCGCGTAGCCCGCCACGTCCGCGTCAAACGCGAGCTTCACTTTCACCTCTGGGCCGGATTGATCAATGCCCCAGGCAGACTTGAGAAAATCGGTGAGCGAAAAACGAGTGTCGCGAACAAACGTATCCGCGAGGGAGTGGACGGACTGCATCCGGGCCACTTTGAACGTGCGAAACGCGTGTCGCAGATGGCAGTACCCAATGACGTACAAAGAATTCTGCCACGGTACGAGGTAGTACGGGTTGATCTGCCTGGTTTCCGAAGCCGCGCTGCCGACTTTCTGATATTCGATTTCAAGGGTCCTCCTGTTGCGGATGGCGGAGAGAATCTCGAGGACGACGCCATCGTCCGCTGTATCCGTAACGTTCGCCAAGTCCACCACAACGCCCGGATCTGGCGCTTCTGGCTCTGACGCCTGCTTCTCCGCCCGACCGCGTCCCCCGAGCACCTTATCCATCGCGCTCTGGTACGCATGGATGAGCGAACTGACCTTTCCGTCGAATAACGATCCCCTGAGCAACCACGGCACGATTTCCAACGCGAGTCGATCCGATTCGGTCAAGGGCATGGGAACCCGGCTTAGGTCTTGCATAATGAAGTACCCGCCGATCGGCTCTGACTCGACGCGAATGCCGATATCTTCGAGAAGCCGAATGTCGCGGCGAATGGTGCGGACAGAAGTGTGAAAATGCTCTGCCAATTTGGAGGCTGTGTACACCTTGGGGTGCTTGGAAATCAGGTTGACGAGGTCAAACAACCGTCCGGCGTGTCGAACGTTTTGTCTCTCAGGCATATGTGATCCCCTTTGTGATTTCATGTCTGAAACGAATTTCCACAAGAAAATGGGATCTCCTTGCATGCTGTTGATGCGGCACATATGGGAATTGATGGTTTTCTCCACGATTGCTAGAATGGAACCGTTATGTGTTCGCGGCGAGATGCCCTTGCATGAAACCAGTCGGTAAAAGTTGTTGGCGGAGCGGTTGAGGGACGCGCAGACTGAGGGTGAGTCGGTGATTCTCCAGGCCCCTTCGGGGTACCGACAACATCCACGCTAGGAGGCACAGAACATTGGCTCAAACCCACGTGGAACCGTCAGCATTCCACAACCAGAAGTACGCGTGGACCGTACCTCTCTCCTTGTTAGCGGGGATTGTTCTAGCGTTGTCGATGAAGTGGCCGATTTATCTCGGTATACTCATTGGTTATCTATGGTCGACTGCATACACAAAAGCGAATCATTCATGGGGCAAAGTATTCCGGGGCACTTGGTCCGGTATCCTAAACATGTGGAAGGTCTGTGTGGTCCTCCTGCTTGTCGGACTCATTGTCGCCCTTTGGATGGTGTCTGGCACGATTCCTTTTCTGACCGATGTAGGGTCGACGCTCATTCGGAGCAGCAATATCATCTGGATTACATTTTTGCTGTCAATCGGGCTTTCCATGCTGATTGGAAGCTCCATCGCTACATGGGGCATTCTCGGCCCCCCGTTGTTGGCGTTGACCCCACCTCATTGGAGTGCGATTGTGGCCGGAGCGTTGGTTTCGGGGGGAATGGTTGGGGATCGGTCATCTCCGATGTCCACCAGTGTCATGGTCATGAGCAAAGCGGCGGACATGTCTCCGACGCAAACGTTGCACCAGTTGTTGCGAACGGCCATCATGCCATTTCTGCTGTCTGCCATCGTTTTTTCCTGTTCAACGTCACGATAGGGATGGGCGAACACCCCACAGCAGTCCACCACGTGCAGCTCAGTTTGAAGGCGCTGCTGCTTATGGTTCCTCCGTTGTCTGTGATTCTTCTCTCCATCCTACGAGTGCCGTTACTATACAACCTGGCGGTTGCGTCTGTCGTTGCACTCATTTGCGCATTTGTGGCCCACAAAAGGGGTCTCATGGGTCTCCTGCTGGAGGTGTGGTACGGATACCCGCTGCACCTTCAGACGCGCTATCTACACATCGGTGGAATCCAGCCCATGATACCCGCCAGTTTACTAATTGTAACGGCAGGCGCATTTCAGGGAGTCACAGCCATCGGTGGTGCCATCGAGTCTCTGACCCAGCGCCTTTTTGTCCACATCAATAAACCCGCCAGTTTGGTGGGAGTAGCATACGTATTGAACGTGTCATTTTCGATGCTCGCAGGTAGCCAAATGTTGTCTGTTCTCATGAGCGGAAATACACTTCTTCCGCAGTTTGAGGCCCGGGGAATTGGTAGGAGAGAAGTGTTGCAAATCATTGCGGATTCGTCAGAGCTGATTTCATCGGTAATCCCTTGGAATCTCGTTGGCCTTCAAGCCAGTGCCATTATCGGTGTCGCTACATTACAGTTTGCCCCATACGCGAGTTTTGTCTATTTCGCACTCATTTTGTCCATCGCGCTCACGTGGAGAAGAATTCGAGTGCAAATGGCAAGAATCTCTTTCTTTTGTCAAATGTGTGACAATACGTTGACCCGCATCGGTGGATCGGATCTGAAGATATTTATATGTATGATACGAAATCCATGTAATGTGGCATGGTTTTCGAGGATTTGTTAACGTTCTCGGCCAAAAAGCGACTCTCTATCCGTCTCACGACGATTTCTTGAAAAAAACCCGGCCCCTGCAAAATTGCAGGAGCCCAATTTGGAGTGGGTAAGGGCTAGGATCAATGTACAGACCTGTACTGAGCAGTATCTGAATATCTGGATCGCCTCGAACAACGTAATCCGTCCCCAATCCGTCCCCAATCGCAATAACACTGCCCATCAGGGAGAAAAAGACAAAATAAAAACCCCTTGTGCCACAAGGGATTTCGTGAAATGTATTTGGTGAGCCATGCTGGACTCGAACCAGCGACACCCTGATTAAAAGTCAGGTGCTCTACCAACTGAGCTAATGGCTCGCGTTCGAAGCGACGCCATTGAATATAGCACACTCAGGCCAATGTTGCAAACCTTTTTTCGCTCCAAATTCCTCCAAATCGATATCCTCCACCCCGGCGGCCACCAGGGCCTTGGGGCGAAGGGCGCGCACACACGCATAATTCACGAGAGACGCGCGATACTACCGGATATGGATACATTGGCCAAACTTTCATGCGTCGCTCTGTTCTTCGGATGCTTGGCAGCAATGGTCTCCCCAGCCTACGCCCGCACACAGATCACTGCGTCGAAGCACGGGGGTGCAGCCAAGGCGGCCATGGCATCCGTGGACAGCACCCCCATCGTCGCCAGTTCGGTGGGTGACTTCATGCTTACCGCGTACGCGGTGAGCCCCAGGTCCACGGGCAAACGTCCGTCCGATCCGGACTTTGGCATCACCTACAGCGGAACCCGCGCCGATGTGCATCGGACCGTGGCGGTGGATCCGAAAGTGATACCAATCGGTGCAAAACTGTACATCGAAGGCATCGGCTGGCGCGTCGCGGAGGATACCGGAGGTCTCATCAAAGGCCACCACATCGATGTCCTGCTGCCTTCCGACGAAGACGCCATTCGGTTTGGCGTTCGGCGCCACGTCCGAGTGTACATTGTACCGCCGCAGCCGCGGCATCGGCATTAACCGGAAATCCCGAGATAGTCGCGGACAGCCGCCACAAACGGTGGCAGCAGTGGCGCGTAGCTGACAACGGCGTCGCGCACCACCTCGGGCGAAACGCTGACATAGTTGCGCAACAGTTGTTCGCGCACCTCCATCACGCCACTGAACGCCTCAAACCACGCGAACGACACGACTTGCTCCTCGGCGATGACGCGCAGGATGTCCAAATACCCCCCGGGATCGCGCATGACCAACGCGTCAATCAACGCGTTGGCAGCGTCCACAACGCATTCAATCGCCACGTGCAGCGCCCGCTCCGTCGCCCAGCAGGTGGTGGTGTCCGCCCACCACTCGGGCGTTTCCTTCAGCCGTTCGAACCACGCGGACCGCACCTCAATGGCGCACAGTGACTGATTGACCTTCTCCTTCAACGCATCTGTGATGAACACGCACAAGCGCCCCCTGTCGACCCTGTGGAACTTTTGCACATTCGGTGCAATAACGTTTTCATGCATACCACAGTACAGTATAATTGACCTCAATGGGTATGCAAGTTGCCCGAACGCTGCGCTGCCCTGAACACGGCGCTCCGAATCGGCGGGACATCACGCGCAAAAGATTCTACCAACGAAATTTTCAGATGAATAAGAATGCCGCGTCGGAGCTCGAACGACACGAGGCGCAATGGCAGAGCATACAGAGGAGTGGACAAACACATGCTAGAGCAGCTTTCCTGGAAAGTCGGCGGCCAACAGGGGGAAGGTGTGGAGAGCACCGGTGAAACGTTTGCGGTTGCGCTCAACCGCCAAGGCTATTATGTCTATTCTTTTCGCCATTTTTCATCGCGCATCAAAGGCGGACACTCCAACGACAAGGTTCGCGTGAGCCTGCGCCGGTACCGCGCCAGCTCCGACCACACGGATGTGCTGTTGGCGTTCGACCAGGAGTCGATTGATCTCAACGTCGGTGAAGTGAAACCCGGCGGCATCGTGATTGCGGACGAGAAATTCCATCCGACGGCTCCAGATCACGTCCGGCTGTTCGTGGTGCCCATCACCAAGCTGGCGGAAGCGTGCGGATCGGCCATCATGAAAAACATGGTCTCGCTCGGCGCCTCGGCGTGCGTCCTCGGTTTACCCGTGGATATTTTCGCGGAGGTGATTGAAGAACGGTTTGCGCGTAAAGGACAGAAGGTGGTTGAACAGAACATGGAAGCAGTCCGCCGCGGCTTTGAGTACGTGAAGGAGCTGGGCGGCGCGGATCCGGCATTCGCCCTGAAACCGGCGGATGGAACGCGGCGGCTGTTCATGATGGGCAATGAAGCGCTGGGACTGGGCGCGTTGGCCGCAGGGGCCCGCATCATGCCCGCATATCCCATCACACCTGCGTCCGACGTGATGGAATACCTGATTAAGAAGTTCCCGAAAGTGGGCGGGGTTGTCGTTCAGACGGAGGACGAAATTGCGGCCATGACCATGGCCATCGGCGCGGCGTACGGCGGAGCCCGCGCGCTCACCTGCACCTCCGGCCCGGGCCTGTCGTTGATGATGGAAGCGATTGGCCTGTCCGGCATGACCGAAACGCCCGTGGTGATTATCGACACCCAGCGCGGCGGCCCATCCACCGGTCTGCCGACCAAACAGGAGCAATCGGATTACCTGGCCGCTCTGTTTGGCACACACGGCGAAATCCCGAAAATTGTGTTGACGCCGGCCACCCCGGAGGAGTGTTTCACCGTGATGGGACAGGCTTTCAACTACGCGGAACAGTACCAGTGTCCCGTGATTGTCCTGACGGATCTGCAGCTTTCTCTGAGCAAACAGACAACGGATTTGCTGTCTCTGGACCAAATCCAGATTGATCGCGGGCAGTTAGTGACCGAAGCGGAAATTGCCGCCACGGACGCCAAGGCCCATTTTCAACGCTACGCCCTGACCGACAGCGGCATTTCACCGCGGGTTCTGCCGGGCACGAAGGGCGGCCTGCACCACGTCACCGGCGTGGAGCACGCGGAGAGCGGTCAGCCAAACGAATCCGCGGAGAACCGCGCAAAGATGATGAGCAAACGGCTGCGCAAACTGGTCGGCGTGGAACTGCCGGGCAGTGTGGTCAAGACGGGCGACGCGTCTCCGGAAGTCGCTCTGGTCGGGGTCGGATCGAACATCGGTGCTATAGGCGAAGCGGCGGAACGGCTGCGCGCGGACGGTTTGCGGGTCAGCCACGTTCATCTGCACGCCCTGCTGCCGTTTCCGGTGCAGGCGCTGCAATCCGCCATTGCGGATGCGAAACGCGTGCTGGTGGTGGAAAACAATGCGACCGGACAAATCCGCCATCTGATGGCTCACTTCGGCGTAGAGCACGACCACATCGACGGTTTGAATAAATTCAACGGCCAGCCGTTCCTGGCTACCGAAATCTATGAACACGTGAAGGGAATGGTGTGAGATGGCAACGGTCAAGGATTTTCGCAACGATATCCGCCCCAACTGGTGCCCGGGCTGCGGAGACTTCTCCGTACAGGCGTCCATCCAACGGGCGCTGGCGGCCATGGGCAAGGAGCCGCACGAGGTGGCGGTCATTTCCGGCATCGGCTGCTCCGGGCGAATTTCCGGGTACATCAACAGCTACGGATTTCACGGAGTGCACGGCCGGGCGCTGCCGACCGCGCAGGGCGTGAAGCTGGCCAACCGCAATCTCACGGTGATTGCGGCCGGCGGTGACGGCGACGGCTTTGGCATCGGCCTGAACCACTTCATGCACGCTGTTCGGCGGAATGTGGATATCACGTACATCACGATGGACAACCAGATTTACGGACTGACGAAAGGCCAACATTCTCCCACCAGCGCCCACGGATTCGTGGCCAAGACCACACCCGCCGGCAACATTGAAAACGCGCTGGTGCCGTCTCAGATTGCCCTCGGCGCCGGCATTGGGTTCCTCGCGCAGGGGTTCTCCAGCGACGTCAATCAACTGGTCTCACTCATCCAACAGGCCATCGAATATCGGGGATTTGCACTCATTAATGTGTTCAGCCCGTGCGTGACCTACAACAAGGTGAACACGTACGATTTCTATCGCGAAAACATCACCAATCTCGAAACCGTTGAAGATTACGATCCGACTGATCGCGCGTTGGCCATGCAGACGGTGTTGGAAACCCGCGGTCTCTGCACCGGACTCATTTACCGGGACGACGAGCGAGTTTCGTATCAGGACCAGATTCCGGGGTACTCCGAACAGCCGATTGCCTCCATGGACCTTCACCTCGCGCCAGAACTGTTCGCGAATGCTCTGAAAGAATTTGCGTAACGCACTACAGGCGCGTATGATGGAAATCAATGCGGATGGGCTGTTGTCCATCCGCATTTCCAACGAACCGTGGTGCGATGCACCTGTTGACCGAAGCGTGTACCATTCCCCGAAAGAGGAGCGACGTGTGTTGAACCGAATTCTTACCGCCGTCGGCTTCACGGCGGCTGCGCTATGGCTGGGCGCCGCGTGTTACTTCACCCTGTTTGCCGCGAGTGAGCTGTTTTCCGCGTTACCGGTGGATACGGCGGGACAGGCCGTGGGCGCACTGTTTCCGACCTTCTTCTCGCTGTGCACCATCCTGTCGCTGGTGGCCGTGCTTGCTTTCTATGCGCTGCTGCGCCGCATGCGCCGCGTGACACGTACATATCGGGGATTTCTCTGGGTGGGGCTGTTGGGCATGGTGCTCAACGCAGTCAACCAATTCTACATGTTGCCGAACGTGCAGCGACTGGAAGCCAAAATGGGGTCCATCAGCAAAGCGACTCCCGCGCTCGCCCATCAGTTTTACACTTGGCACGGCATCTCCATGGGCCTGGAGCTGCTGGCAGTACTGGCTGCGGCCGCGCTGTTTGTGAGTATGGCTGCGCTCGTACGGTGGCCATTCGACGACGCAACGAGGTGATGTACCATGTCGGAGACACGCCGTTTGTCAGCCCTTCGGCTGCCGGATGGATGTGTCATGCGCCGGAAGGAATTGTACGAATATGTAACGCCGGAGTACATCTATGATGTGGAGCTGTATGAACAGGCGGATGGCACGTTCTACGCGGTGGGACTGCCGCGGGGCAGCCAACGGGTGGTAATCTACGGCAGCTCCGTGCTGCCGTCTGCCGAACAGGCTCTCCAGCAGTTGGTGGACAAAATTCAACGCGACGGTATGCCGCAGCGTCCTTCAGACATCCCTTCGAGCGTTGCGGCACCATCGGACGGCACAGAACTCCCGGACGGCGACGCATAACGTTCACCACCACTTCCCGAACATGGCGCCAATCAGCACCCCCAGCACGGCTCCCGCCACCACCTCCGGCGGCTCATGCCCCAAGATTTCCTTCAGCCGCTCCCCCTCGACGTTTGGGTTCGAGGGGGGACGAGGGGTCAAGCCGGACTTCTGCAGTTCCAAGGCAATGCGATTCAAGAGTGCGGCGTGTTCTCCGGCATGGCGCCGAATACCGCCCGCATCATACATGACGACAGCGGCAAACACCACTGCCGTCGCGAAGACTGGAGACTGCGGTCCCACCACGTAGGCCAAGGCGGTGACCAATGCCCCTGCGCCAGCCGCGTGGGAGCTTGGCATACCGCCTGCATCAATGACTTTGTGAAAATCCCACACCCGATACTGTAGGAAATGAATCGGAACTTTGAGCACCTGCGTGATCAGAATGGCAGAGAAGGCTGCCACAAGCGCCGTATTATGCCAAATGCCTTCGATGAATCGAATCAGGTCGTGAATCATGCCGTCCTCCGCTCCATGCCTTGTCACAGACCGCACGCGATGCTGCAGGCCCGCTGCGGGGAGCCGTCAAGCGGCATCCCCGCGCACGCGCCACTCATTCGAAGCGCCCTGGGCTTGCACTTCCATCACGTCAATATTGTTGAATGTCTTCCACTGTGCTCGCATCCAAACGACGAACCAATTCAGCGACCAGGCGAACCGCATTGTCAAAATCGTCCTGATGGTACACCGCCGAATGACTGTGAATATACCGCGTCGGAAATCCAATGGACACAGATGGAACCCCGGAGGCGTGCGTGTGGAATTTACCAGCGTCCGTGCCACCACCCGAGACGTACTCCACCTGTACCGGCAGCCCCGCGTCAGCCGCCGTGTCGAGAACGAAATCACGGAATCGGGTATTCGGAATCATGGAGCCATCGTAAATCAAGAGAATGGGCCCTTCCCCACACCGGCTCAGCGCTTCCGTCTTCTTCATGCCCGGCGTGTCACCGGCAATCCCGACGTCCAGTGCAATGGCCACATCCGGGTCCACCGTGTGCACCAGCGTTTGTGCGCCACGCAGCCCCACTTCTTCCTGGGCCGTGGCACCGGCGAACAGGACGTTCGGATGGCTCTGCCCCTGCAAAGCGCGGAGCACCTCGACGGCAGCCGCGCTCCCCAGGCGGTTGTCCAATGCTTTGGCCATGAAGTACTTGCCATTCGCGAGCGGCGTGAAGGGACCCCAAGGAGAAATCGGATCACCCGGGCGCACACCGAACGATTCAGCTTCCTCCTTGTCCTTCACGCCGATATCAATATACATGTCCTGAATTTTGACGACCTTGTTGCGTTCTTCCGCCGTGAGCAGGTGGGGCGGTTTAGACCCGATGACCCCCATCAATTCGCCCTTTCGCGTATGAACCACAACCCGCTGCGCCAACATCACCTGAGACCACCAGCCGCCGACGGTCTGAAAATACAGGAACCCATCGTCGGTGATGTGTGTCACCACCATGCCGATCTCGTCCAGGTGACCGGCAATCAACACCTTCGGCCCACTTGCGTCCCCCGTTTTCTTGCCCACCACGCCGCCGAACCTGTCGCGAATCAGTTCCTCCGAGACCGGCGCCAGGTAGGACTCATACAACTTTCGTACATTCCGTTCAAATCCAGAAATACCGTGTGCGTCCGCCAGACGCTGAATCAGTTCCCTGCTTGTCGTCACCGCATGCAACCTCCTGTCAAACATGCCGTACACTTTCTCATCGTATCATATTGCGCACGCTCGATCGAAGCATGCCGTACCGGTGGCACACTTTGTGGATTTCACCATAAGCTGAATGGGAGCCATCCGAAGGGGGATACAGGTATGGTGAAAGTTGAGCCGCTCTGGATTGGGGACTATTCCGTCGTGTCCATCGAAATCCATTTGCCGAAAACCAACCTGTTGATTCTGCAGACAGAAGCCGGATACGTCATGTGCGGCGCCCTGGACGTACAGCTGCTTCGGGAGAAGCTGGCTGATCGCCGTGTTGTCGCGGCACGCGCCGTCGGCGTGAAAACCATGGACGAGTTGTTGAACGCCACGGTGGAATCCTGCACGCAGACCGCAGAGGAAATTGGGATTTATCCCGGCATGCCGATTCGCGACGCGGTGGTCACGATGATTGAAAAGGCCCCGACCATCGTCCAATGACACAGAGCGAGGCTCGCCGGCGAACAAAGCTCGGCAAGCCTCATCCCAAGGGCGCTCCAATCAGCGACTGCGCAGTTCGTCCAGCCGAATCGCGCGTTTGTGCACCGTGTGGGCCCAACGGCGGTTCGTCTTGGTGAAGTATGCCTGAAACACCACCGGTCCCCATGTCCACAGGAAAAACGGCAGCAGAATCAACCCGACGTACGCTTTCCAGTTGACCCGTTCCAAGAACAGCGCCAACGGCATTTGCAAATACAAAAAGACATTCACCGCAACCCAGAAGTCCGTCGGCAGGAACGACGCGACGTGAGACATCAGCGAGGTATGCGGCGTTGAGATCTGCAGCAACAGCATCAGCGACGTCAGGAAGAGAATCAGAAAACGCGCGGGCTGGAACAGGTAGACCCCGGCGTCAAACTTGACAAAATTGCGCTCCCGAATCCCGGCCATCAGCAGGGGCACCATGTGGTGCTTCGCGCAGTGGAAATGCCCCTGCATCCAACGCAGGCGCTGCCGCATCGACGCCAGCAGCGTGGTCGGTTTTTCGTCATAGACCACCGCATCGTGCGCCCAAATGGGAATGATGCCACGTTCCACACAGCGGACACCGAACTCGAGATCTTCCGTGAGGCCGGTTGCTCCCCATCCCATCTCTTTGAGTAATGCCATGTCGATGCACAATCCCGTACCTCCGAGGGAGGACGACAAGTGCAAATTTTGACGGGCATTTTGCCACATGCGATTGCTGTACCAATAGGAGATGGCCATGGACACGCTGACCCAGGTGTCGAATGGATTTTTGACGCCCAGGTATCCCTGAATGACCTTGTTCCCTTCAATCAACTTATCATTCATGATGCGCAGAAAGTCGGGCGCCACCAGATTGTCGGCGTCGAACATCACAATCGCGTCGTACTGGACATTCGACGACCAAAGTCGCTCCAACATCCACTCAATGGCAAATCCCTTGCCGCGCTTTTCGTGATCCGTGCGAATATGTACCACGGCGCCGTGACGACGTGCGACATCCGCGGTATGGTCTGTGCAGTTGTCGGCAATGACGTGTATATCGAACAGCGCTTTTGGATACTCTTGAGCAGTAAGGCTGTCAATGAGCGGTCCAATCACGCGCTCCTCGTTGTGTGCCGCGATGATGACCGCAAACCGCTTTGCCGGGTCGTGGCGAATCGGCTCCCGCTTGTGCCAGATCCCAAACAGGGACATCACAATCTGGTATACGCCAATCGCACCCGTGAACAGCTGCATCGCGAGATAAACCACATTCAACATCGCGTGAAGCAAGGGCATGCACGTTCCCTCAGCTTTCTACAGGGTCACTGACTCCCTGAGTTTTTCAGCCTGTCGATGGGCGACCGGCAACCGCTCGGGCCGTCCCAGTCTCACGCCCATCCACGCTGTCAACCACCCCATCCATTGTGCGGAGATCCGCTGGGTCTGTCAACCCCAATCCCCCGCCGAAGCATTCACAAACGGCGCCACATCGTGTACGATGTACAAGATTGAAGACTTCACCGAGGAGGATTTCGTTGTGGCGGCCCACCTCAGCACATTCATCTCGCACTATGGTAGTCTGGCCATCTTTGTGCTCATGACACTGGAAAGCATTTTCTTGCCCGTCGGTGAACCGGTCATGGGCTACGCCGGCTACTTGGCGTATACCCACGAGCTGTCCTTCTTTGGCGCGGTGGTGGTTGGCACCATCGCCAATGTGATTGGAGGCACCATCGCCTACGCCATCGGCCTCTACGGCGGACGCCCCTTCATCCACCGTTATGGACGATATGTCCTGCTTTCGCAATCCCATCTGCAGCGCGCCGAGCGTTGGTTCGCCAAATACGGCGAGTGGACCGTGTTCTTCGGCAGGCTGTTGCCCGGCGTACGAACCGTCATTTCGTACCCCGCCGGTGTGGCCAAAATGCGCCTAGGCAAATTCTTCGTCTTTTCGGCGCTCGGGTCGCTTCCGTGGAATTTCGCCATGGTGTTTGCCGGATTTCAACTGGGCAAACATTGGGAAAAACTAGATTCCTTACTCAAACCCCTTACATATTTCGGTGTGTTGGTGCTGGTTGTGGCTATCGTGTGGTTTTGGTTCGGCAAGCGCCGCGCCAGCGCAGGGCGGCAGCCTTAACCAGAGACAGGTGCCCCGCCGGACACCACCGACCGTACGCGATGCTGGAACGGACCTTCCGTCTCCAGCATTTCTTTTGGCAAGACCAAGCAGTACTCCGCGTCCGGGTTCAGAGACCGAACGACCTTGGAGACGCGGCTGAGTTCCTGCACGCTCCCTCCGCCGGAAAGCACGAAGATGCCCTGGCCCTGATACACGTACGCCGAAACTTCCGATCCGCGCCCGCACACGTAGTAATCCGGATGAAACCCCATCGCCCTGGCCGCAGTTCGGAGCACCGCCCATTCCTCCGAACTGGGTTCCGAGCGGATGATGGGCGCGAACAGCTTGCGCTCCAAAAAGCGTTGCGCCAAATCGCGGAGCACCGGATCGGAAGATCTCGCCCAACTGTGAAACGCATACTGCAGCGTCGATTCGTCCACCGCCAGGTATTCCCGCACCGTGACCGCATCCTGCCCCTCAAACAGCGCCACCAACTCGTGAGGCATATCCACCGACTGGCCGGACTTCCAAAGCTCGTCCGCCCTGCGCAAGATCTGCGCGACGAGCAGATCACTGCCCATGGTTACCGGATGCAGGTACACCTGGGTATACATGAAGTAGCGCGCCAGAATGTACTGCTCGGCGGTATGCAGCCCACTTTGCTTGAGCACCACCGTGCCCTCGTGCAGTGCCAGCGAACGGATTAGCCGAGCCAGCTCAAAGCGGCCGTAGGATACGCCCGTGTGCAGCGCATCGCGCAGCAGGTAGTCCATCCGGTCGACATCCAGTTGACTGGTGATCAACTGCTGAATGTACGGGTGCCGACCATCCTTTCGGAGTACGCCGGCCAACTCAGACGCAAAGGTATCGTCGATTTCCGCGAGCACCGATGCAAGTTCATCATCTTCCATGAGAATCCGCTGCGTCCACTGCTCGTGATGAACCGGATAAATTCGCTCGAAGGTATGCGAAAAGGGTCCATGTCCGACATCGTGAAGCAGCGCCGCGGACAACGCCAACCGGCGCTCGCGCAAATCGGCGGGCCATCCGTACTCTCGCTGCAAGTAGTGCAGAACGCGGCGCATGGTTTCGTAGGCGCCGAGCGAATGGGTGAAGCGACTGTGCTCCGCGCCGTGAAATGTTAAATAGGAAGTCCCCAATTGACGAATGCGGCGCAGCCGCTGCACGGCCGCTGTGTTCACCAGGCGCCAGATCCAAGGATCATCCACCAGGATCTCGTCGTGCACCGGGTCTTTCAGCACTTTTTCGAACCATGCCAATCCGCTTCACCTCTCGGCTTGTCCCATTCGGTTGACCCATGTCGAAAAAAGCCCGCTCACCCACGGTGAACAGGCTTGTTCTCAGACGTCGCAGGCCCCAGGCTGCCCCGCCTGATCCGCAGTCCGAAAGCTGGAGCCGCATCCGCAGGTGGACGTGGCGTTGGGATTCATAATCCGAAATCCGGAACCATCGAAATTGTCCACGTAGTCGACCTCGGAACCGTCGATGAGCGACAGGCTTTCCTTGTCAACCACCACAGTGACGCCTTGAATTTCATACTTCAAATCTGTATCTTTCGGGCCATCGAGCGCCATGCCGTAGCTGAACCCGGTGCATCCGCCCGGCTTGACGTAGATGCGAAGCGCGCTCTCGTCCTCACCGCGACCGGCGATCATTTCACGCAACTTGTCCGCCGCACTCTCGGTCAGTGTAATCAAAGCGCAACACTCCCTTCTTCCATTAGTATACCGCCATTGGACCGGTCTGTGAACGGCGTCGCCGCCTCGCGTCAACCCTTCAGCGAGCGAACGAAGGTCAGAACCGCCTCAGCGTGTCCATCCACCTTGACCCGGGGGTAAATCTTCGCAATCCGGCCGTCACCGTCCAACACAAACGTGGTGCGTTCAATCCCCATGACCTTTTTGCCGTACATGTTCTTTTCCTTGATGACTCCGTACGCCTCGCAGACGCTGCCGTCCGTGTCCGCCAGCAGGGTCAATCCCGACAGAGCATGTTTGGCCATGAACTTTTCGTGAGAAGGGATGCTGTCCCGGGATACCCCGAGAATGGCAGCGCCCTCCGCCTCAAACTCCGGCGAAAGATTGCAGAACGTCTTGGCCTCCAACGTGCAGCCCGGCGTGTCGTCTTTCGGATAAAAGTACAGCACCACCACCTTGCCCGCGAGCGACGCAAGCGACACCTCTCCGCCCGACGTCGCCGGCAGTGTGAACGCGGGCGCCATCTGGCCCTCTTGCAACTGTGCCAACGTCATCCCCTCCCGCTTTCATCCCTTGGAACGGAAGATTTCAACCGGCTGACTTCACCACTTTGACGTAGCGAATCTCCGGATCATCCGGGCCTTGTACAGGAAGCCCAGCCCGAAGGTTTTCCTCAATATAATCGATGTTGTCCTGCGTCACAATTTCCCCGGGAAGCAAAATCGGTATTCCCGGCGGATAGACCATAATCATTTCTGCAATCGTTCGTCCGACGGACGCGTGGAGTGGAACGATTTCCGTCTCCGCATAAAACGCCCTGCGGGGCGACATGCTCAGCACCGGCATGGACGGTGTCTTCACCACCGCGCTGCGGCGGTCGATGTTGTCTTTGTACAGCTGCGAAATCTGTTCCAGCGCATGCACCAACGCGTTCACGTCCGCCTCGTCGTCCCCCCAGGAAATGATGCACAGCACGTTGTACAAGTCGCTCAACTCGACCTCGATGTTGTACTCCTCGCGCAGCATCTGTTCCACGTCGAAGCCGCGGATGCCCAGATCCTTCACGCACACCGTCAGCTTGGTCGGATCCAACGCATAGGTTGCACTGCTGTGCAGGATTTCCTCGCCGGGACAGTACAGGCCGGGGATGGCATTGATGCGGCGCCTTGCGTCGTCGGCCAGGCGAATCGCTTTTTCCACCCGCTCCCGCCCGTGCAGCGCGAGCTGTTTGCGGGCGACGTCGAGCGAAGCCAACAGCAGATAGGAGGTGGATGTGGTTGTCAGCATGCTGAGCACGACTTGGACGTGCCGCGGATCGACCAAACCTTCCCGCACGTTGAGCACGCTCGATTGCGTCATCGATCCGCCCAGTTTGTGCACGCTGGTGGCCGCCATGTCCGCCCCTGCCTGCATGGCCGACATGGGCAGCCGTTCGTGAAACGGCGTGAGACTCCCATGCGCCTCATCCACGAGCACCGCCACGCCGCGCGCGTGAGCCAGCTCCACAATGCGCTGCAAATCCGCCGCCACGCCGAAATAGGTCGGGTTGATGACGACAATGGCCTTGGCATCCGGATGGTCTTCGAAGGCCTTCTCCACCGTTTCAACGGACAATCCGTGCATAATCCCGAGTTCGTGGTCCACCTCCGGATGCAGGAAGACCGGCATGGCGTCCGCCAGCATGACCGCTGTGAGCACGGACTTGTGCACATTGCGCGGCACGAGAATTTTGTCGCCAGGTCCCACCGTGGCCAGCACCATGGTCATGATGGCCGTACTGGTGCCCTGCACAGAAAAAAAGGTATAGTCAGCGCCGAACGCTTCCGCCGCCAATTCCTGCGCCCGCTTGATCATGCCGGTTGGATTGTGCAGATCGTCCAGGGGAGCAATGTTAATGAGATCCAGAGCCAGCGCATTCTCCCCGATGAACGATTGGAAGTCGTCGTCCATGCCGCGGCCGCGCTTGTGCCCGGGAATGTGAAACTGCAGCGGCTGCCGTTTCACGTGGTTCAATAAGCCTGTGAACAGCGGTGTTTCCGATTGATTCAACGAGCTACCCCTCTCTCTATTCGGCAGAGCCGGCGAATGCGGCGCGAAATTCGGGGGCGGCGTGTTCCCACAGGTCCGGCCGCACGCGCACGAGATAGTCCCGCGCAGCTGCGACAACAGCCTCCGGCACCCCCGTCACATCCACCTGCCCCTTGACAGCCTTGTCCATTTTATTGACCTGTTCCGCAAGTGATTTGTACCCCAGACGGTTGGTTTCGTCAACCAGCAATACAAACGGCATCGCACCGTGAAATCCCATCTGCCCGTCTCTGCGCTTCAGCGTAATCCAAAACACGTACACCGTGCGAGGATCTGTCAATTCGTCAGCCGATTTCACAAAGGTCAATGAGCGCTCCAATTGACTCTTTGCATGAATCGCGCCGTTGTCCACAAACACCTTATCGCCATCGACAAATAGTGCGGACAATCCCTTCAACGTGTCATCCGCGCTGTGATTGCTCTTTCCCGTCAAGCCGAGCTTCTCCATGGCCATCCTCCTTCGTCGCGGTGGTTCCGCCGCCCGCCAGCAGCCGAAGCCTTGGGAGACGCACTTATTGTACCGATTCCCGACCGCAATGTCATGCGCAGGCGCTTCTCAGGCGCCGTCCGTGCATAGCTCCCGCAGGGCCTGGGAAAGGTAACGGTATCTCTGAATCTCGCACAGCAGGGGGAGGCCTATGAAGAAACGATGGATGTCCGGGTTTGCCTGTGCCTTGGTTTACTTCGTCGGCGCGCTGGTTCCACCGCAAGCCAGCGCACAGGTGAATACCATCTACAACACCGCGCCGCCGAGCGTGATTCGCGTCGCCATTCGTCAACAGAATGTCAGCGGAGAATCGGATCCGCGCGGGCGCATCGCCTGGGTGCAAACGGTGCCCTTTGAACAATATGTGGAAGACGTCCTGCCCAATGAGTGGATGCCGTCGTGGCATCCGGACTCGCTGCGGGCGGGTGCGATGGCGGTCAAGATGTTCGCCTGGTACCACCACTTGCATCCGGTGACGATTGACGGTTTCACGTTCGACGTGGACAATACCGTCAATTTCCAGACCTATCGGGCTTGGTCGAGACAGGAGGATACAAACCGCGCCGTCGAATCGCTGCGGCGGTATGTGTATGTCAAGCCGAACGGTGAAATCATCGAATTAAACTACCGCGCCGGGTATGAGAACGACCCGAACTGGCAGTATCGCAATGCCCAGAAAATGGCTCAATGGGGCAGTCAGTATTGGGCCGAACGCGGCCGCAACTACGTACAGATTCTGCAGTTTTACTACATGGACAGAGCGCTGCGCCGCGTTCCCTGACGGCGGTGTGCAGGAGGTGTGAACAGTGTTCAAGAGGTTTCCAACTGGTAAGACCGTTGGCCTGTGCCTGGTGGCCGCAGGCCTGGGGCTGTGGTCACTGCCCAACGTTCCAGGGACGTGCGGCGGGACCGCCGTCCCCACCGTCGCGGCACCTGCGGAAGGGACGCAGACAACCGCACCAACGCCAGCGCATCCGCAGCGAACGCAGCTGCAGCATCCCGCACAACCTCGGGCGGGACAAACCTCGCCTGCGAACGATGCGAGACCGCAGCCGGGTCAGAATGCGTCACCAGCACCGCAGCCGACGCCGAGACCGGCCAATCCGACCGAGCCCACCAACAAATTCTCCCCGTATGTGCCGATTCCCAGATCTCAGCTGCGGATCCGCGTCATCGATGGGCGGAGCCAGCAGCCCATCCAGGGAGCGGAGGTGGTGATTCTGGAGACCGAACAGCGGCTGCACACAGGGGCGGACGGGCTCACGCCCTGGGCGGACGCCCCCGTTCTGCGCGATCCGAGGTTTCGGCCGATGGTGGCCGAGCTGCACGGCCAACTCGGTGCCATCGCGTACAAAAATGGTTATCGGGATTCCATCCACCTCGGTATTCGAATGCACGAGGGCATCCGCAACGAAACGACCATCTGGATGTACCGCCTGGGACCTGGGGACAGCCGCGTCGAGCCGGTGTTGTACCAGGTCCCTTACCACCGCCTGTGGCTGATTCAGTTGGCGGACAAGTTTCGCAGCAAAACCCAGCCCGGCGAAGGACCGGAACGCCCCTGATGGACGTGGTGAGGACGCGTGTCCTCGCCACGTTTTTTGTTCGCTTCCCCCGCTCGCAGAGGGGACCGTTACGAATGAACGCGCACCGCCCCGGCAATCCGCAGCGCCGCCTCGCGAAGTCTATCTTCGGTGGTGAGCAGTCCCACGCGAACGTATCCCTCGCCGTGTTCGCCAAATCCGACGCCCGGTGCCACCGCCACATTCGCCTCCGTGAGCAGAAACTCCGCGAAGGTGGTGGCGGAAAAGCCCTGCGGCACCGGCATCCAGACGAAAAACGATCCGCCAGGGCTCGGACACACCACCCCGTGTTCGCGCAGCGCGCCGACGAACGCGTCGCGACGGCGTTCGTACATCCGAACCAAATCTGTCACGCACTGTTGAGGCCCGGTCAGCGCAGCGATGGCCGCGCGTTGGACCGCGGCGAACAGAGACACGTAGTAGTGGTCCTGAAACTGGTTCACAGCCCTTACCACCTCTTCATTCCCAACCAGGAATGCAATCCGCCAGCCCGCCATGTTGAAGGTCTTGCTCATGGTGTAAATTTCGACGCCAATGGCTTTGGCGCCCGGCGTCTGCAGGAACGACGGCGGTTTCACGCCATCAAAGCCAATGGCCCCGTACGCAAAGTCGTGAATCACCAGTACGCCGTGTTGATCCGCAAACCGCACCACGTCCTCGAAAAACGTCGAGGTTGCGGTGGCGCCGGTGGGATTATTCGGATAATTGAGAAACATCAGCTTGGCGGCGCCGCGCACGGACGCTGGAATAGCCGACAAATCCGGCAAGTATGCGTTGTCCGGCAACAGCGGCATCTTTTCCATACGCCCCCCGGCGAGCGCAATGCCGCTCCAGTAATCTGGATACCCTGGGCTCGGCACCAGCGCGACATCCCCCGGATTCAGATAGATCTCACTCAACTCCACCAGTCCGGTTTTGCCGCCAAACAAGACCGCCACTTCTGTGTCCGGATTGAGAGAAACCCCGTATTCCCGGGCGTAAAATGCTGCAACCGCCGCTTTCAACTCCGGCAGTCCGGTGAACGGAGGATAGCGGTGCGTCGATGGATCGAGCGCGGCCTCTCGCAGGGCCTCCACGATGTGGGAAGGCGTTGGTTGATCCGGATTTCCCTGTCCGAGGTTGATGACGTCGTGACCCGCCTGCATGCGTGCGTTCACCTGCGCCACAAGACCGGCAAAAAACTGTTTGGGCAACTGTTGCATTCGTTGGGATGTTGGATACCGCATGTCCGTTCACCTCTTCGCTTCACTCTTGTCCCATTGTCGCACGGGAAGTGCTGTGCGCGCAACGAGATCGTCCAACGCGAACGTGCCAGCGAGGGGCACAAAGAAGCCGCCGGCTGGACGGATTCGGCTCCGCGCAGCCAGCGGCGGTCAGCAGCATTCCTGCTTTCGCCAACAGATACACGTCAAGGGACAGAGATCTAAGTCCGATCTGAGCATCACCTGGAATCCGCGGCCGATGCGGAACCACCGGCACCTTTACGCGGCCACGCTCGTGTCCTGTTGCATCACGGGTTTCTTCAGCACAAGAATCAATCCGGCGCTGACGACCGCGCCAATCAAGATGGCGAGGATGTACTGAACCACGTTCCCGATCAGCGGGAAGACGAAAATTCCTCCGTGCGGCGCGGGCAGAGTGACCTGGAACAGCATGCTCAGAGCCCCTGTGACCGCCGAACCCACCATGATGGATGGAATCACGCGGAACGGATCGTTGGTGGCGAAGGGAATGGCCCCCTCGGTGATGAAGCAGGCGCCGAGCACCAGAGCCACTTTCCCCGCCTCCCGTTCCTCCGGCAGGAATTTGCGCTTGTTGATGAAGGTTGCAAACGACACCGCCAACGGCGGTACCATTCCAGCGCCCATCACAGCCGCCATAATCACCTCGGACTCGTGCGTATGACTGCCGAGCAGTCCCACCGCGAAGAGATACGCCACCTTGTTCACGGGACCGCCCATGTCGAACGCCATCATGGCACCGAGCAACAGGCCAATCCCCACGGAGCCTGTGGCGCCGATGCTGTCCAGGCCGTTCTTCATCCACTGCATGACTGCGGCAATGGGCGAACCGAGCACGAAAATCATCAGCAATCCGACAATTCCGACCGACAGCACAGGCAAGATCAGCACCGGCATCAGCCCTTCGAGCGCCCGCGGCAGCCGGATCCACTGCTTCAACCACTTCGTGACGTAGCCTGCCAAGAATCCAGCCAAAATGCCGCCGAGATAACCCGCGCTGGCATTGTCGTCGCCGAACATCCACCCCTGCGTGCCAATCCAGCCGCCAATCAACCCAGCCGCGAACGCGGGCCGGTCACCGATGGACTGCGCGATGAACGCGGCGAGAATCGGCACGAACAATGCGAACGCTGATTTACTACCAATATTCATGAATGCCTGCGCCAGCGGTGATTGATTGTCGATGTCCACCGCGAACGACAGCGCGATAAAAATGCCGCCCGCCACCACCAACGGCAGCATGTGCGACACGCCGTTCATCAGATGACGATACCCCGCCGGCATACTCGCTTTCTTTTGCGCCTTGCCTTCCGCGACCTGACTCAGGTAGTCGCTCCCGCGCTCGGCGCCGCACACCGGCTGCTTCAAAGCGTCCTCTATGAGTTGCTGCGGCGCTTTAATGGCGCTGGTGACCGACGTTTGCAGCAAGCGCTTTCCATGAAATCGATCCAAATCGACCGCTTTGTCCGCGGCGATGATGACGGCATCGGCGGCGCGGATGTCCTCTTCCGTCAGCGCCTGCTCCACGCCGGATGCTCCCTGCGTCTCCACCTTTATCTCCACGCCCATCTTTTCCGCCGCTCGCAACAGCGACTCCTGCGCCATGTAGGTGTGCGCAATGCCCGTTGGACAGGCGGTGACAGCAACCAGTTTCGTCGTCACAATACTCCCCTCCATTCCGAAATCCGAATCCGCTCCATCATTTGCATCACCGCCGCGTTGTCGGGCCGCATGGTGCCGGATGTTTGCACGGCCGCCGTCGCAGCGGCCGCCGCGAAGCGAAGCGCCTGTTCCACGTCCCGTCCGCTCACCAGCGCGTGCAACAAACCTGCCACCGCGGTGTCGCCGGCGCCCACAGCCGAAACCACTTCCACGGCGGGCACCTCGATTCGCCACGCGCGTTCAGCAGCCACAGCGAGCATTCCGCGGGCTCCTAAAGACACAACGACCAAGTGCACCCCGGCATGGACCACTGCGCGCGCCGCGTCCACCACATCCGCATCCGTTGCAAGCGGGCGACCCACCAGTTCCTCCAGCTCGTGATGGTTCGGCTTGATGATGTCCGGGCCCGCCAGTATGCCCTGGTGCAATGCGCGGCCACTGGAATCCAACAGCGTCTTCACACCGAGGCTCCGCGCCTCCACAATCGCCGTCTGGTACCAGTCCTCCCGGCAGCCATCCGGCAGCTTGCCGCAGAAGGCCACCCACGCAGCCGACTTCGACAATTCGCGCAGATGCTTCGAAAACGAGCTCCACTCCTCGTCGGCGGGCGGCGCCGAAGCGCTGTTCAACTCGGTCAAGCGGCCACCCTGCTCCACAATCTTCACGTTCAACCGAGTTTCCGCAGCGGTGTGTGTAAATTGCACCGCCATACCGGCCTCTGTCAGTTGGGATTCAATCCAGCGCCCGCGTTCGCCGCCCACAAACCCGGTCGCCACCACAGGGGTCCCGAAGGCGTGAAGCGCCTTCGCCACGTTGATGCCTTTGCCCCCCACGAACTGTTGCGGCCCCGGCACCCGGTGCAGAGTTCCCGGCTGCAGCGTATCCACCTGCAGGAACAGGTCCACGGCCGGCGTCAGCGTCACCGTCACCACGCGTCGATTCTGTCCCAACTGCTCCACATTGTTCATGCTGTCAATCCCCTTGTTGAGCTTCTCCCGCGAATTGCACGCATACCGTTTCGTGCGCCAAGCGCTCCAGATCCGTGGCTGAAAGCGGTGCATCCGTAATGAACGTGTCCACATCGCCCATATCGCAGATCTTCACCAAACTTCGCTGACGCAGTTTGCTGTGGTCGGCAACCAGTACCACTTCTCGGGCCGCGCGCATCATGGCCCGCTTGGTCGCCGCCTCGACCGCGTTCGGCGTGGTGATACCGTGCACGAAATCCACGCCATTCGCGCCCAGAAACAGCCGATCCACGTGCAGTTGAGCGAGCAGCATCTCCGTGAACGGCCCGACCATGGCCCCCGTCGTGGTGCGCAGTTCACCACCGAGCACCACCAACTGGACGCGTTGATAGGTGGACAGTTCCTGTGCGATGGCGAGGCTGTTGGTCACCACCGTCACGTCCATGTCCGGCAACAGGCGAGCGATTTGCAGCGTGGTCGATCCCGAATCCAACAGCACCGTATCCCCGGGCCGAATCATGTCGAGCGCCCGCTTTGCAATCTGCACTTTCTCCGCCAAACGTTGGGCGTGTTTCTCCTGAATGGTAGCTTCAAACCCGGCCATTTCCAACGGCACGGCCCCGCCGTGGGTTCGCTTCAGGAGGCCCTGTTCGTCGAGTTCCTGCAGATCCCGACGAATGGTGGATTCCGAGGCTCCAAACATCACCGCCAATTCGGAAACCGTCGCGCTCTGTGCTCGCTCCAACCAATCCAAGATTCGCCGCCTGCGCTCATCTGCCAGCATGGTTTCACCCCCTTCCATCCCCCGTCGACTTCCGCCATTTTCAATCAAATAATGATCATATGTGACTGACTATGATTTCTTACGCTCATTATAGGATGCGAGTTCTTCCGCGTCAACAATGTTATGTAAGCGAATTCTTGATCAATAAATCAAGGTATTTTCGCAGATTCGTTGACCATCACGTTCGTGCATCCTTTTGCGCGCAATTTCGATGAACATCAATCATAAATGAGCAAACGGAGTTCGGCTTCCACACGCATGTGGTCCTCCCGACTGGTTGGCGCTCCTTCTCCACCGCGAGCATGTGTTGGCCATCCAACGGCCGGAAAGGCAAACGTGAGGGGAACATCCCATCCATGCCCGGATGGGAACAGGGGGAAGCGTGTCTTTTCAAGCAATGGTTGTCCGAAGCCATTCGGCGCGCACCGCCACCGCCGTCTCTGGGCGATTGGTCACCAGGCCATCCGCGCCCATGTCCAACAATTTACGCATCCGATCCGGCTCATCCACGGTCCACACGTGCACCTTGACGCCCGCGCGATGCGCCGCATCCACAAACCGCGCCGTGACCACCGGCACGCCGCGCATCGACTGCGGAACCTGCAGCGCGAGGTACGGCAGGCCGTCCGGGATGGAGCGCCGCATCCACACCCTCCGGCAGAACGCAAAGGTTTCACGCACCGAGGCGCTGGTCGCAATGCCTCGGTTCATGGCCCGAATCTGGCGCAGGATGCTGTCGTGAAACGACGCCAGCAAGACCCTGGATTCGGCGCCAAGTGCATGAATGGTTTTCAACAGTTGACGCAGGCTTCCCGGCTGTTTCGGCTTGACGTCGATGTTGAACCGAGCGGTTGGAAAGGCCGCCAACGCCTCCTCCAGCGTCGGTATGGTGATTCCCTGACCGCGAAACGGATGGGTCACTCCGCCATCCGGTGAAAACCGGTACCCGAAATCGAGCGACTTCAGTTCGGCGAGGGTGAGCGTGCGGATGGCGCCGCAGCCGTCGCTCACGTGATCCACGACTTCGTCGTGGCACAGCACCATCACCCCGTCCTTGGTCCAGTGCATGTCCGTTTCGATGATCTCTGCTCCCGCTGCCAAAGCGGCTTCAAAGGCGCACAGCGTGTTGGCTGGACACTGTGCACTGTTCCCTCGATGGGCCAGCACCACCGGCGCACTATCCGCTAAATAGGGGTGAACCCTCTGCACCATATCCGCCCTCCACTCGGTGGTTTCGTCCTGAGTGTAATACAAAATGGCCGCGTTCGGCGGGGATGGCTCGAATTTGGGCACCCGCCGTCTCCGGGCGGGCGATTGCCCCATAGACTGGTGCCGTAAAGGAGGGGCAGATATGCCAGTCACACACCGTCTGCTGCATAGGTTCTTGGGACAGCACGTGGCGTGTCACACCCACTTTGGTACCTTTCGCGGGGTGATTGTGCATTGTTCGAAACGCTACATCATCCTGGGCGTGGCCCATCGGGATGATCCGGTCTCGCCATGGACTGCCGATGCCATCCCCGAGCCCCATCGCCCCTGGTTCGGCGGTCCCCCCGGCCCAGCCGGTCCCGGCTATCCGCCCGGCACAGGCCCCGGCGGAAACTGGGGAGGCGGTTGGGGTTTGGCGATTCCACTGGCTGCCATTCTTGGGATTACCGCCATCGGCATGCACTGGTGGTGAGCGCATGCGCGTCCTTCCTACGTCCTGCCAAGCAGGGGATTGGATCTCGGATGTCGAAGAACATCCTGTTGCACTTTGGCGGGGAGGTGACGCGCTTGCAACGACAACGACACCAGGTCGATTACGTATTGTTTTTCACCGTTATTATCCTCACAGCGGTGGGCGTGCTCACCATTTTTTCGGCAAGTACGGTGATTGCTATCCAACATGGTATGCCGCCCGCCTATTACGCCAATCGGCAATTGCTCTTTGGCATCGTCGGCACGGGGTTCATGATTGGTCTCAGCTTCGTTCCCGCGCAGACGTGGTATCGTATGGCACCGCTGCTGGCGGGGATCAGCCTCATCCTCCTGGTGCTGGTGCTCATCCCTCACGTTGGACAGTCTCTCGCAGGCGGCCGTCGGTGGCTCGGTGCGGGTTCTCTGCGTCTGCAGCCTTCCGAAATGGCCATCATTGCGGTGCTCCTGTACCTGTCCTTCTTTTTCACCAAAAAGGTGACACTCTTACATAGCTTTAAGAAGGGAATGCTTCCGGCCGTCATCGTAACCGGGCTGGCCTTCCTGCTCATCATCTTCGAACCGGACATGGGCACCGCGATGACCTTGCTCGCCTCCTGCATGGTGCTCCTGTTCGCGTCCGGCGCGCGGATGAAGCCGCTGCTGCTGTTGATGGGCGCGCTGGCCCCCATCATTGTCGGGTTCGGCTTTCTCGAGTCGTACCGTTCCGCCCGGATTCAGGCTTGGCTCGACCCATTTCACAGTGCAAACGCGTACCAATTGTTGCAGGGGTTCACGGCGATGGCCGCCGGAGGCTGGTTCGGCCGCGGTTTTGACATGAGCATTCAAAAGATGGGATACCTGCCCGTCCCGCAGATTGACTTCATCTTTCCTGTGTTCGTGGAGGAATGGGGGTTTCTCGGCGCCATCGCGCTGATTGCCACATTTGCCGTGTTGATCTGGCGCGGCTTTCACACCGCGCGCAGAGCCCCGGATCGGTTCAGTTCCCTGCTGGCACTGGGGTTGACTGGCATGATCACGTTCAAAACCATCATCAACCTCGGCGCCGTGACCGGACTTCTTCCCGTCACAGGCATTCCGCTCCCGTTCATCAGCTACGGAGGAACTTCGCTGCTGATGAATCTGTCGGCGATGGGGATATTGTTGTCCATTTCCCGAACCACGCTGTTAGAGGAGCCTGAGGAAGATCAGCTGGCGGATGTGATTCCCGTGGAAGACGCGAAGCAGCGGCGACAACAGCGGCCTCCCGCAGCGGCCCGCGCTCCCGTACCCGCCTTTGGGCGGTCTCAGACTGCGTACGCCCGTTCGGCCGAGGTGCGCCCGTTGCCGCGGCGCGGCCGGACGAATTCCGCGCCCTCGTCGTGGCGAAGCCAGAAACATCCGGTGCAGCCGCAGCGCACGTCCATAGCGCCCGCGAAAAGTTGGCGGGAAACAAACCAATCTCTGCCTCCCGGCGGTGGACTGGATCGCGGCAAACCGCGGCGTAAACCAAAATTTCGAAAGGACTGAGTGTGGTGACCAACGTACAGCCGCTCATTGAAGACATGGGCCATGACGTGTATCTGATTGACCTGCTCGAGCAGGGGATGCCGTACCGCACCGCAGCGTACCTGATCCGCGATGACCAACCGACCCTCATTGAGACCGGAGCCGCAAACTCCCACGATACCCTCGTGGCAGGTCTGCAAAAATTGGGACTGCATCCGCGCGACCTCGCGTACGTGGTGGTGACCCACGTGCACCTGGATCACGCCGGGGGCGCGGGGCAGATGATGGCCCTCGCCGACAACGCGCAGTTGGTGGTGCACCCGCGCGGCGCCCGGCACATGGCCGACCCGTCGCGATTGTGGCAAGGCGCTGGACAAGTCTACGGGGAGCGGTTGGAAGCGCTGTTTGGCCCGGTGGTGCCGGTGCGTCCGGAGCAGATTTTGGTTCGGAATCACGAGGATACGCTGTCCATTGGTTCCCGGACGCTGACTTTCTTCGATTCACCGGGTCACGCGAAACACCACTTCACCATACTGGACCCGGTTTCGGACGCTCTATTCGCCGGTGACGCCGTGGGCATCCGCTACCGTCGCGAGTTCACAGGCTGGGATGAGGAGTGGGTCATCCCTTCCACCTCTCCGGTCGATTTCGATCCAGCGGCGGTCCACCGCACCCTCGACATGCTCGAGGCCATTCCGTTTTCGACTGTGTACCACGCGCACCACGGTCGGTCTCCGAAGGAAGAGGCCATTCGCGCGACGCGGCGCGGCGCCGATGAAATGGCCGCGTTGATTGAACGGGTATACCATGAAGGCGTTTCCGTCCAGGAGGTGATGGGGGCCCTGCAGGACTGGGTGGTCGACCACGTGCGCCGAATCGGGATTCAGCCCGGGGCCGATTTGTCCCCCCTGCAGGTGGATATGTTTGTGGATGCGCTCGGGTTGATGCACTACGAGTCCACGCGGCGGAAGCGCGCCGCCGAAAACGGCTGACCGGCCACCGTCAGGTCACTCGTCGGCTTTCCCGAGGAGCGGATACCTCTCCAACACCGGATACACCAACCGCTCCGCCTGCCTGGTGGAGGCGAACAGACACAGCGCCCCCACCGGCAGATGTACATCAAAGCGTTCGTTCCACGCAGCCGCCGCCTGTCGCCAGCGCTCGAGGTTCAGTTTTCGCGCCAGCGTGAGGTGCGGCTGGTACGGGCGCGCTTCCAACGACAAACCGGGAATGGCGGCTGCGGACAACTGGCGGTTCAGCGCCTGGTGCAGAGCCAACAGTCGCTCGTAACCCCTGTCTCGGTTTGCCCCCAGCCACAGCACCCGGTTCTTCGGGAACGTCCCCACCGTACAGAGATGGATCTCGAACGTCGACACCTGGCTTGCTGCGGCTTTCCCGGCGGCTGCCAATCGGGGAATCTCCGCGTCGGGCAACTCCCCGAGAAAGGAAACGGTCACATGGAATTGATCGGGGCGCGACCAATTTCCCGCTTCAACGCCCCGCTGCCGCAATTGGTCTTGGATGCGTCCAACGGCCGCCCGGCATGCGTCCGTGAGGGTCAAGCCAAAGAACAGTCTCGGCATCCCCCTCAACCTTTCTGGAACAACTTGTCATACTGCTCTTTGTCAAACCCGACAATGACCCTGTCATCCAACACCAACACAGGCCGCTTCAACAACTTGCCGTCCATGGTCAATAGCTCCATCCACTCCGCGTCGCTGAGCTGTTTGTCTTTCAGTCCCAGCTCCCTGTAGCGCGTACCTTTGGTGTTGACAAAGGGCCCGATACCCTGTCCCAACTTGTCCACCCACGACTGGAGCTGTTCCCGCGAGGGCGGCTGAACCACGAAGTCCTGAAACGCGACATCCACGCCGTGATCCGCCAGGTATTTATGCGCATTGCGGCAGGTTGAACACTTCCGATATCCATAAAACTCCATTGATATGCCTCCCGTCCGCAGTTTGACCCTCGTCAGCGGTCCAGAAACTCCGTGCCTTCCAACAGCACGTCCACCACCTGCTGCAGTCCCGCCGCGTCGTCCGCGTCAAAGCGTTGCGTGCGCGGACTGTCGATGTCGAGGACGCCCACCAGCCGACCGGCCTTGACCATCGGTATCACGATTTCCGAGCGCGAATCGGGATCGCACGCAATGTGTCCCGGAAACATCAAGACGTCGGGAACCACCTGCGTCTGCCGAGACTTCGCGGCGGTGCCGCAGACACCGCGCCCCTCGGTGATGCGAATGCAGGCGGGCTTGCCCTGAAACGGGCCCAGAATCAACGTTTGCTCCGCCTCGTACCAGAGATAAAAGCCCACCCAATTGATCTCTTTCAGATGCATGTTCAGCAACGCGGCAACGTTGCTCAGATTCGCCAATTCATTGGTTTCTCCGGCCATCAGGTGGCGCACCTGCTCCACCAGCGACCGATAGAATTCCTGCTTGGATTCTGCCCGCAGGTCGTTTACCGTAAACATGCCCATCGACTCCTTTCCCAAGCACCTGCCGCCGCTCACCGGCCGCTCAGTATAGTATAATCCAAACGATAGCCCCGCTGGGGCAAGCCGGGAAAAGAACGCAAGCCAGCGAGGATGCTGGACGGAACGCGCCGTGATGGACGAACGGATACTCTGTTCCATGCGCCGAGACTGTCCGCTGAACATCGCCCCGGCTATGCGGCCACGGGCATTGAGAAAGGAAGTGGAAAGGTTTGTTCGGGATTTGGGTTGGCAAATGGGTCCTATGGATCCTGAACATCCTTGGTAAACGAGCCACCAGCTTACCCGGCAAAGTGGCACTGCGCATCTCTCCACGGCTGCTCGAAAAACTGGGCGCCAAATTGGAGCGGTGCATCGTGGTCACCGGAACCAATGGAAAAACCACGACGGCCAGGCTGTTGGCGGCGGCCATGGCCGAAGAGGATGCCATCGTGCACAATCGCGAAGGCGCGAACCTGCCCCAGGGGTTGGCCACCGCGCTGCTGAAACACTGCACTTGGACCGGCCGATTGCGCTGCAGGACGGCGCTGTTTGAAATCGACGAAGCCACCCTGCCGCTGGTCGCCCACGCCCTGCCCATCAAGGTCGTGGTGGTCACCAACGTGTTTCGGGATCAACTGGACAGATACGGAGAACTGGACACCACGCTCGAGAAACTGCTGGACGGTCTGCGGCGCACCGATGCCGTGGCGGTCCTCAACGCGGACGATCCGCTCGCTCGCCACATCGGCCTCGCCTATGGGAAACAGGTGGTTTACTTCGGGATGTCGAAGGACCAACTGCAGCACGAGGTCCGTGACCAGATGCGCGACGGCGCCTTCTGCCTCGAGTGCGGCCACGAACTGGTCTACCACGGCTTCTTCTACGGTCAGCTGGGGGACTACCACTGCCCGCAGTGCGGCATGTTCCGCCCGCACCCCGACTTTGTGGGGCATCCGCACCCCCAGGGACTGACCGTGTCCGAGGGATCCTTGCCGGAAGTGACGATTGCCCTGGCGGCGCGAGGATTGTTCAACCGGTACAACGCGCTGGCGGCCCTGGCGGCGGCACGCGTCGTGGGTCTGGACATCGCCAGTGTGCAGGCGGGCTTCCGCCGCTACGAACCACCGCTCGGACGCATGCAGGCGTTTGAGACCTCGCCGCCGACGGTGCTCAATCTCATCAAGAACCCGACCGGTTGCGACAGCGTCCTGCAGACCATCCGCGCCGATGGTGACACCAAAGTGGTGTGCATCGCCATCAACGACAATGCGGCCGATGGCAAAGATGTGTCGTGGCTGTGGGACGCCGACTTCGAACTGTTGACCGAAGACCCGAAAACCGTCCGGTACGTCACGACCGGGCTGCGTGCGGAGGACATGGCGCTTCGACTCAAGTACGCAGGCTGTCCGACGGACGCTGTGGTTTCGATTCCAGATCTGGCCACAGCCCTTGATGAAGCATTGCTGCAAGCCGACGCCTGCGAGGCGAAGACCGTCTATGTGTTGTCCACGTATACGGCGCTGTACCCCATCGCCGACCGACTGCAAAGGAGGGCCCACAGCCATGAACCGTCCCCTGCGTATCGCCCATCTGTATCCTGATCTGCTGAACCTGTATGCAGATAAGGGGAACATCTTGACGCTGCAACAGCGCATGGCGTGGCGCGGCTATGCCGTGGAAATCATCCGTGTTCAGCACACCGACGATGCCAAGCCGGGCGAGTATGATCTGGTGCTGCTCGGCGGCGGGTCGGATCGGGAGCAGGAGCTGGTCGGACGCACGCTCCGCCGCAATGTGGCGGAGTGGAAGGCGGCGGTCGAGGACGGGCTGCCGCTGCTCGCCGTTTGCGGCGGATACCAACTGCTCGGGGAGTACTATCAACTGCCGAACGGAACCAAGATTCCGGGCCTCGAACTGTTGGACCTGAGAACCGAAGCGGGATCGCCTCGATTGATTGGCAATATTGCGATTCAGTCGGAGGTGGGCATCATTCTCGGTTTTGAAAACCACGGCGGCCGCACCCGTCATCGCCACGCGCCGCTTGGGACCGTCATCTCCGGACACGGCAACAACGGCGAGGACGGACAGGAGGGTGTGCGGTACAAAAACGTCATCGGCACCTATATTCACGGCCCCCTGCTGCCGAAAAACCCCGCTTTGGCAGATATGATCCTGCAACTGGCGATGGACTACGCCGGGATCTCCGGCACGCTTCGTCCGTTGGACGACCGGATGGAGCAGGCGGCCCGACAGGCGTTCATGGAACGGCGCATGGAATTGGCCCCCGCCGTTCTTCAGCACAAGTAACCAGCAGGTATCCCCTTCACCAATATCGGGTCCACGAATTGCGGATAGCAAGCAGCGTCGTCATCCGGCATCAACACAGCGTGCTGTCCCGCCTTCAGCCACGGGCGGGTACAGCACGCTGTCCTCTTTTTCTATAGAACAACGAATGCTGAGCCTCACAAAGACATTGCAAGGCCGTCGGCCAACGCGGCGCAATCCAGCGACTGACGCGCATCATCGTGGTCCGACGACCTTCAACGCATCAGGTGCGCAGCGGCGGTACGTTCGCCGGCCCTTGACGATGTTCCTCCAGGGCCGCTCGGACCTCATTCCACAATGGAATGCTCTTGCCGGTCTGATAGTCGAACGCAATCAAGGTCGCCTGTCCGCGGGCGACCCATTCCTTTCGTTCGTTGGCAATCACGTGGTCAACGACAAAACTGGAGTTTCCAATGTGAGGAATCCAGGTGTATACGGTTAACTGTTCCGCATAGGTGACCTGCTGCAGGTAATCACAGCGGGTGGACGCCACAATCAGGTTCCATCGTTGCAGGTCCAAGGACGGATTGAACAATCGAAACAAGTCCATCCTGGCGTCTTCCATATACGTGTAATACGTGCCGTTGTTCACATGTCCGAGTCCGTCGCACTCCCCAAATCGGACGACCAGATGTCGAGTGAACAATTTCCACACCTCCCGGTTGTCTGTCTGCTCTCCATCATACAAAACTCATCGATGGCAGCACAGCCTTCGTCCGTGCAGCACACAAACGCCCGCGCCGTTCGGTCGGACGTTCACCATTTGACAACCTCAGACGAGATTGCGATACT
The DNA here is from genome assembly GCF_000429525.1 of Alicyclobacillus contaminans DSM 17975. Lineage (GTDB taxonomy): Bacteria > Bacillota > Bacilli > Alicyclobacillales > Alicyclobacillaceae > Alicyclobacillus_A > Alicyclobacillus_A contaminans. The sequence goes on along the minus strand of NZ_AUCA01000004.1, from coordinate 68,832 downwards.
GCTCCCTCAGATCCCGTTTCAGTACTTTGCCGCTCGGATTCTTCGGCAGTTGATGAACCACCACCACGTGCTTCGGCACCTTGAAATGCGCGAGCCGCGAACGACAGTGAGCCTTCAGTGCCTCCGCGTCCAGGGTCACCCCTGGTTTGGGAACGACCACAGCCGTCACAGCCTCCATCCAATAAGGGTCTGGCACCCCCACCACGGCGACCTCGGAAATGCCGGGAAAGGTGTAGATAACCTCCTCCACCTCGCGGCTCGACACGTTCTCGCCGCCGGACTTGATCATATCCTTTTTCCGATCCACAACGGTCAGATACCCTTCTTCATCCATTACGCCGAGATCACCGCTGTGAAACCAACCGTCGCGAAACGCTTCGAGTGTTTTCTCCGGCTCCTTCAGATAACCCAACATCGCGTGGGCGGTCCGGTGCACGATTTCCCCCACAGTCCCCGGCGGCACTTCGCGCCCCTCGTCATCCACAACCTTGGTTTCCACGTTCAGGGTGGGACGGCCTGCGGATCCCAGTTTGTGAAGTTGGTCTTCCGGCTGCAGCGCGGTGGCCAACGGTGCCACCTCCGTTTGGCCATAGAAATTCCAGAAGCGGGCCTGCGGCAACCGCTCAGACAGCTCCTTTAAGACTTCCATCGGCATGATGGCCGCTCCGTAATAGCATTTTTCCAGGGACGACAGGTCCCTCTCCGGGAACGCTGGATGCCGAAGCAGAGCAATCCACACGGTCGGCGGACAGAACAGCTGGGTGGCCCGCTCCCGTTCGACCACAGACAGAATCTCCGCGGGATCCGCATGACTGAGAATGATTCCGGTGGCACCGATGTACACTCCAGGCCACAGAAAGCAGTTCAATTGCGCGCTGTGGTACATGGGCAGCGCGTGAATGGCCACGTCCCGCGCTTCCATCCGACCGTCGACAATGCAGCTGACAAACTGAGCCAGCAGATTGGCGTGCGTCAGCAGCACGCCCTTCGGCCTGGATTCGGTACCGCTGGTGTACAGAATCTGGGCCACGTCACCATCGCTGACAGCGCTTTCAAATTCGGCTGATGAACCGCTCTGCCGCTCACGGTCCAGCGACAGCCAACCCGCCGGCACCGCAGCCGCCGCATCGGAATCCATCAAGTACCTGGGCACGTCGGATTTCCCCACGGCCGCCAGGGCGCTGTCCATCAACGGGGCGAACTCCTCCGAGGCGGCCGCGGCGCCAACATCCGAATGGCCAGCAATAAAGGCCACTTCTTCCTCGTTGAGCATGTAGTTGATGGGAACAAAAATCGCACCCAATCTGGCCAGCGCCAAGGCGATGACCGCAAAATCAAGGCTGTTTCGGGACAGAACCGCCACGGGTGTACCGTGTCCGATGCCCTTTGCAGAAAACGCGTGGGCGGTTCGATTGACCGCTTCATCCAGTTGCTGATAGGTCCAGCGTGCCGTCCCGTACACGAGCGCCAGTTTGTGCGGATACCGAGCCCGGGTACGCGTCAACAAATCCCCGAGCGTGTTGCGCCGCGCCCGCTGTACGTGCTTCGCCGCTTCCAAATCCATCTTCGTCCACCCGCCTCCTTTTTTTCTGAATATTCTACCATAAGGATGGGCAGTATTTGGACGATATTTTGGCAAAGGGAAGCGTGGTCACAAAGGCGGGGAAGGTTCCCGCTGCTTTCTGTGCAGGTCGGCAATCACCTCACCCTCGGCATTCACCCCGAGATAGGTTACATCCGCCACGGACAGTCCGCCGAGTTCCCGGATGGTCTCCAGCAGCCACTCGCGGCTTTTTCCGGTTTCCCGCAGCTTGTCCTCATCAATCTCACCGTCAACAATCAGTTCGATGTACGGCCCCTGTCCTCGGTCCGACAGATCCGGCCCGTGTGCCAGGTCGGACTTGGACGCGGACTGAGACGCCTGCGCGGGCAGGATGCTCAGATTTCCGGTGGGTTCGAGGATGGCGTATTCAATCTCACTGTATGAAAAATAGCCTTTTTCCCGCAGCATCATCAGAAACACGTCAAGGTTCACTTTGCTCCGTCGGAGATTCTCGCGCAGAATCGTCCCTTTGTGAATCAGGACCAACGGCTCACCGTTGGCCACCCGGCGAAAGGTTCGACTCTTCAACGCAATCCAGGCCGCGATGATGGTGCAGGCCGTGAAGACGACCAGCGTGTAACAGGCGGCGAGCCAACCCTGCACCGATTGGGACGCAATCATGTTGGCCGCGATGTTTCCCATGCTCGCACCGGCCACCCAGTTGAAAAACGTCAATTGCGTCAGTTGCGTGCTGCCAATCCACCGCACCAGGACCAGCAGTATGGCAAATGTCAAACACGTGCTGACTGTCACAAACAGCCACAGGTTCATCTCTGTCCTCCGCAGGGCTCAACACCGCCGGAGCGGCTCGGCAGACCTGTTGCCGCCCAGCGGGGCGGGTACATGTGAACATGCCCGCCTATCCACGGTATGTCCCACGTCGGCCCGACACAAACCTGCAGAAAAACCGCTCAGCCGTTCACCAGCGCAGATTCGACATACGGCTCCAGCAGACTTCGCAACGCGTCCGGAACGCGTGTCGGCTTCTGCGCGTCGAAGTCGAAATGAACCACGACGGCGGTCCCCTCAAACACCACCTCATCGGTGCCCTTCCGCAACATGCGGTTGGCGATTTCAAAACTGCTGTTGCCCATGCGCGTCACCCAGGTTTCGACGTCGAGCACTTCGGGATAAAACGTCTGAGCCCGAAAATCCCCCTTCGCTGACGCCAGAATCACCGGTATTTGCTCCACACCGAGGGCGCGCAGAAAGTCGCAGCGCGCTTCCTCCATGTATGTGAAATACGATGCATTGTTCACGTGCCCCAACATATCGGTGTCTCCAAAACGCACGTGGATTTCTGAAAGGTGTCTCATCCTCAGCACTCCTAGTCAAATCTCTCTCGTGTATGGCCGTCTTCCGGATGGACCTCCACTGTATCCACCGGGTCCTGTACCCTCAAGGACGGAGACAGAGAGACTGCCCCTCCCTGGGAGCGGGCAGTCTCCGACAACTCGTCAATAATCGGTCATTCGCTGTCCTTGTACGCGGCTTTCAGCTGTTCAATCACGGACGGATCGGCCAGGGTGGTGGTGTCGCCGACCACCCGTCCCTCGGCGATGTCCCGCAGCAGGCGGCGCATGATCTTCGCGCTGCGCGTCTTCGGAAGTTCCGCGGTGAACAGAATCTCCTCCGGACGGGCCATGGCGCCAATCTTTTCAACCACATGCTGCTTGAGCTCGGTCACCAGCTCCGGACTGGCGTCCACCCCTTCTCTGAGGGTGACAAACGCGGTGATGGCCTGCCCCTTCACCTCGTGGGTGCGGCCGATGACCGCCGCCTCCGCCACGGCTGGATGATCCACGAGCGCGCTTTCCACTTCCATCGTGCCGATTCGGTGACCGGACACGTTGATGACATCGTCAATCCGCCCAAGAATCCAAACATATCCGTCTTCGTCGAGATGAGCGCCGTCTCCGGGCAGATAGATGCCTGGGAACTTGCCGAAATACGTGTTGCGGAACCGGTCGTCGTCTCCCCACACGGTTCTCAGCATGGAAGGCCACGGCTTGGTGATGACGAGATATCCGCCGTGTCCCGGTTCCACTTCGTTGCCTTCCTCGTCCACCACTTTCGCGGAAATGCCGGGCACCGGGCGCGTGGCGGACCCCGGCTTGGTGCTGGTCAGGCCCGGCAGCGGAGCAATCATCGCGCAACCCGTCTCCGTCTGCCACCAGGTGTCCACAATGGGCAGCCGCCCTTTCCCGATGTGGGAGTGGAACCACATCCACGCCTCCGGATTGATGGGTTCTCCCACGCTGGCGAGGAGACGCAGGGAATCCAGGCTGTACGGCTCCAGGAACTGCGGGCCCCATTTCATCAGCGTGCGGATCAGCGTCGGAGCCGTATAAAAGATGGTCGCTCCGTATTTGTCCACCAGTTCCCACAATCGTCCCCGGTGCGGCCAATCCGGCGCGCCCTCGTACATCACAACGGTGGCGCCTGCACTGAGCGGGCCGTACACCACGTAGGTGTGCCCGGTGATCCAACCAATGTCCGCGGTGCAGAAGAACACATCACTGTCCTTCAGGTCGAACACCGTGCGCACGGATGTGTTCGCGCCGACGAGATACCCAGCGGTGCTGTGCACAATCCCCTTCGGTTTTCCGGTGGTGCCGGAAGTGTACAGGAGAAACAGGATATCCTCCGCATCCATCTCGGCGGGAGGATACGGCGTATTTGGCACCTGCTTCGCGAGTTCATGCCAGTACACGTCCCGCCCCTCCGTCATCTCCGCGCCGGACGCTTCCCCAATCCGCTGAACCACGAGGACGTGCCGTACGTCGGTTCCCGCCAGCGCTTCATCCGTGTTCTGCTTAAGCGGAATGAATCCGCCGCGGCGATGGCCGGCGTCTGCGGTGATGACGACTTTCGCGTCGCAATCGACCACGCGTTCTCTCAGCGCCTTGGCCGAGAAGCCCGCGAACACCACCGAATGGATGGCGCCGATTTTGGCGCACGCCAGCATGGAGATGACCAACTCTGGGATCATCGGCAGATAGATGGCCACCCGGTCGCCCTTTTTCACACCTAACCGGGACAGCATATGTGCCGCTCTGTCCACTTCGCGGCCCAGCATATCGTAGGTGTACACCCGGCTGTCTCCGGGCTCGCCTTCCCACAGAATGGCCGCTTTGTTCTTGCGATGGCTTTCGCGATGGCGGTCCACCGCGTTATACGCCGCATTCAGCGTGCCGCCGAGAAACCATTTGGCATGGGGGGGATTCCATTCGAGAATTTGCTCAAATGGCCGGAACCACGTCAGCTGCTGCGCCTGCTCCGCCCAGTAAGCCTCTGGATCCTGCGCCGCCCTTTCATAGATGCGTTCATCGTTCACATTCGCCTGTGCCCGAAATTCGTCAGAAGGCGGAAAAACGCGCGTCTCGCGCAACAATGCATCCAAATTGCCGGTCGTGGTCATTCTCTCCTCCTCCTCGCATTCACCAAATCCCCTCGCGCCGTTGGACGGGACACGGGAGATTGATTGTTCTGTAAATATGAAATATAGATACCTCTATGTCTAGCATACCAGAAGACAGCGCATAATTGAATACGCTTTCTTTGAAAAGAAGACTAAATATTACAATACACATCCAGTGCATGGAACCTTCGGCGCGGACGAACGCGCCCTGCTCCTGTCAACTGACCATCGGAGCCGCTGCTTCCCGGTGCGGTGGCGCCACTTTCTGCGCCAGCCAGGTGCACGCCAGTACCACGCACAGAAACAGTGCCGTGGTGGAAAAACCGACGCCGATGCCGAACCGGGAGGACAGCCAGCCGATGAGCGCGTTCAGCATCATCGATCCGAACCCCGCCGCCGTATACAACACGCCGATGACCACGCCCGCTTCCGCTCGAAACATGTCACTGGCCACCGCAGCGATGGTCGGAAACACGATGGCAAACCCAGCACCTGCGGCAATGAACAGCGGGATGGGCCACCCGACCCACAGCGCGCAGCAAAAGGCGACCAGCGCCAGACAGACGCTGAACAGGAGGGCGCGATATCTTCCCGCCCGCTGGACCCACAGAGGGGCGGTCAACCGTCCCGCCGTAAACGTCAGGTAGAACCCCGAGAGACACAGGGAGCTGCTGTCCAGCGACACGTTTCGCGCATGGACCAGGTACGTGGGCAGCCAACCGCACACAGCCGCCTCCGCCATCACGTAAGCGGTGATGGCCACCAACAGCACATACAGCAGCGGACTGCGGTATAGGCTTCCCGCACGGCGAGCACGCGGCGCCGCACCGTCCGGCGCGCGCTCCACCGCATCCGTCGCCGTTCGGCGCAGGACGGGATGCTTTGTCAGCGTGCCGAGCAGCCAGACGCACAACAGCCCCATGGCCAACAGGGCGTACAGCGGCCGCCATCCGTGGAGCCGCCCCATCAACCAGACGGCCACCACCGGAAAACCGAAAGCCCCCGCACCGTACAAACCGTGCAAGAGGTTGAACAACGACGTCGACGGAGTATCTCCCGCCAACGCTGGAACGACGCCGTTGATCCCGATTTCCAACACACCGGAACCCACACCGTACACCAGAAATCCAAGCACGACAAGCGCGAATTCGTGGCGCCACGCCAATCCCAAGAGCCCCGCAGCACTGAGGAGAGCCCCGGTGACAATGGCCCTCCGCAGGCCCACGCGATGCAGAATCATCCCGCTCGCGAAGCTGGACACCACATATCCGAACGAGTTGGCCGAAAACGCAATGCCGAGCTGCCAGTACGTGATATTCCAATCCGACTGCATCATGGGCGCAGCCAATCCGCGCGAGATGTCAATCGCGCCGAACAACAGCATCGCCAACAACGCAATCTGAAACGCCATCGTCCGCACCCGTCATCTTCCTCTCCCAACCCACGTCCCCATGGGTGGCCGCGGGTTTCCAGAGTACACTGTAGCGCAATTCGGAGTTCCGGGAAATATCCTCTCGAAAATTCAGGATGAACGGCGATTGCTGTTGAAAGATTTTTGCCACGCACCACACGCCCTTTGACACGGATCGCCACCCCACTAGGAGTATCCTTATGCACAGATGATTGAGGAGGGATCCGGATGCTGCGGCGAAGCGTCTCCATCAAAGCGTATGTGCCGGTCGTGTTGGCCGCTTTGTCCATCCCCACCGCCGTCAGCTGGACGCATGGGCAGCGCCCCGCACCTTCGGCCTCCGGGGGTGCGGCGGCAAGCTCGGACGCCCCGCTGCCGAATGGACCGCCGCCGGTATACTGGAGCGACGGAAACACCACCTATCGGGCTGTACACGAAATCAGCGCCTGGGATCCGACCGGACGCCGTTGGACACCCCTCTCGCCCGACCTGACCGAAGCGCGCATTCCTGGAACGGAAGGTTACGGTGTCGACGGCATCACCGCGTTTATGCGTCAGGGCAGCACCTGGTACGTCGGAACGTTGACCGGCAACCTGTTGGTCGGACAGGGCGGCCACTGGCAGAACCATTCCTACGGCTTGCCCAATCGAACCATTGTTCAGGTGGCACCGCTCCCGGACCGTTCGACCGACACAGGCATCGCCGTCGGCTTCGCCGGGTATGCATCCGCCACGCCGGATCACCCGGGACATGTGTACGAAACGACCGATGGCGGCCAAACTTGGCGGGACATCTCCGGAAATCTGCCCGACGCGCCGGTGCAGTGGCTGGCCGATGTAGAGGATGACACCGGTCGTCGCCTTGTGGTGAAAATGGCCGGGCGTTGGTTCTGTTTGACGTCCTCCCGGCATTGGGTGGCGTGGCAGGGAACGGATTGACGGGCACCGCCGGTAGTTGCGTGGACACAGCGCGGCAATTCCGTATAATGTCGATAGACCCAAGTCGTGCAGGGTGGGTGGCATTGCCAATGCCCAACCGAGCCGACCCAAAATCGACAAAACGGGATGTGTTGACCATTCTCACGCAATTTTCACGAACAGAGTTGGTTTTTGGAAAGGAAGGCGTGGAAACGCTGAAGCGAAAGACGGTCGCTGTGCTTGGCGCAGGCGGCGTGGGATCGTTCGCCATGGAAGCGTTGGCGCGCACAGGCATCGGTCGTCTGATCTTGATTGACAAGGACGTCGTGGACATCACCAACGTGAACCGGCAGATTCCCGCGCTGGTCACCACCGTCGGACGGCCCAAGGTGGAGGTGATGAAGGAGCGCATCGCACAGATCAATCCCGACTGTGAGGTGATTGCGCTGCAGACGTTCTTCCTGGAAGACACCAAGGAGCAGCTGTTCGCGCATTCGTTGGATTACGTCGTGGATGCCATCGACATTGTGACGGCGAAAATCCTGCTCATCAAAGAGTGCGTCCAGCGCAATATTCCCATTGTGTCCAGCATGGGAGCGGCCAACAAAATCGATCCGACGCGTTTTCGCGTGATGGATCTGGCCGATACGCGAATCGATCCCATCGCAAAAGTGCTCCGCCGCGAATTGAAAAAATACGGGATCACACGCGGCGTAAAGACCGTCTGTTCCACGGAGCGTCCGCGCAAACCGCGGGAGGATGTGCGACGACAGATTGTCTCCCCGGAAGCGGCCCAATCCCCCGTCCGCAAGGCGAAGATGCCGCCGGCAAGCACCGCCTACGTCCCTTCGGTCGCGGGACTGATTCTCGCCAGTGTCGTGATTCACGACCTGACCGGCGTCCATCCGGAAGCGTGAAACCAGCGGCCGAATCCGGCCGCTGTACATGCTTCTCATTCGTCAAGCGGGCAGAACGACGGACACGGCCCGCTGACTTTCCGCAAAATGTTCTCGCAAGCGATCATTGACCTGCTGCAGCGTCAGGCGTTCAAGGACGTCGATGGTGGTGAACACGTCCGCTCCGCGCAATGCGTAGCTGACGAAGCTTCTCGCCACCGCGCCAGGACTGTCCAGAGTGGCGATGAAGCGGCCAATCGCCTTTCTCCGGCTTCGTTCAAACGCCTCCTCGGACACGCCGATCTTCATCGCTTCATCAATCAGCGACTGCACCGTGTCCACCAGCGCTTGCGGGTTGGGCGTATTTCCTCCGAGCACCGAATACCCGTAGGTGGGCGCGCATTCGTACTCCCACGAAAAGTTTTGGTCAATGAGTCCGGCATCCATCAGGCGGTGGTAGAAGTCGCTGCTTTTCCCAAACAGGGCCTCCAACACCACGCCGGTCAGCATTTCCTGCGCCAATTGCGCCGGCCCGGAAAGACCGGTTTTGGCGTCTTTCCAGCCCATCAGACAACGCGGTTGACTCACCCCGAGATGGACCGTCCGATTCGGCTCACTCACCGGCCCTGGTTCCTCCGGCAGTACGCGGTCAATCGCGGGCGCCGGGCCGAACGATTTCGCTGCTTGATTCTTTCGAATGTGCGCCAGCAACGCCTCGGGATGAAACCCTCCCACCGCGAAAAACATCATGTTGGACGGATGGTAGAACGTCTCATGGCACGTGTAGAGAATGTCCGGGGTAATCCCCGCAATCGACTCGACCGTCCCCGCAATCGGCAGATGCACGGGGTGATGCTTGTACAGCGCCCGCAGCAGGTTGAAGAAGACCTGCCAATCCGGATTGTCGTCGTACATGCGGATCTCCTGGCCGATAATCCCCTTCTCCTTCTCCACGCTTTGCTCGGAGAACCAAGGTTCTTGGACGAAATTTAGCAGAACCTCGGTGTTTTCCAGCACGTGATCGGTGGACGAGAACAGGTAGGTGGTCTGGTCAAACGTGGTGAAAGCGTTCGCCGACGCCCCCAGTTTCGCAAACTCCGGAAACACGTCGCCGCGCTCTTTTTCAAACATCTTGTGTTCCAAAAAATGCGCAATGCCATCCGGAACCGTGATCACCTGCGGTTGATGAGCCAGCCGAAATTGACTGTCAATCGATCCGTACTTCGTCGTGAACGAGGCGAACGTTTGCTGGAACCCCGCTTTCGGCAACAGATAGACAACCAGCCCGTTGTCCAACACATCGCGATACAGGGTCAGCTGCAACGAATCGTAGTGGATTTCACGCACCTGTGGTCACCTCCGCATCGCTGGTCAGAAAATACACGGTGTCGAGTGAGAAGCGGGAGGCCGCGTCCACCACCGCTGCTTTGTCCACCTCGCCGATTTGCTGAATCAGCCGCTCGACGTCTCGCTCCACGCCGGCCAGCGTCGCACTGAAGTGAATCTCCGCCAGGGACGCCGGTTGATCTAGAACCTGCCGGTATTGATTGGTCAATCCTCGTCGGGTGAATTCCAGTTCATCGTCGGTGACCTGCCCCGCTTGCAGTGCATCGACCTGCGCGCGAATGATGTCGTACGCCTTGTCGCGATTGGCCGTTTCGATGCCGGTCTGGACCACGGCAAGTCCGGTCAGTCCGTCGAGCATGCTCGACGCATAGTACGCCAAACTCGCCTTTTCGCGCACATTCATGAACAACTTCGAGTGGGGGAAACCGCCGAGCACGCCATTGGCCAACAGCAGCGGAACGTACTCGTCGTCTCCATAGGACACACCGGTTCGAAAAACGAGATTCAATTTTCCCTGTTGGACGCGCTGTTTCTCGACCACCTGTTGAACCTCGCCGCGACGGACCGCCAACGCATGAACGGGACTTCCCGCAGCGCCTCGCCCGTGGTCTCCGAACGCTTGCCGCAGCCGGTTCAGAATCTTCGCCGCCACCGATGGCTCATCGTGCAGCTTGCCCACCACGTAAAAGTGTACATCCGATTCGGCGAGCACCTCCTGCTGCAATGACCACAGCGACGCCGCGGTCAGCGCCCGGAGGTCTTCCCGATACCCCAAACGAGGCAGCCCCACCGGCTGTCCGGCGCACGCCGCCTCCCAGGACCGTTCCAGCGCGTATGTAATTTTGTTGTCGAACACGCTCTGAATCCGCCGCTCGTGCAGCGTTTTTTCGCGCTCCACATGGTCGCTTGGGAACGCGTCCCCCGTATGGGCCGGGTTCACCGCCAGTTGAATTACCAATGACTCCAATTCTTCCAGCACCGCGTCTGCGCCGTTGAACGTCCCAACTTCCGGCGCGGTGGCCTGAACCTCGAGCACCTGCTGATGCCCCCGCCGCTGGATGAGCGTCCGAACCGAGGCGCCGAACAGGGAGTCGGCGTAACGGAGCACCTCCCTGGCCGAAGGAAGCGTGGTTGTACCCTGCATCCAGAGGTAAGGCAACATCGCCAACGCGGTGACGTGTTGACGATGGAGCGGCCGGGCCACTTTCAATGCGAGGTACCGCGTGCGAAATTTGTCGGTGGACAGAAGATGGACGGCAAAGCGTCCGTCAGTTTGCGTGATGAATGTCCCCAAGTCTGGCACCCCAATCTCGCCCGATGCCGGGCGTCATGTGCGCTTTGCGCCGTTCTGCACAACGCATGAAGCCAGAGGCCTGCCGCCTCTTTCATTCCTCATCAGTATGATCCGATCCCCATGTCATTATCAAGCTGGTCTGCAGGCCCGTTTGTCCACCGTCGTGCATCCCGCGCTACGCATGCGTGGTGCCTCTGCGAAACAGCGTCCGCGCCGCCGCCTGCGCCATATCGAAATCCAGCCGCCGAATGACTTGCGCGTCACGAATCCACCGCTGCACCTCGCTGTCCATGCGGGGTGTCACATACTTCGGCGATCCGTGACGCGCCAGAAATTCGTTTTTGGTCATCCGGTGACGAACGGTGCAGTGCACATTGGTGAGGGCCTCCATCAACTCTCCGCAAACCGGGCATTGAAACAACCGAATCCCTTCCTTCGTTTTTTATAGCATTCTTATGGTCACCTTCTATGCCGTATGCCCACACCTTTGAAAGCGATTTCAAATCCATTCAGCCTCATGTTTCGCCAGTGGGGAGAAACTGGGGACTCCGCCCATCCCCGAGTCCAGGCGGAAAATCCCCGGTCCCCTATATGAACACCCTCTCGGGAAGGTGGTCGTGCTGTCGTGTCAACACATCAGTGTATGAATCACAGTCAAAACGTGTTCCATCGTTTCCGGCAGCGTCCGCCAAACACCGACATCTGTCCACTTTCTCTGCACTGCAAAACCATCTACAATGTTGCAAGATAGACCTGCGGAACCATTTTGTGTATCGAGAGGAGTTCCTATGTCTCAGAAGACGCGCCGCCTCATGATGCGAGCCCTCTTTCAACTCGAACTGTACGAATTGCTCGGCGCCGTGGTGTCCGCGGCGGCCATTGCTGTATTCTTCGGCGCCGCGAGAAAACTGGACGACATTATTGGCATCAGCGGCTATCATTGGAAGGTAGCGAGCGCGGTGGCGGGCGCTTACCAGAACGCCCTCACGTGGTGGTTCACCGGTGCATTTGCCCTGTTGTTCTTGTTGCTCGCACTGCTGCACCGGAAGAACCATCGGATGCTTCGGCAATTGGCCTTTTTGATTCGCGTGCTGCTCGCGTTCTGTACCATGCTCGCCATCTATAAAATCGTCAACTTTTACATCTCCGTGTTTAATCCGTTTGATCGGGACATGGCCCTGCAACACATAGACCGCACGCTGTTCTTCGGGAAATTGCCGTCCGAGTGGTTGAGCCATCTCATTTGCAAGCCCCTGACGGACGTGCTCAGTTTTGCGTACATGTCCTGGTTCGTCTTGACCTACTCCACCATTTTGGTGCTCTTGACGCACAGCCGCCGGGCCGTTTTGGAATTCGTTTTCACGGCCCTCGCCACGTTTTACGTGGGCTACCTGACCTACATCATGGTTCCGGCCATCGGGCCGCTCTTCACCGTACCGTTTCCACATCCGGTGGGAGGGCTCACCAATGTGTTTCTACATGATCAAACCCTGGTTGCGCGCGATTGCTTCCCAAGCCTGCACACCGGCATCAGCGTGGTCATGGTGGTGCTCATTGGCCGCTATCGGCGCCGCTGGTTGTGGTTGTATGCACCGATGACATTTTTGATTGTTTTTTCCACACTGTACCTGCGGTTTCATTATGGCATCGACGTCATTGCGGGCGCGGCCCTCGGCGTGGCCATGACACAACTGTGCCCCATCGCTGTGGAGTGGTGGGCTGCCAAGCAGGAAGCGGCGCGGATGGTCGCCTCGGACGCGGCGGCAGGCCCAAGACAGCCGGACGCCTGTTCCGAATTGGCGTGACGCAGGCATCCAGGGGACCAACTGTTGAAATGGACAGGTCGCTGATATATCATGGAGCTAGCATTTTCACCAACTTACCTGGTCTTGAGGAGGAGTCCTTCGTGGCATTTGTCATTACGTCGCCTTGCATCGGCGAAAAAGCCGCTGACTGTGTAGAAACCTGCCCCGTTGATGCCATCCATGAGGGCGAAGATCAATACTACATTGATCCTGACCTCTGTATTGACTGCGGTGCTTGCGAAGCGGTTTGCCCAGTGTCTGCAATCTACATGGAGGACTTCGTCCCGGAAGAGGAGAAGGAGTTCATCCAAAAGAATCGGGACTTCTTTCAAAAGTAATTTCTCTCATCTTTTCAACTTGTCAGTCATCTGGCCGGGAAGATGGGCGCAAGGAGAAAGACCGGGACGGCCAGCGTTCCCGGTCTTTGTTCATTCAGCGACCGACTCGCGCTGTCGCCCGCTGAAGCAACGGTTTTCCCGCTGGTCCGCTGGGCGTTCGCCCCACCCTGCGTTGACCGACGGCAATCAGCATCCAGGTGAACAGTTGAACAAATCCGAGGGCTGCGGCGAACCTGCTGATGGCGAGGGCAGTCGGTGACATCGTCATCAACCCAATGAACACACCGATGCCAGTCACTCGGCCGATGTTTTCAAAAATTTCCCGGAGAATGATGTACTCCATCCGGTACGTCGTCGCGTCCGGCAACTGGCTGATGGTATCGAACACGAATCCCTGAAGCGGCACCAGAAACATCGGCAGCACCAACGAGATGACAGCCCCGTAAACCATCAACAAGCGCGCGCTGATGGGAAGCAGAAACAGCAAAGCGGTTGCGGCCATGCAAATGGCTCCCGCGCCGAGATAGCGCAGCCGGGTCGGCGGTTTAACGAGTCTGCCGACGATAAAAAACGAAGCAAACGACAGCACACCCTGCAAGAGGAAAAATTCCCCCAGTTTCAATTCACTGCCTGTGGCGATGTACATCAGCAGGCCAATGAGAAACAAAAACACGCCTTCCCGCAGCCCGTAAATCAGACATCCGAACAGGATCATGCGCCATGGACGGCGCGCGAGCGATTGCAGAGCGCTCCACATCTTCAACTGTCCGCGTCGGGCATTGGCGTGCAGCTTCAACGTACACAGCGCCGCGCACCCAAACAGTATGAGAGAAAGCGTGAAAATCCAGTGATAGCCGCTCAAGCCGCCCCATCGATCTTCCGCTGAAATCAGCCATCCAGCCACCGGCGGTGCCACCACGCCCGCGATGGCGCCCATCACGCCATTCAGACTGTAAAACCAATCCCGGGTTCCCAATGCGGTGAACTGAAGACTGAGTGCGTTGAACGAACACCAATAGAATCCGGCGGCCAATCCCATCATGACGCCGAGCAACACCGGCAGGCGGCCCGCGGCCGTTCCCCCCAACAGAGCTATCAGGTAAAACAAACCATGCAGCACAATGCCCATGCGCAGGGTGGCCACACTGTGCCAACGTTTCGCCAACCAACCGGCAACGAGAAACGTGAGAGGAATCATGCAGTAGATCGCAAAATTGTACCAGCCGATGCTGGTGTATCGATGGTCCACTTTCCACAGGTATACGTTGACAAACGTATTCGACAATCCGACGGAAATCGAGAAAATCCCACTAATCCCCAGCAGCCACCAGGCATGGCCGGCGAGTGGCTTGCGCTTCAGCACGTTCACCTCCCCTTCTGTTCGGCAGCTTTGTCTGCCCCTTCCGATGTCGGCAGTCTCGGTGCGCCGTACCGCTTCACTGCTGCGTCATTCCCCGCGGGTTCGTCTCCTCGAGAGGGATTTGTCTCGTGCAGAGATGGGTTGGAACGGGGCGCCGATGTCAGTTTGGCCGCCGGTGGCACTGTCCGCGCATGCACGGCATGCGATACGCCGGCTCCCGCGGATGTGAAGCAGAAGATCATCGCCGCCAGCAGCAACCCGTTTTGCGCTCGCTCTTTTGCTGTCACCTCGCCACCCTCCTGTGCCGCAGAGCGTGTGTGAAGGTCTGCGGTCCCTTGTGCAGGCGTTAGTGTACCCCGCTGGCAGCCATCCTAGAACAGGCGGCGGCAATCGGCCGCCGCCTGTTCCTCTGACGTGGATTCACATGTTTCGGCGATATTTTCCGCCCACCGCGTACAGCGCGTGCGTGATCTGCCCCAGACTCGCCACCTTTACCGTCTCCATCAGTTCTGCGAAGATATTGTCTCCCCGCTGCGCCACCTCCTGCAATCGCCGCAGCGCCGCAGGAGCTTCGTCCCGATGCGCCTCGTGGAAACGCCGCAGATTTTCAATCTGCTGCTGTTTCTCCTCCTGTGAAGCGCGGGCCAGTTCCACCTTCGGAGGCTGGTAGTCGGGGGCGAGCGTCTTCGGATTGATGAACGTGTTGACCCCGATGATGGGCAATTGGCCAGAATGTTTCAGTTCCTCATAGTACAATGATTCTTCCTGTATCCTACTGCGTTGGTATTGTGTTTCCATTGCGCCGAGCACACCGCCTCGGTCGTTCAGGCGAAGGAATTCCTGCATCACAGCTTCCTCCACCAGGTCGGTCAGTTCCTCAACAATGAAACTTCCCTGCAGAGGATTTTCATTCTTGGCCAAACCAAACTCGCGATTGATGATCATCTGGATGGCCATCGCCCGCCGCACCGATTCCTCCGTCGGAGTGGTGATGGCTTCGTCGTAGGCGTTGGTGTGCAGCGAGTTGCAGTTGTCGTAGATGGCAATCAACGCCTGCAGCGTGGTCCGAATGTCGTTGAAGTCGATTTCCTGTGCGTGCAGGGAGCGGCCGGACGTCTGGATGTGATACTTCAGCTTTTGACTGCGTTCGTTCGCACCGTACCGATCGCGCATCACCGTCGCCCAAATGCGCCGCGCCACGCGGCCAATCACCGTATACTCCGGATCCATCCCATTGCTGAAAAAGAAGGAGAGATTCGGCGCAAAGTCGTCGATGTGCATGCCCCGGCTGACATAGTACTCCACATACGTGAACGCGTTCGCCAGCGTGAACGCCAATTGGGTGATGGGATTGGCGCCCGCTTCCGCAATGTGGTAGCCGCTGATGCTGACCGAGTAGTAATTGCGCACCTTGTGGTCAATGAAGTACTGTTGGATGTCGCCCATCATCCGCAAAGCGAATTCGGTCGAGAAGATGCACGTGTTCTGCCCCTGATCCTCCTTGAGTATATCGGCCTGGACCGTGCCCCGTACCGTCTGCAGGGTCCGTTCACGAATCTCCTCGTACTCGCTGGCGGTCGGCTGACGGCCGGTGTCCGCCACGAACTTCTCCACCTGTTGATCGATTGCCGTGTTCATGTACATCGCCAGCAGGATGGGTGCCGGGCCGTTGATGGTCATGGACACGCTGGTGTTGGGTGCGCACAGGTCAAAGCCCGCGTACAGCTTCTTCATGTCGTCCAGGGTGCAGATGCTGACGCCGCTTTCTCCGATTTTTCCGTAAATGTCAGGCCGTACATCCGGATCCTCGCCGTAGAGCGTCACGCTGTCAAACGCAGTCGACAAACGCTTGGCCGTATCGTTTTGGGAGAGGTAGTGGAAGCGTCGATTGGTCCGCTCCGGCGTGCCTTCCCCAGCGAATTGACGCTTCGGCTCTTCTTCCGTCCGCTTGAGTGGAAACACGCCAGCGGTGTACGGAAACTCGCCCGGCACGTTCTCCTTGAGCGACCACTTGACGATGTCTCCCCAGTCCTCGTAGTCCGGCAAGCAGACTTTCGGAATCCGCGTGCCGGACAGCGACGTGGTGTACAACGGACTGCGGATTTCACGGCCGCGCACGGACGTCACCAACTCGTCCGCCTTGTACCGCGCCTTCTTCTCCTGCCAGCCCTGGATGATTTCCTGCACGTCCCGCTCCAACACCCGCCACGTCTCTTCATAGGCCGCTTCCAGCGCATGAGTCACCGACTCCGGCGTCGAACGCTCCCGCATCACCTGCAGTGCACCTTTAAGCTGGTACGCGCGCCGCGCCCATGTTACCTGTTTCTCCGTGCGCTCCCGGTATTTGCGCACCGTGTTGACAATGTCCAGCAAGTATTGCGAACGCTCTCCAGGAATGATGGCTCGCTTGCGATCCGACGCCTGCCCCACCTCGAGCTGGCTCTGCCAGTCGGTACCGCACTTGCGATTGATGGTGTCTATCAGAGCCCGGTAGAGCACGTTCGCCCCAGGATCGTTGAACTGACTCGCCACTGTTCCGTACACCGGCATTGCCTCGACCGGCTGCGCAAATGCGTTGCGGTTGCGCTGGACCTGCTTTTTCACATAGCGCAGGGCATCCTCCGAACCGCGCCGGTCGAACTTGTTGATGGCCACCAGATCGGCGTAGTCCAACATATCAATCTTCTCCAACTGGGAGGGCGCCCCGTACTCTGCGGTCATCACGTAGAGCGAGACGTCCGCCACATCCACCACGTCCGCGTCGCCCTGACCAATCCCGCTGGTTTCCACCAGCACCAGGTCGAATCCGGCCGCCCTGGCCAAGCGAATGGCGTCTCTGGTGGCGGCGGACAACTCCCCTTTTGCGGAGCGGGTCGCCAAGCTGCGCATGTAGACGTTCGGGTGGTGAATGGCATTCATGCGAATCCTATCCCCGAGCAACGCACCGCCCGTCTTTTGTTTGGAAGGATCGATAGAAAAGATGGCGATGGTCTTGTCGGGAAAATCGCGCAGGAACCGCCGCACCAGCTCATCGGTGAGGGAGGATTTCCCGGCGCCGCCGGTGCCCGTGATGCCCACCACCGGAACCGCCCGAGCCTTCGCGTCCAGCTGAGTCCGCAGCGCATGCAGAGCAGGGTTGTCCTCCGCCGTCTGTTCGACATACGTAACCAATCGCGCCATCGCATGCGGCGCCGCTGTCGACAATTCCCTGAGCAACGAGTCAGGGTCGCAGGGCAGGGCCTCGTCGCAGACGCGGATCATGTGGTTGATCATCCCCTGCAGACCAAGCCGGCGGCCATCGTCGGGAGAAAAGATCTTGGCGATGCCGTACGCCTCAAGCTCCGCAATTTCTTCGGGAACGATGACGCCGCCTCCGCCCCCGAATATCCGGATGTGCGATGCCCCGCGCTCTTGAAGAAGGTCGTACATGTACTTGAAGAACTCGACGTGCCCGCCCTGATACGAACTGACCGCAATCCCCTGCGCGTCCTCTTGAATGGCAGCGCTTACAATTTCGTCGACAGAGCGGTTGTGTCCCAGGTGAATCACTTCAGCGCCGGTTGCCTGCAGAATCCGGCGCATGATGTTGATGGACGCGTCGTGCCCGTCAAACAGACTGGACGCCGTCACAAACCGAACCGGATGCTTGGGCCGGTACGGCTGTCGCTCCTGCGTTTGCCCCCACGGTTCTGCGGCCCTCTCCGATGAGAGGTCCGCGACCTGCGACACCCTGTCCATTTGTTCCATGGAACTCGTCATTGCAAAGTCCCCCTTCTCCCAGACTGTGCCGACACCTCGGCCGAAGCGGTGGATCCGCTGGCTGCCGCCATCAGCATGCGAATTTGCAGTTCGCGAAATTGCGAAAATGAAATCCCTTTCAAGGCCCAACGTCGAAACGCCCACATCTGTCCCATCACCACAATATCCTGTGCCAGGAGAGGAATCTGCTCCTCTGATATCCCGAGCGTCCCATCCGCGACGCCATGACGAAGCTGCTGTTCAAACCAAGCGACAATCTCCTGCTCGTGCCGCAGCACTTCCGTCAGGTACAGCTTTGGCAGAGACTTCGCCTCCTGGTAAATCAACAGAACGTCCGCCTGCATGTCGTGCATGACGTCAAACAGGCCCTCGATGGCCGTTTTGAGTCTCTCCGCACCATGGGTCGCCGTGGTCACCGTTTGGGCGAGCCGGCTGAAGATCTCCTGGTGGATGTGTTGACAGACCAGAAAGAGAATGTCCTCCTTGGACGTGACGTACTCGTACAGCGCACCGTTGGACAAACCGCTGGCGCGAGCAATTTCGCGTGTGGTGGTCTTGTGAAACCCTTTCTCCGAAAACAGTTGCACGGCAGCTTCCACAATCTGCCGACGGCGTTCTCGAATCCGTTCCGGGTCTTTCACATTGCTGCCGATTTGAACGCCCACGCACACCCCTCCTGACCGAGCGCTCGCTCAATTTCAGTCTAGGGAATGGGCCGCGCATCGTCAAGAGGCGCGAGCCCCTCAGGGCTGCGGAATCCCTGCGGATCTGATGCCGACCGGTGGGGTGCCGCCGGACGAACCCGGCCAGCGGCGCAGGACATCCGCGTCATCCAACCACTGAGACGGTGGAAAAAATGGAGCGTGCGACAGTTGAAAGTACGTGTCGAGCAGCCGTCTCGCCATCGGCACCGCGGTATCATAGCTGCTGCCTCCCCCCGGCACCACCACCGCCACCGCAACTTCGGGCTTCTCTGCCGGCGCGTATGCGATGAACACCGACGTATCGTCCCGCCCCGGACCGACCTGGGCCGTCCCCGTCTTGCCCGCCGCCGCGTACGGTGCCCCGCGGAAGGCGGCGTAGGCCGTTCCTCCGGGCGCATTCACCACTTCATACATCCCTTTTCGAAGCACGGCCCAGTGGGCCGCCGGCAGCCGAACCTCGTCCATCACCCTGCCCTGAATCTGCCGCAATGGCTGAGCTTGGCCTGGCCGCGCCCCCGGTGGATAGATGGCGCGCACCACGTGCGGCTGCACCCGGCGGCCGCCGTTGGCCAGCGCGGCGACGTACTGCGCGAGTTCTATGACGGTGAACTGCTGCATCTGCCCAATCGCGGCCGCCGCGTTGTCATACAGCAAAGAGCGGTTCGGGAAATAGCCGCGCGCGCGCAGCGCCGCCACCGCCGCCTGCACCGAATAGGGTACGGCGCGCTGTTTGACGGCGTCGTCGTGAAAGAACAGGCCCTCCAACTCGCCGGGCAAATCCACACCCGTTCGCCGTCCCAATCCAAATCGCATTTCCCACAGGTACAACGCGTTCAACCCGCGCACATGATCCCGCCACAGCCAGTGGGCCACCGTCTGTCCGGCGGGTGGACCGTCGTGCCAATTCGCCAGCCACATGCCGACGTAATAAAAAAATGTGTCACAGGAAACTTTCAGAGCTTCCACCGGCCCCACCCGCCCGTGACCGCTTCGGACGTCATCGTTGGCGCGGTAGGTGCCCACCATGGCGAATCCCGGATCGGCAATTGTGGTATGCGGCGTCACCACCCCTTCGTGCAGAGCGGCGAGCAGATTGACCGGCTTGACCGTGGAACCGGGTGGATGGCGGCTCTGAATCACGTGGTTCACCGTAGGCGTGAGTTTGGGGTCCCACAGGTAGTTCCAGTGCCGACGCAGTTCCTGCGGGCTGAGAAACCACGCGGGATTGTAATAAGGATAACTGACCAAGGCCAGAATGGAGCCATCGTTCGGCTTGAGCAAGACAACCCCCGCTTCGGTGGGATGATAGTGGTGCTCATGCGCCACCTCGCGAAGGGTGTCCTGGACAATCTGCTGGGCCCTCGCCTGCAGTGCCGCATTCAGCGTCAATTGCAGCGTGCGACCGGCGACGGGCGCGGGCTGCCAGCCAAAAGTCTCGAGCGGCACGCCTGCGCTGCTCGTCTGTTGCACGCGGTAGCCGAGTTGGCCCTGCAGCTCCGCCTCGTACTGCTTCTCCACACCGTCCTTCCCCACCCATTGACGAATGTTGTAGTTCTTTCTTGCATACAGCGGGCGCTCCTGACCGGACTGACGTCCGACATACCCCAGCACGTGACCGGCCAGGTCGCCGTACGGATAGACGCGGGTAGGAACCACCTGCACCTGAATCCCGGGAAACTCCGATTGATGTTCGTGTATGAATGAGACCTGCCGGATGTTCGCGTTCTGGACCAGATCGACCGTCGCCGCGGGACCTTTCGAAGCCTGTTCAAGCAAGACCCGCAGGTCTTTCTCGGCAACGCCGATTCCCGATGCCAGCCTCCGGGCCAGGTGTTCCGGCGATTCCGAAGACGCAGCCCTCTGATTGTACAGAATGATGAACGAAGGCTGATCATACGCCAACAGGACGCCGTTGGCGTCGTAGATCCAGCCGCGGGACGGCAGTTCCGGGACTTTGCTGATGCGTGTGGCGGTGGCTCTGGCCCGAAAGTCGGCGCCATGTGCAATTTGCAGATAACCCAACCGGGTGATGAGACTGGACAGCGCGAGGAACACCATGCCGTAGAGCACGGGAAGTCGCCGGGTGCGTGCGTCATCCTGTTCTTCCAACCACGTCCCCTCCTTTCTCACTCACCTACACCAAACGTGAGCGCCGCGGCGGTTGCAGCAAAGCCGTGTTCCATTTGGCAGCGGATTGGAAAGTTGTTATGCTGAACACGTATCCCACGTGAGGAGGCAGAAGCCGCGATGACGTCACCGCGAACCTATGATACGGAGAAGGGCATCTTCCTCGGCGCCAACGTGTCGATTGCAAAGACCGGCCTGTTGGCTGCGGTGGAAGAAACTCTGTCTTATGATGCAAATACGTACATGATTTATACACGCAGCAACCGAGGCGGAAAAGCCCGTCCCATCACGGAATTCAACCGGGATGAAGCGTTCGCCATCATGGCGGAGCACGGCATTGAAGACCCGGTGGTGCACCTCTCCTACCTGGTCAATCTCGCCAGTCCGAAAGAAGACACCTGGGAGTACGGCGTGAACGTCCTCACCGAGGAAATCCAACGTGTGGAATACCTCGGTTTCCGCTACATTGTCATGCACCCGGGCAGTCACGTGGGCGAAGGCGAGACCTACGCCATCCGCCGCATTGCGGAAGCGCTCAACGGCATCTTGACCGGGGACGAATCGCTGACGCTGTGCCTGGAGACCATGGCCGGGGACGGATCGAAAGTGGGGAATTCGCTGGAGCAAATTGCTGAAATCATGGCGTTGGTGACGCACAAGGAGAAGCTCGGCGTGTGCATAGACACCTGCCACAACTACAGCTACGGCTACGACATCGTCAACGACTTCGACGGATTCCTGCAGAAGTTTGACGACATCATTGGACTGGACAAGCTGAAGGTCGCCCATATCAACGATTCGAAAACGCCGTTTGGATCGAGAAAAGATCGGCACGCCAACATCGGAGAGGGATCGCTCGGGCTGGAGGCGCTCCGCCGGATTGTCCACCACGATGTGCTTCGCGGAATCCCGCAAATTCTCGAGACGCCGGGCGGAAAGTACCGCTCTGAAATCGATTTGCTGCTCGGCCGTTGATGCCTCCCGCAGACATTCGGGACACCGCACCGCCTGGTGCGGTGTCTTTTTCTATTCTGGCAGGTTTATCCTCTCAAGTTCCGGACGATGCTGATAGGGAAGATCAAGCTTTGCTAGGCACGCTAGGAGAAGGAGAGAGGATGGACATGTTGAGTTCAAAGCGGCTGTGGTGGACCGTTCTAACCCTGCTGTTGTTGACGCCGTGGATTTGTTTCGCCGACGCTGCCCATCCCATTCCGCAGGAGTCGGACACACTGGTCGCCCGTCTGGCAGGGGTGGCGGAACGCGTCGAACAGGCGACCACCCATGTCTACACGGTGCACCCCGGAGATACGCTGTGGGAAGTCGCAAAGAAATTGGGCGTCAGTGTCGGGGAACTGATGCATCAGAACCACGTCACCGCGCCAGAGCGTCTGCAAATTGGACAATCTCTGCACTACACGACATCCGGGGGCGGCGCCAGCAAGCCCGGAGCAGCCAACAATGAACTGCGAGACATTGCGGTGGCGCGCCAGCAGGTGATGGCGTCTCGTTCCGAACGGCCGAAAGTCATGCCCGTTGGGACCAAGATTCTATTCTGCACGGTTACGGCGTACACGGCTGGCTATGAATCCACAGGGAAGACGCCGGCGGATCCGCTGTTCGGCATCACCTCCACGGGAACCCGTGCCTTGCAGGGCGTGACCGTCGCAGTCGATCCGCGCATCATTCCGTACGGCACCAAATTGTACATTCCCGGTGTCGGCTTCCGCGTGGCCGAGGACACGGGAGGCGCCATTGTGGGCGCGCACATCGACGTGTATTGCAGCAGTGTAGCCTTTGCGCGGCAATTCGGCGTGCAAACAGATGTCCCGGTCTATATCCTGCCCGACTGGTACACGCCGCCGAGCGCGGCGTAAAGCTGAATGGAAAAGCCTCCCTCGCCAGATGCGCGCGGTTTCCAGCACGGAATTGGGCGTTGGTGTCCGAACATGCTAGACTAGGGGCTGGATGCCCCGACCGACATTCTCTCCGGTCGGGAAAAATGCTGAAAGTCTTGCAAGGAGGAACGTTCGTGCTGCAAACGTATTCCGATGTGGAGCGCGCCATGGATCAACTGGTGGAAGAGGAGTTTCTGAGCGCGCCATTTCTCACCCATCTTCGCGAAGGCCGCTACTCCATGGCGCAAATTCGCCACTTTGCTGTCCAGTATTCATACTACAGTCGGCATTTCCCGCGCGTGCTCGGCGCGGCGATTTCCGCGATGGCGCCGTTGGACACCTGGTGGGTTCCGCTCGCGGACAATCTCTGGGACGAGGCGGGCCGAGGAGCGCCGGGTCGGTCGCATGAACAACTGTACAAGACGTTTTTGCTCTCCGTGTATCCCACGGTCGAACTGGATGAACGCGGAATACCGTTGATTCCGATGTCTTCCGCCGTGTCGGACGCGATTGAGACGTTCATCTCATTCTTCCGACAGGCGACGCCCCTGGAGGCGATGGCTGCGGTGGGCTTCGGATCGGAAATGTTCGCCGGCACGGTGATGAAGGCCATCGCGGACGGATTGCGGCATCCGACGTATCAGGCCGAAGGTCCTCTCAACCTGTTGTTCTGGGATGCCCACGCGGACGAGCACGAACCTCACCACTATCAGCTGTGCAAAGACGTCCTGGTGAATTACACCAAACCGGAAGAGCTCGCGACCATGTACGAGGTGGGCGCTTCCATCGCGAAGTCGGAAGCCTTGATGTATACCCGGCTGCACGAGGAAATGATGCAACTGTAAGCGTATTGTGCCAACGCGGAGTGGATGCGTCATAACATGGCCGCATCCACTCGCGGCATCATGTTTCACACATCCTCCCCGCTTGGGGTGTTTCGACCGGCTGGCGCTGTGCATATCCCGCTGTTCACGACTGCGGAGATTCCGGAAACCACTGTCGATCTTTGGTCATCCGGGCGGCCCAACACGCGAACCAGCAGAGAAACAGGTACAGGAGCAGCCATGGCCAGAAATGGAAGGTGAACACGGTTGCCATCGCCGCCACCGTCCCAACGGCCACCACCAGCGTGGGAATCCAGACGCGCTGGAGCCACCAGTACAACCCAAACGGAATCACGAGGGACAATAGTGGAATCACACCTGCAATCCATACCATCGCATGATCCGGCACCATCGAGAAAGCGACCTCCCTTCCCTCCGCTGACCGCCAGCGGAGTTCCCCTGGTTTCAGTGTAAAACGCCTCCCGTTCTCCCGTCCACGAATCTCGACTGATGATTGACAAAATGGTTGTACAATTCCCAATAGACAGTTCGTCCATGGGAGGTAGAGATGCGCAAGAAACCATGGACCAAGGCGCTCGGGCTTTGCGTGGTATTCGCCGCGGTGGTCGCCGTAGGATGTCTCATCGACCATTTCTTCTTCTCTTTATCATCGATTCCCATCGGGAAATACGTGGCGAGTTACCCGTCGCAGGTGCTGAAAAAGAACGTGGGGCCACCCCGTCCCCTCTTCGTAAGGTTCAGGGCAGCCCCGTCTTTCCACGTACCAGCCTTCACATCCTCTGCGGCATGGCACCCCGCCTCGTATTAGGCCTGGTACTTTTCCGCCTCGATGACGCGTGCCGCAATGCGGCGCTTCAGTTCCTTGGAATTCACCGGCTGGAATCGGGTCAGCTTGCGCAGAACCGCCAGCTGTGTCCGAAGGGCATCGCCTTCCTCCATGGCCGCCAGAATTTCACGCGCATATCCCTCAATCCGAACGAACGCCTCCGGGACATAGACCTTCACCATGTCCACTTTGTTCTCGGCGTCTTTGCCCGCTTCCATCGCCTTCAGCGTCCGTGCAATGGCGCTTTCCATCGCGTAGATTTCAATCACGATGTCCGCCAGGTTCGCGAGAATTTCCTGCTCCTCTTCAAGTTTCTGCATGTACTTCTGCACGGCGCTGCCGCCGACGAACAGGAAGATCTTCTTCGCCATCGCGAGCATGTGCTTTTCCGCGCCAAGCAGTTCCGATTCGTCCACCATCGGCAACGCGCCCAGCAACTCCTGCTGCAGGCCTTGCGCCGCCTGCAGCAGCGCAAGCTCACCCTTCATCGCCTTGCGCAGCAGCGTCGCCGGAATGATCAGGCGGTTGATTTCGTTGGTTCCTTCGAAAATCCGGTTGATCCGCGCGTCGCGATACATCCGTTCCGCCGGATAATCCTGAATGAACCCCGCACCGCCGAAGATCTGCACCGTTTCGTCCACCACGTAGTCGAGCGCCTCGGACGCGTAGACTTTGCCCACCGAGCATTCCAGCGCGTACTCCTCAATGGCTTTCGCCGCCGTGCGACCGTCAATGTGGTCGCCGAGCGAGTCCAATTGCTTGTCGATATCTCCCGTGGACCGATAGACCATGCTCTCGGTGACGAACGCCTTGATGTTCATGTTGGCAATCTTTTGCTGAATCAGCGGGAAATTCGCAATCGGTTGTTTGAACTGCTTGCGTTCCTTCGCATACTTCACCGCCACTTCCAGTGCGCCCTTCATCCCGCCGACGCAGCCAACGGCCAGTTTATAGCGGCCGATGTTGAGGATGTTGAACGCAATCACGTGGCCTTTGCCGGGCTCTCCGAGCAGGTTCTCCACCGGCACCTTGGCGTCTTCCAAAATCAACTGCCGGGTGGATGACGCCTTGATGCCCATCTTCTTTTCTTCGACGCCTGTGGAAACACCGGGGAAAGTCCGCTCCACGATGAAGGCCGAGAACTTCTCGCCGTCAATCTTCGCATACACCACGAACACATCGGCGAAGGCCGAGTTGGTGATGAACTGCTTGGTGCCGTTCAGAATCCAGTACTTTCCGTCTTCCGACAGTTTCGCCACCGTCTTCGCGCCGAGTGCATCGGAACCGGACCCGGGTTCCGTCAGTGCATACGCGGCAATCCATTCACCGGTCGCCAGTTTCGGCAGGTACTTCTTCCGCTGTTCCTCATTGCCGAAGTAAACGATGGGCAATGTTCCAATGCCCACGTGAGCGCCGTGACTGAGTGCGAACGATCCGCCGCGGGTCATATACTCCGTGATCAGGGCCGACGACACTTTGTCCACGCCAAGCCCGTCGTACTCTTCCGGAATGTCCGCCGCAAGCAGCCCCAACTCCCCGGCCTTGTGCAGCAATTGAACGGTCAGTTCCCAATCCTGGTGCTCGAGTCGTTCCGCGTTCGGCACCACTTCACCTTCGACAAACTGGCGCGTGGTCTCCGCAATCATCTGGTGTTCCTTGCTGAAATCTTCCGGGGTGAACACTTTTTCCGGCGCGATGTCCTCAATCAGAAACGCAGCACCTTTCGTCAGTTCCTGTTCCTTCGTGCTCATGCGAGATTCCTCCTTTGGACCGCCATTCGACGGTCGCTCCCGTGATTCGCCAGGCGTTAAGAGATGCGCTCCACAATGCCCGCAGCGCCCATGCCGCCGCCGATGCACATGGTGACAAGGCCGTAGCGGCCGCCGGTACGCTGGAGTTCATTCAGAATCGACACGGTCAACCGCGCGCCCGTGCAGCCGAGCGGATGGCCGAGCGCAATCGCGCCGCCGTTCACGTTCACTTTGGATTCATCCATCTCCAGCGTTCGAATGACATGCAGCGCCTGCGACGCAAACGCTTCATTCAGCTCAATCAGGTCGATGTCCGCCAGTGTCAAACCCGCCAGTTTGAGCGCCTTCGGCACAGCCGCCACCGGCCCGACCCCCATGATGTCCGGATCAACCCCCGCCACAGCGAAGGCGCGAAATGCCGCGAGCGGTTTTAGGCCGTACTCGCGCGCCCGATCCGCCGACATGACGAGCACGGCGGCTGCACCATCGCTGGTCTGAGACGAATTGCCGGCGGTCACAGTTCCTTTCAGGCTGAACGCGGGGCGAAGTTTCGCCAAAGCTTCCAAAGATGTGTCCAGGCGCACGCCCTCGTCGGTGTCGAAGACAACCTCTTTCTGCACCGGCTTGCCGTCCGGGTCCATCACCGTCTGTTTGACGGTCACAGGGACAATTTCATCCTTGAACTTGCCGGCCTGAATGGCGGCCGCTGCCCGTTGATGGCTGCGCAGAGCAAAGGCATCCTGGTCTTCGCGAGAAATTCCAAACCGCGAGGCCACCTGCTCAGCGGTATGGCCCATCGACATGTACACTTCCGGAAAGTGCTCAACGAGTTCCGGGTTCGGAGACAGATTGTAGCCGCCCATGGGAATCAAGCTCATGGTCTCCACCCCGCCGGCAATCACCACGTCGGCCATGCCGCTCATGATTTGTTGGGCAGCCATGGCGATGGTTTGCAAACCGGAGGAACAAAACCGATTCACCGTCACGCCGGGCACCGCGGTTGGCAATCCAGCGCGCATTGCGATGATGCGAGCCACATTCATGCCCTGTTCCGCTTCCGGGATGGCGCATCCCATGATAATGTCCTCAATGTCTTCGGGAGCCACCTGCGGCGCCCGTTTGAGCAAATCGGACACCACCAGCGCACCCAGGTCGTCCGGACGCGTGTTGCGGAGAGTGCCTTTGGGAGCCTTACCAATGGCTGTGCGCGCACCCGCGACAATCACTGCTTCTCTCACAGGAATTTCCCTCCTATTCACCCTCGCATCAGTTGCGAAGCGGCTTCCCGTTTGTGAGCATGTACTGCATGCGCTGCTGCGTTTTCGGTTCGCCAATCAAACTGAGGAACGCTTCGCGCTCCAAATCCAGCAGGTATTCCTCGGTGACCAGCGTGCCGCGCGGAACGGAGCCACCGGTGAGCACGCGGATCAATTGTTTCGCAATCTTTTCGTCGTGCTCGGAAATGTATCCGCTCATCTTCATGGTGTAAACGCCCATTTTGAGCAACGCAGCACCCGATTCGCCGATGACCGGAATCTTCTGCGGGTGTTTGCGCAGGAATCCCGACTTGGCCAGCCCCAGCGCCGCCTGCTTGGCGTCGTAGAGTTGATAGTCGCGGTTGACGCTGATGCCGTCCGACGCCCGCAGGTAGCCCAGGTTCTTGGCGTCCTTCGCACTCGTCGAAACCTTCGCGGTGCCGATGGTTTCAAACGCTTTGGCGACGAATTGGTCCAACCGCTCGTTGACCTGGTTGGGCACGCCTTCCGTCAGGCGGATCAACAGTTCTTTGTTGCCGCCGCCGCCGGGGATGAGGCCCACACCGACCTCGACCAGTCCCAGGTAGCTCTCCGCCGCAGCCTGCACGTGTGTGCCCGCATACGTCAATTCGAGCCCGCCGCCGAGCGCCATCGCGTACGGTGCCGTCACAACCGGTTTATCCAGGTACTTCAGTTTGAAGAACGTTTGCTGCGTATAGCGAACCGCCTGCTCAATCTCATCCCAGTTTTCGTCCTGGGCTTCCATCAGCATCAGCGCCAGGTTCGCGCCGACGCAGAAGTTTTTGGCCTCTGCGGCAATCACCAAAGCATCCCAGTTGGCGGACACCTCTTCCGCAGCGAAGTTGGCCATCTGCAAAACATCCACACCGAGGGCCTGTTTCAAAGAGTGAACTTCCAAACAGGCCACCCCGTCACCGAGGTCAATCAGGCTGGCTCCGTTGTTCTTGCGAATCACCTTGCCCTGTTCTTTGAGGCGCGCCAGCGAAATTCGTTCCTTGGGTTCCTCCACCTGGCGATACTCACCGCGGCCCACGTAGAAACCGGGGACTTCTCCGGGTTTCCGATCATAGAACGATGTCTTCCCCGAGGCCAACAGGTCTTCGACAAAGGAAGGAATGGTCTCTCTTTCTGTGCGCATCCGTTCCACAGACTCCACCAGGCCAATCGCGTCCCACGTTTCGTAGGGCCCCAGTTCCCAACTGAATCCCCACTTCATCGCGTTGTCCACGGCCACGATGTCGTCCGCAATCTCCGTTTGCTTTTCAGCGGTGTACAGCAACACCTTTTTGAGCACTTCCCAAGCGAACTGGGCCGCGGGGTCCTTTCCCTGAATCAATGTACGGATTTTACGCCCAGTGCCGGGCGCGTTTTTGGCCGCGTCCAGTGCGGCGGATTTCAATTTCCTGCGCGGACGGTACTCAAGCGTGGCAAGGTCCAGGGCATGAATTTCCTTTCCACCCTCCCCCTGCACGCGACGGAAGAATCCTTGGCCGGTTTTTTCTCCGAGCCACCGGTTCTGCACCATCTTTTCAATGTAGTCAGGTATGGCAAAGGCGGCCTTCTCCGCTTCATCGGAAACGGAGGCCTGCACGTTCTTGGCCACGTGGACGAACGTATCCAGTCCAACCAGGTCCAGTGTGCGGAAGGTGGCGCTTTTCGGCCGTCCCATCACCGGTCCCGTGATGGCGTCCACCTCGTCGACGCCGAGCCCGAATTTTTCCATCGCTTGCAACGTCACCAACAAACCGTAGGTGCCGATGCGATTGGCGATGAAGTTCGGCGTGTCCTTGGCGAACACCACGCCTTTGCCCAATACGCGTTCGCCAAACGCTTTCATGAACGTACAGATTTCCGGATCCGTGTCCGGTCCAGGAATGATTTCTAATAATTTCATGTAGCGCGGTGGGTTGAAAAAGTGGGTGCCGAGGAACCGCTTTCGAAATGACTCCGAGCGGTCTTTGACCATCTCCGCGATGGAAATCCCAGACGTGTTGGAGCTCACAATGGCGTCCGGACGCACGACGCCCTCCAGCTTCGCAAGCAACTGCTGTTTGACTGCCAGGTTTTCCACCACGACCTCAATCACCCAGTCACATTCCCCGAGCCGTTGCAGGTCGTCCTCCAAGTTTCCCACTTCAATCAACAGAGCGTCATCCGGCGAGAAAAATGACGCGGGCTTCGCCCGTTTTGCAGCTTCCAAACCTTGCAGGGCCAAACGATTGCGAACCGCTCTCGATTCCAACGTCAGGCCTTTCTTGGCTTCCTCGGGCATCAGTTCCTTCGGGACAATGTCCAACAGAACCACGGGGATGCCGACGTTTGCCAAGTGCGCCGCGATGGCCGCTCCCATCACGCCAGCGCCAATCACGCCCGCTTTGCGGATTTGTCGCGCCACTGGTCAATCCTCCTCGTACACGGCCATTGTTACCGACCGGTCGGTAGATTCTCAGGTACTATCTTATCAGATTCTCCCGATACTGAATAGCCCTTCATTTTTAAATTTGACTGAAATGGGTCAACAGGTCCGCGCCGTTCGCGCCAATCCCATGGTTCCGAACATCCTCGAGGATTTGTTGGAAGGCTGCCTGCAGGCGGTGCGTCATCTCCGCTTCCACCATCGATTGCCAGAGAGGTACAACGTCCACATCCTTCCCCAAGAGCAAGCTGTCCGACGCCGTCTCCGGCAGAGCTTGCAACTGGCGAAGGTAGGTCGGTGTTGTCACAACTTCATCGATGGGGAGGATATCCTGCGTGCTGCTGGTCATAAACACTTCGTCGACAGAATCCAATTCATCCAGCAGGAGTGAGCGTTCCACCACCGGAATGCCCAAGGATTCCGCCAGCGACAGGACGAAGCGACGCGTGATTCCTCCCAGTATGTAGCGGTTCGCCGGCGCCGTGTAGAGCACTCCGGCACGGACAAAGAACGCGTTGCTCCCGGCGCCCTCTGTGATCATCCCGTTGCGGACATAGAGCGCTTCGACGGCAGACGCGCGCTTGGCATTTTCCTTCGCGACCACATTGGGCAGCAGGTTGATGGACTTGATCCACACGTTCGCCCAGCGCTCATCTGGCAACGCCAGCAACCGAGCCCGCTGCTGCGTCGCTTTTGCGGCCGTGGCGCGAACGGTCAGACTGACATGGACGGCGCCGGTGGGAAAGGTGTGGACACGCGGGGCGCTGCCGCGGGTGACCTGCCAGTACACCTGCGCTTCGGCATAGCCGCTCCGGCGAATGGCCTCCGCAATGAGAGCTTCCCATTCCGCCCGCGCCATGGGGTTCTCCATGTCCAAAGCCCGGAGACTCCGCTCCATGCGTTCGAGATGCCAGTCCAACAGAAAGGGCGCTCCTCCGTACACCCGAACCACTTCGTACACGCCATCACCGAATTGATGCCCGCGATCTTCTATAGGCACGGGATGTTCATCATGATTCAAAAAGCGACCCTGGTAGTAAAAGATATCCGGCATTCCATGCTCCTCCCCTTCTACCTCAACACAACCGGTTTGACATGAGTTTACGCCCGATACGTGATACACTACAAGAAGAAAAAGGAGTGGTCACGGTGTCTGACTGTATTTTCTGCAAAATCGTTGCAGGCGAACTCCCGAGTGAAAATGTGTATGAAACGGACGATGTCTTGGCGTTCCGCGACATCCGTCCGCAGGCGCCGGTGCATGTGCTGGTCATCCCGAAGAAACACATCCAATCGGCGCATCACGTGGCACCGGAAGACGCGGAATTGGTCGGCAGGCTCCACATGGCCGCGCAACATGTGGCGGAAGAGTTGGGCATCGCCAAAGATGGCTATCGCCTGGTGACCAACATCGGCTGGCATGGCCAACAGACCGTCCCGCACCTTCACTACCACCTGATTGGCGGACGGCAGTTGCAGTGGCCGCCCGGTTGATGCGGTGAGGCTTGTGGGCCGCAGGTTTTCCTGAAAACGCGGCACAATGCGACCGGAGCACACGGGGATTACGCTTGACCACCGTGTGCTCCGGTTTGCGCCACTTCCACACCGTTGAGAATCAGGTGCGGCACAATGTCCGCCTTCAGCGATGCGGAGGCGGAGCAGTACGTTTCCTCGCTCAGCCGAATCGCCCGCCAAGCTTTCTGCTCGTCCACCTGTCCGTCGATGTAATAGTAGATGTGAATCTCTGTAAATGCCTGGGGATGTTCCTCTCGGCGTATGCCGCGCACTTCCATGCGGAACCCGTCCAGTGGTTGTCGCATCTTCTCGAGAATCATCGTGACATCAATCCCGGTGCATCCCGCGAGCCCCATCAACAGCAATTCCATCGGACGAACTCCTTTGTCCTCGCCGCCAACGTCCGCTTTGGCGTCGATGCTCACCGAGTGTCCGGATGCGCCTTCCGCAATAAAGTGACGCTTGCCCTGCCAGTTGGCCTGTATCTGCATCTCCATCGGCCAATCCCCCCGTCGAGTGATGTGGACATCTGTCATATCCATTCTACCACGGCCGCATTCTCATTCGAGGGGGTCCGGACTCACCTCCCCCCCTCATTGAACCACCAGCGTCCCCGTCATACCCGGTTCAGGAGCTCTCCCTCCGTTCACCGACCTGTCGGAGTAATACCTGAACCGCCCTACTTTATCCGGCCGAAACTGTACCGTAACACCTTCCCCCGCCCGCAGGTTGTTGGAGAAAACGTAAAAGTCCGGAATGACCAGATTGTGCACCTGTTGACCCGTGTTCACCGCGTGAATGGTCACGTTCTCACCGCGCCGCACCGTGATTTGCGCGGGCTGAATGCCCCCGTCCCGCAGCTGCATCTCCACGTGTGTCTGCGCCCACGCCGGGATAGGCACCATGCCCGCAGCCAACAGGGCCACGCCGGCCGTGAAAAAGATTCGGGGCCATATCATATCCACACACCACCTGCGCCTTTGCCTGCGACATTCTCCGGAGTCTGCCGTCCGCTCTGTGCATGCCGTCGTACGCTCTTACCATATCCCATGTTTTCCGTTTCATGTGGTGAACTGCCAGCGAAGGCAGAGGTCCACGGATAGATAGGCAGACAGTCCGTTCACGGCCGCAACTCTCAGTGCAGCGGAAGACCGGTGGCGGACACCAGCCCGTTCACCAGCAGCGCGACCGCACTTCCGTGCAAAGCGCCGGCGCAGACATCGGTGACGGTGTGCACTCCTGCGTACACCCTGGACAAACACAGCACAATGGCCAAAGTCACAAAAATGCCGCTCAGGCCCGGGACGCCACTCATGCTGAGCGCCAGGGCAAATGCGCCCGTCGCATGGTTGCTCGGAAACGCTTCCCCGCCATCGTGGTCGACCAGGGGTCGAAAGCCGAGGATTTCAAATGGCCGCGGCCGGGCCACGACGCGAGACAGCGGTTCGTTCAACCCGCGGGCCAACACCGCTGCCAGCACCGCAATCAACCCGTGCTGAATGGCGCCGGGCCAAGCACCCGTCCACTGTGACCAGAGGGAGGTCAGGACAATCAACCCCATCATGGAAATGGGAGTATACGTCGCCGCCACCGCCATCGCTCCCGTGAGCAACGGGATTCTATCCCAGCGTACGTGACAGAACTCCGATATGCGCAGTTCCCAGCCGAACGGGTAATGAAGCCGATGGATCCAGCGGCGGAACCACTCCCGTTCTTCCGTGACGGCTTCGTGCCTGGCCAGGAGCACCTCCTTAGTCATGGTCGGCTCCTCCCGACGATGCCCTGCGGTGAACCGGATAGTCGGTCCCGCGTTCAATCTGCAGGGTCAGATTCTTGGTGAGCGATTGATCGAATGTCGAAAACCCGTGCAGCTCAATATCCCCTTCATGGTTGTAGGTGTACGCCTGGTGACTGAAATTGGCGCTGCCAATGATAAACGTGCGTCCGTGATCCACATCGAGAATTTTCGCATGCATCGACTCAGCATCGTACGGTTTGTAAAAGCGAACCGTCGCACCGGCGTCGCGCAATTGATCGGCCGCCGAAAGGTTTTGATGCTGTCCGGGATCTAACAACACCTCCACGGCGACCCCCCGCCGGCTGGCCGCAGTGAGCGCGTTGAGCACCGCCCAGTCCGACAAGTTGAAGGCTTCCAGATAGACGGTGGACTGTGCTTCATTGATGGCGTCCACCACGTGCCGCTCCACCGTCCGTTCGTTGAGCAGCGGCATTTGTGCGGAAGGCGCTTCGGCCGGTTCTCCCTGTGCGCGCTGCCAATCCCAATGGAACACGGCGAGGAAGGATGGATTCGCCATCGGCATGTGCACCGATGCGTCGTTGTTGTCCCAACTGTGCTCGCCAAAATTCATTCCGCCTATCAGAACGCCGCCATCCGCCCCATCGGCCAACAGCATTTTAATATGGGAGATGCCGCGGTGGATTCGCTGCGACTCGACCGGAACCCCCGCCCGCTTCAGCATGGGCAGGCCCACGTGTTGGCTGTTGGACTCCGTGGCATCCAACACCACGCGGACGTCGGTCCCCCGTTCATGAGCGGCGATGAGCGCCTGAATGATGTCCGGATCGGACAATTCGTACATATCCAGATAACAGTACTTCTGGCTGCCGCGAATCATGGCCAGCGCTTGCGTTTTCACGTCGTTGCCCCACACAAGGGTCATTCCGTGATCCGATACCGGCGGCGGCAATGGCCGAACCGAGGTTTCCTTGGCCATCCGATTGCCGCCGTCATCGACACCACATCCCGTGGCGATGACGAACGCCACCGCAAGCAGCGGATACCAGATTCCTTTCCAACGCTTTCGCAATGGCTTCCCCCCTTCATGCGGGCCCAAAGCACATGCGCTTTATGCATGCCCCTTTCAACAATCACCCCATGCCGGTTGAGTCAGCAGATGTTGCAGCGGCCAGACCCTGGACACCACCACTTGCGCGCGTCCTTTGTCCCGTCGCTGCACGGTGCCTTCCATTCCAACCCAGCGCCCCAACGGTGTGAACACCACCGCACCGCCGCCGCTGCGATATACCGGCTCAAACATGACTGCATCCACGAAGCCCGTCTCATCTTCCAATGTAAAAAATACGACCGTCTTCCCACTGCGTGTTGGCGGCCGGTGCGGCCGCACAACCAAACCAGCGGCTTTGACCAACGTGTTGTCCGGCAGCTCGTCCATCGCCGCAGCGGTTTTGTACGCCAGTTTTTCAAGATGTGGTCGCAAGAGAGCGGCCCAATGACCGGAAACCCCAACGCCGAGTAAATTGTATTCATCCGTCAGCTTGGCCGCAAGCGAGAATTCCCCCACCTCCCCCGCCGTCGCAACCCGTTCTTCGTCCACCGGCAGCGGCAGCGCGGAGCGCATCCCGAGCCAATCCGGAAGCTGCCAGAGCGCCTGCCGCCGGGAATCCATCACGCCATCGAACGCACCTACGCGAATCAGCCGCTCCGCAGTCAACCCATCCAATGCCGGTACGCGCCGCAGACAGTCGAGGACCGATGTGTAGGGGCCACGCAATTCCCGCTCTCGGCAGAGCGTGTCGGCCAACGACTCGCGAAACCCTTTAATGCGGCAGAAACCCAACCGGATGGCGCCTGGGGATTCCACCGTGCACATCCAGGTACTGCGCTGAATGTCCACCCCTCGAATGTCAATTCCCCGCCGCCGCGCTTCGGCGCAAATGACGTGAACCGGATAGTAGCCCATGGGATACTGATTAAGAATGGAAGCAAAAAACTCCGCCGGATAATGGCGCGCCAAATAAGCCGTTTTGTACGCGGTGGTCGCGAACGCGGCGGCGTGCGCTTCGCAGAAGCCGTAACTCGCATATCCCTGAATGTAGGAAAAAATGATTTCCGCGACGTCGGGCGACACCCCCGCCGCCTTCGCCTTTTTCAAAAAGTGCTGGCCGATTTTCTCCATTTCCGCGTGAGACCTGGCCCTGCTCATGACCCGCCGCAGTTGATCCGCTTCACCCGGCGTGAAATGGGCAATCGCCGTCGCAATCTCAATCACCTGTTCCTGAAACAGCACAACGCCGTATGTCTTGCCAAGAATCGGTTCCAACTTCGGATGCAGGTAGGTGATGGGGACTTCGCCGCGCCGGCGCAGAAGAAAGGGATCCACCATGTTGCCCTGGATGGGGCCTGGACGAATCAGGGCAACGCTCGCCACAATGTCCTCCAAGCTCTTTGGCTTCAACCGCGATTGCAGCACCCGCTGCGCGGGACTCTCCAATTGAAACACACCGATGGTGTCTCCACGGCTCAACAGGTCAAAGGTCTCCGTGTCATCCAGTGGAATGCTGTCGTAATTCACCGCCTTCCCCTGCTGTTTTCGCAACACCAGCGTGTTTTCCACCGCCGACAGCGTGCGCAGAGACAACAGATCCAGCTTCACCAGGCCCACGTCCTCCACGCCTTCCTTGTCAAACGGCGTCATCCATTCTCCTTTGGCGGACGGCTGCAACGGGGTCGTCTCCAGCAGTGGCCGCCGGCTGATGACGAGACCGCCGAGGTGCATTCCAAAGTGCCTCGGAAACCCGGCCACTGCCGCGGCCAATCGATGCAACCAGCGAAACGCCGACTGAAAATCGGAGAATCCCTTCAATTCCGGAACCTCTGCGAGTGCGTGTTCCAGCCGATCCGCATGCGTCATCCAAGGCACCCGTTTTGCCAACGCGTCGAGCAGGTCAGCCGGCAATCCCAGCGCCGCGCCGATGTCCCGAATGGCGGATCTTCCGCGAAAAGTCTGGTACGTTGCGACGCGAGCCACATGTTCGGCGCCATACTTCTCATAGACGTATGAGATCACCTCATCTCGGCGACGGCTGTCAAAGTCGATGTCAATATCCGGTTTCTCCGCGCGCTCCAAGCTCATGAACCGCTCGAATAACAGGCCTCGTCCCGCCGCATCCACATCTGTGAGATAGAGACAGAAGGCCACGGCGGAATCTGCGGCGGAGCCTCTGCCCACACAGCGAATGCCCCGGCTGCGCGCGTGGCGGACGATGTCCCAGACCACTAAAAAATAGTCCACATAGCCCAGCTGTTCAATGATGTTCAGTTCGTGTTCCAACCGATTTTGTAAATGTCGATCCACGCGTCCAAAGCGATCCCTGGCGCCGCGAAACACCAGCGTCCGCAAGAATGCCGAGGCGCTGGACACCCCGCTTGGCAGCGGGAACGCTGGAAACAGCGCGTCGTGCAGGCGCAGCACCACCTCGCATTGCTCCGCAATCTTCATCGTATTCGCGATGGCGGATGCGGGCAGCTGCGCAAACCGCCGCTTTGCCTCCGCTTCGTCGAACAACCAGCGCTTGTCGTTCAGCGGCCGATCCGCATGGGGAACGCGCACGTCGCACCCGAGGCGGACGCAGGTCAAAATATCGTGCACCGGAAATCGATCCGGCTGGTGATAATGGACATTGCCCGTGGCCACCAACGGGATCCGAAGATGTTCGCCCAAATCCGCCAGCGCCCTCATCAGCCGCCGCGAAAACGGATAGTCGTCCGCATGCACTTCGAGATAAAACGCGTCCGCGAAGTTTTCCCGATAACGGCGCGCCACCGCTTCCGCCGCCGCTCTGTCTCCGCGCAGCAACGCCCGCGCAACGGGCCCCCGCCAACAGCCGGACAACACCAGCAACCCTTCCCGATGATGGAACAGGGCCGCTTCCGAGAGGCGCGGATCAAGCCGCCTCCCCGCTCCGGCGTGCGCTTGGGTCAACAGCTTGCAAAGGTTGGCGTATCCCGAGGCCGTGGCAGCTAAAAGCGTCAGGTGGGCGCCGTCCATCAGCGTCACCTCCGCCCCGGAAATCGGCTTGACACCGTACACCGCCGCCCAGCGATGAAACGCCGGCAGCCCCGCGACCGTATTGTGATCCGTCAGCGCAAGGGCGGGCATCTTCTGCAGATGCGCTTGCGCCACCAACTGTTCAATAGATGAAGCACCGTCCAGAAATGAGAATGGAGAATGGCAATGCAGGTGAATGAACATGTCGAACATCCCTCAATCCCAGATCCGGTAGATGAACCACCGCTCCTCAACGCATTCCAAATCAAAGGCCGCCTCGGCATCGGTCCACACGCGCAGCATCGTTCGCCCCCCTTCTCCATCCCACCAGTTGCCCATCTCCGACCAGCTGTCAATCACCTCGCGCACCCGATGAACAACCGGACCATCCGAAAAGCACAGGGGTTTCCCATTCCGCCAACGATGAATTCGAATGGGCCTCTGAACAATCC
The DNA here is from genome assembly GCF_000429525.1 of Alicyclobacillus contaminans DSM 17975. Taxonomy (GTDB): domain Bacteria; phylum Bacillota; class Bacilli; order Alicyclobacillales; family Alicyclobacillaceae; genus Alicyclobacillus_A; species Alicyclobacillus_A contaminans. Next base: position 31,062 of record NZ_AUCA01000004.1, on the reverse strand, counting down.
TGGACACGCTGACGCCTCCTTAATTCCGCTGTGGCGCTGCCTCCTCCAGTGCGCGATGCAACGCCTGCAGCCGCTGTTCGCGAAAAGTGGGCTTGATTCCCCACTGCAGCATCCTGGGATACCTTCTGTTTATCTGTTCCATCCAGCGCTCCAAGGACCGTTTTCGCCGCGTCTGTTCCCAAGCCATCCCGCGACAATCCAGCCACGATGTCTGGACCGTTTGCAATGGGCGCAATTCCTCCGCATACACCGCCAGCCGCCGCAAAATTCGGCCGCGGCACGCATTCATTCCGGGTTCTACAGCCGCCAACCAGGCTTCCGGGGTATGCAGCGGACGCTGGACGGCGCGCTCGTATCGCCCTTCTCCCGCGTCGCTCTCCCACTCCAGACGCGCGCGAAGCGCTCCGCACATCGCCTGCTCCAACGTCGCCGTCAAATCTCGAATCAGACTTTGAACAATCTCCCAGCGCTGTTCCAACGCTGCCTCCTCCCCCAACACCGCCTGCCAACTCCGGCCATGTTGAGGGCGCGGATAGTTGACCCGGATTCCGCCCGTCGTCGGCTCCAACCAACGGAACCACTCCAGCGCCTCCTTGCCAAAATGACGGCGCAGCCGCGTCGCCGGCACCCGCTCCAATTGCCCCAACCGGAAGATCCCGAGCCTCTCCAGCGCTTCCCGTTTATCCTCGGCCAGCGTCCACAGCGCGCGGATGGGAAGCGGTTTGGCCCACCGCCCGTCCGCGGCCGCACCGGTCCTTACATCCGGGCGGCCCAGCGGTCCGTTCGCCAATCCGGGGGACACGAGCCACAATTGTCGTCCAATCCGAAAACACCGAGCCTGCGGCACCCGCTCCCATCGTCCCCATTCCACCAGCGCTCTCGCCAAAAACGGCGATTCCGCCAGCCCCACGCGCACCCGCTGCTCCCCATGAAAGGCTCGCTCCACATCCAACAGCAATTGGCGAACTTCTCGAAACGGCGGTTGGGTTCCCGGGATTTGCAGCCAAAACGCCGTCTCGCCGCAGGTCTCCAGCCAAGGGGAAATCGCCCACAGCCGACGCCATAACCACTCCATCACCGGCGGCGAAGAAACAGGTTCCTCCTCGAATTCCAGCTCTGGCAGCAGCGCCTTTGCGGCGGTGGCGGACACCCCCGGCCCTACCCCCCGCTTGCGGGCGGAGATGGAGGCGTCCAGCACCACCCCGTCTCTCAGCACCGCCCATGGCCCGTGTGTTCGCTGTCCCAATACCCCTTCCGCGAATCCGAACAACGTAAATCGCATCGGTCTTCACCCTCGCCAAACGGGAACATATGTTCTCATTCACGGTATTCATTATATGCGCACGGCCGACCGGTGCAAACATGTGTTCTCATGTAAAATCTGGCCTCGCTGTCAGCAGTTTGTTTTCCTTTCAGTATTCCTCTGTGAAACATTTCTCGCTGTTGTTTCGTCTATATTGATAAGAAATTCAGACGAAGGAGAGGATGATCATGGGGTTCGGCTTTGTGTTGACCATCATTGTCCTGAGTGCGCTGATTGGCATGGCCGCCCGACAAGTGCTTTCGGGTCCGGGGCAAACCCGCGCATTCAGTGGCCAGGAAGAACCCGAGGTGACAGACACTCAGTCCCACGTGATGTAGCGACGCCTCCACTCGGCAAATGTGGCGGCGTCCACCGCGGGCGCGATGCGTTGCCGCAATCCATAGTCCGCTGCGCTATCCGACGACTGAAAACTGACTTTCTCCTCTTCGGTTTCCGCCATCATCCATTCGTCTCCCGAGCGCACCTCAGACTGTGAAGGCAGTTCGGGCACGGTGCTGTGCATCTTCACCACGGACATCAACGGTTCCATATCCACGCCGACGTATCGAAGAGCAATCCATGGGCTGTTCTGCATTTCGCCAATCATGTACCATACCAACGCCAATACGTGTGGACACAGCGCGTTCGGATCCGAACAGGAGCACCGAGCTTCCGCCAGCCAATCATCCACCATCGACGGCTGGGGAAACAGCGTCAGTCCAGCCTGTTCCACGAAAGCAACAAACTCCAAATTCCATACCCGCGCATACAGCGCAGCCAGCCAATCCGGGCGGCGAGCCAGCCACAGCGCCAACTTGTCCGTGTACGGCACCCACCAGTCCACCGTTCGCACCTGCACGAGCTCCTGATGCGACTGCGTCGAGCGTACGCGACCGGACACCCAGCCCTCCGCGACCGTCACCATGCGAACCGCTCCTTGTTTCACCAACGCGCGCGCGCGACGCAAGCGGCTGCTTTCCGCCCGTTCCAACAACGGTTTCCAGCGCCCTTCCACAAATCCCGTCTTTCCTACAGATCGCTTGCCCATGCTTCCGCCTCCATGGCCGCCTTGACGTCCAGCTCAAACAACGACCGCAAGGTCTCGTTGTCCAATTCCGTCAACCACTGCTCTGATTGTCCCACAATCGCGGATGACAGCGTGCGTTTGGACTGAATCAAGGTGTCAATCCGCTCTTCCAAGGTCCCCGGACAAATCAGTTTGTGCACCTGCACATCCCGCACCTGGCCAATGCGATACGCCCGATCTGTGGCCTGGTCCTCCACCGCCGGATTCCACCAGCGGTCGTAGTGAAAAACGTGGTTTGCCCGCGTCAGATTCAATCCCACGCCACCGGCCTTCAGCGACAGCACGAGCACCGGTGCCGGATCTTCGGAACGCTGAAAGCGATCCACCATCTGCCCTCGTTCCACGGCCCCGAGACCGCCGTGCAAAAACTGCGGCCGCCAGCCAAACCGCTGCGCCATCGCGTCGCACAAAATCCAGCCCATTTCCCGAAATTGGGTGAACACCAGTGCCGCTTCCCCTTCCGCCAGCACCGTTTCCAGCAGATCGAGCAGCAGCCGCAGCTTTCCCGATTGTTCCTCTGTCGCCCTTCCCCCCTGAAGCAGACACGGATGATCACACACCTGCTTCAGCCGCACCAGAGAGGCCAGAATCTGCCCCCTGCGGGACATGCTCCGCCCATGAGGCAGTCCCGTGAACAGTTGATCCACCACCGACTGATAGAGCGCCGCCTGTTCCGCCGTCAACGCCGCATACTGAGTGAATTCCCATTTCTCCGGAAGCTCCAGTTGAATCGCCGGATCGGACTTGCTGCGCCGCAACAACAGCGGATGCAAAAGCCGCTGCAGCCGGCGCGCGGCCGCTTGCTCCCTCTGGGCAATCGGAATGGCGAATGTCTGGCGAAACCACGTCAAGCTCCCGAGATAGCCGGGATTGACAAATTGGACAATCGACCACAATTCCTCCAGGCGATTCTCCATGGGAGTCCCCGTCAGCGCGATGCGGTGAATCGCGTGCAAACCGTGGACCGCCCGCGCCTGTTTGGTCTCCGGATTCTTGATATTCTGCGCCTCGTCCGCAATCACCGCATCCCATGCAAGCGCCTGCAGCAGTTCCGCGTCGCGCACGACCGTGGCGTACGTCGTCAGCACCACGTCGCAGTTTTCCCTCGCCACTTCGAGTGGTGAGCGCCCATCCGCCGCGGGAACGTGCCGATGTGCTCCGTGATGCACATACACGCGCAGCTCCGGCGCAAACCGCTGGATTTCCGTACGCCAGTTGGCGACCAGAGACGTGGGGCAAATCAGCAGATGCACGCCCTCCGCGGCGCGGGTCTCCTTCAAATGCAACAGATACGCCAGCACCTGAATGGTTTTTCCCAGCCCCATATCATCGGCCAGGACAGCGCCGCAGCCGGCGGATCGGAGATGGGCCAACCACGCGTAACCGAGCCGTTGATAGGCGCGCAGCGTGCCGCGAAATCCGCTGGGGGGCTCCAACAGCACCGGCGTATGCGCACGGAGCAGCGCCCGCAGCACCTGCCTCGCGTCGGTGGCCGTCTGGTCAAATTCCACATCGACCGCGGCCCCTTCCGTCTCCCCTTCCGCCAAGAGCACCGCGCGCGTAAATTGCACGGCGTTCAGCGACTTGGCGCCGCGGCCCGCCCGAAGCTGCTCCAATTGTTTGAGAATGGCCTGCATCGGGATCAATTTCCACGATCCGCCCACCTGCACGAACGGCGTTCCTCGCGCCACCATCTGCTCAAACGTTTCCGCCGGCAGTTCCACGTCGCCAAGCGCCACCGTCCAGTCAAAATCCACGAGCTGTTCCGCAGAAAACCAGCGCTCTCGCACCGCGGACGACGTTCTCTGCTGCCTGCGGTGCGTTCTTTGGACTCGCACCTTGATTCGGATGTCCGACAGCGGGTGTGTGGAAATGTCCGGGTAGCGAACGGGAATTCCCAGTTCCTCGAGCGCGGGGAGTCGCTCCGTCAAGAACGAGTACACATCGTCCGGCGACAGGACGACAAAGGACACCCCCGGCCGCGCCAACGCCTCCGCCAATTCCGGCCAGACGGCGGCCGCAGCCAACAGCTGCGGAAGAAACCACGTGTCCGGCGCAAATAGCATCTCCCGCCCCACGCGCCAGTGACGACTGGGTGTTGTCCACCAGTCCGCCAGCGGTCTCCGCGCATTCCATTCATTGTGGGCAATGTAAATCTGAACTGTCCACTCTGCCTGAACGTGCTCTTTGGGCGGCGTCAATTCCAATTCCACATGGTAGTACGACTTCCCCGACGCATCTTCCAACCATTCCCGGCGCCAGCCGCTCGTCGCAAAGCCCTGCCGCAGCGTCCGCCAGATCAACCACCCATCGGCAAAAAAACGATTTTCGCTCGAGTGCAGCGCTTCGGCGAACTGCCGCAGCATGTCTTCCTCCCCGCGATACATCACCCGATAGGACGTGCCGCCCTGCCCCCCATCGGTCAACTTCGGCCGGCCCCATCGCCGCATCACCCAATCCACAGCCCGCCACAGCCACTGTTCTCCCGCATGCCGCGCCGTCCACCCCTCCGGCGTCACCGGCACCATCTCTTCGGCTTGGTTCAGCCACAGATTGCGCAGCGCGCGCAGACGCGGTGTGCACCACGCGGGCACCCATGCCGCAGCGTACTCCCCCACGGCGCTGCGCCACAATCCGAGCGACTCATCGCCGCTCTGCGCCAATTCGAAACACGCTGCGTACATGTCGGTCCACCGGCTGCCGGCGGGCGCCGCACAAGCCAACACGTCACCACGGGCAACCAGATCCACCGCCAGTCGAAACAGGTGGCATTGCCACGCCAGAGAAGGCGCCGCCGAAAGCAGCGAGAACTCCAGAGACCGCGCCGGCTTCCCATCGTCTCGCGCCGCCATTTCCGCCACCGCGCGAAAGTATGTATCTTCATCCACCACCACAGCCCCCGGCTGGGAAAACCGCTCCATCTGTGGATCGTCCTTCTCTGACCAGAGTGCCACGTCCCCAATGGCTCCGAACGCCCGCTGCAACCTCTCCCTCACGTTCGACGCGTTCGTTTCCCCGGTCAGCCACAGCATGCCGCGCCCTGGCTTTCCGAACTGTTGATTCGGCACATACACTCCATTCCACCGCGCTGCTGTGCGCATGCGAATCCACTGTCCTCCCTTGCCCGAGGTATCCGGACGTCTTCCAAAAAACTCGATTCATTCATTATACCGCGACGCCGGCGTCTCCGCATCCATCCACTCCGCTTGCACTGGCATAAAACGTCGATCCGCTCCGTATCCATGGTACAAGCAAGGCGACCGAGGAGGCGCAGCCATGATGTCGATTTCGGCATCCACCCTATCCAACTTGTTTGTCAGTTTTCTGGTGGCATTTGGCATGGTGGTCGGAGGATCCATCTTCGGCGGCATTGCCGTCATGATGACCACCCACCGCCCGCCCTTTTTGTTCATGGAAAGTCTGGCGGAACGATTGAAGATCTGGGCGATGGTCGCGGCGCTCGGTGGATCCATGGACGCTCTGAAGGCCATTGGCGACGGGATGTGGTCGCGCAAGATAGATACCGTCGGGAAACAACTGATTTACTTCATCGTGGCGTTTATCGGATGTCAGTTGGGTGCTCTTGTCATGCACTGGCTGGCCGGGGGGAGCACGCAGGAATGAACCGCCCGAACATCGCTTCCGCACTGCTGGGCATAGCCATTGGCGCTGCGGCCATGTTCCTCTATCAAGGGCGCGACGTGACCCTGTTGCGCTACGAGAACGCCAGCCTCAAACAGGAGAATACGGATTTGACGCACGAACGAGAACTGCTTTCCTTGAAATTGGAGCAATCCAATCCCAAACGGCTGATTCAGAACATCGTCGTCGATGTCGAACCGCAGCTGCCCGCGGGCGTCTCAAAAGTGGATGTGACCCAATGGGTCCGAAGCCAAATCGGCTTTTTGATTGGAACCGAAGTCTCCACCCTGAACAGTCAGCCGACCATGCCGAGAGATTTCATGAATGATAAAATATTCACCGTCGATCAGACGCAGTACAAGGTCAAGGTGAACTACACGGCCATCTCCGAAACGTTGACCATTGGCCTGACACTCATCCCAACAACCACTTCATGAACCGAGGCGACGCAGATGCAGAAACGATACAGCCAGATGACCCCCGAGGAATTGCAGGCCGAGATGAAATCGTTGCAGCAATTGGGGCAGGAGGCGTTTGACAACGCGCGTTGGAGCGAATACGAAGTGCACATGAAAAAATGGTATCTGGCCAAATCCTACTTGATTCGGGACACCGTCCACATTGAATTGGGCCGGTCCTACCGAATTGCGGAAGAGGACGACCACCTCACCGTTAGCCACCTGGAAGGGGTGATGGCCTGGGGCACCCGAGCGTCCAACGCCGCTTCTGCCGCCGTGCCCATCGCCATGCTGGAAGCCCCGGACGAAGCCTGATGGATGGAGCGCCAACGCTCTTCCATCCTTCGTCCGGCGCTCGCCACAGGTCCATTCATCCCTTCACAGGCGAATGGTCACATCCGCCAGTGATTTGGAGAATTGATTCAGCGATCTCGCTCCGTTCTCCTCAATCACCACCAGATCCTCAATCCGAACGCCAAACTTACCCGGCAAGTACACCCCCGGCTCGATGCTCATCACCATCCCGGGCTCCAGCACCGCCTCGTTGCCCGTCACCACAAAGGGTTCTTCGTGAATATCCAATCCCACGCCGTGACCCGTTCGATGCGTGAAATACGGTCCGTATCCCGCCTCCTCAATGGTGCGTCGAACCGCTTCATCCACTTCGGTCAGGCGAACACCGGGCTTGGCGGTCTCAATGCCGACCAACTGCGCCCGCAGCACGCACTCGTACACCGCCCGCACTTCCTCCGACGGTTCGCCGAGGACAAACGTGCGCGTGGTGTCGGAGACATAGTGTTGATAAACGCCGCCCGTATCCACAATCACCGTGGTTCCCTCCACCAGCACCGTATCGTCGGGTTCATGATGCGGTGCGGCACCATTGCGTCCGGAAGCGACGATGATGGGGAACGACAGACCTTCACTGCCCACCTCGCGCCACAGCCGCTCCAATTCCTGCGCCACCGCGGCCTCTGTCAGGCCCGGGCGCAGCCATGCTTTCAATTTCTCCATGACCTCATCGGCCATCTCGGAAGCCCTCTGAAGCTTTTGCAGCTCCGACGGGTCCTTTCGTTCCCGAAGCGCGCTCAACACAGCATCCGCAGCCACTGGTTTCGGTGCGGTGGGGCGCGCCGCCATCAACTGGATGAGATGGCGCGCCGCCCATTGCCCGTCTATTGCCAGCCGCGCATTTACGCCGACAGCCTGCGCCATCAGAGGATAGGGTGAGGTGCCATCTTTCCAAAACACCTTTTGCACATCCGCTCCAGCCACTTCGTTCGCAAACATTTCGTGGACCACCCAAACCGGCTCCCTGTCCGGCCGAACCATCAATGCGGCCGCGCGCTCTCCGGTTTCCAGCCAAATGCCGGTGAAATAGTACAGATTCGCGGGGGAAGTAATGACGACACCGTCCAGGTGAATCTGTTTCAACACCTCTTTCAGATGTGCAAAACGTTCCCGATACACTGATTCCATTCCCATCTCTCGCCGCTCCTCTCAACCCTGTCCATGAATCCATGCCTCCTCATTGTAACAGAGCCGCGCCGAAGCGAGCGGTCGGAATATCGAGTGAATTGGAAAAAGTTCTGTACGGACGCACATTTCCCGCTCCACTGGCCCCTTGTACGATACATCCCTTTTCGCATGTCCATACCATGTCGTGGAATACGAAAAGAGGTGACGATGTGCATGGCGATGGAAGCCAGAGAACCATCCACGGGTCCACAGCACGTCTGTATTGTAGGGCTGGGATATGTCGGCCTTCCGTTGGCCATAGAATTTTGGAAGCAGGGGCTTCGAGTCACCGGAATTGATGTGGATCGTCGCAAAATTTCCTTGTTGAAAAGCGGGAAAAGTTATCTCACCGACGTCGAGGATGCGTCGATGGCCGCCCTCGCGCAGTCGGAGCGGTTCGACTCCTCCACCGCGTTCGATGCCGTGGCGCAAGCCGACGCCATCATTCTCTGCGTCCCCACCCCGCTGGACGACCAAGGGCATCCGGACCTCCGGTTCGTTCTCGGCGCGGCTCACTCGATTTCTCAGCATTTGCAGCAAGGACAGCTGGTTGTCCTGGAAAGCTCCACTTTTCCGGGAACGACCGAGGATCATCTGAGGCCCGTGCTCGAGCAGAGCGGGTGGTCCGCGGGCACCGATTTCAGCCTCGCGTACTCACCCGAACGGATCAATCCCGGCAGCCGATACGACATGCGGGACATCCCGAAGGTTGTCGGCGGCATCGACCACCTGTCGCTGGAGCGGGCGAGCGCGTTGTATGCCCACGTTTTCCGCAGGATTGTTCCCGTCTCCTCACCGCGTGTTGCAGAACTCACCAAGCTCGTCGAAAACACACAGCGGTTCATCAACATCTCGGCCATGAACGAATTGGCTGTTCTCTGCCACAAATGGGGCATTGACCTGTGGGAAGCGATTGACGCCGCCGCCACGAAACCGTACGGATTCACGCCGTACTACCCGAGTCCGGGCGCAGGCGGACACTGCATCCCGGTCGATCCGCTCTACCTCGACTGGTTCTCCACGCTGCAGGGAGACCCCGTCCGCTTCATTCAGTTGGCCAGAGCCGTCAACGACCGCATGCCGACGTACGTGGCGGATAGAATTCTCCGCATGTGCGCGTCTCCGCATCCACGCGTGCTGTTGCTGGGAGTGACGTACAAACCGGATGTCAACGACGTGCGGGAGAGCGCCGGCCTGAAAGTGTTCGCCGAACTGCTGGATCGCCAAGCCGCGGTGAGCTATTTCGATCCGTACGTTCCCCTCGTCCGCGTCAACGGTCAGGACATCGCGTCACTCCCGGACCTGATTCCGGAACAAATCGCCTCCTTCGATGTCGTGGCGCTTCTCGTCGGCCATCGCGTGGTCAACTACGAGCGCATTCTGGCGCACGCCCGAGCGATTCTGGACACGCAGAATCTATTTCGTCACCACCGCGCCGCCAAGGTCACCCCGCTTTGACCCGTTTCACATAAAAACACCCTCCATTCCCAGACGCACCGGGGATGGAGGGTGTTTTTTTCGCTACACCACCGCGCCAGCCGCCCTGTAAATGTCGAGCAGCCGCTCAATCACCACTGGAAGATGGTGGTACTTTTCCACGTACCTTCTTCCCTGCTCTCCCAGTTGGTGCCGCAACAGCGGAGACGTCACGAGCTGCTTCAACACCTCGTAAATGTTCGCCGGATTCGCGGAGACAATCGGCGGCACCTCCGGATACAAGGGTTTTAAGTCCTCCCGGATGAAGCCAATCACCGGCTTCCCGAGACTCATCGCCTCAACGGCCAACATGCCGTAAGATCCGCAGAGAATTTGATCCACCACAATGTCCGCTTCTCGATACAGCGCCAGCGCCTCTGCATTGCTCATCTGCTCAATGCGCCGATATCGAATCGGAAACCCTTCCACCCGAAGCCGTTCCACAGCAGCTTCCACGTAGATGGTCCCCTTGAACGCGGGATTCGTCGGGGCGTGCAGGATGAGCGGCGTCGTTTCGAGCGTAGACGGATAGCTGGGGGCACGTGCCGTCACGTCCATGGCGATGGGCAGGATATGGACGTGCTTGTAATACGGAGACACGTACGAGTACACCTCATAGTCCTGAACGATGGCGTGATCAATCATGCTCGACAACGCCGTCAACGTTTGATGAACCTGCTCCGGCGGCGGCGAGTCTCCGGTGTACACGTACGGATTGTTCCGCGAAGCCACCGCGTGCGTGCGCACATCGTTTCCCCAATGGTGCATGACCATCGGTTTCCCCAGCGCCTTGATGTACGGCAAATCCCGAAACTCGGGCAGCATCGTGGAAGCGTAGTGAAAATGGAATGCGTCAAAATATTCGAGGACATCCGGAAACAGATATTCAATCTCAAAGGCGTCCACATTGTGAATGTAGTCCCGGTATCCCAGATACGTATGGAAGTTGTTGTACGCTGCGGACGTGATGCCACGATCCTGCAGCCCCTTGCTCAAAATCCCCATCTGACCTGCGATTTCAATCGGACCGTGTACTACGCGCATGAGCACATTCTCCTTATCCTGGGATTTTCGCGAACGCGCCCTTCGTATAGGCGTACAGGTAGACGTACAGGGGATCGTTGCGAACGTACCAGTCAAGAATCCGTGAATACGGAAGCTCGTAGGTTTGGTACGCATGCATGAAATCCGCCTGACCGATGTTCATCAAATCCAGTATTTGGCGCGGATTGATCCGCTCTTCCCCCCACATCGTCATGCCGAAACGGTACGCTTCCGCCAACATGGAGGCATATCGAACCCACTTCTCATCTCTTGGCGGAATTCCGAGGTACGTCGGCCGCATAAGAATCAGGTCGAACCCCATATTGTAGCCGGACAGCGCCTTGCCGGAGACGTAGTTCTGAATCCACATCAACTTCAGTCCATGCGCGTGCACGTGCTTCGCAATGGCGCTCGCGAGGGCTTCATCCTCGTCGGACAGCGAGCTCTTGGTCCACGCAAACCCGCGCAGCACGCCCAAATGACCGGGAACCAACTGACTCAGCGCATAGTACCGAGTGACGACCTGGTCCACCCACCATTTGAGCGCAGTTATCCGGTCCTCCTGCACCCGGAAATTCAACATCCGCCCGTCCAGCAGACCGAATGCTTGTTGAGCAGGCTGAGGATACGGCAACGCGACCCAGATGTCCAACAACTTCTGAAAAGGCCGCTGCCGCGACACCTGCAGCGCCGCGTCCATGTTGAATCCCGGCAAAAAGAGATCGTCCAGCGCCTGCTGCCAAGCGGTCAATGAACCCGGCCGCCCAAAACCCAATGTTTTCGAGGAGACGCCTTCCCCGCTCCACGCGGTGTCCGCTTCAAACAGCAGCCCGCCAAAAAACGAGTCCACCACCTCATTCTGATGGAGGTACATCACCGCCGGCCGCAACTCGTTCACCGACCATCTCCGGACCTCGGCCCCGTTCATCGAGCGGAGATAAGGGCAGTGCAACACATGGTTGGCCAACCCCAATTCTGAAGCCGTTAAAAACGCCACACCCATCCAACCTCCCAAACATCAATTTCCACCGAACAGATGAACCCCCACGTTCAACGAACACCGCGCACCTGCGTGCGCGCGGCAATCCGCGATCCCCGGCGGACACCGGACCGTTTCGGCTTCGGTACGGGAATCTGCCGGACATCCACGCGCCGAGTGCTGCGATGGATGGGATAACACCGGAGCTCCGCCCCCAGCCACTGAATCACGCAGGGCCGCGTGGGATGCTCGTCCCCTGTCTCACGCAGCCTGCGTTCCCGCCTGTATATCCAATCGAGGGATTTCGCCACCGCTGGCAGTGCGTGACACCGTTCCACATACCGCCGCCCTTTACGGCCCATCTCCGCCCAGGTCTCGGGATGTACAAGCAGCCTGCGGACGGCGTCGTAGAGCGTGGCCGGGTTGGCGGACACAATGGGCAGGTCCTCCGGAAAATGCATCCTCAAATCTTCGCGAATATAAGAAATCACCGGTTTTCCGTAGGCCATCGCTTCCACCGCAAACAATCCGTGCGATCCGCAGAGCACCTGATCAATCACGAGATCGGCCGTTTTATACTGTTTCAGAGCCTCCTCGTGGGACATGCCCTCCACCTTCTGATAGCGAAATCGGAACCCTTCATCTCGCAGCCGTTGAAGCGTTTCTTCGATGTAGGCGGTACCTTTGAAGTACGGCTGCGTCGGCGCGTGCAAAATCACCGGTTCCTCTCCTTCGCCGCTCGGGTACCGCGGCGTGAATTTGGCCAGATCCACCGCAACCGGCAAGACGTACACCCGGTCGAAATATTCGACAACGTAGGGGACCACCTCGAAATCTTGGACAATACAGGCTGGAAAATAACGACTGTGCCGTTTCAAATGCCGTTTGACGCGACGTTCATCTTCGAACTGACCAATCAGCTTGGCATAGGGATTGTTGGCCGTCGCCTTCGACTCCGTACGGACATCGCTTCCCCAGTAGTGCATCAGGGCCACTTTGCCCTTTCTGCCTGCGTAGCGAAACTCTGCGTGGTTCGTCGTGAAGCCTTGGCCGTAATGGAAGTGGAAGACATCGAATTCCGCCTTATGCCGTTCGAAGGTCGACTGCAATCGGCTCAAACTCACGTTGTGAATATGTCTCCGATAGGCGAGATAGGTCGTCCACAAGTTGTAACTCTTCACCTCGTGCCCCAGAGCTTTCAATCCCTTGGTCAACAGTCCCATTTGTCCCGCAATCTCGATGGGTGCCTGAAATACCTTCATATCTGTCACCCCTGCACCTTTGGGAGGGTCAGAACCGCTTTGCGAAACGCCCGAATCACCGCATCCTGCCGCCATCCTTCCATCCCTGGATACAGCGGCAGCGACAGCGCTTGCTGCGCCAATTGCTCCGAGACCGGGAAATCCCCCGGTTGATGCCCGAGCGAACGCAGGGCCTCCTGCAGATGTAACGGTATCGGATAGTAGACGCCGGTCTGTATGCCATCCTCCGCCAACGCCCGCTGTACCTGATCTCGCTGCGGCACGGTCACGGTATACAGATGATAGACATGCCTTGCCATGGCGGCCGGCCGCGGAAGATGGACGGGCAAATCGGCGAATGCCGCATGATAGCATTGTGCAATGGCGATGCGTTCGTTGGTCCACGCATCAAGGCGCTGCAATTTCACCCGGAGCATCGCCGCCTGCAGCTCATCCAGTCGGCTGTTCCAGCCAATCTCCTGATGAACGTACTTCGCCACACTGCCGTGGACCCTCAGCCGCCTCAACCGCAGGGCTCGGTCTTCATCCCGCATCAAGACCATGCCCCCGTCGCCATACGCGCCCAGATTCTTGGTCGGGAAAAAGGACAGGGCAGCCCCGTCGCTCTGGCTCCCGACACCGTGTCCATCCCACGCGGCGCCGATGGACTGGCACGCGTCCTCCAACAGATGAATGCGATGTGCCTCGGCCAAGCGCCCCAATTCCGTCATGTCAGCCATTTGCCCGAACAGATGAACCACCAGAATGGCCTTGGTTCGCGCCGTGATCCGCTTCTCCACCGCAGCGGCGGTCAGCAGATACGTCGCGGGATCCACATCCGCGAAGACGGGCGTGGCACCGACCTGAACGATGGCCTCGGCCGTGGCAAAAAACGTGAACGGCGTCGTGATGACCTCATCTCCGGGCCCGATGTCAAAGGCCTTCAACAACAGAATCAGCGCATCCGTGCCATTGCCGACCGCCACCGCGTGGCCGACACCGCAATAGGCTGCAATTTCCTGCTCGAGCGCCCGGACCTCAGGTCCGAGGATGTACTGTCCACGCTCCAGCACCCGCTCGACGCTGGCCAACAAATGGTCCTTTTCGGACCGCCACTGATAGCTCAAGTCCAACAGCGGAACCTGAATCACCGTCGTTTCGCCCCCCTGAATCGCGCCAAATCCTGCTCCACCAACTGCCAAACGGCAGGCAACGTGCGCTGATACGAAAACTGCCGCCGGGCGTATTCCTGCCCCGCCTTGGCAATCCGGTTTCGCACGGATTCGTTCGCCAAATAAAAGCTCACCTTCTCCCGCGTTTCCTCTGCGGACGCGGAGACGTCGCAATGGACGCCTGGCTGAAGTTGTTCCCGCACACCCGGCGTATCCGATGTCAACAGAAATCCCCCGGCGGCCAGAATGTCGTACGTGCGGTTGCTGACCTGATCTTCAACCGACTGAATGCTCAGGTTGATGGATGAAGAGTTGTAGAGAACAGGCGTTTTCGCGTATGGAAGCACACCTTTCCAAACCTTCGCGCTAGGATTGGCAACCCCGTAATGCGATTCGATTTCGTCCCAGCCTCCCCCCCAAATCTGGAAATTGTGAGGGGTTTCTGACAGAGCCAGGACCAGGTTGGCGATGCTCTGGCGCCGAAAAATGTCCCATCTCAACTGCGCGTTGGCCGCCACCGAGACATCGCAAGCATAGGTTGAATGAGGGGCAACTGTCCGATGGAAGCTCGGATTGCAGCCTACGTCCAAGTACGCCGCCCGGATGCCCATTCCGCAATACTCCGGCAGACAGCGCCGGCTGCGCGTCAGCACGAAGTGCGGTGTCACCTGGGTGATGTACTGCTTTGACCAACGCTCGAAGTGCAGCCAGTCTTCCTCTGCGAAATAGACATGGTACAGTCGGTATTTCTTGAGAATCGCGCCCAACAACGGAATCCGGACCGGTTTGAAATGCGCATCCCACCCCATGTCGAAAAAAATGTCCGGCGCAAACGTCCGGATGGCCTGTTCCAACGTGTCCTCCTGAATTTGATTCAGGTAGTACACCCGGTGCCCGAGTTCCTCCAGGACCCAGCCCATGGACAACCTGAACACGTCCTGCGAAAGCAGCGCCAGCACCTTCAATGTCATCACCCACGGGATCTTATGTGGACGCAATGGTCCGGGAAGCAACACCTACCCGGGGCGGGGCAGCGCGATGAGATGCTTCACACACCGAGTGAAACTTCTCACATCACGCTTCTTCCGACGCGTCCTTAAAGCGGTGTGCGAGTACGCGCTTGGCCGGCACTCCCACGACCACATCTCCCGGATCCACGTCCTTGGTCACAACCGTTCCCGCGCCGACGATGGCGTTTTTGCCGATTCTCACACCGGGCAACAGCGTGGCGTTGTTTCCAATGCGAGCGTTCACCTCAATGTGAGGCCCCCGATACGCATAAGGCCTTAATCCCATGTACTTGTCGTTGGAGGTGGACACTTCCGGTCCCACGAACACGTCGTCTTCCAGGATGGAATCCCCTGTGATGTACGCCCCCGATTGAACCACCACCCGCTTGCCAATCGCGGTTTTGAGTTCCACAATCACCGCCCGTCCAATGACCGAATCGTCGCCCACACGCACTTCTTCACGCACCGTGGCCAAGTCCCCAATCAACACCCCATCGCCGAACGTGCTGCCGGCAAACAGAACAACGCTGGCGCCAATCTCCACCTCGCGCCCCATGCGCAGGGGAGGCATCGAGCTGGCCTGCCGTTTCATTCGGCGATTGCTCATTGGCTGCTTGCCCAATACGGAATTGGGGCCAATGCGCGACCCGTCGCCAATTTCCGTCCCTTCACAGATGACCACGTTATCGCCAATCTCCACGTTGTTCCCCAACCGTGCCCCGGCGTGAATCACCGCATTGCGCCCAAGCGTGCACCCATGGCCCATTTGGGCCGACGGGTGAATCCACGGCTCGCTCATCGTTCTACGCCCCCGTTCCGGATTTGTTGAAACCACACCCAGGTCCTCGCCAGTCCTGCGCGAAGGCTGATCTTTGGCTGCCATCCCGTTCGAGTCTTCAGGCGTTCGGCGTTGACCGCTCTTCGATAGACCGTGTCAATGTTTCGCTTGGGCAGATAGCGAACGGGGTACGGCACATGTTCGACAACTTCTCCCACCAACTTGGCCAGCGTGTTGATCTCCGTTTCTACCCCGGTGCCCACATTGAACACGCCGCCCAGCACGTGCTCCGATTGTCCCGCCAACAGCGCGGCCGCGATGGCATCGTCCACGTGCGTGAAGTCTCTCGTCTGCGTCCCATCTCCATAGATGGACATCGGTTCGCCGGCGGCCACCGCCTCCATGAATTTTGAAACCACGCCGCAGTACGGATTGGTGGGAACCTGTCCCGGTCCGTACACATTGGAAAACCGCAGACACGTGACGGGCAAGCCGTACGCCTTGAAATACGCGGCGGCAAACAATTCCCCGGTCATTTTGCTCGCCGCGTACGGAACCGATATGTCGTACTCTCCTTCGGCGGCCGGAAGCTGCCGACTGTTTCCGTACACCGAGGCGGTGGATGCGTAGACAATTCGCCGGATGTTCGGCGCTGCGAGGGCGTTCAGCAGCAACTGCACCGTCCCCTCTGCGTTGACCCGGAAATCGCTCTCCGGCTGCCGCTCGGACAAAACGATGTTCCGTGCGGCGAAGTGAAATACGGTATCCACCTGCGGGAGAATCGTCCGGAGCAACGCCCCATCCGTCACGCTGCCGCGAACGAATGTGACCTTCGGAGAAGTTGGAATTGCCGACTGTTGACCGGTGAATAAATCGTCCAGAACCCAGACGTGCGAAGCTTCGGGCAACAGCGCCCGGACGAGGTTGCTCCCGAGAAATCCCGCACCTCCGGTCACCAGGATTCGCTGCCCTTCATACATCGCCATCACCCGACATCTCCCTGGACTTTTCGGATGGGAAGGCGGGATGATCCGGAAGATGGACCACGGTCCGCGCGGCCTCGGCCTCGTAGATGGCCAGAATGGTTCGCAGCGCTTTCCAACCTTCCCATCCGTCCACACTCGGCCGCGTGCCGCGTTCGATGGCCCGCTGCAAATCGCGATACAGACAGCGGTACGGATTGACCTCAACAAATTCCGGGCGCTCCACGCCTTCCACCTCCCAACGCTCCATGTGCTCCAGCTGTTTCCCCGTCATTTCGATGCCTCCTCGCGTGCCGAACAGCGCGATGCGCTCTCCGGACACGCGCGGGTGTGCGCATACCGTGGCGGAGACGGTCGCCAACCGTCCATTGGCGTAACGCAGGATGGCCGCCGCAGTATCTTCCGTCTCAATCGCGCGCAATTGCCGAGATACATCGCCCAACACAGCGCTGGGTACCCCCGTGAACCACAGCAGGAGGTCCAGGTTGTGAATGCCTTGGTTGAGCAGCAACCCGCCATCCATCGCCTTTGTACCGCGCCAGTTCGCCGACTGGTAATAGGCGTCATTTCGGTTGTACATCAAGGAAACCTCGGCAAACACAATGTCGCCGAGCTTCCCCTGCGCCACGATGTCGTGGACGCGCTGAAGGTGCGGGTAAAACCGCTTCTGGTGACAGACCACCAGCCGCCGCCCGACCGCATCAGCCAGTGTGCACAGTTCTTCCGCGTCTGCTGTCGACAGCGCCATCGGCTTTTCGACGACCACGTGCTTTCCCTGCATCAACGCCTGCTTGGCCATCTTCGCATGCAGTCCGCTGGGAACCGCCACCACCACCGTATCGACCGTCGAACAGGCCAACAGCTCATGGTGGCTGGCGAACGCCTTGGGGGCACGGCGTCCAGACTGCTCACACTGGGAAACCACCGATTGCATCGATTCAGGAACGGTGTCGGTCACCGCCACCAGGTGCACGTCCGGTTCCAAGAGCAGAGCGCGCACGTGCTTTTGCGCGATGAACCCGCACCCAATCAACCCCACGTTCAGCATTGCGTCTCACCTCTCTCACTCTGCGGCTGCTTGGCTTGCCTTCAACCATATGCCCTCTGGCTGCAGGTGGACACGTGTATTCGCGGACTCCGGGCCGCTCTCGCTCCGCACACCGCGGCAAAGACCCGGGGCACGGTATTGACGGGCCTGAATTTATCCGCACGCCGGGCGAATGGCCTCGTCCGTGGTGCGTGTGGAACGTAGAATGAGCTAACGGGTACAGGAAGGATGGTTGGAAAACGGTGAATTCCCTCAAGCGCAACCGACGAATCCGCAGCCAATCGTCCGCCGCGCCAGCCCGAGCTGTGCGGCTGCCGCGGCGCTGCGTCAGCATTGTCCTGCCCGCCTACAACGAAGCACACACACTGAAGCGAACGCTTCCGCGCCTCGTCCGTTGGAGGGCCGTTCGAGAAGTTATTGTGGTCGCCAATGGATGTACGGATGATACGGAGGCCATCGCCAGACGCGCCGGCGCACGGCTCATCTCCCTTCCGCAGCCATGTGGCCACGATGTGGGGCGGGCGCTCGGCGCCCGTGTGGCGCGCGGCAGATACATCCTGTTTTTGGACGCCGACATTGTGTGGAGCCCCGAAGAACTGCAGCCGTTTGTCCTGGCGCTGCACAACGGCGCCGACGTGGCGCTCAACCACTATCCCCGCCGGCAGGGAGGGTGGTTTCACCATCCCACCGCGGTGGCGAAGCGGACCTTGAACCTGTTGCTGCACCGTCCGGACCTCGGGGCCGCTTCATTCACCACCGTTCCGCACGCCATCACCGCGAGAGCCCTGAACGCCATCGGTTGGGAACACCTCGCAGTGCCCCCGGTGGCTCACGCACGCGCTATCTTGGCGGGGTTGCGCGTGCGAGCGGCTCACCACATCAACGTGTCCTCGCGAAACCCTCGGCAAGGAAGACATCCGAGGCGAACCAAGGCGTTGATCCTGGGTGACCATCTGCAGGCCATCGCCTACCTGATTGCCCAACGAGGCGTGCGCGGAGGCTTTCCGGATGGGGATAGACGCCGAGATCTGATACCGGCGATGAAGGATGGGCATGAACGCGCGTCTGGAGAAGACGATGGCGCGGCGCGGATGGCGAGCCCAGCGATGTCCATCGCCATCGTGATTCCCGCGCACAACGAGAGCCAAACCGTGGCCGACGTCGTGCACGCCGCCAGAAACGCGGGGGCGGAGTGTGTCTGCGTGATTGAGAACGGATCGAGAGACGCAACCGCCGCCGCGGCCGCCGCGGCTGGCGCGCAGGTCGAATGCTACCCGCAACGAGTCGGCCACGATGTCGGTCGGGCCATCGGCGTCACGCACGTTGCCGACGCCGCGTGCGCCATCTTCCTGGACGCCGACTTCGCCATTCATCCTCGGGATATACACGCTTTTGGCGATGCCATTGCAAACGGGGCCGATGTGGCGTTGAACCGCCTCGAATCCTACCTCCCGCTGTCGCGGCAAACCGATCCGGTTTCGACCGTGAAACGCATGCTCAACCTGGCGTTGGGCCAGAAGCACCTGGGCATTGCGTCGCTTACGGCGATTCCCCACGCGCTCAGCCAGCGGGCGCTGCGTGAGATTCCACAGTCCGACCTGGCCGTACCGCCGAGGGCGATGGTCACGGCTGTGCTGCGGGGACTGACCATCACAGCGCCTCACGCGGTCGACGTGGTACAACCCAATCGGTACCGTGCACGCATTCATTCCCCGAGGTTCGGTGCGCCGCTCGCCCAAATGATCCTCGGAGATCATGTGGAGGCCCTGGCGGTTTTGTTCGAACACCGGGGAGAACGGGCTGGATTTCCGCAGACCCGCGACCTTGGTGTGTTGCAATCCACTGCGGCCCAATGTGTGGCGGAGCCCCAACGACGGATGAGGAGGCAAGGGCAGAGATGGCGAAACGTTCGACGCCAGGTCTCAACGATGCGGCGGCAAAGTCGATAATCTCCGCCGTCCTGTCGGAGTATGGATGGTCCGTTCAGGAGATACGGCCGGTGCCTTCGCTGTATCGGCCGTCGGCCGCATGGTGCGTGCATCTGGGGGAACGTAAGATTCTTCTCAAGCCATATCGAAGATCTGAGCGACGATTCCGCAGTATATGGAAACATGTGGATTGTCTGCTTCGTTCCGGGTACCGCCATATGCCGCAGTGGTTCTTCACGAGAAGAGGGTATCCCTGGGTGCTGCGCGCTGGGGTTGTCTACTATGCGACGGAATGGATAGACGGCGCACCCCTGTCCACCGACGCGCATGACTTCGAGCGGCTGGGTCGCGCCTTGGCCCGCTTGCACCGCCACCGAGAACCCACACAGCGGACGCATCCGGTGGAATGGACCGCGAACATCACGAGGGGGCCACAGCTGAACGCCCTTCTCCAAAATCTCCGCCACACCACCGCCAAAGACCCGGAGTTGGCGGCTGCCGCGCAATGGTTGGAAGCGCATGCAGAGGAAGTGCAGCAGATGACGGAGCGCGCGCACAGCACGCTGGGGGCGCCGGATGTACGGGAGATGCTGCACCGGCGGCAAACGAAGCCTTCTCGAATTCACGGGGACGTCACCCGCCCCAACGTATTGGTCCACCAGCACCGTGTGATTCTGCTCGACTGGGAGCGACTACGCTGGGGAAATCCGCTGGAAGAATTGGCGCGAACGCTGGCAAACACCGCCGATTTCAACCCGGATCGAATGACAGCGCTGCTGCGGGGATACGAGCAGATTCGGCCTCTGTCGACTGTGGAGCGGCGCGCCGTGGCCGCGTACTTCAGCCTCCCCAGGGAAGCCTGGTCAACGGCGAGACAATTGGCCGCCGGCACCCTTCCCCCGACGTGGCCGGGCATCCGCGACACGTGGGCAGTGCGGCAGGCAGCCATTGCATACCTGGACGCAGCGGCTGTTACGGGGACGGCTCCGTGAAACATGCATCCGCTGCGGAAGTCTCGCTCTCTCGCCCGTCCACGGCCAGGGCCGTCTCCGGAGAACCGTCCGGGTCCGACATCTCCCGCAGCAGGTGTGCTGCGAATCCTGCCACGCCGCGCATAAAATCGGATACCTCCGGGTCCGTCAGAATGTCCCGTCCAGGGCGGCTGTTGCAGTCGTAGACGTACCACCGGCCATCCTGAGACATGCCGAGATCCACGCCGAGAATCCCCAAGTGCGCGATGTGCTGTTGGATCCGCTTGGCAATCTGCAGCGCCCCGGACACCGCCGTGGCCAGCGGGATATCCGTGAGTTGATGCCGAGCCAACCAGTTCAGGTCCTCGACGGACTGCCGGGTCAGTGAACGGATGGAGCCGCCCGCGTGGTAGTTGGTCAACATGGACCCCGCAGCGGACAACCTCGCTGTGAGCGCGGTCATTCCCCAGGTGCCGCGCTGCCCGCGCTGGACCGTCACGCGAAAATCCAGCGTGCGCCCATCGACAGAGGTCAACAGCGGCACGTGTCTCTGGGCCAGATAGCGACGACGCCTCAGCGCATAGCCGACGATTCTGCGCAGGCCGGATCTGTCCACTTCCGTGCGAACGGTCTGGCGAAAAAAACGGTCCCCGGCAACGTACCACCGGTTCCGGCCCACGCGACGCATGTACAACACGTTTCGCCCGCCGGAACCGTACACCGGCTTGAGCCACCACGCATCGCATACTTCAAACAAAGGCGGTACGTCCTCGACCGTGATGTCATACACTGTTTCCGGCAGCCGGGCGAAGGTCTCCTCGCCCGCATCGCGCTGCAGCCACCGGTACAGTTTGTCTTTGGCCGGCAGTGCCGGGTTGAAATAAGGGATCTCCCATTGTTGGAAGTCCCGTTGCAGTTTTCGATAGGTCGACCGATGGGTCCGCAAATCGGAGAGATACATGGCGTCGTAGACGACACACCGTTCGGGCAGCCGCATTCGGGCGGTCGTCCAGAAGGGTGGACTCTGTTCCTGATACAGTCGGCCGCTGACCCGTCGTCGCGCGGCATTCAGATGCGGCGGCGTGGCGACCAGCACCGGCATCTGGTAAGCCAGCGCCGCATGCCCCAATTGTTGAAACGTCCATTGACGGCGCGCCAATCTCACCTGGTCAGGCAACCATCCGGTCAGCACAATCAGCACGGCTGCTCCCCCATTCCAGCCCATTGACTACGCATCATGGTATGTGTGGAAAACGCCGTACGCATGGGTGACCGCCCATCCCCCACCGATACACAAGGAGGACGAAGCAGAGATGCAGATTGCCCTCATTGCCCCCGATGACCTCCCCATACCGGCATCGCGCGGTGGTTCTGTGCAGATTTACCTACAATCCCTCGCCGATGAACTGATCCGGAGAAACGTTCGGATTGCCCTCTACAGTCCTGGGCGCACGCCGCTTGGCCAGCATCACACCGTGATTTCAAAGCGCGGACAGGCCTACCGACGGGCGGTCATGCGCCATCTGCGACGGCAGCAACCGGACATCGTCCAGGTGGAAAATCGGCCGAGTTGGGTGCCCGCCATCCGACGGATGGTCCCCCACGCGAAAATCGTCCTCAACCTGCACTCCACCACGTTTCTCGGACCTCGGCACATCTCGGTGCGCCAGGCGCGCGCCGTATTGAAATCAGTGGATGCCGTGGTGACGAACAGCCGCTACCTGCAGCGGGAGATTCGTCGGCGATTTCACCTATCCAACCGGGACTGGCGCGCAGCCGTGATTCACCCCGGGGTGTCTCTCGATGCGTTCACCGCAATGGAGCGCCGGAAGGAGGCTGACCCACCGTTTCGCATCCTGTTCGTGGGACGGGTCATTCGACAGAAGGGGGTGCATGTGCTGGTGGAAGCGGTGCGCCAATTGGTGAAGATGAAGATCCCGGTGCGGGCCACCATCATCGGCGGCACCCATCCGTGGGAACGTCAGTATCGGAAACGCTTGGAACAGCGCACCCGCAGATTGCCCATTCAATGGATTGGCTTTGTCTCACCGTCGGATCTGCCGGAATGGTTTGCCGACGCGGACGTGCTCGTCTGTCCGTCGCAGTGGGACGAAGCGTTTGGACTGGTCAACGTGGAGGCACTGGCGGCCGGTGTACCGGTGGTGGCCAGTCGGGTCGGCGGAATTCCAGAGGTGATCACCTCCGAGTGCGGCGTGCTCATCCGCGACTATCGCCGACCGGAAGCGTTCGCCGAAGTCTTTCGCACGCTGGCGGAACATCGAGAGCACTTGCAGCACTTGGCGGATCAAACGCGGAACCGCGCGGAGCAGTTCACCTGGCGTCGGACAGGGCGTGCGTTCGAGCGCCTGTACCGAGAGCTGGGTCTCACATGCTAACATGGTGGGGATGAACGAGGATACCCGTCGCTCGGGAGATGGTCAGCGTGTGCCCTGCACGCGAATGATGGAGGAAACCAACGTGACCCGCGCGTTTCGCGAGACCGATATGTACCCACCGCTTGAGGCGTTCTTCGCCAAGCTCGGCTATACCGTGCAGGCTGAGGTCAAACATTGTGACATTGTCGCCTATCGCGCGGACGAATTGATTGTTGTAGAAATGAAACGGACGCTGAATCTGGAGGTGGTGGCGCAGGCCGTGGATCGACAGAAATTCACACCATCCGTGTACATCGCGGTGCCAAGGCCAAAAGCCAATCCGGCACGCGGCGAATGGCGTCGACTCCGCACGGTCCTGCGCCGGCTGGAACTGGGCCTCCTGTTCGTGGCCCTCGACAGCCACCTGCCGGCATCGGACCGCGTGCAGGTGGTGGAAACCCCTCGCCCGTACCGCGGACGCCACCGCGCCCGGGCTGCGGAAGCACTCCTGCGGGAAGCTTCGGCGCGTCACAGCCATGCGAACGTGGGTGGCAGCACGCGGCGCCCCCTGCTCACGGCGTACCGGGAGCAAGCGCTGTGGATTGCCACCTGCCTGGCGCGCTACGGTCCCCTGTCGCCGAAGACGCTTCGGCAGCTCGGGAGCAGTCCGGAGAAAACCCAGTCCATCCTCGCCGACAATGTGTACGGTTGGTTTGAGCGCGTCGCCCGCGGCGTATATCAACTGACAGATGAGGGAAGGAGCGCGTTAACCAGCTACGGGGAATTGCGCGAACACTTCGAGCGGCGGATCGAGAACCTGTCTTTCTCGACGCCGCCACATCCGATGGATCCGTCCTGATGCGTCGGCCCAACGTATGCAAGCAGCCCCGCCATCCAAAGAATGACGGGGCCATCCCACGCTGTCTGCAATGTGAGGGCTTTCATGCCGGCTGTGCGCCATAACACCCACGAGGGCGTTTCACTTGAACATTCCCTTGAGGACAAAGGCCACGTTCGCAGGACGCTCGGCCAGCCGACGCATGAAATACCCGTACCAATCGTTTCCGTACGGCACATACACCCGAAGCGGATACCCTTCGCGAACCAGCTGTTGCTGCAGACTGGTCTTGATGCCGTACAGCATCTGGAACTCGTACTTGTCCTTTGCGATATTATGCTTCTGAATGAAGTCCTTTGCCTGTGCGATAATCCGCTCGTCATGGGTCGCAATCGCGGCGAATCCCGGACTCAGCAATTGCGCTTCCATCAATTTCAGGTAATTGGCGTCAACGTCCGCTTTATCCGGGAACGCCACCTCCGGGGATTCTTTGTAGGCACCTTTGACAATTCGCAGGTGCACGCCCTGCCCGCCCAAGCGCAGCACATCTTCCAGACTGCGATACAAATACGACTGAATGACGGTTCCGACGTTGTCGTAGTCCTGGCGCAGTTCGTCGAGAATGTCCAGTGTAATTTGGCAGTGCGCATAGTCTTCCATGTCAATGGTGACCAATAGATCATACTGCTTGGCCACATCGAGGATGCGGCGCATATTTTTCATACACAAATCCCGGCTGATATCGAGCCCCATTTGTGTCATTTTCAGTGACAGCGAAGAATCCACACCGGCCTCGTGAATGGCCTCCAGTGTTCGAATGCAGTAATCCGCCGATTCATTCGCTTCTGCTTCATCGTTCACGAATTCTCCCAGGTGATCCAATGTCACCTTAATTCCCTGTTGATTGAGCGCGCGTACGGTCGCCACCGCGTCCTCAATCGTCTCCCCTGCCACGAATTTCTGCGCACCCAAGCGCAGGCCGTACCGCTTCGCCCAACGGTTGGCCGCACGATTTTGCGCCATCGACAAAAGCAGGGAACGCATCAGCTGTTCCATTCTCGTTCGCCTCCGTTTTCTGCACACAGCGATGGTGCAATGCCAGGAGCATGATTCTCCCGATCACGTGCATTTATTATACACTGAATTTGAACCGTGACACGCCAATATGCGAAGAAATCGATCAAAATAGTGCCTTAACTATGTGAATTCCTTTTACACCAGCCGTGTATCCGATGATGAAACCGAACAGCACGAGAAACGCCACCCAAAACACCACAGCGAGCAGCGTGAACAACCAACGCACCGCGCGTTTGCGCAGCCACAGGCACAGGATGGCCATCGCCAAGAGCACGAGCAGGAGGACAACTTGCACGTTCCACTCTCCCATCACTACCAACTTGAATCCATCGGGGCGCTAGACGCTGCCGCCCGGCGCACACCCGCCCACCGGTCTTTGGTCAGGATTCCCTTCATCCCGCCTCCGTGTCAGGGCGCCTTCGAAGCATCCGATCTGTGGACCGTCGGCAACAGCCGATCCGGGTTCACGGTCCGAATCGGCTCCCACGTACTGGGATCGTTTTCGTCATATCGCTCCAGATACGCGATGACCTCCCGGGTGATGGGCGTCGGCGTGGATGCTCCGGCCGTGACCGCCACTTTCTTGACCCCGTGCAGCCACTCCCGCTGAATTTCCGTTACATCTGCCACCCGATACGCCTTCGTCCCCGCGATTTCTTCCGACACCTGCGCCAGCCGGTTCGAGTTGTTGCTCCGCGGATCTCCCACCACAATGCACAAATCCGCGTGCCTTGCCTGTTCCGCCACCGCCTGCTGGCGGGTTTGCGTCGCCATGCAGATTTCATTGTAAATCTCCGCCTGCGGATACCGCGCTCGCACCGCCTGCATCAATTCGGCAGTATCCCACTGGCTCATCGTCGTCTGGTTGGTGATGGCGATTTTCGGATTGTCCAACTGCAGCGCTGCGATGTCCTCCATATCTTCAATCAAATGCACCCGATCCGGGGCGACACCCACCGCACCTTCCGGTTCCGGGTGTCCCTTGCGGCCGATGTAGATGATATCGTATCCCGCGGCCACCTTTTCCCGAATCAGATCATGCGTGCGGGTCACATCGGGGCAGGTGGCGTCAATCACATGGAGTCCGCGTTCCCGCGCACGCCGCTTGACTTCCGGAGATACGCCGTGAGCCGTGAAGATGACGGTGCCTTCGTGAACCTGCTCCAACAGTTCCAGTCGGTTGGCCCCGTCCAGCGTGATGACGCCCTCGCGTTCGAACGCCTCCACCACATGCCGGTTGTGGACAATCATCCCGAGGATGTAAATCGGGCGGGGCAGCGTTGGATTGTCCGCCGCCTGTTTCGCCAGCGTCATCGCGTCCACGACGCCATAACAGTAGCCGCGGGGGGAAATCTTGATGACCTCCATTCGTAACACACCTCCATTTCTCACAGGGTTGGGCGCCCAGGGCGCCCATCTTCATTCTACCTCGCGTGCGGACGCCATTGGCGCAGCAGGTGCTGCTTCAAGTTCCACAATTTGTCCGACAGATCCACATGATAAATATGAGGATTGACGTGGCGCTTGACCTCCGAAGAGAACTGCGACAATCCCATCACGACGTGTTCGCGAATGGCGGCCAACGACGGCAATTCATAGACCAGCTCGCCACCCACCACCACGGGCACCAACAGTTCCTGAATTTCGTAGTTCTGGATCACCTTGCGCTTGTAGGTGTGGACCGGATCGAACAATTCCAACGGTTCCGCGGGATTGAACTGTTCATCATCCAACGCAATCAGATCCGCCGACGCGATCCCGTCGACGAGCAGCCGCAGCACCTTCTTCTTTCCCGGATTCGTCACTTTCTCCGCGTTCTCCGACACTTTGATGCGCGGCACCAGGCGGCCGTTCTCTTCCTGCGCCGCGAGTTTGTAGACACATCCCAGCGCAGGGTGGTCGTAGCTCGTGATGAGATGCGTTCCAACCCCCCAGGAGTCAATCCGCGCCTCCTGCATGATCAAATCGCGGATTGTCCACTCGTCCAAATCGGACGACGCCACAATCTCCACATACGTCAGTCCTGCCGCATCCAGCATCGCACGGGCGCGTTTGGACAGGTAGGCGAGGTCGCCGCTGTCGATGCGAATACCGCGCAGTTGGCGGCCGTCCTTCTCCATCTCCTTGGCGACGGTGATGGCATTCGGAACCCCGCTGCGAAGCACATCGTACGTATCCACCAACAGGACGGTGTTGTCCGGAAACGCGCGGTAGTAAGCTCGAAACGCCTCCAATTCCGACGGGAAGCTCTGTATCCACGCGTGACCCTGAGTGCCGGCCACCGGAATGCCAAAACTCTGCCCGGCCAAGACGTTGCTGGTGGCCACGCAACCGCCGATGTACGCCGCCCTCGCACCGAACACTGCGGCGTCCATGTTCTGTGCGCGGCGCAATCCCATTTCGATGACCGGCCCGCGCTTTCCACCGCTCTGAGCGGCGTCCACCACCCGCTGGGCCTTGGTCGCAATGAGACTCTGGTGGTTGATGAACGACATCAACGCAGACTCCACCAATTGAACTTCGAAAATCGGCCCCTCCACGCGAAGCAATGGCTCGTGTGGGAAAACGATGGTGCCTTCCGGAACGGCGAACAGGTCTCCGGTAAAGCGAAACCGCCGCAATTCGTCGAGGAACGATTCGTCAAACATCCGCAGTTGCCGCAGATAATCAATTTCCTCCGACCCAAAGCGAAGATTTTGCAGATACCAGACCACCTGCTCCAAACCGGCCGCGATGACATATCCGTTTTGGGAGGGGTTCTTGCGATAAAAGAGATCGAACACCACGCGCTGCCGGTGTTGTCCTGCCTGATATTGGCCGTACATCATCGTCAATTGATACAGGTCGGTGAACAGCGTAACGGGACGACCGCGATAGCACGGCAGCTGTTCCACCACGGCCATCCGCTCCCCCGCCACACGCTGCATATCCAAGAACGCGGTCTCATTCAACATGGAGTCTGTCATCCTCTCCGTTCACCCGGGATGGAAACAACCTCCTGAATCGCGGTCGCCGTAGCTTCTGTGCCGGCCGCCACCACATCGCGAACCTGTAAATGGTAGGTCTGTCCATCCATGCTCTGCACGCATCCACCGGCTTCCCATATCAACAGGACGCCAGCAGCCAAATCCCAAGCGTTCAGGTCGTATTCCCAAAATGCGTCAAGTCGGCCCGCTGCCACGTACGCCAATTGCAGCGCCGCCGCACCGAGCGCCCGAAGGCTCTTGATGTTCCCAGCCAACCGAAGCGCCGCCGCGGTCGTCCAGTCGCGCGCCTGACCGCGCGTGGGGACACCGGTCCCGACGACGCACCCCTTGAGCGGCTTATCCTTCTGTACCGACAGCGTCCGTCCGGGCAGTGTGGATGCAGACCCCCGCAGCGCCGCGCGAATCTCCTCGGCCTTCGCGACGAACGAACCCGCACCGCGCATGGCGTAAAAGACCTCCTGGCGGTACGGATCGTACACTACACCGGCACACAGGCGGCCGGCTTCGGCATAGGCGATGGAGACGACGGACAACGGCAAACCCTGAACGAAGTTTGTGGTGCCGTCCAATGGATCCACAATCCACAGATGTGATGCCGACGCCACCTCCGCCGTGGCCGCCATGGACGCCTGCCACCCCGGCGCCGTCGACTCCTCGCCGAGCACGGCATGATCCGGAAACGACTGTTGGATGCATGCTCGAATTCGCCGTTCACATTCCGGATCGACATCGGTGACCAAGTCGGACGGCGACGACTTGGTTTTGACCTCGTGAATAGTGTCAATCCGAGAAGCGAAGTAGTCGCCGGCGTCCAAGGCCGCTGCCAGCGCCACCCGCAACGGTTGTTGATAGGGTGATGAAGATGTCATCAAACGGGTTTCCAATCCTTTCTTTACGTTTGGGTTCCACCTGGCGCATCAGCCGAGGATGCCCATCTCCGGCCACCGAGTGCCTCCTTCATTATCCATGACGCCCGCTGAGCAAAACGGTCACCACCAACAATGCGAACACCAAGACGTACCCAATCATCTGAATTTGGCCCTTGCGCCGCTCCTTCAGCATGGTATGCGCCACCGCGGCAGCCACCAGCGCGAACAGCGGGTGCAACAGCCACGCGCCGCCCCGCGGATGTATGATCCAAGTGATGATGCCGAGCAACACCTGGAGATCCAACAAACCGACGAGAACCATCCGATAGCTCGGCGTCTGCAGCCGACGCCCCAGGCGAAATGCATTCCACAACAGCAGCGCCACGGAAACAATCAACGTCACAATGCCTACAACCCCGTGAATGGCTGTCACGCGAAATCCTCCCTCAACTTTTCCTTCGGCCTGCCGGAGTCGGCTGGCCGCAAAGGCAATCAGCTAACATCTTACCGAATCCACCGCGGAATCTCCAACCAGCCGATATCCCGCCTCTTCGACGGCCGCTTTCAGCCACTGACTGGGGCATTCCGACTCGGCCACCACCGTTGCCGCTCCCGACGCCACATCCACCTGCACCGAGCGCACTCCGGGAAGCACGGACAACGCCCGTTCCACGGCTTTACCGCAGTGTTCACAGGTCATGCCATCTACGCCAAACCGAAATGTAACCATTTGCTGTCCTCACAACCTTTCGGCGCACTGCCCGTCATCCATCTCTCTCCATTCTACTCCAGTCCACGCCGGGGCTCCACATACGCGATGCGCATGTCCGTGTCAAGTTCCGGTAGGTAAGACCTCACCGTCAAGCATTTATGCAACTGTGAATGGAGACCGTACCAACTCCCGCAGGACGTACTTGACCCACGGTCGGCCCGCGTGCGGTCCATCCAGAGCCGGCAGATGTACCTGCAGCCAACTCTCTGCCGCCTGGCGCTTGCGCTCAGCCATATTCCCGCTGGCGAACGCTTGTTTTGGCACCCGGGCCTGTTCCTCTTTCTTGGTGCCGTTATCAGCCAAGTGATACGCCTCTCGGTTCGCTCGCACCGCCATGACCCGAACCAGATGGTCAGCCCCTGACGCGCTCCAACGCGCTCCGTGCCGTTTCATCCGCCGTGCAAGGTGGTGGAACACCTGTCCCTCAATCGTCCCGAGGCTAGCAGCAGCCTCCGATGTCACAATTCCGTCCCAGTTGTGATATAGGTACCCTCTCAGCTGCCGCACGCGCTCTTTCACCGGGCCTCGGCTGCGACGCTCCACATTCATCAGTACTCGGTCAATCCGTTCCCATTCCCCAGCTTCCAGACCCTCGCATACCTCGCGGTAAGCCGCATCCTCTGGTCTTAAGGCCTGCAGCAGCGCTTTACGTAAGTGATACGGGTCCAACCGGTGCTTAGCGCCGGGTAACATGTCCAGTCCCTGTTTTGCCCACGCAGCCCCGTCCGTGCCCAGCCAGCAGCCGTTCACTCCGCTCCAGTCCCAGGCGTGGCCAAACTGCGCCACGGTCTGTTCCCAGAACTCTTGGCCCTCGGACACACCAGCCGCAATCCGGCGTCCCATCAGTTCACGCCGTCCTTTTGCCACCTCGCGTTTTCCCTCATACGCCACCGCCAGTTTGACCTCAATATGCCGACGTCGGCCCTGTGGGTCCCGGGCTCGGACCACCATCCCGTCTGCCTCTACATGCAGTTCGTCCACACGCCGCTGACCGGGAGGAGTCTGCCCTTGCTCAAAGACTGCCTCTCTCCACGATTCCGCCCACTGACGTTCGGCAGCCCCAATCTGCTGTACCTCTTGCCAAATCGTCATGGCGCTAACACCCGGCACGAACTCCTGGAGGACTTTTTCCACCCGGTGATAGGGCATCTCCACCGCCAACGCAACCGCCTTCTCCCGCAACCGAGGGGATACTCGCTGCCGCGGCGTGAGACCTAAGTGCTCGTCCAGCAAACAACATCCCTGGCCGGTTTGTCGATCCCTGTAGTACCGCCTCCAAAACGTCACTTCTCCCACAGTTGTCACAATCGTACGCTGTTTCCGGTTGACCAACTCCAGGCGTTTTTTGTCCCGAGAGTGCATGAGCTGTTCATCCACGGCCTCCAAGGCCTGTGACAGCAGACTGCGTGCGCTCACTTTGACGGCCTTTTCCACGCCCTCCTCCAACTCTGCAAAGCTCCTGGAGTTAGATATTGCCGATTGAAGGTCAGCCATCAGCTGCAGGAA
>NZ_AUCA01000003.1 GCF_000429525.1 Alicyclobacillus contaminans DSM 17975 | reverse complement strand
TGAACGTCCTGGGACGTCCACCACCATAGCGGGGTTGAAGAGCCTCAAAGCCTTTCTCGTTAAATGCGTGAATCACATGGCGGACATGTTCCTCCGACAAGTGATAGAGTCGTGCGATTTCGGGGACCTTCATTCGTTGAGCAGAAGCCAGGACAACCAGTGCTCTACGCACGGAGACCGGATTGGACCCCTTACGGGCAATACGAACCAATCTGTTACCCTCGGCAGGGCTCAATTCACGGACATACAGGCACATGAATATCACCACCGTTGGTGATATTCTCCATTCCACTGGTTGATCCTCCACTTTCCTCAAACTACGTTGCCTGAAGGGGCACTAGATGATCCCTCCGAATCTCCTCAGTATTTCTTCCAGAAAGGGAGCACATACATTGAAGTCATACCTTTTCCGGGAGACAGCTTTCCAATCGGCTTGATGAATCACCTTGTACCCATCGGCAATCCGATAAAAAAGTAGACTCATTTGGCACAGCGGTATCACAGATGGAAGGTGATCCCCCGAATGTTCGTTCTTTACGTACACGCTTTGGAACCGAGCACGGTTAAATGAGGTTCGCTGTGGCCGGGGGGGGGCCCCCGGCTGCGTCTATTCGTCTTCCCAGGTCTCGTAGTAGCGTTCGCCTGTGTTCGGATTGTACCATACGCGTTGCTTCACGCCGGTGGTGGGATCGATAAACGATTCATCTGTAAGTACAAATCCCTTCGGAGGCTCTTTTAACCTCGCCCGTCGCCGGCGTGCCCGAAACCACATCGTCGTCAGAATGGCGAGAACGACGATGGCGAGCTCAAACAGAAAGTAATACGAAACCCATCGCCCCACGGATTATCCCTCACGGACGACGACCGCTGTGCCGTAGGCGACCACTTCAGACATCGTCTGCCCAATCTCACTGGAGTCAAACCGCATCATGACCACCGCGTTTGCACCCATGGTGTGCGCGTTTTGAACGAGTCTATCGATGGCCGCCTTGCGGGCGTCTTCCAGCATTTCCGTGTACTCTTTGATCTCGCCGCCGGCCAGGCTCCGCAGCGCTGCGGTGATATTCCCGCCGAGGCCGCGGCTTCGCACCACCACGCCAAACACCTGTCCAATCACCTTTTCAACCTGATAACCTGGAATGTTCTCCGTTGTTACGACCAGCATGGGCTGGACCTCCTTCTTGAATCAATCTCTACATCCCTGAAGCGTACACACCGGAAACGAATCCACGACGCCCGTCACCGTGACACAAGCCTCGGCTGTAAGGATGGACTTCTTTCCGAGTCGGACAGTGGTCAGGTTGAACAGGCTGTGGACGGGAATCATGAGAATCACCAGCCACAGACTCCGAGCTATTAACAAGGTGCTGCCGATGTGGTACGCGCTCGCAACAATGCGCTCGACAACGCCAAGCAATGGACTTGCGCTAAGTTGCCTTGAGTTCTGAAGGATCTGTTTGACCTGTTCTGCTTTTTCGTCGAACGGTTCAACACCTGAATCAACACGGCCCCGTTGACGATGGTCAACAGAACTTCCATAAACGCCCAGCCTTGGCCCGGCGAAGCGGCGGTGTCGAATGACCGCCCCACGGCGAAGAGTGCGATTGCCCGGACGCATTCTTCGAGGGGCCCTGATGCTGCACCCATTACCCGTGTGGCCCGATCCTCGGGCCATTTGCGCACCAGTGCGGCAATCGGGCCGCGCATCAACATCGCCACCAGCCACCCCATCACGCCCACGGCGAATGCCTACCAATGCATCGGGACGCCGAAGCGGACAAACATTCCCCAGAAGACTATTACCGGCCTACACCAGCTTATTGAGGTGACGATACAGTGTGGCCACGGGGACGTCCGGGAGTTGCCCGAGCATCTTCTGGGCGGTCAACGGATGTCCTGAGGCGAGCAGTCCGATGATGCGCAGGCGAATCGGATGCAATAAGATATCTGCTTTGGATTCGAGTGGTTCCTTCGTCGCGCATCACCTCAAATACAATCATTATCAAAAATGATTACAATGATTTTGACGCAGTGGTCGAGGATGTCAAGCAGGAGTCGGTGACTCGGATTCGGACATCTTTCACATCTGTCGGGCCGACTGCGCTTTGGTGGATACGGCCTCACGGTATAATGGGGAATGAGTGCGTGTCTCGTCTCGAATGGAAAAGGAGGCGTCGTTGGTGATTGCCGCATGGATCAGTAGTATCATTCTGATTCTGTTTGCTCTCAGTGTGATTGTGATCCGCCTCAAAGCCTCGAAGTCGCCGACATCGGCGAAGAAGATACTGATTCCCCCTGTCGGCATGAGCACTGGATTTCTCATGTTCGTGGTGCCAGAGACTCACGTACCGCTCTCGTATGCGGGGCTGGCGATATTGGCAGGTCTGCTGTTGTGCGCACCGTTGGTGGCGACATCGAGAATGTTCGTGGCGGATGGAAAGGTGTATCTGAAACGTTCAAAGGGGTTTGTGGTTGTCCTGCTTGTCCTCGTGGTTCTGCGAATTGCACTCCACCAGTACATTGAGGATTACGTGTCCATTCCGCAAACGGCAGCCCTGTTCTTCATTCTCGCTTTCTCCATGCTGCTGCCGTGGCGTATCTTGATGTATCTCAATTACCGCCGCTTGCGGGCCACCGCTGCACTGCCGCGCGAACAGGTGTCCTGAACGTCAACCGGCCGCATGACGCGGCCGGTTGACGACCATTTGCCGTCCGTTCTTCAGGCGTGTTTGGACTGGTAGTCGGATGGCGTTGTCCAGGCATCCCGGGCGATGCCATCGCGCACCATACCATCGTCACGCACGTCCACCCAGGCGATGGTTGCCACATGGTTGGATGTGCTGTCGAAAACATGGACAGAATAGACCGTATGGCCAGCTTCTGTACTGGTATGATCCACTTGAATCATTAAATTTTTGTCTTTCGCCAGCTGGGATTGGAACAGCGTTTGCACCAGTTTCACCGCATCTGCATTGGAATGAATCCCCGATTCCCGAGCGGGTGAGGGGATGTTTGCCGACGGGCTGTTGGTGGTTGGCGGGGCGCTGTTGTCGGTCTGATTGCTGGGACCGGAGACCACCGTGTTATTGACCGGGCTACCGCCTCCGGAGGAACTGCTGCATCCAGTCAACAGTGCAAAGATGGAGATGGCTGCAGTGGGAATGACGTAGCGCCTCAATGAACGGTTCATGTTGCGTTCTCTCCTTTGTCCCGGACAATTCACGGGCTGTTTCTCCTGTGTGACGTTCCGCTGGCCCTTTCTATGCCAAGCATACCATCGTTCAACGCGGGGCAGAAGTCCCATCGGGATGATGCCTGACATCACGATTGGCGACTGTCTGCGAGATCCAACGTGGCCAATATATCGCCCACGGTGACCGTATCCCCGGTTTGACGATGAATGGTACCCAGCACGCCGTCGGATTCGGCAACAACTTCCAAATTCACTTTTTCCGTCTCCAATTCGACCACCGGTTCGCCTGCCTGTACGCGGTCTCCGGTCCGTTTCAGCCACGCGCCGACGGTGGCCTGGCGGGTGGTTTCTCCTAAATCAGGCACAAGGATGTCTGCCACGATTGCGATTCCTCCCTTTGTATCCGGAGTTCGGACCATCCACTCCGACTCCCACGACACTTGTATTGTACGAAATGGGCGGACGCTTTCCAAATGTCGAGTGACTTTTTGCGAAATCCGGCCGCATGAGTCGGATGAGGAAGCCACGGCGCGGGAACACTCCCTCTGAAGGGAGGCGATGTGTCTTGAAGTGGAAAGCTGCTCTGGCTGTCCTGGCGCTTGTGACAGTCACAGGCTGTGGCAACGGCGCCAACAACGCGGGCAATGCGGCGGGCAACGCGGCCGGTTTTGTCGGGAATACCACCGGCAATGTGGTTCGCGGAACCGGCAATATCATTGGCGGCGGCGCCAACGCTGTCGGCAACGGCATTGCCAGAACCGGCAACGCCGTCGGCGGAGCGTTCCGCAACGGCGTCAATGGCACGGGGGCTTGGGCGACCGGCGATGTGTACAGCGGATCGCAAACGGTCGCATTCAATCATGCGGCCCGTCGCGTCGATGTCCGTCTCGCCGACACCACGGTGCGCGGCAACGCCGTCACTGGCGGAACCGCCGCAGGTCCGAACAACACCCGGACGGGCATCGGCGGAACGCGCGCGAACTGGGCGTCGGCCGCCACCATCACCGTGCCGCTGGGGTGGAGCGTGCGTGTGACCAGTCCAAAAGGGGCTGGGTGGGCGAACAACGTGTACGTGGTTCCGTATAACAACCGTACGCCGGGGACGGCCATCACGACGCGAGACGGTCACCTGTTGACCAACGGTCACACGTTCACGGCGCCGGCGCCTGGCGTCTACGCGCTTGTGGTGAACGGAACCGCCGCGACCGCCGCTGCGAACCAGGTGGTGGACTTCATCCAGGTGACGCGCCATGCCACCACGCCGT
The DNA here is from genome assembly GCF_000429525.1 of Alicyclobacillus contaminans DSM 17975. Taxonomy (GTDB): domain Bacteria; phylum Bacillota; class Bacilli; order Alicyclobacillales; family Alicyclobacillaceae; genus Alicyclobacillus_A; species Alicyclobacillus_A contaminans. Next base: position 110,934 of record NZ_AUCA01000003.1, on the reverse strand, counting down.
CCATCACGAACCACTGATTGATTTCACTCCCCAAACATCGTCTGCGGGCGGACATCCACCGAGCATGGGGGGTCCGCCCGCAGCACTTGACCAACGGTGAAGGCTCCTCTATCATCACAACCAAACCCCATAAACCGCTTCAGGTGCTCTGAATTTCAGAGAGAATAGGGAAACCGGTGCGAATCCGGTACGGTCCCGCCACTGTGAGCAGCGTTTGTGATTTGCTGTGCCTGTCACTGCATAGGTTGTGGGAAGGCATGCACAGGTTTTCGCTGCGAGTCAGGAGACCTGCCTGAAGTGTGTATGCGCGAAACCTTCGAGGAGAGGTTGCGTTGGAACAAGGTATGGACATACCTTTCATGCGTGATGCATACCTCCAACCACAACCATCTCTGCGGGCGCAGAGGTGGTTTTTTGAAGGGATCGCCTGATGGAGGCATCAGGAGGAACCGAACGATGAAATGGCCACAATGGATTGCTGCACTCATCACTGTTTCTGCGCTCGTTGGTTGTGCCAAAGAATCCGCTCAGCAGACCATAGCGCCTGAGAACCAAACCGCAGCGGTGACCTATCCGCTCACACGCACCGACGATGCCGGGCATACTGTGACCCTTACGAAGAAACCGCAACGTATTGCATCTGCCACGGAAGGGACGGACGAGATTTTGACGGCGCTGGTGCCGAAGTCGGACATCGTCCTCGTCACCCAATATGCGTCCAATCCCACCTACTCCAACGTGTCTTCGTTGGTAAGGGGGATTCCCACCATTCAGACCACAAACGCCGAGCAGGTCATTGCCGCGAAGCCGGATCTGGTGCTGCTGGCTTCATACACGGAGCCGGCCATTGTCCAACAGATTCAGCAGGCACACATTCCTGCCTACGAATTCAATGATTTCCAGTCCATCGCGGACATTGAACGCAACATCCGAGTGATTGGGCAACTGGTGGACAACCCGCAGGGCGCGGACAAACTCGTAACCAACATGAACCGCGAACTGCAGACCATCGCGACAAAGGTCTCAGGGCAGCCGAAACTGCGGGTGCTGGATTACAGTTCGTTCGGCTATGCCGCTGGCAGCGACACCACCGTGAATGATGTCATCGTTCACGCCGGAGGCATCAACGCGGCGAAAGACCTCCATGGGTGGCAGAAAATCACGGATGAACAGGTGGTCAAGCTGAATCCTGACGTCATCATTGACACCACCGACGACCAGGCCTTTGTTCAGAAATTATTGTCCAATCCTGCGCTGCAACACGTTTCGGCGATTGCACATCACCGTGTGTACACCGTGAACAGCGCAGATTTAACCAGCGTATCCCAGTATGTCACGCGGGGGGTTGAGGATGTGGCGAAAGTGCTGTACCCTTCGTTGAAATTCGAATCATGAGGACCGTGCGCCGGCGTCTGGTGTTTCTCTCACTGTTGGCGGTGCTGCTGGCGGGCGCGGTGCTCTCGCTCTGCACGGGGCCGGTGGCGGTACCCTTCTCGAAGATTCCCGTGGATTTGCTCGCATACATACACGGCGGGGGAGGCACGGATGCGGTGGTGCTCGGAGCCATCCGCCTCCCGCGCCTCGTGCTCGCGGCACTCACCGGGGCGGGACTGGCCATGGCCGGCGTGGCGCTGCAGGCCATCTTTCAGAATCCCATGGCCGATCCGTCCGTGATTGGCGTGACCGGCGGCGCCTCATTGGGCGCAGTGGTCATGGTTCAGACCGGACTCATCCACTTTGGATTATGGGTGGCTCCCGCAGTATCCTTCACCTGCGGATTGGCAGCGGTGCTGTGCGTCTACCGGCTCGCCACCATACGTGGTCGCACGTCCGTTTCTTCGCTGCTGTTGTCGGGGGTGGCGCTGTCCTCCCTGTGCAGTGCGGTGGTGTCGCTGTTGCTGTCCACGGTTCCGCTGCAGACGATGCAGCAGATGATGTTCTGGTTGATGGGCGGCCTCGATGGCTGCACCTGGCCGCAGATTGGCCTGTTGACCGTGGTGGTTGTTGCAGGATGGTGCATCTTTTTCCTGCAGGCACCCGCACTGGACGTGTTGTCGTTGGGCGAAGAGCAGGCGGAAGGCGTGGGCGTGCCGCTGGAGTGGACCAAGCGCTGGACTTTGTGGACCGCCGCGCTGGTCGTGGGAACCTGCGTCAGCATGACGGGAAGCATTGGCTTTGTGGGATTGATTGTGCCGCACATCCTGCGGCTGGTGCTTGGGCCCCTGCACCGATCGCTGCTTCTCGCCGCCGCCATCGGCGGCGCCGCATTGCTGGTGTGGTCCGACCTGGGAGCGCGCTTCATCCTGTACCCCATTGAATTGAATGTCGGCATTGTCACGTCCTGCTTGGGGGCGCCATTTTTCCTGTTTCTTCTCAGGCGAAGACAGGGGCAGCGGATGCGGGGGGATGACCATGTGTGAACCATGCGTGCTCACGGCAGAACGACTCTCGGTCCATACGGTGTTGCGGGATGTGTCCGGATGCTGGCGGGGAGGACAGTTCGTGGGCGTCATCGGCCCGAACGGCGCCGGGAAGTCCACCCTGCTTCGCGCCTTGGCGGGACTTGTCCGGCCCACTTCCGGGCGCGTGGTGTACAATGGCCGGTCTGTCACTGCTACGTCGGCCCGCACCCGCGCCCGCTGGATTGCGCACTTGCCGCAATCCCTGCCGGCGGCCGCGCTGTTCACCGTCCGCGAGTATGTGGAGATGGGACCGTTTGCGCAACGCACCCTGTCTGGGCGGCTGCCGTCCGCTGCCCACCAGCGCGTGATGGAAGCCATCTCCACCTTCGGGCTGACCGAACTCGCCGACATTCCCCTGGCGCGGTTATCCGGCGGCGAGCGCCAGCGCGTAGGGATTGCCCGGTGTTTCGCCCAAGCGAGCCCCGTGTTGTTGCTGGACGAACCGATATCCAGTCTGGATTTACATCATCAATTGGATATTCTGCAGCGACTGCGTCAGCTGGCTTCAGAAGGTCATCTCGTGATGGCCGTGCTGCACCACCTGGAGTTGGCGGCGCGGTACTGTACCGACCTCGTCCTGTTGCACCAAGGGCGCGTGCGCGCCATGGGCAGTCCCGAGCTGGTCATCCGTCCGTCCGGCCTTCGGGACGTGTTCGCTGTGAACGCCTGTACATTTCTCGATCCGCACACCGGCGCACTCCGCATCAGCCTCTCCGACACCCTCGGCGGGGCGGGGACACGCGGAAGCTCGTGAGCAGCGCGGACAGGCGGCATCGGCGGCGATGGGCCGCTCTTTCATGTGCAGAAGTACAGGCGGGGGTGTGTGCAACGGCCTCGTCGCTGCATACGCTGTGCCATCACTGGAAACCGGTTCGGAAGAAGGGATGGCTGTGATTCGCAACGCTTGGTATGCCGTGGCCGCCGTGTCGGAGGCGGACACGGGTTGGTTCACCGTGCAATTGTTGGGACAGTCCCTGCTCGTGGTTCGCATGGACCACGGGGGCTGGCGGGCGGTTGGCCGATACTGTCCGCACCGGGGCTGCGACCTGTCGCTGGGGAAGGAGGAGGACGGCCTGCTCGTGTGTCCGTTTCACGGATGGGCGTTTGACGCCACCGGGGCGTGCGTGCGCGTTCCCGCAAACACGGAAGGGCAGGCCATTCCCAAAGCGGCCCGCTTGACCGTTTTCCCCGTGCGAGAGATGGCGGGGCTCATCTGGGTGCGCGCGCGTCCAGAGGCCGACGGTGCAGCCGCTCCGCCGCATATCCCCTTGTCTCTGTTTCCTGAATTGGGCAATCCGGACTATCAGGGCTGCACGTTCTCCGCAACATGGAACGCCCACTTCACCCGCGTGGTGGAAAGTGTGCTCGACATTTCACATCTGCCCTTCGTGCATCCCGACACGACGGGACACGATGTCTCACCGGTGGTTCGTACTGTCGATTATCGCGTCCACGATGACGGCCTCGTCATTCACCCCGCACCGTTCGTTCCCGCGCATCCTCTGGAGCCGCCCCGACCGTATGTGAACTCAGAAGAGCGTGTGCAAATTGCGTTCACCTACCCCAATCACTGGATCATCCGCGCACCGGTTGCCGGCGATGCGAGCATGTGCACCTATTTGACGTTCACGCCCTTGGACGACGAACACACGCGGATTTTCGGAAAAACGCTGCGCAATTTCGCGCAGGACGCGGAGTTTCTCGATGATCACCATCTCTCGCACACGTTGAAGGTGATGGGCGAGGACCAACGCATTATCGAGTCGGTGCGGCCGCGGATGGCGCCAGCCGACATGCGACGGGAAGCGCACGTGCCATCCGACGTACCGGCGCTGCACGTGCGGCGCTGGCTGTACGACGCGCTGGCCGCAGAGTCCGAGTCGTGCCTGTGAATCCCATTCTTTCACACGATCCGCACACGGTCTTCACAAAGGGTTTACGATTTTACCCAGTTCCTTCACAACCGCTCGCTACAATTGACTGCACAAGTGGTTGAGCCCATACGGGCAGGAGGAACGGAGGCGCAAAATCATGAACAAAACGTTGACCGTCGTTGGCTTGGGACACATCGGGCTGCCGCTCGCGCTGTCGTTCTGCGAAAAAGGGTATTCCGTCTACGGTATCGATGTGGACGCAGACAAAATCGAGCAATTGAAGCGAGGACAAACGGACATTGTTGAACCGTACGAAGGTCGTACGTTGCAAGCAATTCTAAATGATCACATCCGCAGCGGCAGACTGAAGCCGACCACTCGCCTGGCCGACGCCTCCGTCGATACGGCGGCGTATGTGGTGACGGTGGGCCTGCCGGTGACGGACGAACAGGTCGCCACCGCCCCGCTCGAGCGGGCCATGGCGGATGTCGGCCGCGTCTTGAAACCGGGCGACCTCGTGCTCATCAGAAGCACACTGCCGCCTGGAACGATGGAGCGTCTCTGCATTCCCCGCCTCGCCGAGGAGAGCCGCCTGCGTCCCGGTGAAGAGTTCGCCGTGGCATACGCCGCCGAACGGGTGGCGGAAGGCCGCGCGATGTACGAGTTTCAGTCGTTGGACGTGGTGGTGGGCGGTTATACGCGCACGTGCACAGAGCGGGCCGCCGCGCTCCTGTCCGACCTGACGAACGGCAGCGTGCACTGGACCAATCTCCGCACCGCCGAGGCGGTCAAAGTCGTGGAGAACGTCCAGCGGGACGTGCAGATTGCCATGGTCCAGGAACTGGCCCAGTTTTCGGCGTGGCACGGCATCGACGTGCACGAACTGATTCGGCTGGCCAATACTCATCCCCGGGTGAAATTGTTGACGCCCGGCATCGGCGTGGGCGGATTCTGCATTCCCAACGCGCTGCACTACCTGCGCCATTCACTGCCGGAGGGAGAACCGGAGCTGCCGCTGCTGCGGCTGGCGCGCCGCATCAACGCAACCAATCCGGCGCGGGTAGCCGACGGCATTGTCAAACAACTGGCTGCCGCCGGTGTTCCCGCGGAACAGTCCACCATCGCCGTGTTTGGACTCGGCATGAAAGACAACAGCAACGATTTGCGCGAGAGCCCATCCCTCGCCCTCATCGCGGAACTGCAGCGGCGAGGGGCCGTGGTTCGCGCGTTCGATCCGGTCGTCCCCCTGCAATTTCCGTTCCAGACCCGCACCCTCGTTGAATGCATCCAGGACTGTCACGCGCTGGTCATGGCCTGCTGGCAGGATGCACTTTTGGACCACGGGTTGAGCGAAGGTCTCGAATTGCCCAACACCTGCCAGGTCCTGTACGATCCGCGACAACTCCTCACTCCCCACTTGCTCCGCTGTGACCAGCATGGCACCGCCCTCGGCCGACTGCTGGAGGTGGCGATGCAATGACCCGGCGCATTCTGATGGTGACTTACGCATTTCCGCCGATGGGCGGAATTGCGGTACAGCGGCCGTTGAAATTTGTGCAGCACCTGCCGCGCTTTGGATGGGAACCGATGGTTCTCACGACGAAGGACGCATATTCTGCAACGATGGACGAAAGTTTGCTCCAGGCCGTGCCCGCAGGTACGAGAATCGAGCGGATTGCAAACCCTCTGTCGCGTCTGCAGCGGGCGTCGGTGCAGTGGAACGGCGATGCGCCCTCCGCGAACGCCGCTGCTGGAATGCCGCCAAGGCACGGGCCGCGTGCGTGGCTGCGCGGAGGTCTGAAGGCGTTGAAGTCCGCCCTGCTCATCCCGGATGAGTACGTGTGGTGGGCGATATCCGCCGCGCGCCATGCCCGGTCCCTGGTGCAGTACGCGGGGATAGACTGTGTCTACACGACGTCCGGCCCAAACAGCACGCACCTGGTGGGACTGCTGTTGAAGCAATGGACCGGCGTCACGTGGATTGCGGACTTCCGGGATCCGTGGGTGGGCAACCTCCATTATCACCATCGCGGCCTGACGGACGCGGTCCATCGCTGGATGGAACGCAAGGTGATGCAGCGGGCGGACGTGTTGATGACGGTCACCGAAGCGTTTCGAGATCAGTTTGTGGAGACGTACCCGCACACGCGGGAGAAGTGGCAAGTGATTCGCAATGGCGCGGATCCGATGGACTTTCCGGCGGTTCAGCGCTCGGCGGATGACGCAGCGCCCGGCCAGCGGCCGCTCACGATTTTTTACGCGGGCATCCTGTACGAGCGCCGTTCACCCGAACCGTTTCTGCGGGCGCTCGCGCAGGCGATTGCGGACGGCCGTCTGTCGAAAGCGGACATTCGGGTGGAGTTCGCCGGTATCTTCGATTACCCGGGCAAGCGGGCAAACGCGGAGTTGGTGGAGCAGTTGCAGCTGCAGGGCCTGGTGCATGTCCACGGCTATCTCCCGCGCACTGAGACGCTCAAGCGGATGCAGACCGCCGACGTGCTTCTGCTCATCGGTGATACGGGACCCCGTAGCTCGGATTACGTTCCGGGAAAACTGTACGAATACCTGTTTGCGAATCGTCCCATGCTGGCGCTGGTGGAGGAAGGGGAAGCCGCCAATCTGGTCCGCCAGACGCGGGCCGGCTGGGTTCTGCCTCCGCAGCAGGTGAACGCCATGGCTGATTTGTTGGTGAGTCTGGTGCACGCGCACCGAGCGGGGGGCGTCCAGTACGCGCCCAACCGCGAGGAGCAGCAGAAGTACAGCCGCGTGGAACAGACGCGCTGTTTTGCGGAGTGCCTCAACACCACAGCGTCGGCCTGTGGTTGGCATTCTGCCGTGCTGCCGCTGGAATGATGAGCAATGACTGCCCCGCCTTTACACGGACTTTACAATCGGCTCACATCGGCTTAACAACTGCGGGTTAGGATGAGGAACGTAACAGCCGTGGGCGGCCGTGTGGAGTCTCGGTTCGCTCTCGCAGAAACGAAGAGGTTTGGAAACCAGATAGACGAGGTGCCGAGATGGGTCAGTCGTTGCATGTACGAGATTTGAAAGCTTGGTATGGCAATCATCAAACGTTGCGTGGGATTTCCATGGAAATTCCGGAAAACCGGGTGACCGCCATCATTGGTCCATCGGGTTGCGGGAAATCCACCTTCATTCGTTGTCTCAACCGCTTGCATGAAACCACGCCGCAAGGGCGGGTGGAAGGCAAGGTGCAGTTGGGCGACGCGGATGTGTACGAGATGGACGCGGTCGACGTGCGGCGCGTCATCGGCATGGTGTTTCAGAAACCGAATCCTTTTCCCACGCTGTCCATTTACGACAACGTCGCCATCGGTCTGAAGCTCGGCGGCATGCGAGACAAATCCGCACAGTTTGAGCGGGTGGAACAAAGTCTGCGGATGGCCGCACTCTGGGACGAAGTGAAAGATCGCCTGCATCGACCGGCGGTGGCGCTGTCCGGTGGTCAGCAGCAGCGCCTGTGCATCGCCCGGGCGTTGGCGGTACAGCCCAACGTGCTGCTCATGGACGAACCGGCCTCAGCGCTGGACCCGATTTCCACCGCACGCATTGAAGAATTGGTGCTGTCGCTCAAGGAGAACTACACCATTGTGATTGTCACCCACAATATGCAGCAGGCAGCCCGCGTGGCGGATAAGACGGCCTTTTTCCTGAACGGGGAACTGATTGAGTTCGGGGACACCACATCGCTGTTCACCCGCCCACAGGACAACCGGACAGAGGACTACATCACCGGGCGGTTTGGATGAGCCGACCGGATTAGACAGGGGGGGTACGATGCAGCAAAGACATGCCCTGAATCACGCCTTGCAGCAATTGCAATCGAAGTTGCTTCAAATGGGGGAAGACGTGCAGGAGATGTTGCGTATCGCGGTGGATGTGTTGGCGGTGCGCGATGTCGCCAAGGCGGATGCGTTGATTCAGTCCGATCCAGACATCAACCGGATGGAGCACGAGATTGAGGATCTGTGCATTCACGTGTTGGTCACCCAGCAGCCGGTCGCCACGGATCTGCGAAAGGTGGTCACAGGCCTGCGCGTGGCGACGGATCTGGAACGCATGGCCGACCTGGCCGTGGACGTGGCGAAATCGGCAAAACGACTGCAGCAGGCACCGCCCGCTGACATCATGGCCGACATTCGTTTCATCGCCGATGCGCTGCGCAACATGATTGCGAACGCCTTGCGCGCGTACGTTGACTATAACCCCGCGTTGGCGCGTGAGTTGGCCACGGCCGACGATGTCGTGGACAAAGCGTATCGGAGGATGGTGGAATCGCTGTTCACCGCAACCTCCGGTCAACCCGACGCGATGGCGGAGGCCATTACGCTGGCGTTTGTGGGGCGCTATCTCGAGCGTATTGGCGATCACGCAACCAACATCGGCGAGGGTGTGATCTACATCGCCACCGGGGAGCGCTCGGATCTCAATTGAACACCTTGTGGCCGGGCGCCCCCACCGCCCTATTAGTGGACGATGAAGAGGCGATTGTGCGTCTGTTGGAGTTTTCCTTTCAGAAATCCGGCTTTGCGACCGAATGCCTGCAGGATGGCTTGCAGGCTTATCAGCGGATTGTGGAAAATCCAACGTCCGTCGCCCTCGTCGTGCTCGACGTGATGCTGCCGAACCTGGATGGGTTCGAAATTTGCAGAAGGCTTCGTCATCAGGGGATTACGGTGCCGATTCTGCTGTTGACCGCCAGGGACGACGAGATCGACCGCGTGTTGGGGCTGGAGCTGGGCGCGGACGACTATGTGACCAAGCCGTTCAGCCCGCGGGAACTGGTGGCGCGAGCGAAGGCGTTGCTGCGACGGGTGCCCAACGGTCCCATGCAGCAGCCGACATGGTCGTCGGACGACGGCAACATCCTGAGAGCGGGCCACGTGGAACTGGATGTGCAGGGACACGAACTGCGTGTTGGCGGTCGATTTGTTGAACTGACCCCCACCGAATTTTCGCTGCTTCGGTATTTCATGGAACATCCAGGCGTAGTGTTGACGCGGGATATGCTGTTGGATCAGGTTTGGGGATACACCGTCAGCGGCGATACGCGGGTGGTGGACGTGCACGTATCTCACCTGCGCGACAAAATTGAACCATCCGTGAAGAAGCCGACGTACATACGTACGGTGCGCGGCATCGGGTATAAATTCGTCGGGCCGCCGCAGCAGGTGGTCAGATGAGATGCGACAAGGCGGGTTCGCCTGTCGCATCTATGTTTTTACAGGGGTATCGCCGACAGGCCGGAATTTACAAACCTTTAACAGAGGCTCAACACTCGATTCACAGCCCGTTGTTACGCTGTCACCGTGCAATAACAAGTGTCCAAAAAGAAAAGGGAGGAACTTCAGAATGAAATGGAATCGGAAGCAATGGGCTGGGCTCACCGCATCGGCGGCTGTGCTGGTGACTCTCGCAGGATGTGGCAGTGGAGCCGGCAATTCCGATACGAGCAACGCAGCAAACTCGACGGACAACTCGACCAGCTCCGCGAGTTCCGCTCCGGTAACGCTGAATGAAACGGGAAGTTCCTTGCTGTACCCGCTGTTCAACAGCCAGTGGATTCCGGCCTACAAGTCGGTGCATCCGAATGTGACCATCAACGCGGCATCCACTGGAAGCGGTAAAGGGATTTCGGATGCTGTGGCTGGCAACGTGCAGATTGGGGCTTCGGACGCCTACATGTCTGACGCGCTGGTGCAGCAGAATCCCTCCATGCTGAACATTCCGTTGGCGATTTCCGCGCAGCAGATTATGTATAACATTCCCGGGCTGTCGGCGGACAAACATCTCAATCTGAGCGGTGACGTCATCGCCAAGATTTACATGGGCGAGATCAAACAGTGGAACGATCCGGCCATCGCCAAACTGAACCCGGGCGTATCTTTGCCGAATCAACCGATTACGACCATTCACCGTTCTGACAGCAGCGGAGACACGTTCCTGTTCAGCCAGTATCTCTCGGACACGAACTCGGAATGGAACACGAAGTACAAGTACAACACGACGATTTCCTGGCCGTCGCTGGGTAACCGTTCCATCGGGGCCAAGGGCAACGACGGTGTGGTGACGCAGTTGGCGAACACCAAGTACAGCATCGGCTATGTCGGCATCAGCTGGCTCGATAAGGCCACGGCACAGGGGCTCGGCTATGCGGCGCTGCAGAACAAGGCCGGCAAGGACGTGCTGCCGACGAAGGACTCGATTGCGGCGGCCGCCAACGCGATGGTGAATCAGGTGCCGGACGATGAACGGATTTCGTTGGTGTACGCACCGGGAGACAACTCGTATCCCATCGTGAACTTTGAGTATGCAGTGGTGAACTCGCACCAGTCCGGCGACGTCGCCCAGGCGCTGAAGGATTTCCTGCAGTGGGCCATCCAGCCGAACGGCGGCAACAGTTCGCAATATATGGATCCGGTTCACTTCCTGCCGCTGCCGTCGAGCGTAGAGCCGAAGAGCGAAGCGCAGATCAACAAGATTGGCAGCTGACGCCATTCACTTTGGAGTGGACAATGGGGGGATGAGGATGCGCGCGGCAAGTCGAGCATCCAAGACAGCAGACATTTGGTTCCGGGTGGTGGCTGGCTTGTGCGCCAGCACCCCCGTTTTGTTCCTGGTGGTCATCGGCGTGGTGGTGCTGATTGACTCCATACCGGTGATTCGGTACATGGGCTGGCACTTTCTGACCGGAGTGAACTGGGACCTCGGCGACATGTACGGCAACATGGTCGTACGGAATGGGGTATCCGCGCCCGCGGGGGCGACCTATGGCGCATTGCCCTATATCGTCGGCACATTGGCTTCCTCCGTGCTGGCCATGCTGATTGCGATCCCGGTGTCCGTGTGCACCGCCGTAATTCTCGCCTATCGAGTGCACGGTCCCGTGAAATCGGTGTTCTCCATCTTGGTGGAGCTGCTGGCTGGGATTCCGAGCGTGGTCTTCGGCCTGTGGGGGATGGTGGTCCTGGGACCGTGGATTGTGCATGATCTCGGGCCGGCCATCAATCGGGTTCTTGGCTTCATTCCTTTCCTGCGCGGCTCCGCAGGCACCGGTCTGGGTCTGCTGAACAGCGCATTGGTGCTGGCGTTGATGGTGGTTCCCATTCTCACCGCGACCACGCGTGATTTGTTGGAGCAGGTTCCGGTGCTGTACCGGGAGGGCGGCATTGGCCTGGGAATGACCGACTGGGAAGTGATTCGCCGCATTTGCCTGCCTTACGTGAAGGACGGGCTGATTGGTGCAGTCGCCCTTGGGTGGGGCCGCGCCATGGGCGAAACCATGGCCGTCCTGATGGTGGGAGGAAGCGGAATGAACGCGCTGCCGCACACCATCTTCAGTCCCATTTCCACCATGGCATCGGTGATTGCCAACCAGCTGGACAGCGCGCTGACCGACGCGACGCACCTGGCCGTGCATGCGCTGGCAGAACTCGCGCTGGTGTTGATGGTACTGACCCTCATCACCAATTGGCTGGCGAGAATTTTGGTGCAGCGGAGCAGCAAGACCCTGCGGGAAGGGGTGCGCGCATGAATCAATCCCGGCGTCTTCGGCGGAAACTGGGAAGTTGGATTGGGTTTGGTGGTTCGTGGCTGGCGACGGCACTCGTTCTGTTTTCGCTGGTGGACATGGTTGCCACCATTCTCTGGCACGGTGTTCTTTCGTTCCGACCGGCGATGCTGTGGACGGTCACATCCGGCAACGGCGGCGGCCTGGAGAACGCCATTCTCGGGACGCTGTACCTGGTTTTCCTCGCCGTGGTGATTTCCGCTCCACTCGGCATCCTGGGTGGGATTTTCGTATCAGAGTTCGCCGGATCGCGGCTGGCATCGGTGATTCGCTTCTGCACCGAAGGCCTGTCCGGTGTGCCATCTATTGTCATTGGATATTTTGGTTACCTGTTCATGGTGATACGTTGGGGATGGGAATTTTCAACCCTCGCCGGTTCGCTGGCCCTGACGGTGATTATGGTGCCGTACATCCTTCGCTCGACCGAGGCGAGTCTGCAGCAGGTGCCCCACGCCTTACGGGAAGCTGCATGGGGACTCGGCATGACGAAGTCTCAGGCCATCACGCGGGTGATTTGGAAGTCGGGGGCGAGCGGTATCATCACCGGTGTCCTTCTGGCGGTGGCCATTGGACTCGGTGAGACGGCACCGCTGCTTTACACCGCGGGTTGGTCCATGTACAATCCGTCCCTTGCGCTCACGCATCATCAAATCGGGTATCTGACCTATGTGGTGTGGACGTACATCGATATGCCGTATAATGAATCCCACGCACTGGCGTATAGCGCGGCGTGCGTGCTGCTGGTGGTGATTCTGTTCATTCACCTCGTGCTGAGAACCCTGGTTCAGCGGCGATGGAGCCGGACGCACTGAGGATTTGAACCCTTCCGCATCGAATCTGGCTGAATTGACAAAAAAATATGCGTCGATGACAGGTTTCGACAACATTCGCCAATTCGGCATGCTATGATTTAAACAAAAATAAATATTTGAAATTTCGACTCCTGCATCCGTATTGTATGAACTACGGGAGATGTGGACAAGTCCACATCGCAGGGCAAACCTCGGGAAACCGAGGGACGCAAAACTACAGGGGCTACGGCACTCTGGCTCATCGAGTGCTACGCCAGCCAGTTGCGAAAGGAGGTCAGGATTCGATGCGGAAGAATGCGCTCGTGACGGCAGGCGTGTTGGTGGCGGTTGCGTTGGCGACGATCGTTCAGTCTCCTTGGTTTTAATTTCTCCTGAAGAACTAGGGAATGTATTCCCTGGTTCTTTTTGTTCAATCTTCTCCGGGTGATGATGCGCATGGTGCTGTTTGTAATTGCTGGACTCTTGTGGGCGTTGATGCGTGGTTTGTCTCTGAGGAGCCTGTTGGAATTGCGGTTTCACTGGCCATGGTTGTTGATTGGCGCATTCGGTACCCAGCTCCTGTTGTGGGGGGGTGCTGTGGCATTCCATGCCTCGGTTCCCCCTTGGTGCTTTATCATGTCTTTACTGGCCGTGGTGGTGGCGCTGTGGCGGAACGCTGCCATTCCAGGTGTGTGGATGTTGGCCTTGGGAGCCTCGTTGAATTGGTTTGCCGTTACAATGCACGGCGGGACCATGCCGGTATCCGTGCAGGCCTGGGAAGTGGCTGGCCACAGTTTGTCTCAGCTACAGGACTCCAGGCATAGCTTGGTTCAGCCCGGTGGTGTTACACTATTGGGAGACTGGATTCCGATGTGGAGGTATGTTCTGAGCCCAGGTGACATTGTCGCGGGAATCGGCGTTGTCTGGCTCATTCGTCGCAACGCACGGCTGAGAGGTGTACGATGAAAGATCTGAATATCTTGACGATCCTGCTCTTTGGGGCAGGGTTGGTTTGTATCGGTGACGCGATATTTTTCGCCGATTTGCAGCACAATTTAGTATTCCTTCTGTCCGCGTGTGCTGTCATCGCAGTACTCGATACATTTCCCATTCAACTGCCCAATGGAATCAGTTACAATGCCGGGGTCATTGGTTTCATGTATCTGATGTTATCCAACGATTTGCCGGCAGCACAATTGGGGATGCTGGTTGGAACGTTAGCTTCGTTTATTCGGCATGGTCATAGGCTCTTCTCTCCAAACGCGTGGTTTCGCATGGTTTGCACATTGGGAATGTACACGGTGTGCGCCTTCATCAGCTGTCAAGTTTACTCGTGGTTCACTGGACTGCCACTATTCGTAGACGTTTTATTGACGGTTGCCTGTTTTGAGATTGTAAATGTGCTGATTCTCCAGTTGATATACAAGACAACATCTACTCTTGCGAGGCCTATCACTCGAAAGTGGGTGCAAACACTCTATCTTCCGGTGCTGATTTTCTCTGCCGTGCTAACGAGGGCTCTTACGTTAAGCGGCTGGGATCTGTACTTCGAAGTCAGCTGTGATCTATTTTTTCTCGCCGTCATTTACATATTTTCCGTGCAATATCGGAATTTGGCCAATCGTTATCGAGAAAGTGAGAAAAAGTACCGCCTGATTGCCGAAAATACACTGGATGTGATTCTCACACTGGACACGGACGGTCGGGTGACGTACGCGTCTCCGTCGCATGAGACAGTGATGGGGTGGTCCGGAGATGCGTTGGTTGGCACTCCGTTGACCAGCGTGGTGCATCCGGATGATCGCGTGTCCGTCCAAGACCATCTGCGGATGGCGCGAGAGCAGCTCACGCCGTTTCAAATCCAATTCAATTACCGCAGGGACACGGCCGGGTGGGTGCTCGTGGAAGGTGCCGGCTCGCCCATGTTGGACACCGAAGGCGACATGGATGGGCTGGTCCTGGTGCTGCGGGATATCACGGATCGGGTTGAGACTGAGGAATTGCTTCGCAAGTCGGACAAGTTGGCCGTGGTCGGTCAGTTGGCTGCGGGGGTGGCGCATGAACTGCGCAACCCGCTCACTGCTGTGAAAGGGTTTCTACAATTGTTGAAACGGCGCCAGGCCAGCGAGAGTGAGTACATCGGCATCATGTTGGATGAATTGAAGAGGATTGAGCTCATCATCGGGGAGTTCTTGATTTTGGCAAAACCACACGCCGTGCAGTTTCAGCGCAAAAACCCGGAAGCGCTGCTGCAAAGCGTGGTGGCGTTATTGGACGCTCAGGCCATTCTGAACAACGTTCAGATTCGAATTGAGGCGGACAGACCCCTGCCCGATGTGCTGTGCGAGGAAAATCAGCTGAAACAGGTGTTCATCAATATTCTCAAAAACGCCATTGAAGCGATGCCGCACGGCGGCGATATCGATATTCAGGCGGTCACCACACCGACGGGCGAGGTGGTACTGCGCTTCATAGATCACGGTGTAGGAATTGCCGAATCCCACCTGCCGCGACTCGGCGAACCGTTCTATACCACCAAAGAGTCTGGAACCGGACTCGGGTTGATGATCAGCTATCGCATCGTTCAGGCGCACAAAGGGCAGATGTCCATTCAGAGCCAACTGCACCAGGGAACCACAGTGGAGATTCGGCTTCCGGGCGTAAGTTAACGCGTGGGCTGAGACCCGTTCGACGGTGTGTCGATATTGGTCAACGTGCAACGGCGGTCAGGCAGGGACAGGTTCAGTTGCCGCGGATGCACGACCCGGTACCTGCTGCAGAGTTCGGTGTATTCCGATGTATCCATCGGCACCCACATGGCCTGCGTACGATATCCCGCGCTGCGCAGGCGGTCATAGAACGTGAAACCGTGAATGTCGCGCCAACCGCGGTCATCCCAGTCGGTTTCGGGAATGACAAAAATGACAGGCTCGCCAACGGCGGGGAATCGGTACACCGCAAGGCGTCCTCCGCGGCGGTCCTTCAGCACCATGCGTCGAGGGGAATCCGGTGCGTTATTGGCGTCGGTGTGCTCGGAGACCACGTACTGTTCCCAGTTTTCCGAGGTCAAGTGCTCAAACAGTGCTTTGTCCTTGGTGTCCAGGGCCCAATCAATCAGTAGGGAACGAAGCAGTTCAAGAACCATATGCCACACCTGCCTTATTGTATTATTCAGATAATTCTACACGACAGGTTGAAAATCCTGTAGGCATCCTTTGCGATTTTCGGATGATGCTGTGTCTTACATATTCCATGCTGCGCGGTCATCCGTCAACTACAGGTTGGCAAATTCCTCACACTTTACGATTGCAAGCGGTTTCTTGTGTGCGGGAGCTCGAACATCGGCCATGTGCTGTAAAGAGCGTGTTAATAATGTATGCGGGAGACAGCCAATCCGATACGAACTCTTTTCGAGAAGACGGGGCTTGTCTTGCACCGGATACGGGCATTCGCTATACTTTGGAACTGGACATAACGTATCGGCTGTGACGGGGAGAGTAACCAGGTTCGCCGCTTGTTCAGGGAGGTTGGCCATGACTGGAAGCCAGCCCAGTGGCAACTGTGTGAAGTTCCCCCCCGAGCTGTGCACCTGAACCGGCACATGGTTGTGCGAAGTAGGGGGCACCGGAGGAGCACGTTACGCTCATTGGAGTGGACAGCGCAGCATGGTCGCTGTCAAGAAGGGTGGTACCGCGAGTCGTTCGTCCCTTACTGAGGCGAACGGCTTTTTTATTTACCCCGTTCAGCGGGCGGAAGTGGCAGCGAGTAAAGGAGGCGGATGGCGTGAACATCACGGATTGGATTGCATCGTTGCAATCCCTGCGGGATCGTGCGCTCGGCGAATTGGCAGACGCGCAGGATATGCGTCAGTTGGACGAGTGGCGTGTACAATATTTGGGCAAGAAGAGCGACCTCACGCAAATTTCACGGCAAATGGGACAGTTACCAGCCGAGGAACGACCGGTGCTCGGCGAGCACGTCAACCAGGTGCGGAGCGTTTTGCAGGACGCGCTGACGAAAAAGCAGGAAGCGCTGCACGCCGCTGAGCTGGAGCGGAGATTCGCTGCAGAGACCATTGATGTGACGGCGCCAGGGCGACGGAAGCCGAGGGGATCGATGCATCCCTTGACGCAAATCATCGAAGAGATTGTCGAGATTTTTGTGGCCATGGGCTATGAAGTGGCGGAGGGTCCGGAGGTGGAGACCGACGAGTACAACTTTGAAAAACTGAACTTGCCAAAGCACCATCCGGCCCGGGATATGCAGGACACGTTCTATTTAACGGAGTCGCTCCTGCTGCGTACGCAAACATCGCCGATGCAGGTGCGAACCATGGAGCGCATGCGGCCGAACGTACCGGTGAAGGTCATTGCGCCCGGTAAAGTGTATCGGCGCGATGAGGACGACGCGACCCATTCCCACATGTTCCATCAGATTGAGGGGCTGGTCGTTGGGGAGGGCATCCGGATGAGTGATTTGAAAGGGACCCTCGAGCTGTTCGCGCGGTCTGTGTTCGGGGCGGATCAGACGGTGAGATTGCGCCCCAGTTTCTTCCCGTTCACCGAACCGAGTGCCGAGCTCGACATCCGCTGCACCAATTGTGGGGGCAGCGGCTGCCGGATGTGCAAGGACACAGGGTGGCTGGAGATTCTCGGATGCGGCATGGTGCATCCTCGCGTGCTGGATGGCGCGGGCTACGACAGCCGGCGGTTCAGCGGTTTCGCATTCGGCATGGGACCGGAGCGCATCGCGATGCTGAAGTACGGCATTGAAGACATCCGGCTGCTGTACCAAAATGACCTGCGGCTGCTGCGCCAGTTCCATCGTGTGCTGTGAGGAGGGTTGGAGATGAAACTGTCCTATCAATGGATTTCTCAATATGTGGATCTTCACGATGTGTCCCCGGAGGCCTTGGCTGAATTGTTGACCCGCGCCGGTCTCGAAGTGGAGGCTGTGACGGCGCGCAACCAGGGCGTTCGCGGAGTGGTGGTTGGCGAGGTGTTGGATTGCCAGCCGCATCCCAACGCGGATCGGCTGCGGGTCTGCACGGTCAACGTGGGCGCGGCGGAACCCTCCATCATCGTCTGCGGAGCGTCGAATGTGGCGGTGGGGCAGAAAGTGCCGACGGCGCTGCCCGGGGCGGAACTGCCCGGCGGATCCATCGGCGTGGCGAAGCTGCGCGGCGTGGCGTCACACGGGATGCTCTGTTCCGCCGAGGAACTAGGGCTGGAGACGAAGCTGCTCGGGAAAGAGCAGACCGAAGGGCTGTATCTGCTTCCCGCAGATGCGCCGGTCGGGGCGGATTTGGTGGCGTATCTGCATCTGGACGACGTGGTTCTCGATATTGGCTTGACGCCGAACCGCAGCGATTGTCTGTCCATTCGCGGGCTGGCGCACGAGATTGCGGCGCTGCTCGACAGGCCGACCACCTTTCCGGAGCGTCGGACGCCGACGACCGAGGGACCTTCGCCGGTATCCATCCGCATCGAGACCCCCCTCTGCGCGCGGTACGAAGCGCAGGTGTTTGACGGCGTGGCCGTGGGGCCGTCTCCGGTCTGGATGCAGATGCGCCTGATGGCCATGGGCATTCGGCCCATCAGCCTGCCGGTGGATATCACGAACTACGTCATGCTGGAATGGGGACAGCCTCTGCATGCGTTCGATCTCGATACGGTGCGCCAGCAAACCATCGTGGTGCGCGCCGGCCGGGCGGGGGAGACGTTGGTCACCCTCGATGGCGAGACGCGGAAGCTGGACGAGGACACGCTCGTCATCTCCGACGCCGAGCGGGCCATTGGCATCGCCGGCGTGATGGGTGGACAAAATTCGGAAATCACGGCGGGGACGAAATCAGTCGTGCTGGAATCGGCCGCGTTTGACGCCGTATCGGTGCGCCGGACGGGGCAGCGGCTGGGGCTCAAGTCGGAGGCGCAGCAGCGGTTTGAGAAGGGGATTGATCCGAACGCCATCACCGGAGCCCTCGTCCGCGCGACGGAATTGTTCGCGGAGCTGACTGGCGCAACGCCGGTAGGCGCGCCGGTGTGCGTCGATGGACCCGGCACCAAGCTGTCCATGGCGGCGCGTGCGGTGCCGTTCCAGCCGGCGCGGTGCAACATGCTGCTCGGAACGGATCATGGTCCGGAGTTGATGCGAGACGTGTTCCGCAGGCTCGGATTCGCGGTGGAGACGGAGACGGATGACCAGTGGCGCGTCCTCGTACCGCCGCGCCGACCGGACGTGGTGCTGGAGGCGGATTTGGTGGAGGAAGTCGGGCGGATTGCGGGCTATGCGGCGATTCCCTCCACGTTGCCCGCCACCTCAACCACGGTGGGATACAGACCACCGCTGCAGGTGCTGAGCCGGCGCACGCGCAACGTGTTGATGGCGGTTGGCATGAATGAGGTGGTGACCTATACGCTGACGCATCCTCGGGAGGTGGACGCGCTGCGGGTTCCGGCGGACTCGCCCTATCGCAGCATGATCCCGCTGCTGCATCCCATGTCTGAGGAGCGCACGGCGCTGCGTACGCACATGCTGCCGAGCTTGGCGGAGGTTGCGCGCTACAATCTGGCGCACGGCGTGTCTGGCGGCGCCATCTTTGAAGTGGGACGCGTGTACTGGCCGACAGAACTTCCGTTGCGTCAGCAACCGTGCGAGCACCTGCAGTGGGCAGGGCTTTGGTTCGGTGAATTGGAGCCTGCGGTGGGAGAACGGGCTCGTCCCTACGACTTCTACGACGCCAAAGGTGCGATTGAAACGTGGCTGGAGGCGCTCGGCTGGTTGGACGACGCCCGCTTCGTCCCGGTTCGGATGCACTGGTTGCATCCGGGGCGGAGCGCGGAAGTGCAGATTTTGGGGCAGCGCGTTGGCACATTTGGCGAAGTGCATCCGGAAACCGCTGCGGCGTTGGACATTCGGCGGGCGGTGTACGCCGAGTTTGATCTGGAACGTCTGCAGGCACTGACGAAGGCCGAGTGGAAGGTCCAGCGGCTTCCCAAGTATCCGGCATCGCGGCGTGACCTGGCGGTGCTGGTGGACGTGGGCGTGCCGGTTCAGGCACTTCTCGATGCAGCTCGGGATGCCGCGGCGGAGGCGAGTATCCTTGAGAACTGCGCCCTGTTTGACATCTATCAGGGCAAAGGGGTTGCCGAGGGACAGAAAAGTGTGGCGGTGGCATTCCGGTATCGGGCGGACGACCGGACGCTGACCGACGACGAAATAGTCCAGGTGGAGCAGCGCATCGTGCGGGCGTGGGCCGACCAGTTCGGTGCCACGCTGCGAACGGTGTGACGCGGCGGGCAGGATTTTGGCTGCCGGAAACCGAAATATCCAGGGACTCGAAAGGGGGCTTGCGGCATGAGCGGGGAGGCCATCCATCGCGTGCGAGTGCAAATCGGCGGGGCGGAGTACGTCTTGCGGGGCAGCGAGTCGGAGGAGCGGCTGCTCGCCATTGCGAAGACGGTGGACGACACCATACAGGCCGTGCTGCGGGCAAACCCGAATCTGGATGCGCGAAAGGTCGCGGTGCTGGCCGCGTTGAACATCGCGGAGGAACTGCATGAGCTCCGCGATCAATATGACTCATTGCTGGAATTGCTTGACGAGCAAACCAAATCACCCTCTGAGCGGTGAATGAACGAGGGGAGTGACGCACCGCTGGATGTTTTGGATTTCATCCTGTTTGGCATCGTGGCGCTCGGTGGGTGGAACGGATATCGCAGCGGTCTGTTTCGGCAAATCACCCGTCTCTTTGGGGCGGTGGTGGCCTATGCGATTTCCTTGTGGTTAAAGCCTTACGTGTCCCCCGTGGTCGCGTCATTTCTGCACACGCAGGAGAGCGGCGGAACCGTGACCGGATGGCTGGGCTTGGTGGTCGGCGACATGTCCGGCGCGGTATCCTTCGCGCTGGTGTTCATCGTCACGTGGCTGTTGCTGAGATACGCGATGGGTCTGGTGGACACGTTGTTCCAACTGCCCGTGCTGTCCACGGTCAACCGCTTGGCCGGGTTGGTCGTGGGCTTGGCGTTGGCCGTTCTGTTCATCTACGTGGCGACACTGGTGGCTCATTATGTGCAGAATCCGTGGCTGCACATGCAGCTTCAGCATTCCGTCATCGTGCAGTGGCTGCATCCGTCCACCACGCCCAACACGCTTCTTCCATCGGCCCATCTGTAACAACAAACCGGCGGGCGGCTGGCCCAGCCGGTTTTGTTTCCGTCAGCGGCCAGTTCCCCGCAATTCGGTGGGCACGAACAAGTCAATAATCCCGATGATGAGCGACGCCAACAGCGCCCCGAGCAAGGTGACGCGCATACCGGGGACGAACCAGCCTGCGGCGTAGATCACCACGGCACTGGAAATAAACCCGACAATGCCCCGCCCGTACGGCGAGATATTCCGCCCAAACAACGCTTCCACCGCCCATCCCAACAGCGCGATGACAACGGCTGCCAGGAGCGCGGTCCAAAATCCGGAGACCGTGAACCCCGGAACCAGCAAACCGACAAACATCAACACGAGCGCGGATACGACAAAGCGGACAATGGTTCCTAGCATCTGGTTCCCTCCTCATCCGACTGCCTCTAGCATGACCCGGCAACTGTGCAGCCATGTGATACAATGATTGGGATTCGAGGATGGGGCGATGCCATCGGCCTCGCTCCTGAACGCATGCGAACAATTCCTGAAAAGGACTGGATATTCATGCACGAACGAGTATATCAGGTGCTGGAATTTGACAAGGTGAAGCAGCAGATTCAGAACTACGCGGCATGTTCCCTTGGGCGGGAGCGCATTGCTGAACTCGTTCCCTGCGAACGCCTCGAGGACGCAGAAGCGGAGCTGGACATGGTGGACGAGGCGCTGCAGTACCTGTACCGGCACGGGTCCCTTCCGTTTGGCGGCATCACCGATATTCGAAGCGCTGTGCGCAAAGCCGCCATCGGCGGCGTGCTCAGCGCCGAAGAACTGAACCGCATCGTCCAGTTCATTGTCGGCGCCCGCAGAGCGAGGCAGGCCATAGAGCACGCGGCGGAAGAGGGCGCGTTTTCGCGGCTGGCGGATTTTGTTCAAGCGTTCTATGACGCGCGCCAGTTGGAGGTGGATATCCGGCAGGCCGTGTCGGAGGACGGGACGCTGTTCGATCACGCCAGTCCCGAGCTGCGCCGGATTCGAACCAGCATCCGTCAGTTGGAAGGGCAGATGCGGCGGCAATTGGAGCAGATGTTGCGCACCCATCAGCGCTATCTGCAGGATCCGGTCATTGCCGTTCGCGGGGATCGCCTCTGTCTGCCCGTGAAGGTGGAATACAAGAGTCAGGTGCCGGGTGCGGTCCACGATTATTCGGCGTCCGGCGCCACCGTGTTTGTGGAGCCGCAGGCGGTGCTTGAGAGCGGCGCCAAGGTCCGGGCGCTGCAAGCCGAGGAAGAGCGCGAGATAGAACGGATTCTGCAGGCGCTGTCCGCGCTTGTGGCCGCCGCAGCGGAGGACCTCTTGGAAAACGTGCGGCGAATGGGATTGTTGGATTTCTGGTTCGCCAAAGCGGCCTATGCCAAAAGCCAGCGCTGTGAGCGTCCCCGTCTGCGGGCGGATGGGGTATGGCGGCTGATTCAGGCACGCCATCCCCTCATTGACATGGAGACAGCGGTTCCCGTGGATCTGACGCTTGGGGACAACTACCGGATGCTCATCATCACCGGCCCGAACACGGGCGGTAAAACGGTCACGCTGAAAACCGTTGGCCTGCTGACGCTGTTGGCCATGTCCGGCTGTTTCATCCCGACCGGACGGCCGAGCGACATCGGCTGGTGCGACCAGATCTTCGCGGATATCGGGGATGAACAGAGCATTGAACAGAGCCTGTCCACGTTCTCCTCGCATCTGCGGAACATTGTGGAGATGCTGCGTGAGGTGACGGCGCAGAGCCTTGTTTTGCTGGACGAATTGGGGGCTGGGACCGATCCGGCCGAAGGCGCGGCCCTGTCCATGGCCATCCTGGACCATCTGAACCGGTGGCAGTGCCGCGTGGTGGCCACTACCCACTACGCGGAACTGAAGGCGTACGCGTTTCAGGAGCCCCAGGCGATGAATGCCAGTGTGGAATTCGACGTCCAGACCCTGCGACCGACCTATCGATTGCTGGTGGGGGTGCCCGGGCGCTCCAACGCGCTCGCGATTGCCTCCCGCCTCGGCCTGTCCAACGCCATTGTCGAGCGCGCCAGGTCCTTGCTGACGACGGATGACGTGCGGATGGAAGAGCTGATTGCGAAAATGGAACAGGCCCGCCACGAAGCGGAAGCGCTGCGCCGGGAAGCTGCGGAAGAACACGCCAAAGTGTCCCGGCTCCGCGCTGAGCTGGAAGCTGAATGGAACGACCTCACCCAGGAAGCGGAGGAACTGCGCGCCCGGGCGGAACGGGAGGCCCGGGACATCGTGCGCCGGGCGGAACGGGAGGCGGAGCGTGTCATCCAGGAACTGCGTCAATTGCGCGACGCGGCGCAGGTGAAAGATCACCAGCTGGTGGAACTGCGCAAGGCCCTCCAAAATGCGTTGCCGGAAGATGCGCCCAAGCGGCGGAAAAAATCATCCGTCGCCACTGGCGAGATCTCTGTCGGCGCGCAGGTGCGGGTGCTGTCGCTCGGACAGAAAGGCGAGGTCATCGAGAAATCGGACGACGGCAGGTCGTACACCGTTCAACTGGGGCTCTTGCGGATGAAGGTGGATGCGGGGGACGTGGAGCTGCTCGGGCAGCCCAAACCTGCCGAAGCCACGCAGTCGTTCCGGCGCGGCATGCCCAAATCCATGCCGCTTCAGTTGGATATTCGCGGTACCACTGTCGACGAATCCATACCGACCGTGGACAAGTACCTGGATGACGCCGTGGTTCACGGGCTGGCGCGCGTGACGGTGATTCACGGCAAGGGAACCGGTGCGCTTCGCGACGGCATTCGGCGCTATCTGACGCGTCACCCGCACGTGAAGTCGTGGGCGCCCGGCGGGCCCGGCGAGGGCGGCGACGGCGCGACCGTGGTGGAATTGAAGTGATGTGTTGAACGAAGGCACATTGGCGGTTGGACAATGTGCCCAGGGGGGCGGTTACTGGGGAGATTCGTCGAATGGGAAGCCGGATTCAACGTAGCTAAACGCTTCAGCCAATGCGGCCATCACGTCCATATCGGGATTCTCCATCCACGAAAAGAATACCGACATGCTAATGCCCATCAGGTGGCATTGGGATGCGTCGTGAGCAGGGTTGGACAGAGGATTGGGGAAACGGCAGCTGCCTGCCCGTATACAACAGCGGCACCCCCATTCGGGAGGTGCCGCTGCATGGTTCAATCTCGGCTTCGCGTGTCTCCGATGTTCGGCCACAGGATGTCCGGAAGCCCTGTGCCGTTCCCCTTTTCGGCGTTGTTGGTTCCGGTGCCGGTGGAATGTCCGGGCCCGCTGCCTCCGCCGGCCGACGGGAGGGCGCTCAGCTGCACCGTCACCGGCGTGGAGGGCGTGGACACCGTCGTGTTTGACGCTGCGTACACTTCGTAGTACACCGTGCCTGTACCACCTTTCGGCGGCTTGGTGTCGGTGAACGTGGTGCCGGTCACCACGCCTCCGACATTCGCGAATGGGCCGTTGGGAGACGTCGCGCGCCACACGGTGTAGCTGGTCGCGCCTTTGACAGGAGACCACGACAGCGTGACGGACGTACCGTTGCCCGCCACCGCCACGGTCAGGCCGGTTGGGGCGGGAACCGACTGCAGCTGGCCGCCGGAGGAACCCTGCAGGATTTGACCCCCGCGCGGATCGGCCTGGGTCGGCAAGTATTCCGCGCTGTCCGCCGTGACAACCCCAGGTGGCAGCGCCTCCGGGGGCACCAGGAAGATGCCCTGGCGAATTTCGTTCGGCGGGGTGTTGGTGGTAGCCAGGTACTTCCGACCGTTGATCACCGTGTACAGCGCGTTCACGTGCGTCTTGCAGGGCGTGGTCGGTTCCGTACCCTGGATGAACAATTCCGTGTACACGTCATGGTCCGCTGTGCACAGGTCCGTCGGTAGAGCGCCCGATTTGCTGCACACCTGCATGGATATGATGCCCGGCGGCTTCGGCCAAGGTTTTGTTGCCGGATCTTTCTTCAAAATCGGCGCCATCATCTTGTTCCACACCGTGAATTTCAGGTCGTACCAGTCCGGGCCGGACGGATATCCGTCCGGAATCACTTCGTTGTAGTCGTACCCCATCCACAGACCGAGCGTATACTTCTGCGTGTAGCCGATGAACCAGCCGTCGCGATGGTCGTCGGTCGTACCGGTTTTTCCGGAAATGTACTGGCCCGGAAAGTTTTGTCCGACCGCGGTGGCGGTGCCGTTTTTGTCGTACAGCACCCCGTGCAGAATGTCGGTCAGGATGTACGCGGTTTGCGCCGAGAAGACGCTCTTCGGCGTCGACTGGTGCTGGTAGAGGACGGTGCCGTCTCGATCTACCACTTTGTCAATCAGGTACGCCGGCCGCCATACCCCCTGGTTGGCCAGCGTGGTGTAGGCGCTGGTCATCTGCTGCACCGTCAGCCCGTAGGTGAGGCCGCCGATGGCCGCCGACAGGTTGGACTCGTCGCTCTGCGTCAACGTGGTCTGCCCGGTCAGGGTTTTCGACTGCGGCGTGATGCCCATTTTGTTGACGTAGGGCCACGCGTTCTGCGGGTGGATTTCGTCCAACAGCCGAATGGCGGGGACGTTTCGCGACTCCACCAACGCTTCCCGCACCGTCATGATGCCGGCCCAGTTGTTCTCGGCGTCATGCGGCGTCCACGATTGGCCGTTGCTGCCCACCCAGGTGTGGGGGGCATCAAACAACGGACTGGCCGCGGTGATGACGTGCATGTCGAGACCAGGTCCGTATTCGAGCAGCGGTTTGATGGCCGATCCGGGTTTCCGCGGGATATCCGAATGATCCACGTACGCGCCGTTGTCAAAGTCGCGGCCGCCGCCGATGGCGAGAATTCCGCCGGTCTGGTTGTCAATCAACGTGGCGCCGGCCTCGTACTTGTCCTGCAGCTGTTTTCCGTCTTTTCCGAGAATGGGCTTTCCGTTCTCATCCACGGCGCCGACCGTGCTGCCCTGGAACAGCGCGTTGTTCTTCAGGACATTGTCAATGTCGTCCTGGTCGGTCAAATCGATGGTCGTGTAAATTTTGTAGCCCGCCGTGGCGAGTGCCTTCTCGGCGTCATCGACGGAGGCGTAGGTACCATTCTGAACCAATACCTGAGCCACTTCCGGCTCCACATTGTCGCGCAGGACGTACGGATATTTCGTGGTGTCCGGCGGCGGGCTCTTGATCTCTTTGACCACGTTCACTTTCAGCGCGCTGTCGTACTGCGCTTGGGTGATCATTTTGTCATCGAGCATCTGCTGCAGGATGTAATGTTGCCGCGCCACCGTGTTTTTCGGGTGTTGGTAGGGTGAAAACAGTGTCGCGTTGTTCGGAATGGCTGCCAAGAACGCGGCTTCCGGCAAGGTCAGGTCTTTGACGTCCTTATGGAACAGAATGTCGGAAGCGACCTTGACGCCGTACACATTGTTGTACCCCATGCGGCCCATGTAGACCCAGTTCATATAATCTGTAATGATTTCGTCTTTGGTCAGCATGTGGTTGACTTCCAGCGCCAGGGCGATTTCCTGTATTTTACGTTTGGCGGTTTGTTCTTGCTTCGGAAACATCGCCAGCTTCACCGTCTGCTGTGTGATGGTGCTGGCTCCACTGATGATTCGATGACCCAGCACATCCTGGACCGAAGCCCGCAGGATGGCGAGCGGGTTAATCCCAATATTGGTGTAAAACGTTTTATCTTCCGCCGCAATGAAGGCGTTCACAAGATACGGCGAAACTTCTTTGGTGGACGTGATGAGCTGCCTGTCTCCATCTGCGGAAAAGCGCCCAATCACCTTCCCGTTTCGGTCATACACGACCGACGGTTGGCTCATATTGGTGAACGTGTCGGCTGTGACCGTGGGCAGGCCTTTGAGCATCGCCGTTACATAGCCAATGGCTGCGCCCACCAAAACGACAACACAGGAGCCGAGTGCGAGACCGAAGTAACCCAGCCAGCGCCAAACGCCCCGCCGCCGTTCACGCTTTGCCGCCTTGCCTTTGGCTCGGCGCGAACTGCCGGATGTCGTTTGGTCGGTTGGCGGTCTCGTTGGTTTCCCCATCGGGTTTCACTCCTCTCTCAGGGGAAGATTATAGCATACGAAAGAATGGCATCGGGTCCACCGGTTTTTGGTGAATTGACGGTCATCCTTGGCGTTTGCTATACTGACTCAAATCATACGCGTCTGGCGGCATCGGGCCTGTGGTCGATGGATCAAAGGCGCGGTCGCCGGAGAACATGCCCATGAACAAGGTCTGTACGTACATGCGGTGACTGCAGAGAGTCGGTGGGGGCTGCGAACCGATGTCCTGCTGTGCGGAAATTACGCCTTGGGAGGCGTGTCGGCGGGAGTCGACACCGGGTGGCCCCGTTATCGGCTGTGGAGTGGCTGTCGGTCCAATGGTCGGCAGCAAGCCGGGTGGTACCGCGAGCAACGCCTCGTCCCGCAAGGGATGAGGCGTTTTTTGCGAGGCGGACGGAACGATGACGGCTTGTTCTAAGGGGGCCCATTCCGCACAGACGTCTGGGAGGATGACAAGGATGGATATTCTTCAAGAACTTTCATGGCGCGGCTTGATTCACCAGGTTACGGATGAGAAGGCGCTGGCCGAACAACTGAAGCAGCCCACGACACTGTACGTGGGTTTTGATCCAACGGCTGACAGTCTGCACATCGGCAACCTGCTGCCCATTCTCACGCTGCGTCGGTTTCAGTTGGCTGGACACCATCCCATCGCTCTCGTCGGCGGGGCCACGGGACTCATCGGCGATCCCAGCGGACGGTCCACGGAGCGCACACTCAATGAAGTGGAGACGGTGGCGGCGTGGAGCGCGCGCATCCGCGCCCAGTTGGAACGCTTCCTGGACTTCGACGGCGTGCCGAACCCTGCCGTGATTGTCAACAATTACGATTGGACGCACTCGCTCGACGTGATTTCGTTCCTGCGGGATATCTGCAAGAGTTTTTCGCTGAACTACATGCTGGCGAAGGAATCGGTGGATTCGCGACTGGAGCGCGGCATTTCATTCACCGAGTTCAGCTACATGATCCTGCAGGCCAACGACTTTTGGAATCTGTTCCAGAGCCGCGGTTGTCGTCTTCAAATCGGCGGCAGCGATCAATGGGGCAACATCACAGCGGGACTGGAGCTGGTGCGTCGGCAGTCGGGACAGACTGTGTACGGATTGACGATGCCGCTCGTCACGAAGGCGGATGGTACGAAATTCGGCAAATCTGAAGGGGGCGCCATCTGGCTTGACCCGAAGAAGACGACGCCGTACCAGTTTTATCAATTCTGGTTGAACACCGATGACCGGGACGTGGTTCAGTATTTGAAATACTTCACCTTCCTCTCGCAGGCAGAGATTCAGGCGTTGGCCGACGAGGTGGCGAGCAATCCCGGCGCGCGCGCCGCGCAGCGGGCCCTGGCGCGCGAAGTCACGACGCTCGTCCACGGAGCGGGCGAGGCCGAACGGGCGGAACAGGTGTCTCACGCGCTGTTTCGCGGGAATTTGAAGGAGCTGACCGGATCGGAAATCGCGGATGCGCTGCAGGGGGTCCCGTCCATTCGCAAATCGAAGGAGGAGACGGTCAGTCTCGTCAGCGTCCTCGTGGAACTGGGCGCCTGCCCGTCCAATCGACAGGCCCGGGAAGATATTCGGAATGGCGCCATTTCCGTCAATGGAGACAAACAGACGGACATCGAGGCGAACATCTCCGCGGCGGACGGCATTGAGGGCCAGTACGTGGTCATACGACGCGGCAAGAAAAGTTACTTCCTCGTGCACTTCGCGTAAGTCGGCCGGCTCCAACGTTCCATTCGAAAGTCCAGTTCATCCCCTCCACGGCGTATACATGCTGTGGAGGGGATGTCCATGTTCGGCAGAGGGTTCCATGCAACTCCCGGCCAAAAGCGATCCCGGCGTGCGCGCGTGCACCGCAGATGGCGAACGCTGGCGCCATGGGGCGTGTTGTTCGGCTTGGCGTTTGCGGTTTATCTCGTCAATCACAGGGTCCAGCCTGCTATCGCCGCGGGTGCCCGGGCGCTGGCGATTCGCGCCGCCAATGCTGCGCTGAGCCAGGCGGTGACCGAAGAGTTGGCGCACAGTGCGGCCGCCAAGCAAATCGTTCACTACGAAACCGACTCGACCGGCGGACTGCGCATCGCCGACTTCGACTTCAGTGCGGTCACCCGCGTGCAGGCGGCGGCCACCGAAGCCGCGGAGCATCACCTCTCGGCGCTGGCTTCGGAAACGCTGTCTCTGCCGCTCGGATGGACGTTCGGGGGCGCGCTGTTTTCGCGCATGGGGCCGCGCTTGCCGGTGCGCATGGAACTGGTCGGATCCGCTCACTCCGCGGTTCGCGTGGAAACGAAAACGGAGGGCATCAACCAGACCGTGCATGTCCTCTATCTCGACCTTTCCGCTGATGTTCAGGTCATAGCGCCATTGGTGGCGGAGCCGGTGACCGTATCCTCCCGAACCCCGCTGGCGTACGTCGTGTTCAACGGGAAAGTGCCGAGCACGATGTACGGCGCGGGCCTGCCGAACCCGTCGTCGCCCAATTTTCCTCCAGCGGCGGGCACCCATTAGGCGACTGCATATACTGGCAGGGATGTTGGCCCAAACCGGGCGCCCAAGGGAGGCAAAAGCATGAAGAAGTACATCGTGAGGGAGGGCGACACCATGTGGTCCATCAGCAAGGCCACAGGCGTCCGCATGAACCTTTTGCTCGCTGCCAATCCGCAGATCTCTGACCCAAATCGGCTCTCTCCCGGGACGGTGCTGGTGATTCCCGAACTGCACAAGAAGGCGCAACCGGCGGGAACGAAGGCGCCTACCGCTCCATCGGAGCAGGTTCCCCCGTATTTCGGATTCGTCTGGCCGCACGTGGTGAAAGCCGGGGAAACCTGGGCGTCCATCGCCCGCCGCTATCAGACCACGGTTGGACAACTGAAAGACCTGAATCCCGGTTACGGCGACACGCCGCAGCCCGGACAGATTGTGTACGTTCCCGGTGTGGCCCATCCCGGCACCACGGCCGGCGGAGCCGGGTGGACTCCGCAGGAGGGATATCCAGCACCGCCCATGGGCGAGTATCCCCAGCCCCAGGGTGGTATGCCGGGAGGGTACGGGATGGCGCCATCTGCTCAAGGGATGCCAGGTCAGATGATGCCTGACGAAATGATGCCCGCGCCACAGGAAGCTGCCGCGATGGAACCGTATCCTGCGGAACCGGGACCGCTCGGTCCCCATACGCACTATCCGTACCGGGGGGCCGACGTACCGCACCCAATGCCTGGGACTACGGTGGTGAAGCCCATGGCGGCTGGTTATTGGGCGTTCATTCCGTATCATCCTCAGATGTTTGGGCTGCCCATGGGCACCACGGCGAAAGGGATGCCGATGGAGTCGCCCAGCGACTGGAACGGTATGTGGGCGGACGATGACTCGTCGAGCTGGGCCGTGGAGGCGCCGGAATCGTGGCGAGCGTGGCGAACGCCCCACGAAGAAACCCGCCGCCATCTGGCGCTGCCGAACCAGACCGAGGGGAACGCGAACGGGGATTCCGATGAATCCGGAGCGGCCGAGCGCAGCGCGGATTAATCCGCAGCAGTTGATCGATGCGTTGGTCGCCCAGTACGGTCTATATGTTCGCGGCCTGGTTCGGATGCGCACCGTGTACGGTATTGTCGCCGATACCCATGAAAGGTTTGTCTGGAAGTGCGTACATCCCGAAGCGGTGGTTCCCGCGTCGGAACGGCTCACGGTGCAGAGGCAGGTGTGCGACGCGATGGCGGGAATGGGGATTGCCGCAGCGGGGCCCGTTCGAAATGCACGCGGTGACTGGCTGACGTACCTGCCCGACGGGACGGTGGGATATCTGCAGCCCTGGCTCTCCGGCCGTGCGCTGATGGCATCCAATAAGTCGGAGCGGCTGCGGGCCGTCGCCGTACTGGGCGTACTGCACCGCGTGGTGCGTGTGTTGCGGCTGTCGCCGCGCCCACTGTTGCAACGGCAGCCGTTGCCGGAGAAGTTAACCTGGAAGCGGGCGTTCTTGGAGCAATTGTTCGAGCGGCCCGACTGCCCCATTCCGGCGTCGGAACGGGCGCAGCTGTTGATGGCGGCCGAGCGGGCTCGGGCCAGCTTGGCCGACGTGCGGCTTTGGCAGTACTGTCATCGCGACGCAGCGCCCCATAATTTCTTGGTGCAGCCGAATGGTGCCGTGGCGGTGATTGACTTCGACGAATCCGGTTGGGATCACCCGTGGATTGATATCATGCAGTGCATCAATCACGGGCTGCACTTCGCAGAGCCCGCCGCGGGTGATTTTCGCGACGCTGTTACGGTCTACCTGCGCAACAGCGGTGGTGTCCGTGAGGATGGCCAGCGGTTGTATGCGCTGTTCGGCTTTCCGGAGTTATTGGTCAGGGCAGGCGCGGCGTGGCTGCGGCAACCAAATGCTCGGACCGCCCGGCAACTGCGGCGGGCCTTCCATCTTGAACGATGGCGCCGGCGGATTCTCGAGGTTGACGCAGTGGACGATGCACCTTGACGAGGGGCAGGGGACATCCCCGTGCCCTTTTGCTTTCCGCTCCATGCAAGGTATACTGAGACATAGCTTTGGACTCCATGGGAGATTCGGGATGCATTCTTGGGAAGAAGATGAGGTTCTGGGAGTGAGACCTGCGTGGCGCAATCGTTACGAGTGGCGCTGGGACAAGTTCGTCCGGTATTGGGCGACGTCGCGGCAAATGTGGACAAACATGTGACAATCATGAACGAAGCGAAGCAACAGGGCGCGTCGCTCGTTGTGTTCCCGGAACTGGGACTGACAGGATACCAACTGCAGGACCTGACACTGGATGTCGCCTGTACACTGGATTCTCCTGCGCTTCAACCGCTGCTTTCGGCCAGCCGCGATTTGGCGCTGGACGTGGTCTTCAGTTTTGTGGAAGAATCGCGGGATCACCGCTTTTACATAGCCAGTGCGTACGTGACACGGGGTTCGGTGCAACACGTGCATCGAAAAGTCTATCTGCCGACCTACGGCATGTTCGATGAAGGGCGGTATTTTGCGGCCGGGCAGCAGTTTGCGACCGTGGATACCGCCTATGGGACGATGGGCATGTTGATTTGCGAAGACGCCTGGCACCCCTCGAGCCCCTATTTGTTGGCCCATTCCGGGGCGCGGGTGCTGCTGCTGCCGTCCAACAGTCCAGCGCGCAGCGTGACGGATCAGGGAGAGTTTGGATCTCAAAAATTCTGGAGGCAACTGTTGCAGGTGTACGCGCAGTTGTTCGGCGTGTACATCGTGTTTGTGAATCGCGTCGGCTTTGAGGATGGCGTCAACTTTTTTGGTGGTTCCGGCATTGTGTCTCCGGATGGAGCCTGGGTGGTTCAGGCGCCGTCCCTGGAGGAGTCGCTCGTGTGTGGCGACCTCCATCTGGCGAATGTCCGGCGGGCGCGCTACACGACACCGCTGCTGAGAGACGAAAAGAAAGATCTGGTCTTGCGCATGCTCTCCCGAATTGTGCGTCGGGAGGGGGGAGAACTGTGATGAATCCGGAGATTCAACGGCGTTTGCAGTTGGATGAGGCGCTGACGGTCGCAGTGCTGACCGCGTTCATTCGGGAAGAAGTGGAGAAGGCCGGGTTTTCGAAGGTTGTCTTCGGTTTGTCCGGCGGGATTGACTCGGCCCTGGTGGCGTATCTCGCGGCACGGGCGCTCGGGGCGGAGCGGTGTTTGGCGGTGATGATGCCGTATACCACCAGCAATCCAAAAAGCCTGGAGGATGCGCAGGCAGTGGTCGAGGATTTGGGCCTGCCGTCGTTGGTCGTACCCATCAGTGGACCGGTGGATGCGTATTTCGCCGGGATGGATGAACGACTGGGCGTGCCGGCGACGCCGCTGCGGCGCGGCAATCGAATGGCTCGCGAACGGATGAGCACGCTGTTTGATCTGTCCGCGCACCATGGTGCGCTGGTTTTGGGAACGAGCAACAAGACGGAACTTCTGCTCGGGTACGGAACGCAGTTTGGAGATTTGGCGAGTGCGTTGAATCCCATCGGCGACTTGTACAAATCGCAGGTGCGACAACTCTCTCGGTTCGTGGGCGTGCCCACAGCCATCTTGGAGAAACCTCCAAGCGCCGATCTGTGGCAGGACCAGACCGACGAAAGTGAACTGGGCTTTACGTACGACTTCGCGGACGAGGTGCTGTATCAATTGGTGGATCTGCGCCTCTCCCCCGAAGAATTGGCGGCCAACGGTTACGACGAACGGGTGTTGCAGGGGATTGTGCGCCGCGTTCAGAGGAACCAGTACAAGCGCAAACCCCCGGTGATTGCCAAACTGTCATCGCGCACCATCGGTGTGGATTTCCGTTATCTGCGCGATTGGGGTCAATGATGTAACGCGGATTCCGCAACTGGATGCATGGATGGAGGGGAAACCACGTGGCAGGGCACTCGAAGTGGCATAATATCCAACGGCGAAAAGGGAAGCAGGACGCGGTTCGCGGCCAGCTGTTCACCAAATTGTCGCGTGACATCTATCTCGCGGCCAAGGAAGGCGGCGGTAATCCGGAAACCAATTTCCGCCTGAAAGTGGCGGTGGAGCGTGCGCGCCAAAACAACTTGCCGGCGGACAACATCGCGCGAACCATTGCGAAGGCTACCGGAACGTTGCGCGGTGTGACGTACGAAGAAATCCTCTACGAGGGATACGGGCCGCACGGTGTGGCCGTGATGATGGATATCGTGACGGACAATCGAAATCGCACCGCAGCCGACGTCCGCCATATCTTTTCGAAGCACGGCGGGAACCTCGGGGAAGTGGGCTGCGTCAGCTGGATGTTTCGGCGCATTGGCGCCATCACGGTGTTGAAAGAAGCGTGTTCTCTGTCCGGCGACGATCTGATGTTGAAGGCGTTGGAGGCCGGCGCCGACGACCTGCAGGAAGACGCGGACTCGTATTTGATTGTCACGGCGCCTGAACAATTTACGGCGGTGCGCGATGCGCTTGAAAAAGACGGCATTCCGTTGGAGGACGCCGAACTGACCTACCAGCCTACGTCGTACATCCAGTTGGATGGCGAAGCGGCTGAGCAGGTCTTGGATTTGATTGAGGCGCTGGAGGCTCATGACGACGTTCAAAATGTGTACACCAACCTCGATCCGGCGATAGCGGAATAATTCTGCTTCTGTCCAGGCATGCTAGAGCCAACAAGGACAGCGAGGTGAGGGAGATGCCGAGGCGGAAACGGGAACGAAGAGCCAATCGCCTGTTGGCATGGACCGTTCTGGCGGCGGTGGGCGTGTGGACAGCTCAGGGTGTGGTCGTAGCGCGGGCAGATGTGCCGTCCATCGCTGACTTCGGGCAGACAGCGGACGTGCCGGCGTTTGACCGCGCCGGCGGTCACACTCGGCAAGCGGCGTTTGTCACTCTGTACCCGGATGGGAGATGCAGTGTGCAGATTCGTTCTATCGCGGACGATACGGTCAACGCGTTCTGGACGGAATCCGCCGCATGGCGAATGGACCACGGGCTGACTTGGTTCACCGAAATGCCGGTATACGTCAAGGAAATCTCGCCTCCACCCCGCAATCCGGCAGAGGATGCGGTGTAGCGGACAATCGGTTCGCCGCGTATGCGGCCAGTGAGCGGGCTGCCCCGTTGTCATCGTTCGATGACGGCGGGGCAGCTTTTTTACGCCATGGTACGTCCGTTCCGAAGGACGTGGCGCTCTCCCCGTAGAGCAACGACAGTCTGTGCGAATGAGCGGTTGACAGTGCGAGTGTATTATGTGTTATCATACACTCAGTTCACTTGATACACCAGGTTTTGACGGTGAAGGAGGGAGCGGGTTGGATGAACGGCAGGTGGGTGCACTCCGCTTCCAATTGGATCTCAGCCAACCCATTTACGAGCAGATAGTGGAACAGATGAGCCGAGCGATTCTGCGGGGCGATATCGGATTGGGCGAGAAGATACCGTCAGTGCGAGAGTTGGCTCAGGGACTGCGCGTGACGCCGAACACGGTGATGCACGCCTATCAGGAGATGGAGCGTCAGGGTCTCACGGAGACGCGCCGCGGTCAAGGGACGTTCATCACCTCGTCCCGGCAGCGGGTGGAGGCGTTTCGACAGCAGGAAGCGCACCGCGTGGTGACAGAGTTTCTCGCGAAGATGCGCAGTCTTGGTTTCACCGAGGCGGAGATTATTGAACAGCTGCGAAGTCGGCGACAGGAGGAGGAAATGCAGTGACGGACATCGCGGTGGCCTGCAAACAGGTGTCAAAGCGATACGGGGCGAAAACGGCGCTCGACCATCTGGATATCACGATTCCTCGCGGCCACGTGGTGGGGGTGCTGGGACCGAATGGGGCGGGCAAGTCCACGTTTTTCCGAATGCTTGCCGGCCTGGTGCAGCCCGACGCGGGCGTGGTGGAGGTCTTGGGACAGCGGCCCGGTTGGCGTGCGAACGAGAACATCGCGTATCTGCCGGACAGGGCGCGGTGGTATCCGGATCACACGACGGAACAGGCGTTTCAGTGGGCTGAACGGTTTTTGCCGGCCTTCGACCGCGCTGTGGCGGAACGACTGGCATCGCTGATGCAGCTTGACCTCACCCTTCAGGCGGGGGGCATGTCTCGGGGACAGGAGGCGCGGTTGATGCTCATTCTCTGCGTGGCCCGGCGGGTTCCGCTCATCATCCTCGATGAACCGTTTTCCGGTATTGACGTGGTTTCCCGGGAACAGATTGTGGATGCGTTGATGGAGCACATCTGCGACGGTGACAAGACCGTGCTCATCAGTACGCACGAAATCCACGAGGTGGAGGCATTGTTCGACAGCGTGATCTTTCTCGGTGATGGACGGCTTCAGTTGGCTGGCGAGGCGGATGCGCTGCGGCGCCAGTACGGAAGTATGCGCGAGATTGTGAAACGGCTGCACTTGGGGGGAGAACAGCAATGACCGGGCAGCGCGTGTTTTGGGCGTTGGTGCGCCATGACATGAAGGAGAGAAAGCAGCGGGGAAAGTACAATCTTCGGATCTGGCGATGGGTGTATCTAGCAATCATCGTCGCTGTGGCCATCGCGGTCACCACATATCTGGTCCTGAGGAGACCTGGATTCGACGGTCGGTTTGTGTGGTTCTACACATTTGCCATCCCGTTCGTCTGCGCCGGTATGGGAACCGGATTGGTGGCGCAAGAATTTCGAAATGGCACGGCCGGGTGGTGGCTGACCCTGCCTTATCCGCGCGGCCGCTTGTTGGTGTCGAAGTTTGTGGCCTGCATTGTGCGCGCACTCATCATCATGGTCGGATTGGATGCGTTGTTCTGTCTGCTGTATCTGTACACGGTACTGCTCCAGGGACAATTCACAGCCTCGGGGTTGGCGGATTTTCTTCTGACGGGCGCGCGGCTGAACCTCGTGGTGCTGGGCATCCTGCCTTTCACCGGATCGGTCGGCGTCACGTACGGCATGCTTCGTTATTCCACGCTGAGACCGTTGGTGCCGCTCGGTTGGGGGCTATTCGGCATCCTGTGGTGGTTTTTGTTCTCCAATGACCAGCAATTCATTTTCGTACATCCGGAGCTTGGGGGAGGACTTGTCGCGGTGTCACCGTGGTTGCTGTTGCCGATGGCGGTTGGCTGGGTGCTGGCTGCATTCCTGCTGCGGCTGGCAACTCGAATTATGGAAAAGCACCTGACGTTGTGATGATGACGGGCGTGTTGACGATGCGTCCGATTGGGGGATGAGACGATGGACTGGGTAGTACGGGTGGAACATCTGCGCAAACAATATGGGAAGACGGTGGCCGTCGCCGACGTGTCGTTCTCCGTCGGCAATGGATCTTGCTTTGGGTTGCTGGGGCCGAATGGCGCCGGGAAATCGACGACCATGAAGATTTTGGCGGGCATTGTTCGACCAGACGGCGGTCAGGCGGAAGTATTCGGTTTGGATGCCGCCCGCCGCGGTGCGGACGCTCGGCGAAACGTGGGGTATGTCCCCCAGGAGATTACGCTCTACGACAAACTGAGTGCCGAAGACAACCTGCGGTTTTTTGGCGGTGTGTACGGCCTTCGCGGGGCAGTGTTGGAACGGAGAATTCGGGATGTACTGGAAACAACTGGACTCAGCGACCGAGCCAACAGCTTGGTGGGCGGCTTTTCCGGTGGAATGAAGCGGCGCATCAATATCGCGGCCGCGCTGCTTCACCAGCCCAAGCTCCTCATTCTCGACGAACCGACGGTTGGCATCGATCCGCAGTCGCGCAATCACATCTTCGGTATGATTCGCGCGCTACAGCAGGAGGGCGTGACCATCATCTACTCCACGCATTACATGGAAGAAGTGGAAGCTCTTTGCGACCATGTGGCCATTGTGGACCAGGGCCGCGTGATTGCGGCCGGATCGCTCCAAGAGGTGCTGTTGGAACACGGGCGCATGACCGTCTACGTGGAGGTGGACGACTTTCATCCATCGCAGATTGCGGGGGTGCAGCACCATACGCGGGAAGGAATCGGATGGAGATTGGAGACGGCGGATGCCGTGGGGACCATGCACCACGTACTGCGGTGGGCGGAGGAACACCGCGCACAGGTGCACGCGCTGGCGTTGGAGCGGCCGTCTTTGGAATCGGTGTTTCTTGCCCTGACGGGTACATCCCTCAGGGACTGAGCGCGCTCTTGTATCGCGGGGTCATGCGGTCGCTGGTGCGATGGTGGACGACGCAACTTGATGCGCCAAAGCAGAATGGAGGATGGACATGACGTCGATTGTCCGCAAGGAGCTCAAGCTTCTTCTCAAAGGAAAAGGAAATCTATTCTTTCTCATCATCATGCCGATGTTGTTCATGCTGCTGTTTGGCTCCGCTTTTTCCGGCGCCGACAAGGCGAAGCTGACCGTTCCATATATCGATGAGGACAACACACCGGCGTCTCAGCAGCTGCTGACGGCCATGAACCATGTGAAGGGATTTGCGCTGCAGAAGCAGACGGATTCGGTTCAGGACGCGGTCCACCGGATTCAGAACGGCACACTCGACGCGCTGTTGGTAATCCCGCACGGCTTTGGGAGCGCCCTTGGCACCGGCCATCCGGCAACGTTGACGCTCTACCGCGATCCGACGGCGGACACAGTCACCGGTCCCATTGCATCCATGGTGTCCGGCGTGGCCAACGCGTACCAAAGCTCCTATATGCAACAACAGCTTCAAGCCAAGGGGTTGTCTTCACAGCAAGTGCAGCAGGTGCTTCGGCCAGTGATTCAATTGCAACAGGTGACGGAGCAGGTGGCGCCGGGTGCTTCGGTGAGCATGGTGCAGCAGGTCGTCCCCGGCTACACGGTGATGTTTGTGTTCTTCATCATCATGACGATGCTGCGAAGTTTTCTCGGTGAACAGGAATCCGGCATGCTCACCCGGCTGCGCAGTACGCCGCTGCATCCATTGACCTATCTGATGGGGATGTGGCTGCCAAACATCCTCGCTGTGATGGTTCAGTGCGCCGTTCTCCTGACCTTTGGGCACCTTGTATACGGCGTTGCACTCGGAGATATCACGGCCATTGCAGCGATTGTCATCTGCCTGGCCATCTGTGGAACCGGACTTGGGTTGGCGGTGTCGTTCCTGAGTCGCGGGGAGAACCAGGGGCGCGGCATCACGATGCTGATTTCCTTGGGTGGGGCAGCGCTGGGCGGTGTATGGGTACCCATGCAGATGCTGCCGCAGGCTCTGCAGACCATCGGACGCTGCACACCGCAGTATTGGGCACAACAGGGATTTGAAGACGTGATGCTTCGCGGTTGGCATGTGGCTGACGTATGGCAGAGTCTGGTTGTTCTGCTCGCCTTTGGGGTTGCCGGCTTGGTGGTGGCGCTGCTGCGTTTTCCACGGTTCCTTCGCGCGGCGGCCCATTGACGCAACTCATGCACGGCGGAGGTTTGACATGTATTCACCATCGAACGCGCAAAGCGCCCAGGGGGAGACCTCGGCGCTCTTTTTTGTGGCTCCGCTTCCGCCTGCGGCGGGCACCGAATCCGTGCGCCCGCCGCGGACTTCATAAACCACAGTAGGATTTCTGTGGTCAAGAGGAGAAGTCCTATCAGGAAGTCAGGAGGAAACAGGTTCATGGGAGAACGAATCATTGGCATCGATCCGGGCATTGCCCGGCTTGGTTATGGCATCATTGACACAGACGGACAGCGCGCCGACGCCGTCGCGTACGGCTGTATTGAGACGCCCGCAGACTGGTCGGTTCCGCTGCGTTTGCAACACATTTATCGGGCGTTGCGGGAATTGGTTGAACAATACCGGCCGCGGTGGATGGCGGTGGAGGAACTGTTTTTCAACCGCAATACCACGACGGCGTTCGTCGTTGGCCAAGCGCGCGGCGTGGCGATACTGGCGGGCGTGGAAAGCGGCCTCGAACTGGCGGAGTACACGCCGATGCAGGTGAAGTTGGCGGTCACGGGATACGGGAAGGCGGAAAAACGCCAGATCCAGGAGATGGTGCGCATTCTGCTCCGGCTGGCCGAGGCGCCGAAACCGGATGACACCGCCGATGCGTTGGCGGTGGCGCTGACGCACGCCCACACGGTGCCGCCGAGGGCAAGGACGGCGCCACTCGCACCATCGCCGGCGTCGCCGTGGCGGACGGTGCGCTACGGAAGGGGGATAAAGCCGTGATTTCCTTCCTTCGCGGCTCCGTCTTTGCGGTGGGCGGCAGCTACGTGGACGTGGACGTCCAAGGCGTCGGCTACCGCGTGCACATGACTCAAACGGCCTTGTCACAATTGAAGGCCGGACAAGCGGTGTTTTTATACACGCATCAATCGGTGCGCGAAGACGGGGTGTACCTGTACGGGTTTCCGTCAGAGGCGGACCGGTTGTGGTTTGAACTGTTGATTGGCGTTTCGGGGATTGGGCCGAAGGGGGCTTTGCAGATATTGTCCGGCACCAGCGGAGAGGCGCTGGCCGAAGCCGTGTACGCGGAGGATGTGGTAGCGTTGTGCCAGTTGCCCGGCGTGGGCAAGAAGACAGCGCAGCGCCTGATTGTTGAACTCAGAGACAAGCTGGCCGCGTCGCGGCAACCGAGCTGGATTCGGTCCGGGGGAGCCGGGACCACCGGGCGAGCGCCGGTGGGAACCGTCCAGAACGACGTGATTGAGGCCCTGGTGGCCCTTGGCTATAATGAGAGGCAAGCTTCGGAAGAAGTGCGTGTGGTCCTCTCCGAATCTCCGTCGCTCGGTGTGGAGGATGCATTGCGACTGTGTTTGCAGAGGTTGTCCCGATAGCTTGGGGGACGGTGTGCAATGGTCCATCGGCGTGAATGCAACTGGAGGGGACGCGCTTGGAAGACAGGATTGTATCGGCGGATTGGAGCGGTGAGGATGGCGCCTTTGAGTCCATTCGGCCGCGATTCTTGGATGACTATATTGGACAAGAACAGGTGAAGGAGAACCTTCGCGTATTCATTGAGGCGGCCAAGGCCAGGTCGGAGTCGCTAGACCACGTCCTGCTGTACGGGCCGCCGGGGCTGGGCAAAACGTCACTTTCGATGATTATCGCCAATGAACTGGGCGTACATATTCGTATCACGTCCGGACCAGCCATTGAACGTGCAGGTGATTTGGCCGCGCTGCTGACCAATCTGCAACCGGGCGATGTGCTGTTCATTGACGAAATCCATCGCCTGTCCCGAGCTGTAGAGGAAGTACTGTATCCAGCCATGGAGGACTACGCCATAGATATTCTGATTGGCAAGGGGCCGAGCGCCCGTTCGGTGCGCTTGGATCTGCCGCCGTTCACGTTGATTGGCGCAACCACTCGAGCCGGACTGTTGTCGGCACCGCTCCGCGACCGATTTGGCGTGATTGCACACCTGGATTACTACACAGTGGACAGCCTGGCTCAAATCATTCAGCGGACCGCCGCGATTCTCAGATGTCCGCTGGAGGAAGCCGCGGCGCTGGAAATCGCCCGACGTTCGCGCGGGACACCGCGGATTGCCAACCGGTTGTTGAAGCGGGTGCGGGATTTCGCACAGGTTGCGGGCGCTGGGGTGTTGACCCTGGAGATTGCCAGGGAGGCCTTGGGGCGGTTGAACGTGGATCACCTGGGATTGGATGAACTGGATTACAAAGTTCTGTTGACGATGATTCAAAAGTTTGACGGCGGTCCCGTCGGGTTGGAGACCCTGGCGGCGGCCATCGGGGAAGAAGCTGGAACCATTGAAGATGTCTACGAGCCCTACCTGTTGCAGATGGGCCTGATTCAACGTACGCCGCGCGGACGAGTGGCAACGGTGCGCGCATATCAACATTTGAAATTTCCGCTGCCGGAACGTGGTGGTGATGAGGCGTAGGGGGCTGCGGCCGCACCCCTAGAAACGACGCGAGAAAACCGAATTTTGTAGAGCGAGGTGGAATGCGTGCGGGGATTGTCTTTTCGCCGCAAGAACACCGAGGAATCCGTGCAACTGGATACATTGTTGAGACAGGCGCAGGCCGGAGACGACGAAGCCCGCAATCGGTTGATTGAGGCGTATTCGCCCTTTGTGCTGCGGATTGCATCCCAGGCGGCAAGGCGCTACATTGAACGCGGCCGGGACGACGAATACAGCGTTGCGCTGCTTGCGATGAATGAGGCCATTGATCGGTACGATCCGGATCGGAAAGTGAATTTTTTAGGATTCGCGGAGACCATTATTCGGCGCCGGTTGATCGATCACTTTCGGGCCCAGCGAACGCAGTCGAAAGCTGTTCCGTGGACGGAATTCGACGTGGTGGATGACGAGGACAATGTGACGAATTACGTGGAGGTGCAGTCGTCCATCGCGGTGCATCAACAATCGGAAGAACAGGCAGAACGACGGCAGGAAATTGAGGAGTACGCGGAGCGGTTGAGGGAATTTGGATTGTCGTTGATGGAATTGGTGGAATTGTCGCCCAAGCACGCCGACGCCCGCCGGAATGCTATCGAAGTGGCTCGTGTGGTCGCCGATGATGAGGCGTTGCGCCGGTTCGTGTTTGAGAAGCAGGCGCTGCCGTTGAAGGCGTTGGAGGCGAAGGTGGGTGTTTCGCGAAAGACGATGGAACGGCAGAGAAAGTACATTCTCGCCGTGGTGGTGCTGCTGTGCGGCGATTTTCGCAGCTTGCAATCCTTCATCACCGAATAGAAGGGAGGGTTGAGCGATGCGGCGGCAAGGCATTGTGATGGAATTGGCCGCGGATGCCGCGGTGGTGTTGACGAAGGATGGAGAGTTTTGCAGATTGCCGAGAACGGCGAATATGCACGTGGGCAGCACGGTTTCCTGGGACGCTCCCGAACAACCGTCACACCTGAAGCACGGCAGGCGCAAGGCGATTCATCGATCCGCGTGGTACCGCATCGGCGGCGCGGCGATTGCCGCGTGCGTGGCGGTGGCCGCCGGCGCTTGGTGGAGCTTCCAGGATGGGCGAGCGACGGAGGCGTACGCAAATGTGGCCATCGATATCAATCCAAGTCTCTCCATGACCGTAAATCAGGCGATGAAAGTGTTGGCGGCGAAAGGCATCAACACAGACGGACAGCAACTGTTGTCGGCGCTTTCGAAAGACGGACATCGGCTGGTCGACGAGACCCTGCAGCAGGCGTTGTCCGACGTGACGGCGGAAGCTGCCAAGCAGGGCATGATTCCCAACCAGGACACCATTCTGATTTCCGCGGCCCCGGTCTCCACAGGGCCATCGGCACAGCAGGTTGTGGATAAAATTACCTCGGAGGCGGCGCGCAGTGTTCAGCAGGAAATTGCGGAAAATCCGCAGGTGAAGGCACATCATCCCGCAGTATGCACGCTGGGGCTGTCCGGGATGGTCTGGAACGCTGCGAGTCAGGCCAACATCTCGCCTGGTAAACTGGCCGCGTACATCATTGCGAGCAGCGAGGGAGAGCACCTGACGCTGAGTCAACTGCAAGGGCCGACACTCGACACTGTGCTGTCCGGGAAACAGGCGGCAGCCGTGTCGCAGGCGCTCAAGACGAGTGATGTGGGACAGGTGCAGCGTCTGGTCAATGCGCTGGGCGCCGTGGCCGTGGGTGCGGAAGATGGGAATGCGCGGGGCGGAACGTCTTCGAACGCGTTGAAGTCCGCGAACAGCCAGGGAACGTCCAATGGTAAAGGAGCAAGCCATTCGGGTGACAAGCTCAAACCGGGAGCGGCGGGCAACGTGCCGAGCAGCAACCGTGGTGCAGCAACGAACCATGGCTCAAGCAACAATGGAAATGACGGCAATGGCGGACCGAAGGGAGGCAATGGTCGAAAGTCGCAGGAGAGCGGTGATGCTGGAAGCTCGGTGACGGTGAGGTTCGGCAACCAGGTGATCACCATTCCCGTGGCCGGTCCGTTCAGTCCGGCGGTCAACCCGGTGCAGAGCGTGTTCAATCAGGTGACTCGCCCCGTCGGCAAGGGACACAGTTCGCCGACGACCCGAAGTGGACACGCTGTTGGACCATCGCCTGGCCACGTCAAGGCGAGCAATATGCACGCAGTACCGGAGCGAAACCATCACAACAACGCGAAGCACAGAAACAGTTGGCTGGGCAGTCTGTTCGGATTTGAACACTCCCGGCGTTGAACGGAATCTGATGGTTTGCATCCGAATTTCCGCAGTCATCGGACGCCCGCAGGTGGTGTCCATTGTGTGTTTCTCGCGTTTGGGGTCGCCGCGCCGTTCAAGTATAATGGAAGCCGATGCTTGAACGGAAAGGTGACATGACCTGTGCTTGTGGACGAATTCGACTACGAACTTCC
The DNA here is from genome assembly GCF_000429525.1 of Alicyclobacillus contaminans DSM 17975. Classification (GTDB taxonomy): domain Bacteria; phylum Bacillota; class Bacilli; order Alicyclobacillales; family Alicyclobacillaceae; genus Alicyclobacillus_A; species Alicyclobacillus_A contaminans. The sequence continues at coordinate 67,271 of NZ_AUCA01000003.1, read as the reverse complement.
CGAAGAACTGATTGCCCAGGTTCCGTTGGCGAACCGTGAGGACTCCCGGTTGCTGGTTGCGGATCCTGTGCAACAGTCCGTGATACATACGCAGTTTCGATCTTTGTTGGATTACCTGCAAGCTGGGGACATGCTGGTGTTCAACAACTCCAAAGTGATTCCCGCACGCCTGTACGCGGTCAAGCCGGATACCGGCGCCCAGGTGGAGCTGCTGCTGACGCGACCGCGCAGCGCGACCGAGTGGGAGGCGCTCGCGAAGCCGGCCAAGCGCTTGAAAATTGGAACGGAGCTGATGTTTCGGCGCACGGTGGACGGCGTGCCGTCCCAACCGGATGCCAACGCCACCGCGGTGGTGACCGATGTGTTGGATGGGGGCATGCGCGTCGTCCGATTTGATGTGCAAGAGCCGTTCGAGGCTTTTCTCAATGCCTTTGGCACGGTTCCCCTGCCTCCGTACATCCAAACACCGTTGCGGGAGATGTCCCGCTACCAGACGGTCTACGCGAAACCTGCGGGATCTGTGGCGGCGCCGACAGCGGGGTTGCATTTCACCGAACGCATGCTGGAACAGGTGCGGGCGGCCGGGGTGTCGTTGGAGTTTGTCACGTTGCACGTCGGTATTGGGACCTTTCGGCCCGTGCAGGTGGATGAAGTGGAAAAGCACGTGATGCACGCCGAGACGTACGAAGTGTCGGAGGCCACGGCGGACGCCGTGAATCGAGCGAAGGACGAGGGACGCCGTGTGATTGCTGTCGGAACCACCGCGCTGCGAACGCTGGAGAGTGCAGGGCAGTCCGGGCGACTGGAACCAGGCCGGCGGGAGACGGATATTTTCATTTACCCGGGGTATCAGTTCCGGATTGTGGACGCTCTCATCACCAATTTTCATCTGCCGAAATCTACGCTGATCATGCTGGTGGCCGCCATGATGGGGACATCGTTCACCCTCGATGTGTATCGAGAGGCGGTGGCAAAGCGCTATCGCTTTTTCAGTTTTGGAGACGCAATGTTCATCACCAGGAGGGGTTCGATTGACACAGTCACCGGTACGCTATGAACTGCTGCAGCGCTGCAACCGAACCGGAGCTCGGCGCGGCCGACTGCACACTCCCCATGGCAGCATTGAAACCCCGGTCTTCATGCCGGTTGGAACGCAGGCGACCGTGAAGACCGTCGCGCCGTGGGAACTGTCGGAGATGGGGGCTGGGATTATCCTGTCCAACACGTATCACCTGCATCTTCGACCCGGTGAGGACCTGGTTCGCGAAGCGGGCGGGCTGCACGGGTTCATGCGATGGGACGGAGCCATTCTGACGGACAGCGGCGGCTTTCAGGTCTTCAGCTTGTCCGACCTGCGGAAAATCACCGATGAAGGGGTCCAATTCCGCTCCCATTTGGACGGCAGTCCGCGTTTTTTCTCGCCCGAATCCGTCATGGCCATTGAGAACGCGCTCGGCGCCGATATCATCATGGCATTCGACGAGTGCCCGCCGTATCCCGCGTCGCGGGAATACCTGGAGGTATCCCTGCGCCGCACGCTGGACTGGGCAACTCGCTGCAAGGTCGCGCATCGGCGCCCTGAGAGTCAGGCTCTGTTCGGGATTGTACAGGGGGGAGAGCACCGAGATCTGCGTCGCCACGCTGCGGAGGCTCTGGTGGAACTGGACCTGCCCGGCTATGCGGTCGGCGGGCTCAGCGTGGGCGAACCGAAACCGTTGATGTGCGAAATTCTGGAGTACACCACGCCCTTTCTGCCTGCGGACAGGCCGCGCTACCTGATGGGTGTGGGTTCCCCGGACGACTTGTTCGAAGGGGTGGAGCGCGGCATCGACATGTTCGATTGCGTGTTGCCGACGCGGATTGCGCGCAATGGAACGGTCCTCACCTCGCGCGGAAAGTTGGTGATTCGAAACGCGGTGTACGCGCGGGATTTCCGGCCGCTCGACGAAGAGTGCGACTGCAGAGTCTGCCAAACGTTCACGCGGGCGTACATTCGGCATTTGATCAAAGCGGACGAGGTGCTCGGCATTCGACTGACGACGTATCACAATCTGTATTTTCTGCTGAGAACGATGGAGCGCATCCGCGACGCGATTGTGGAACAGCGCTTCCCGGAATACAAGCGCGAGTTCTACGCGAAGTACGGCTATTCCAGTTCGTGAGATTTGGTTTGTCCCCGCCGCTCGCGTCTCTGTATAATGGGGGAAACGTGGAAAGGAAGTGTGAGGTTGGCCAACGTCATTCTGATTGTTGTCATGCTCGTGGTGTTCTACGCACTGCTGATTCTGCCGCAGCGTCGACAACAGAAGCAACGTCAACAAATGATGAAAAGTTTGGGACCCGGCGCCCGGATTCTGACCACGTCGGGCATCTATGGACGAGTGACTTCCGTCCAGGACGACGTGTTGCGTGTCCAGGTTGCGGAGGGCGTGGATATGGAGTTCGATCCGCGCGCGGTCATGCGCGTGGTCGAGCCGGCACCGGAAGCCGTGCAGTCAGAGGCGTGATCGCCAGCCAGTGAAGCATGTCGCAGCCCGCGCCCCAGGTGCGGGCTGCTTGTGACACGCATGGTTCAACGGCGAACCGTGTTGACGCCGATGATTCCACCGAAACAGCCAATGAGACACATCACCAGCAGGCGGAACAGCCCTCTGGCGTCCAGGGTGAAGGTGGTAAACACCACAAGTCCTATGGCAACCATCACGAGGGCATAGACCAGTCCCACCATGCCACCGTAGAACCAACCTCTCTCCGCAGCCGCTCGGCTACCGGCGATGGCGCCGAGCAGAATGGCTGCGCAGTGTGTCGTGTATGCCGCCGCAAGCAGTTGGCCATCGCTGGGCAATCCGAGGTGCGCCCAACCTGCGACGCAGACGATGCCAACCAGTGCCCACCACAAACTGAAGGCCAGCCCGTAAAGCACCGGATAGCGGCGAAGCGCGTGCAGCGTGCCGCGAACAGACGTTTCCATTGCAGTTCCTCCTCATCATGGCAAGGTGTCGCGCAAGAACTTGTCTCTACCTTCTATGTATTGGACAATTCCTTTATGCCGGCCCCGGGGCCGGCGTTGGATTGGAATTATCGCGGATTTCGAAATATATTTGTCCACGTTGGTGACGAAGGCATGAACTGTATGATACAATGAACTACAAAACTTGCCAAAAATTATACATGAATTGGAATGTTTTCGAAGATAGGGGCGCCAGAAGAGGACAGGGTCGGGTGCAGGTGTAGGCAAGCCGTTTTCGCGGCACAAGAGAAGGTGAGTCTTTGAAACGAAATAGGCAGTTCAAGGTGGCCATGTACCAGTGGGTGGTTGGGGTCAGCGGTATCTTTCTGACGATTTGTTACATTCCGCAGATCCACCCGGGTCATTGGATGGTCGCCGCGTGGATGGCGTGTTTTGCCACGTTGCTGGAGGCGATGCCGGTTCCACTCGGTAAAGCGAGGGGAACGCTCATGATTGCGCTGCCCATTGGCGTCATGGTGCTGTACGGTGGCGCGGAAGCGATTTGTTTGAGCGTTTTCGCAATGGCAGTGGCCCCTCTCTTCCAACGTCGCAGCTCTGCGTTCAACACGTGGCTGTTCAACGTTGGCCAGTACGGGCTGAGCATGTGCGCGATGCTCGAAGTGTACGGGTGGATGCGACACGGTGCGCAGTATTCCGCGCTGGATTGGCCGACGTTCAGCGCGGTGCTGATGGGTCTCCTGGCACACGTGGTTACGAATCACAGCCTTCTGCACGTGTTGCACGTGCTGCGCGGGACGTTTGAAATTTCCGACCTATGGGACCTATTCCTGGCGGACGGTCTGAACACCGTTGTGGCCCTGCCTTTGGCCATGTTGCTGGTTTCGATGGGTGTGGCGCACGAGCTGCTCGGTCCGTTCATCGTGCTGCCGATGGTTCTCGTTGCCTATCTCATTCGACTGTATCGCCAAACGGCAGTCATGCAACGGGTTCATCTGGCGGTATCCAGATGGTTGTCCGAATTTGACGTGAAACGCTTGAGTTTGGAAGCGGCAAAAACTGCCGCCGAACTATCCTATGCGGACGCCATCGTGTTGTTCGTATTCGACGAGGCTCGGGACCGGTTGATGCCCGCCGCGTTTTGGCCGGCGAACGCCGTGGGAGAGTTCAGTCCGGCAGGATATCGCGAAGCGGACGGAGGTCTCATTTGGAGCGTGATACGGGACCAGCATTGGACGTATGTACCCAATGTCCGTCGGGATCCGCGCGTTGCACACGATGGGTTCGGTCCATACTACGAGAGCATGGCGGTGTTCCCGATGGTGTACCGCGGCGTTGTCCAGGGGGCGCTGGTTTGTTATTCACACCAAACGCACGCGTTCGGAGATTGGATCAAGTATCTCCAAACGCTGGCTGATCAGCTGTCGGTGCTGCTCGACAACGCCAAACTGTACCAGAAATTGAGAGATCAGTCGATGCGCGACGGTGCCACTGGGTTGCACAATTACCGCTACTTTTATGAAGAGTTGGCACGGAGGGTTGACCAAGCGGACAGGTTTCGCGAACCCGTGGCGGTGGCGGTGGTGGATGTGGACTTTTTCAAGAAGTTCAACGATACATACGGGCATCTCGCGGGCGACATGGTGCTCAGGTCGGTGGGGCGGTTGCTGGTGGAAATGGCGGGGCCTGACGCTGTGGTCGCCCGATATGGCGGCGAGGAGTTCGCGCTGGCGTTTTCCATGGGCGCTGACGAGGCGTTTGCCAAGATGGAAGCGATTCGCGCCGCGGTGGCGCACCACGTCGTGGAGTTTGAAGGCTACCGTCTGCAGGGTATCACCATCAGTACGGGCATTGCCGTGTTTCCGGACGACGCCGACAATGATCGCGACGTTCTGCTCAAGGCGGATTCCGCGATGTACTGGGGAGCCAAGCAGCGCGGGCGGAATCGAACGGCGTTGTACAGTCCGGAATTCGACGGACAGTTGTTTATCGACGATCTCACCGGACTCTACACGTTCCACTTTCTGACCATCAAGGTGCGCCAGGAACTGGCGGCCGGCGTTCGAAATTGGGGCGTCATCTGCGTGGATCTCGAGCGATTTAGCGAAGTCAACGCAACCTACGGGTTTGACGTGGGGGATAAGATCTTGAAGGAGACGAGTCTGCTGGTGAAGCAGAGTCTTCGTCAGAGCGAACTCGCCTGCCGCTTTGGCGGCGACGAGTTTCTCATTGTGCTGCCGAATATGACTGCGGCCGAATTGAGCGTTGTGGCGGATAGGGTTCGGCAGTCCATCGCAAATCATCGGTTTGGCGCTGGCGCATCGGCCATCATCACGCTGACCGCGGGGTTGGCGACCGATGTGTTGGATCACGTCGAGGAAGCCGCCGATTTGTTCGACCATGTGGCCGGCATGTTCACGTCGCTTCAAGTGTCGTTGAACGACCAGTCATTCGCGTGACGGCCCGTTCGGACGAATGCAAGCTCGGGTGGCGGGCGGACGCAACATTCGTTCTCCTCCGGCCATACTAGGCGGGAAGGGGGCATTCCGTTGTGTTGAAGATACCCGTCTGGGAATTTTGCCTGCGCATTCTCATCCTGTACATCGTGGTCGCCATCGCCCTGCGGGTCATGGGGAAGCGGGAGATTGGCCAATTGTCCGTGTTCGACTTCGTGGTCTCCATCATGATTGCGGAATTGTCCACGGTCCCCATGGAAGATACGGATCAGCCGCTCATGCAGGCGCTGCTGTCGGTGGGCGCGCTGGTCGCCCTGCAGGTGATTGTCGCGTTTCTGCAGATGAAGAGCCACCGCTTCCGCCACTTTGTGGACGGAGAACCGACGGTGCTCGTGGAGCACGGCCAGATTCAGGACAAAGAGTTGCGCAGAATGCGCTACACCATCAACGATCTGATGATGCAGCTGCGGGAAAAAGGCATCGCCAATGTGGCGGATGTGGAGTTCGCCATTCTGGAGACGTCCGGTAAGTTGAGCGTGTTCCCGAAAGCGGAGCATCGACCGGTGACGCCCACCGACATGAACCTCAAGGTGTCGCCGGAGTCGATTCACATGCCCATCATCGCCGACGGCGTGCCCATCCAGAAGACGCTCGACGTGCTCGGGCGCGACCAGCAGTGGCTTCGCGAGGAGCTGGCACGCCGCGGGTATGGGCAGGTGGAGGATGTGTTCTTCGCGTCGGTGGACACCGAGGGGATGCTGTTCATCGATCCGGTGGATGCCCCGAAAGATTCCGTAACGCGCTCTGAAGAGGGCACCGGCCAGCGCGGAGGGCAGTCACAGCGAAAAGGGGACCGCCCGCACCAGCATTGACAGCCAACGGCCGACGCGCGGGATGCGGCGGACGCGGCGCGTCGTCACCACGCGCATCATGCAGAGCAAGATGAAGTAGACCAGCAGGCTGCTGGTGACGGCCAGAAGCAGTTGCGGGCCGGGCATGTGTTCGTGCGGCGGTGTCAAGCACCCCGCGAACACCGTCATGGCCACCGTCGCCAGCAGGATTTTCACCGTGTCCACGGTGTCGAAGCGAAGGCCCACGAGTCGGTGCAAGCTCCACAGATGCAGCAGCGCGGTGAGCCCCACGGAGCAGGTGAGGGCCCAGGCGACACCGCGAATGCCGAGTCTTGGATCCGCGGCCAGGACGTAAATCAACACGAGTCGCGAGACACCGCCGATGACGGAATTGCGCATGGCGATGCCGGCTCGATTGAGACCCTGCAGAACGCCGCCAAGCGGACTCTGCAAATACAGCAGAAAGCCGACCGGCGCCATGATGGCGAGGATGGGGCCCACTCCCTGGTCCGCAAAGACCGCTCTGCACAGAGGCTCCGCGTAGAGCCACAGGATGACCGAGGTGGGGAAACCGACGAGCGCGGTCGCGGTCCAGCTTTGCCCGACGCGCCGCTGCACCTGCCGCCAGTTGCCGCGGGCCATCGCTTCAGACACGGACGGAACGAGGTTGGTGGCCAGGCTGCTGGTGAACACGGTGGGAAACACCAGCAGGGGAATGGCCATGCCGCCGTATTGGCCGTACAACGTGGTGGCCATCGTCGTGGACACGCCGGAGATCAACAGCGCTCTCGTCACGAGCACCGGTTCGAGGGCGTAAATGACCGACCAAATCAAACGACTCAGCGTGACAGGGGCCGCGACTTCAATCAGGGCCCGCAGGGTCTGCCGCCGATTCTCCAGGCTCCGCGGGCGTGCGTCCGGTAAAATCACGGATAGCCGTCCACGCCGCAAGTATTGGACCGCCAGCCAGACGAGGCCGGACAGCTCGCCGAGGACCATGCCCGCCATCGCGGCGGCTGCGGCAAACGCCAAAGAAACGTGGACAAAGTAGGCGGCGAGCACCCAAACGCTGAGGATGCGGACGGACTGTTCCGCAATGGAGGCCGCGGCGGGCGGCGACATGTCCTGAAGCCCTTGGAAGTAGCCGCGAAAGATGCTCGACACCGCGATGATGGATACCACGGGGATCATGGCCAAGTAAGTTGGATACGCGTTCGGATCGGTCAGCCAGTGATGTCGAACGAAGCCGCGCAACAACCACATGAGCGCGGTAAACACGGCGGCCATGGTGAGGATGACGGCGCAGCTGACACCGAGCACTCGCCGAATTCGGACCGCATCCCGCTGCGCGTACGCTTCCGCCACCAGTTTTGAGATGGCGATGGGCAGACCGGCTGTGACAAAGGTCATGACAAAGCCCAGCAGCGGAAAGACCATTTGAAACAGCCCCATCCCACCGGCGCCAATCATGCGTGTCAGGACGATGCGGTACGCGAATCCCATGACCCGGGTGACGAGCATGGCGGCCATCAGAACCATGGCGCCGTGGAGAAAGGATCGATTCATATCCGCGTTCACCCTCCGATAGCCTGTCTCTTCGACCATATGCAGCAGCGGCGGGGATTAGTCCCACGTGCGGAAATGGAGGATTGTGTGTCGAATCGGGAGGATTCCGGCGGGCGATTGTAGAACTCGGACAACAGGCAGTGTGATGGCGATGCTGTGAGAAGGAGGAGCGCAAGATGGAACACGCACTGGACCCCGTGTTCGATTGGGATTCGTATCTGCCGGATTTGCTGCCTCTCTGCGAGGCGAAGGCGGAAGAATTTCGGTCCTTGGGCTATCATGCCGTCACCGCGGACGAGGTGCTCGGCTGCGCTCGTTCCATGTTTCGCGAAACCCCGATGCTGCATCAGGCTGTGGCTGCCATCCTCGGTCTGAACATCGGGCGTTTCATGAGTCACGCCACGGTCAGCGCGTGGCGGAGAAATCCGGGGAATGATTCGGTTTGACCTGGAATTCTTTCATTCATTATACTTGGGGATGGCTGCGCGTTTGGAACAAATTCGAGTTGTTAGGAGATTGACCGTTTGAAGAGGAAAAGCAGTAACAGATGGGGCCGTTTCGGCCTGTTTTTCGTGCTGGTATGCGCCATCGTCGGATTGACTGCGGGTACGTCGATGAAACTGTGGAAATCTATTCCACTCGGACTCGACCTTCAGGGCGGCTTCGATTTGTTGTATCAAATTGAAGCTACACCAGATCATCCGTTGACGAAGGACGGGATACAGGCTGCGCTGCAGGCGGTCGAGCTGCGCGTGGACAACCTGGGCGTCAGTTCTCCGGTGATTGAGTTGGAGAACGGCAACCAGATTCGCGTGGAGTTGGCCGGCCAGTTCGATCAACAGTCGTACGAGCAAATCATTGGCAGACAGGCGAAGTTGGAGTTTTATGGACAAGCCAAACAGGATCCGAAGACCGGTAAGTGGGCGCCGCTGCCGAATGAAAAACCACTGGCTACCGGCGCTGATCTGAAGAGCAATTCGCACTGGGCGACGGACCAGTTCGGTCAGAACGTGGTCACGCTCGAGTTTAAGGATCCTGGGCTTTGGCAGCAGATTACGAAGCAGTATCTGAACAAGCCCATCTACGTGTTTCTGGACGGCAACCTGTTGACGGATCCTGTGATCCAGCAGATCATGTCCGACGGCAAGTCGGAGATATCGGGCGGAGATCTGAATACGCCGGAGAAATGCACAGCCCTTGCGCAGGAACTGAACGCGGGTGCGTTGCCGTATCCGCTGCACCTCATCAGTTCCACGAGCGTGGGACCTTCGCTCGGGTTCGCTTCACTCAAGGCCACGATGTGGGCCGGCTTGGCTGCCATTATCCTCATCTTTCTGTTCATGCTGGTGCTGTACAGGCTGGCGGGACTCATTGCGGATCTGGCACTGGTGGCCTACCTGTACCTGGTCTTGGTCACCTTCTCGGGACTGCACGTGGTGTTGACGCTACCGGGCTTGGCGGCACTGGTGCTCGGCGTTGGCATGGCGGTCGACGCGAATATCATCACGTATGAACGGATTAAGGACGAGATGCGCAACGGCAAGAGTCTGCAGTCGAGCATTCTGTCCGGAAACAAACGCGCGCTTCGGACGATTGTCGACTCCAACGTCACCACATTCATCGCGGGCGCAGTGATGTACTGGTTCGGTCAGGCGGACATCCGCGGATTCGCCATTTCGCTGATGTTGAGCATCGTCATCAGCATGCTGACAGCCGTCCTGTTGGCTCGGGCCATGCTGCTGCTGTTCGTGAAGTCCAATTTGGTCAACCGCCCCTGGTGGTATGGAATTGGGAAAGGGGTGGTGCAGAAGTGAAACAGCGCTTTGACATCGTTCGCCACCGCATCTGGTTTTTTGGTGTGTCCACGGCCATCACGGTGATTGGCCTCGTGATGTTCGCGGTATTCGGGTTCAACCTGGGCACCGATTTCAAAGCGGGATCCCGCGTCCAGCTGCAGCTCAATGAACCTGTGAACACGGCTCAGGTGCGGTCGATGTTGACCGGAATCGGGTTGTCTGTTGGAGAAGGCGCCATCACCACGGCGGGAACACGGAACGATACGGTCATCATCCGTTTCCCAACCACGCTGACGCAGGCCCAGCAACAGCAGATTCGGGCCGCGGAGGCGAAGACGTTCCCAAAATCGAGCGGGTACAGCATTTCCACGGTCGATCCCATCGTTGCTCAGCAAACATCCCGCAAAGCGGTCTGGTCCGTGTTGTTGGCCTCCCTGTTCATTGTTGTCTACATGGCCATTCGGTTCGAGTACCGTTTCGCCATCTCTGGGATTATTGCACTGCTGCATGACGCGTTCATCGTCATGGCGGTCTTTGCCATGCTTCGCTTGGAAGTGGACCTCACATTCGTCGCGGCCATTTTAACGATTGTGGGGTACTCTATCAACGACACGATTGTGATATTCGACCGCATCCGGGAAAACCTGAAAATCGCCAAGCCCAGGTCGCGCGGAGAGTTGGCGCGATTGGTGGACAAGAGTCTGTGGCAAACCATGTCCCGCTCCATCAACACGGTTGTGACTGTATTGATTGCAGCGGTGATGTTGTTCTTCTTTGGCGGACAGTCCATCCACAACTTCACCTTTGCGCTGATTGTCGGACTCATCAGCGGAGCTTACAGTTCCATCTTCATCGCCAGCCCGATTTGGGTGGCGTGGCGCGGCAGGCAGCTGCCGGATGCCAAACCGTCGGACCCGGCGGAGTAATGGAACGAGGCGCGCTCCTCCGGGGGCGCGTTCTTTATTCGTTCGACCCGGCGGGAGAAGGCACACTGAAGGAGGATTTCGGTTTGCAGCCGAACGATTCGACCCGGCCCAGAGCGGATGGGCGTCCGGCCACCGTGGCGGCGTGGGTGTCCGTTGTGGTCAATGTGTTGTTGATGATTGTCAAAGGGAGCGTGGGCCTTTGGGCCGGGAGTCGGGCATTGGTCGCGGACGCGGCGCACTCGGCGGCGGATTTGGCGGGGAGTGTGGCCGTCATGATTGGGCTCAGGGTGGCGCGCAAGCCGCCGGACGAAGACCATCCCTACGGCCACGGCAAGGCCGAACTGATCAGCACGGCGCTGGTGTCCTGTTTGCTGATTGGCGCCAGTCTCGATGTCGGATTTCAGTCGCTCCGCGCGTTCTGGGAACCGCCGAAGAAGCCTGAATGGCTGTCCGCCTACGCGGCGATGGCGGCCATTGTTGTGAAAGGACTGCTGTACCGTTATACATATCGACTCGGGAAAAAACTCAACAGCCCGAGCCTCATGGCTTCGGCCACCGACCATCGATCCGACGTGTACTCGTCGATGGCGGCTTTGATTGGCATCTTGCTGTCGCTGTTGGGACAGGCGCTCAGACTTTCCTGGTTGCTGTACATGGATGCGCTGGCGGGCGCTTTGGTCGCGCTCCTGGTGGTGAAAATGGGAAGCGAACTGGCGTCTGATTCCATCCAATTGCTGATGGACCGGGCGGTTTCGGCCGAAGATCTGCAGCCGTACTACCGGCTGATTGCAGCCGTTCCAGGCGTACTTCGCGTGGATGAACTGCGGGCCAGGGATCACGGGACGTACATTTTGGTGGACGTGAAGATTCAAGTGGACGGGGCTATCTCCGTCAAGGACGGCCACGACATCGCAACGCAGGTCAAGCGTCGAATGATGGAGGAATTTCCGCGCGTGCAGGACGTGCTGGTGCACGTGAATCCGGGTGTGGTGAGCACGCGTCAAGGGGGAGAGAGACAGCGTTGAATGGACTTTGGAAGACGTCGGGCGTGCCGGTGGACGACGCGAACCGGATGGCGGCGGCGTGCGGCGTGCCGTTGCGGGTCGCGCGTTGGCTGTGCGCTCGCGGAATTCCGGTGGACACCGCAGAGACCTGGCTCCGGCCGGAAAGCGCAGCCTGGATGGCGCCGGATGTGTTTTGCGATATGCCAGCGGCGGTGGAACGAATCCTCGCGTCAGCGCGTCGGAACGAACTGGTGGCTGTGATTGGCGACTACGACGTCGATGGAGTGACGGCCACCGCCATTCTGGCCACGGCCCTGCAACGGCTCGGCGTTTCACACGTCTGTTTGATTCCGCACCGCACAGAGGATGGGTACGGGCTATCGAACGTGCTGGTCGATCGAGCGCGGGCGGCCGGAGCTCAGTTGTTGGTGACCGTGGACAACGGGATCCGCGCGGACGACGCCATCCGCTATGCCACAGATCTCGGTTTGGATGTGATTGTCACCGACCATCACGAACCTGGCGATGAGCGGCCCTCGGGTGCTGTTGCGGTGGTGCACTGGGCATACGCTGGCGGACATGGCGATGCGCGGACGCTGTCCGGTGCGGGTGTTGCCTGGAAAGTGGCACAGGCACTGCTGTCTGCCGCAGATCTTTGGGATGCAGCGGAGTTGGAGGACTGGCTGGTGGGCCTGGCTGCTCTTGGGGCCATCGCCGACATGATGCCGATGAGCGTGGAGAACCGCAAATTGGTAAGCACCGGGCTGGCCGCGCTGCGGCGGTGTCGGCGCGCCGGCTGGTTGGCGCTCTGTCAATCGGCGGGCTTGGACACGGCGGATATCACCCCCATCAAGGTGGCGTTTACCATCGCTCCGCGTCTGAATGCGGCGGGGCGGATGGGGACCGCGAGTGTCGCATTGGAGCTGCTGATGGCGGAAGACGAGGTGGAGGCAGCGGCACGCGCAGCCCAGATTGAAACTTGGAACCAGCTGCGCAAAGCGGAGACGGAGCGGGCATACCAGGAAGCGTACGCGCAGTACACCCAGATGCATCCGGCGGACGACGCCCCGGTGGTGCTCGTGGCGGGGCCATGGCACCTCGGGGTGGCAGGCATTGTGGCCGCGCGTCTCGTCAATCAGGTGCAAAAGCCGGCAGTGGTTCTGTGCGGAGACGGAGAAGGGATGTGGCGTGGGTCCGGCCGGGCCACGACGGGATTTGACCTGCATCAGGTCGTCTCGCAGTGTTCGGCGCACCTGGCCCATTTCGGCGGACACGAAGCAGCCATTGGTTGCGCGGTACATCCACACTTGCTCGACGCGTTTCGCGCTGACCTCTACCATGCCGCCTCGGCGTGGGTAGGTGGAGCGTCGGAGGCGGACAAGCCGGTGGCCGATGATTATCTGCCGCTCGCCGAGGCGAACCTAGAAATGTTGGGATGGGTGGAACGGTTTGCGCCCCACGGCCCGGATAATCCGCCGCTGACGTTTTACGTGGGACCGGTCAAACTGGTGCGGGTTACGGAGATGGCCGGCGGCCGGCATGCTCGCCTGCGCGTGAGGGAAGGGCGGCATGAGGCGGATTTGGTCTGGTTTCGCGTGCCGGAGGAAGTGCTGTCTTGGCCGTCCGGCACGGCGTTTGCGGCCGTCGTGGAGATGGAGCGAAACACGTGGCAGGGGCGGACCACGGCCCAGTTGCGCGTGTTGGATGGTCGGTTGCTGAAACACCCCTGGCTGCGAGAGGAACTGGCGCTCCTCTATCGATTGTTGCGTGCGCGTCGGAAGTTGACCATTCACGAGGTTGCCGAATCCGTGCCAAAACGCACGCCATCAGAAATCCAGGTCGCCCTGGACACCTTTGCGGAACTCGGGTTTGCTGAAGCTTCGGAGAGCGCGTATCATGTTGTTGAATCGGTTGTCCAGCGCGATTTGCGCGATTCCGTACATTATCAAAGTCATCTTCGGCGATGTGCAGAGGCACTTTCGTTGTAATGCGGTGATGGTGAAGAGGAGCGTATCTATGGACTGGAAGAGTAAAATTCGAGATATCCCTGACTTTCCCCAACCCGGTATCCTGTTTCGGGATATTACACCTCTGTTGGCGGATGGGCCGATGTATCACGCGGCGATCGCTCATCTAGCGGATTTTGCGAAAACACTCCAGGTGGAAGTGGTCATGGGACCTGAGGCGCGTGGGTATGTGGTGGGTGCCCCCCTCGCGCACCACCTGGGCGTTGGGTTTGTTCCGGTTCGGAAGAAGGGGAAGCTTCCTGCAGAAACGGTGTCCGTGGAATATCAGCTGGAATACGGTACGGATGTCTTGGAAATTCACAAGGATGCGCTGCGGCCCGGTCAGCGGGTCCTGGTTGCGGACGACCTGCTCGCGACCGGAGGTACGATTGGAGCGACCGTCGAATTGGCGAGAAAGTTGGGGGGGCAGGTGGTCGGTGCGGCGTTCTTCATTGAATTGCAGGCGCTGCGGGGACGAGACAAACTGAAGGGCATCGCCATTGAGGCGCTGGCCCAGTACTCATGACCGCCGCACCGGAGAAACGGATGAGCAGAGAGGGGGTGAACGCGCTGAGCATTGACAAACTGTGTGAATTGGTCGCCACCTACGATGGAAAGGCGGAAGACCTGGCGTTGATTCGGAGGGCGTACGCGTATGCGGAGGAAGCGCACCGCGGACAATTGCGGAAATCCGGCGAGCCGTACATCACCCATCCGGTGGCGGTCGCCACGATTTTGGCGGAACTCCAACTGGATGCGGTGACCCTGGCCGCTGCGCTGCTGCACGATGTGGTGGAGGATACGAAGGTAACGGATGAGGAAATCGTCCGCCAATTCGGTGCGGAAGTGGCAGCGTTGGTGGACGGCGTGACCAAGTTGAAGCGGATCAAGTTCGATTCGACGGAGGAGCAGCAGGCGGAAAACTTGCGAAAGATGTTCATGGCCATGGCCAAGGACATTCGCGTGCTGCTCATCAAGTTGGCTGACCGGCTGCACAACATGCGCACGTTGAAGTACCAGCCGCCGGAGAAGCAGGCTCGGACCGCCCGAGAAACCTTGGAAATTTTCGCGCCGCTCGCGCATCGTCTCGGCATCTACACCGTGAAGTGGGAATTGGAAGACACCGCACTGCGCTATCTGAATCCGCAGCAATACTATCGAATTGTGCACCTGATGGCCCAGAAACGGAAAGAGCGAGAGACGTACGTGAACAGCGTGATGGATCTGCTTCGCGAAAAACTGAGCGCCCTCGACATCACCGCCGAAGTCTCCGGGCGGGCCAAACACATCTACAGCATTTATCGAAAAATGCTCACACAGCACAAAGAGTTCAATGAAATCTACGATTTGTTCGCGGTGCGGGTGATTGTGGACAGCGTGAAAGACTGCTACGGCGTCCTGGGCGTGGTTCATACGCTCTGGAAGCCGATGCCCGGCCGGTTCAAAGACTATATTGCGATGCCGAAGGCGAACATGTATCAGAGCCTGCACACCACGGTGATTGGCCCTCGCGGTGAGCCCTTGGAAATTCAGATCCGTACCTGGGAGATGCACCAAACGGCCGAATACGGGATTGCGGCCCACTGGTTGTACAAAGAAGGCGCCCAGAAGGCGGACGGAAAGTTTTCGCAGAAGCTGGCGTGGTTCCGCGAGGTGCTGGAGTGGCAACAGGACTTCCGCGATGCGCAGGAGTTCATGGAGACGCTGAAGCTGGATTTGTTCTCCGATGAAGTGTTCGTGTTCACGCCGAAGGGCGACGTGGTGGAATTGCCGGCGGGTTCCGTGCCCATTGACTTCGCGTACCGCATTCACACCGATATCGGCAACCGCTGTATCGGGGCCAAGGTGAACGGGAAAATCGTTCCGCTGGATTACAGACTGCGCACCGGCGACATCGTCGAGGTGCTCACGTCGAAACACAGTTACGGTCCGAGCCGCGACTGGCTCAAAATTGTCCAATCATCTCAGGCGAAGAGTAAAATTCGCCAATGGTTCAAGCGCGAGAAGCGTGAGGAAAACGTCGCCCGAGGGCGTGAGTTGATTGAAAAAGAATTGGTCAAACAGCGCTTGGAACCACACGCCTTGATGACGCCGGCCGCCATGCAGGACGTGCTGCAGAAATTCAACTTCGGCAAGGAGGAGGATCTCCTCGCCGCGGTCGGATACGGTGGGCTCAGCGCGGCACAGGTGGTCACGCGGTTGGTGGACAAGTATCGCAAGGACCACGCGGGCCAACCTCTCGACAAAATTTCCTTGGAATTACGGGACAAAGGAAAATCGACGCACAACGGCGTGCGCGTACGCGGTATCGATAATCTATTGATTCGCTTCGCACGCTGCTGCAACCCGGTTCCGGGCGACGACATCATTGGATTCATCACGCGCGGACGAGGCGTGTCCGTGCACCGGACCGATTGTCCCAACGTGAACGCGTTGTCTGCGGACGAAAATCGCGTGATTGACGTGGAGTGGACGGGGAGTGCCGATTTGTCATATCTGGTGGACCTCGATATTACAGCGTTGGATAGGCCGGGGCTCATCAATGAAGTGATGAACGCCGTGGCTGAGACGAAGACGGATATCACGGCCGTGAGCGGTCGAGCGGATGCCAAACGGGTGGCTCACATCAATCTCACAGTGCGGATTCGAAACTTGGATCACCTGCGGACCGTGGTGGAGCGAATCAAGCGAATCAAAGACGTCCACGCGGTGCGCCGACTCATTCAGTGAGACCGCGGTAGACCAGGTGAGAGGGAGGGGCGAGTATGCGAGTCGTTCTGCAGCGTTGCTCATCGGCTTCGGTGTCGGTGGCGGGAGAACAGGTGAGCGCCATTGACCGCGGACTGCTGTTGCTGGTGGGCGTGAAGGTCGGCGACAGTGAGGAAGACGCACGCTATCTGGCGGAGAAAGTCGTTCATCTGCGCGTGTTCAGCGACGAGACCGGAAAAATGAATCACGACATCCTCACAACGGGCGGCTCCATCCTTTCGGTCTCACAGTTCACGTTGTACGGAGACGCTCGCAAGGGAAGACGTCCGAATTATATGAATGCGGCTCGCCCAGACGAGGCTCGCATGCGGTACGAGCAGTTCAACGATGCGCTGCGGTCGTTCGGTGTGCCTGTGGAGACCGGTGTATTCGGCGCGATGATGGACATTTCTCTGGTCAACGACGGGCCGGTCACCCTGCTGCTGGACAGTGAGCGGACCTTCTAGGTTGTACGGATCAGCGTCCGCAGAGAAAGGGAGTGTCGATATCCATGCACATTCAGGCGTTTGTCGTGAGCCCCATTGGTTCCAATTGTTATGTTCTGGCGGAGTCCGAGACGCCAGGCGCACAGGCTGTGATTATCGATCCCGGGCATCGGGACCTGCAGCCGGTGTTTGACCACATCGCCAAGCATCAGTTTGAGATTGTCGCCATCTGGTGCACGCACGGACACTTTGATCATATGCTCGGTGTGGATGTGGCTCGGGAGCGCTATCCCGTCCCGGTGTACCTTCACAAGGCGGATCTGCCCGTGTGGGACAGTGCGCCGCAGGTCTGCGAGATGTGGCTGCGGCAGACCGTGCCACCGGTCCGGCATCCGGATTCGTTTTGGAACGACGGTACACGCGTTCAATTGGGGCGATTGGAGTGGACCATTCTCCACACGCCGGGACATTCTCCGGGCAGCGTTTGCATCGTGGGTGACGGCGTCGCGTTCACAGGCGACACGTTGTTCGCCGGTACGATTGGCAGAACTGATTTTCCGCTGTCGAGCCCACGTGAGATGGAGGCGTCGTTGGCCAGGCTGCAGCAGCTTGCCGACGATCTCGTCATCTATCCGGGGCACGGCCAACACAGCACCATCGGGCACGAGAAGCGAACCAATCCGTTTCTGCAGGGCTGACGGTTGTTGGCCTTGGACTAATCCTCCCGCAATCCGCATAGACTGAAGCGCAGCAGGGAACGTCGGATGCGAAACGAGGAGGATGACGATGCGCGTTCGTGTCAGCGATTGGCGCCGTTTGAGTCTGTTGGAACGATGGCTGATTTTGAACGGCGTGCATGCACTTCAGAATGGGCGGGGACGCCTGTAGGCAATAGCCCGGATACTCTGTCTCCCTGGGCCATCACCCGTATGCACCTGGAGCCGGGCGCATACGATGGTACCAGGCACGGGGAGGGAGGGCGTCCGAATGTATGGTTGTTTTGGCGGATACACCCGTTGGGCCGTCGTGTTTCTGATTATCTTCGTCCTGTTCATGCTGTTGGTTCCGTATGGAACGGTCACCACCACACCGGTGGTCTGAGGTATGGACCGACCCTGCCTGCGTGAGTGCGCGAGACGTACTCACGCAGTTTTCGTTTCCAACGGCTCATGGCATAGGTTGACCCGCCGCGGGGGATGGTAATGCCAGAACCACGGTGGAGGGAGCCTGAGCTGTGAGACGTTGGATGGTTGTTTTGGCAATGGCATGCTCGTCTGTGCTTCCGTTGGCGGCATGCGGGCAAGGAGCATCAAACAACGCATCGAATGCGGCGGGATTCGCCGGGCGAACCGCGGACGTGCCGGCCGAAGATCGGCGATTGGATATTGTTCAGCAGACGCGGGTGAATCCGCGCACAAAGACGGTGGAGATACGGATTGTGAGACAACCCGGATCGAAAGTGGGCGGCGCGCATCACGGACCGCAGCTGACGTACCGGACGCAGCGCGTCGTGGTGCCTGCCGGCTGGAGGATTCGGGTGACGGCCAGCGATGCGCGCCGCGCATTGGGCGTGGGCATTGTCAAGTATCCGTTCGGATCGATCCCGGTGCGCTACGGATCGACCCTTTCGTCGGCGCAACCGGGAGACTATGCGGTGGTGTCCGATGCATCCGGAGCGCATGGGGAGATCTTGGATTTCCTCATCATCTCAAAGACGGTCAAAACGCCGACGGTGCAACCCGGGTAGGCCGCACGGTCGGCGTTGTGAATCAGTGAGCTGCCGGTTCGTCCATCTCCGTGGTGTGTTCACGAGTTTACAGCGACTGGATATGGGCAAGGGCGGCCTCGGCCGTTTTTTCTCCATTGGCGATGCAATCCGGAATGCCGACCGCGTGATATCCGGCACCTGCGAGGAACAGTCCGGGGGCGTGGGTCGCCAACGCCTCTGTCACGCTGGCTAGTTTTTCTTGATGGTGCACGAGAAATTGCGGCATGGCGGCGTTCCAGCGAACCACGCGCGTGAACCAGGGTCTGGCCGTGAGCCCGGTGATGTCGGCCAAATCGCGCATCACGCGTTGCAGCAGTTCATCGTCCGGTAACGCGAGAGCTTCCTGTTGTCCGGCACGTCCCACGTAGCACCGGACCAACGCTTGGTCTTCCGGTGTCGTATGCGGCCATTTGCTGGACGTCCACGTGCATGCCGTAATGGTTCGTCCTTCCTTGCGCGGCACCAAAAATCCAGCCCCATCCAAGTCGACGTTCAACTGCGCCCGCTGGTAGCCGAGCAGCACCACCGCGGTGGACACGTACGGAATATCTGCCAACGCTTGCGCCTCTTTGACAATGGGAGACAGGAGCGTCGCCGCCACCTGGGCTGGCGCTGTACAAATGATGGCATCGGCGGCAAAGGTGCGCACCTCACCCGCCACGTTCGCGGCGATACGGTACGCGCCGCCTTCGGTTGGCTCGATGCGGGTGACCTCGGCCTGTGTGAGCAGTGAGATGTGCGGGTGCAACTCGTCGTGCAACCGCTCGACGAGTGTTTGCAGGCCGTTTTTGAGCGTGATGAACACGCTGCGCCCGTGATTGGACGTCAGCGTCGGTGCAGCTTGACGCTGGCGCATGGAACCGCGAATGAGCGATCCGTATTTTTGTTCCAACTGACGAAACTGAGGATAGGTAGAGAGCAGGCTTAAATCGTCCAAGCGCCCGGCATAGATGCCGCCGAGCAGCGGTTCAATCAGGTGATCGACCAGTTCGTCGCCCAGGCGTCGGCGCAGGAAAGCACCGATCGAAACATCTCCCGTAATCTCCATCGGCGGCAGGACCAGGTCCAAGAGCGCCCGCAGTTTTCCAGCAGACGACAACAGCGGGGTGTCGAAGAACGACGGCCAGTGCGCCGGAATCCCCATATTGGTTCTGGCCGGCAGTGTCTGCAACCGACCGTTGTGGACGATGTAGGTCTTCATGCCCTCCTCGCGGCTGTTGACAATCTCGGACGTCACGCCGAGCTGTTCAATCAGCCGCACTCCGGCAGGCTTTCTGGCGAGCAGGGAATCCGGCCCTTCTTCCATCACGAATCCACCTTCTCGATGGGTCCGAATTTTGCCGCCCAATTGGTTCTCTCGTTCCAGCACCGTGATTTGGAGCTCCGGTCCCAGCTCGCGCATCCGTTGATAGAGGGTGTGCGCGGCCGACAGGCCCGTGATGCCTCCACCGATGATGACAATGTGTCGCGGCTTCATCTTCTCATCCTCCCTTTCGCTGTCACGCGTGGTTCATGGCTGCCGCTCTTTGCCGAACCACTTCCGCCAGGGCGCGCAGAAATTCCGGATCATCGTTGAGCGATGGTGTCCGCGTGAGACGCAATCCTAATTCGCGAGCCACCGCCTGCGCCTCGATATCAATGTCATACAGTACCTCCAGGTGATCCGACACAAATCCGGCGGCGCAGACGACCACATTCCGATGGCCCGCTGCCCGGAGTGCGCGCAGTTTCTCCAGAATGTCCGGCCCCAGCCAGCGTTCATTGGTTCGGCCAGCACTTTGCCACGCGAAGTCAATGTGTGGCAGGTTCAGTTTCTCGGCAACGGCCAGGCCGGTTTCTCGAAGCTGTTGTGGATACGGGTCTCCGAATTTGAGAATACGCTCCGGCAAACTATGGGCGGTGAACAGTACGGTGACGGAATCCGCATTCCCGTGCGCATCCACGGCCGTGCGGACCCGCTCGGTGAGCACGTTCAGGAACCGCGGATGCAGGTGCCAACTGTCCACGTGCCACAAGCGGAGATTGGTTCCCGCAGCGGCCTCGTCCGCCGCCCGCTGGTAGGTGGCGACGCTCATACTGGAGTAATGCGGGGCCAGCACCAGCGTCACCGCCTCACGGATGCCGTCGTCCGTCATCTTCCGCACGATGTCGCCAATAAAAGGCGCCGTGTGTTTCATCCCGAGGTAGACTTTGCAAGGTCTGCCCCCGTCGCGATTCAGCCAGTCCGCGAGGCCCTCCGCCTGGCGTTGGGTGATTTCGTTCAGGGGGGAAACACCGCCAATGGCTTCATAGCGTCGGATTAAGTCCGCCAGTAATTCGGGAGTTGGTTTGCGTCCGCGGCGGATGTGGGTGTAGTACGCTTCCACATCTTGCAATCGCCTCGGTGTACCGTATGCCATCACGAGGACGCCCAGTGGTTCAGTCATGTTGCGCCACCTCCATGCCCATCCGCTCCATGCTGTATTCGTGAACAAACGCCGTGAGCCGCTGCAGGATTGCCGGATCAACGGGCGGATTGTGATGGGTTACGCCGTGGCCCAGGTTGAACACAAAGCCGCTGTGTCGGAGGCCCGCATCAATGATGGCTCGGACCCGAGGCTCGATGGCGGACCACGGGGCGAAGAGAAGGACGGGATCGAGATTGCCCTGTACGGCAAACTCCCGGCCTACGCGGCGGCATGCTTCAGAAAGAGGGATCTTCCAGTCCACGCCAATCACCGTTGCACCCGTTTCGGTGAAGTCGGCCAGCAGTTCGGCGGTATCTTTCCCGAAGTAAATGAGCGGAACGTCGAGATCTGCCAACGCGCTGAAGATACGCCGCATGGTCGGCAGCACAAAAGTCCGGAAATCTTCCGGGGCCAGGCTGCCCACCCAGGAGTCGAAGATCTGCAACGCTGCGGCTCCAGCCGCCACCTGGGCCCGCAGATACGGAATGGTTGAATCGGCTAGTTTGTCCATCAATTGGAACCAGAGATCCGGGCGACTCCACATCAATTGCTTCGTCTTCACGTAGTCCCTCGAGGGACGGCCTTCGACCAGATAACTGGCGAGGGTGAACGGGGCTCCGGCAAAGCCAATCAATGGTACGCTCAGGTTGGCCTTGAGAAGGCGGATGGTTTCCAGCACGTAAGGCAAACTCTCTTCCGGAACGAATGTGTGCAGCCGTGCCACATCCGCTTCTGTTCGGATGGGCGACGCAATCACCGGACCAACGTGTTCCTGAATATCGAATTCTACGCCCATGGCACCCACGGGTATCATGATGTCTGAAAACAGGATGGCTGCGTCCACGCCCAATTGATCCACCGGAAGTTTGGTGACCTGCATACACAGTTCCGGAGTCTTACAAATATCGACCAGTGAATAGGATTCTCTGATTTTGCGGTACTCAGGCTGATATCGGCCTGCCTGCCGCATGTACCACACAGGCGTGTGTGTGACCGGACGCCTGCGGCACGCGTCAAGAAACGTAGATGGAAGGGCCATGTCGTGTCTCCTTGTCGCCACTCTGGTGACGGGCGCCACGGTGTCTGAACGAGTTCGGGAAGACCGCGTGAACGAAATGAACCAGGATTGCACCGCGCCACCGAAAAATGACCGTAATATCAGTACAACTCAAGTTATACCCATACCGGAAAACGGGATGCAACCAAATTCCAAGGCAAAATGGGGACGTTTCGCAAACTGTCAATTGTTTGTTGGAAGGGGTATAATGAGAAGGAAAAATCCATTCCACGCATCCACTGGCTTCAGGTGATAAAGGAGGCATTCCAAAATGAGTTTGGAACTCGACTTTTACGCGATGATGGTACAACCCATGCGCGACGAATTGACGGGATTGGGCTTTCGCGAACTCCGCACACCGGAAGAGGTGGATGCGGAATTCGCCAACAAGTCCGGCACCCTGCTTGTGGTGGTCAATTCGGTGTGTGGGTGCGCCGGCGGCATTGCCCGCCCGGGCGTGGCCCTGGCGCTGGAGGGCGACAAAAAGCCGGATCGCCTCGTGACCGTGTTCGCGGGTCAGGACAAGGAGGCAACGGCGCGGGCGCGCGAGTACTTCGAAAACCTTCCGCCGTCTTCGCCATCGATGTTCCTGTTCAAGGACGGTCAGCTGGTCGGTGTGTTGCACCGCAGCGACATCGAGGGCACGAGTGCTGAACATGTGGCCAGCCGCCTCAAGGAGATGTTTGAGCAACACTGTGCTTGAGATTGCGTTTGGCACTGCAAGGGCCGCCTCGCCTGGCAAAGGAGAGGCGGCCCATGTTTTTATCACAGGTGCACCAGGCTAAGCCGGGCTCCGGCAATCACGGCTTGCGTCTGATTACACACCCTCATCTTCGCCATGCACCTTCGGACAATCCCTCCGCTTGTCGATCCGTTCCGCGCGTGCTAGTCGGTGACCGGTGCGGACATACTGACGTCATGAAAAACGTCTGGACATGGCTCGTACGTTACAGTTCCATCTGGAAAACGGCGTTGGCGGCTGGAATCTCCTGGGAACTGGCGCGGTGGCTCGGCACCACGCGCCCGTACTTTGCGCCGCTGGCGGCGATTCTGTGTTTGCAGGTCACCGTGGAAGAGTCCATCTGGAAGGGCTACCAGCGGGTGATTGGCATTGTGGTTGGTGTGCTGCTTGCCATGGGCATTGTTCGATGGCTTGGCTTGCACGGCTGGAGCTTGGCATTGATTGTGCTGCTCGGAACGGGATTGGCCACGTGGATTCGTCTGGGGGAACAGGCGATTCCGCAGGTTGGTGTCAGCGCCATGATGGTGATGACCGTGGGAGGACACGGGTACGGATACGGTATGGCGCGCATCGTCGATACCCTCCTCGGGGCGGTGGTGGCCATTCTGACCAACATGTTTGTCCTTCCTCCCGACTACACACCCGCCGCCCGTGCGTCGGTGGAAGCTGCGGGCAGAGAGTTGTCTCAACGGTTCCTCCGCATGGGGACGTGGCTGCGGCAGGGAGCGGACGACCATGATGGACAGGCGCTGCAGGCGGAGACACGCCGTTATCTGGACGAATTGCATGACACGGCACAAGAGGTCGGCAAGGCCATCCGCGCCGTGCGCTTCAGTCCGCTGGTTCGTCGTCGCAGGATGGGGTTGGAGCGCATTCACGACGCCCTGTTCCATCTCCGCCAGGGATACGCGCATGCCGCAGGGATGATGCGGACGCTGTTGGAATGGAAGGCTGCGGACGGGATGGACAGCGCGGACATGGCCGCATGGGCCGAACGGCTGGACGAAGTCGCCCGTCAGGTGCGAGCGTGGTCCGCAGTCCTCTGTGCGAGTGAACGGGCAGTGGTGGCGGCTTTGGCGGAGGCACCGTTGCACCCGCGTGAGGTGGGCAACGCTCTGCCGTTCGCCGTCCGTGAAGCGGCTCTGTGGAACGATTACCGCCAATTGATGGAAGATTTTCGCCTCGAAGTCGATCCGCCGAACGGACCGAAAACTTCGGGTATGGTAGAATAAAGCCATTGCTGGCTAGGGAGATGGAAAACTTGGCGGGACACGCATTAGGGGATGTGGTTTACACCATCGAACAGTTGCCGAACGTGGTTCGGAACATTTACTGCATCGGCAGAAACTACCGTGACCATGCCGTTGAATTGGGAAATGCGGTCCCGGAGTCGCCGATGGTTTTTGGCAAGCCCACGCACGCGTTGACGGCGGCGGCGGGAGACCTGATGTTGCCGGCCGGGCGTCAAAACATTCATCATGAAGTGGAGATTGTATTGGTGATGGGAGACGCTCACCGGCCGGGAGAGCCGTTCGCGAACCGCGTGAGCGGCGTGGCGCTTGGGCTCGATCTGACGGACAGAGATGCGCAGAATCGCCTGAAGAAGGCCGGGCAACCGTGGGAGTTCGCGAAAGGATTCCGCCACGCGGCG
The DNA here is from genome assembly GCF_000429525.1 of Alicyclobacillus contaminans DSM 17975. Classification (GTDB taxonomy): domain Bacteria; phylum Bacillota; class Bacilli; order Alicyclobacillales; family Alicyclobacillaceae; genus Alicyclobacillus_A; species Alicyclobacillus_A contaminans. Next base: position 42,839 of record NZ_AUCA01000003.1, on the reverse strand, counting down.
GTGATGACGGATGTCTACGCGGTCAACGACTGGGATGCCATGCTCCACACGCCGTTCCGACTCATTCGCAACGGTCAAACGGTTCAAGAGGGCGTGGCTCGCGACATGTTGTTCCATTGGCAAACGCTTCTGGACTTCATTGCTGAACACTTTGGCCTCGGTGCGGGTGACGTTGTCTACACGGGAACGCCCGCAGGTGTTGGGCCGCTGGAGGATGGAGATGAGTTGGTTTTGCAGTTTGCGGATGCAACCCTGGGGCGCTGTCGCGTGCGGCGGGCGTAGGAAGGGGGTTGCGTTGGATGCCTCGAACGCACGGCTTGGAAGAGTACCTTGAAGCCATCTATGTGTTGACCACGGAAGGGGAGGTGGTCCTTCCGTCGGTACTGGCCGACTATTTAAATGTATCTCGGCCAACGGTCACGCAAACGGTGCAACGGATGACCGCCGCGGGGTTGGTGGCGCCCGGCGAGTCCCGCGCGATTGTGTTGACGCCGGAGGGAACGCGGCGGGCAGAGGTGATTGTTCGCCGGCACCGTTTGCTGGAGCGATGGTTGAGCGATGAATTGGGGTTGGACTGGGCGGACGCCCATGTGGAAGCCGGCCGACTTGAGCACGCGCTGTCTCCTCTGGTGGAGGAGCGACTGTTTGAAAAACTCGGCCGACCCAAAACCTGCCCGCACGGCAACATTATTCCGGGCTCCGGGGCGCAGTGGGAAAAAGGTATTCCGTTAACCGACGTGGCGCCGCCCGCGAGGGTTCAGGTGGTGCGCATTTACGAGCAGGCGGAGGAAGATCTGGATCTCTTGCGCTTCCTGCATCGCGCAGGTATCGTGCCGGGCGCGGACATTTTCATTCCCGACGGCAGATCCGCGTTTGAAGCGGGCGTACCCATCGAAGTCGGCGGATCGTCCTACTCATTGGATGAGAACGTCGCGCGGCGCATCCTGGTGCGTCTGCTCACGTCGACGATCCGTTCCTCGGCGGATTCGACCACATAAAAGGGACCGGCGTCGCTCACGTTATAGGAGAACGTGAGCGAAGGAGTGGTTCCATGAAAGTCGGATTGGAAGGGGCGGTGAACGGACCTCTGACGAGGCCGGGGGCGGTCCTGCGCTGGGTCTTGGCGGCGCTCGTGGTCCTGGGGTGGGTGGCGGTGCCACTGTCCGCGAACGCTGCGGAACGGGTGTTCGTGAACGCAAAGGCGGCGATTGTCCTTGATGCGGAGACCGGCAAAACGCTGTACAGCAAGAACGCGGATCTGCCGGTGTATCCAGCGAGCACGACCAAGTTGATGACCGCCATCCTGTTGGTCACGCACCTGCAGCCAGAAGATCTGGTCTATGTCAGTCCGGAGGCCGCTCGGCAGGACCGGGTGCGACTGGGCGTGGCGCCGGGAACCACCATGACCGCCGAGGAAGCGTTGTACGCATTGTTAATGAAGAGCGCCAACGACGTGGCGTACGCGGTGGCTGAAACTGTGGGCGGCTCTCAGGAAGGGTTCGCCCGCATGATGAATCTGCAGGCACGTCTGATTGGCTGCACGCATACGAATTTCATCACACCGAACGGATTGCACGATGATGACCACAAGTCCACCGCGCACGACATCGCCCAAATTCTACGGGCCGCCATTCAATATCCGCGCATTGTCGCCGCCATGCAAACCAAATCGTACACGGTGGCCGGCAAGACGATTCGCAACGGCAATCGTTTTATGTACTTGGAACACACGACCTTCGGCGATGTGATTGGTGGAAAGACCGGGTATACGTCGAAAGCCATGTACTGTCTGGCCTTTGCGGCGAAACAGGGAGATCATGTCCGGATTTCCGTGGTGCTCGGCGCACCGAGAAAGAGCTACATGTACCGTGAGACGCGCCGACTGCTCGAGTTTGCGGATAGGCAAAGACAGGTCGTGTTGGTATAGCGAAACACATGCTGAAGAGGGCCCTGAGTAGGGCTCTTTTTTGTGCGGTGAGGCGTTAAGCCCTTTCACGTTCCGGTGGTGTCTGCGTTCGGCGTGCGCATCGACGAGGTGTAACTGAGTGGTGTTATCGTCGATAAAACGCCCGCGTAGACAGGGTGGGTTCCAACAACCAAAATATTACATTGCAAAATCGTCCAGAATTCGGTATGTCTTTGGGAGACCCGGGGATGGGCCTGTCAGGCGTCCCAAGGGCGCTTGAGCAGAGGAGATAGAGAAAAGGGGAGTTCATATGAGCGGAGGCAGCCAGGAGGAAACCCTGCGGTTGCAGCGGAGTTTGAGAGCAAGGCACATCCTGATGATGGCCCTTGGCGGCGCCATCGGCGCGGGATTGTTCAAGGGATCGGCGGACACCATTCATTTGGCCGGACCTTCTGTCGTGTTGGCATACGTGGTCGGAGGCATCATCCTACTGTTTGTCATGCGCGGACTTGCAGACATGACGGTGCAGCAGCCGCAGGCCGGAACGTTTCGAGATTTGCTGGCTGCGGCTTTGGGACCGTTTCCAGCGCATGTGGCCGCATGGATGTATTGGCTTGACTGGGTGCTCGTGATGGCCGTGGAAACCACGACAGCGGCGTCACTGGTGCAGCGATGGCTGCCAACCATCCCGCTGTGGGTGCTGTCATTGATCATTTCCATCGCCATCACCGTCATCAACCTGAATCCGGTGCGGATCTACGGGGAGACGGAATACTGGTTGGCGAGTATCAAGATTGGCGTTCTCATTCTGTTCATTCTACTGGGTGGAACGCTGCTGTTCACCGGCTACAGCCATCATCCCGCCCCCGGATTTCACAACGTATGGAGTCACGGCGGGCTGTTTCCCAACGGGATGGGCGGATGGTTTGCCGCCATGATTGTGGTCATGTTTTCCTTTGGCGGCACGGAAATGGTGGGCATGACCATGGGCGAGACACACGATCCTGAACGCGTCATTCCGCGCGTGGCCCGCGGCGTGATGGTTCGGATTCTGCTCTTTTACGTGCTGCCAATTTTGGTCATTATCAGCCTGGTTCCGTGGGACCAGGTGGGCGCTGTCGGCAGCCCCTTCGTGACGGTGTTTCAAGCCATGGGTATTCCTGCGGTGCCCGACATTCTCAATTTCGTCATTCTGACGGCGGTTCTCTCGACCGCCAACTCGGGCATGTTCGCCGCGTCGCGGGTGTTGTACAGTCAGGCGCTGGACGGGCAGGCGCCGCGGTGGTTCGCCCGTTTGTCCAGGAACGGCGTGCCGGTGCGGGCACTGCTGGTCAGCACGTCCTTTCTGTACGTCGGCGTCGTGGTCGCGATGTTCGCGGGCGGGCACACGTTTGATGACCTGATGGTCATTCCCGGATATTCAGTCGTTCTCGTCTGGACGCTGCTGGCGCTCGCGCACGTGAGGACCCGCACACGGAGTGGGCAATCCATCCCGCTGGGTTCTCTGTTTGCGGTGCTGGCGCTGCTCGTCATCTTCATCGGGATTGTGGCCACATCCCCATGGTTCGGATCGGCCCTGACCCTGGCGGCGATTTGCCTCATCGCGCTGCTGTACGTTCCGTATCGATTCGCGATCCGGTCCGGACGCGATGGTTCACAGTAGGGTACCAGATTCGTCTGTGGATACAGGGAACGAGGGCCGCGGGGTCCACATCTCCGCGGCCCTTTGTCATACGCCTTGAGCCATACGGAATCCAGACAACCGTTCCCGACATACGGTAGACCAGGCGCGGCACACGCCGCACAACTCCTGCGGACAGGTGGTCGGTTCGGTATGGGCAAATCGGTGGCGCTGGCGTACGTGTTGTGGTTCTTTCTCGGTTATCTGGGGATACACCGCATGTACTGCGGGCGAGTTGGCAGCGGCGTGACGATGCTGGCGCTGACGGTCATCGGCGGCCTGACATTCCCGATTCTGATTGGACACCTTCTGATGTTTGTGGTCGGCATATGGTGGCTCGTGGATCTGTTTCTCACGGCGCGAATGGCCGGGAGCTGAAACGGAGCCAGGGTCACGGCACGCCTGGAAATTCATTGATTTGCAGAGAACCGTTGACGTTTGGTACTGTAAGAACAGTATGCCCGATGGGTGCTGAGACCAAATCCAAGGAGGGGAACGCATGCAAATCGGCAATGTGGTGATTGACAACCCGGTGATCCTGGCGCCGATGGCTGGCGTGTGCAACCCGCCGTTTCGAAAAATTGCCAAGCACCTCGGCGCCGGTATGGTCTGCGCCGAAATGGTGAGCGACAAAGCGCTGGTGCACGGTAATAAGAAAAGTTTGCACATGTTGACCATTCTCCCGGATGAACACCCGGTCAGCCTGCAGCTGATGGGATACGACAAGGCGTCCATGGTAATGGCGGCGGAAATGGTCGGCGAAACCAATGCGGACATCATTGACATCAACATGGGCTGCCCTGTGTTGAAGATATATAAGAACGGTTCCGGTGCGGCGCTGGCGCGTGATCCGAACTACGCTGCCGACATTGTCCGCGCCGTGGTCGAGCGCGTGGACAAGCCGGTGACGGTGAAATTTCGTAAAGGCTGGGATGACGATCACGTCAATGCCGTCGAGGTGGCCCTCGCTGTGCAGGAAGCAGGCGCCAAGGCGGTGGCCGTGCACGGCCGTACGGCGAAGCAGATGTACAGTGGGAAGGCGGATTGGTCCATCATTCGCAAGGTGAAGGAAGCGGTGGACATTCCGGTGATTGGCAACGGCGATGTGGTGGAGCCAGAGGATGCCAAGCGTCTGTTTGAAGAGACCGGCTGCGATGGCGTGATGGTTGGGCGGGCCGCCCTCGGGAATCCGTGGATTTTCCGGGAAATCACCCATTATCTTCGGACCGGCGAAAAACTGCCGAGGCCCAGCTTTGAAGAGCGAATTGACGTGGCCATCCTGCACCTGAATCTGTTGGTGGAGGACAAGGGAGAAATGATTGGCGTGCGTGAGATGCGCAAACACGCTGCATGGTACATCAAGGGAATGCCGGGCGCGGCGCAGCTGCGGGAGGAGATCAATCAGCAGACGACCCGAGCTGGAATGGAGAATGTACTCCGTCATTTCCTCGAAGGGCAACGGCTGGCCGGCTGAACATCAAAGTGCGTGCGGCGCCGCGGGGGTGCGGCGCCGTTTTCATTTACATGGGCGGTTACTCCACGTTTCGTCCCAAGGTTTCCCGGCCAAACCCTGATACCACGAGGAAACCGACAATCAGTGCCAGGAAAAACACGACGAAGACGGTGGTGAAGCTGCTGCCGTTTGCGAGCATGACGCCAACCAGGTACGGCGCGATGATGGAACCGATTCGACCGAAGCCTGCGGCCCAACCCATGCCGGATGCCCGAATTTCTGTAGGAAATTGCTCGACGGTAAAAATATACGTGCTGGCCCAGCTGCCGAACAGAAAGAAATTGAGCAGAATGCCGAATACGAGCAGCCAGACGGTGCCTTCGGCAAAGCCAAACCCGAGCGTGGCCAGGGCGGCCAACAGCATGAAGGGCACGAGGGTGCGTTTGCGTCCCCAGCGTTCCACCAGCCGGGCGGCCGCAAGGTATCCCGGAATCTGTGCCAGGTCCATCACCAGCACGTAACTCAGGCTGTTGACCACAGAGTATCCCTTCTGCGCCAAAATGGATGGCAGCCACAACGATACGCCGTAGAACGTGAAATTCATGGCGAACCACAACAGCCAGGTGACCACGGTGCCGCGCGCCACATCGCGCCGCCACAGCCGCGCAATCATTGCCCCCAGAGACGGTTTCGGGCCGGCGGAGAACTTCGGCGATTCCGGCAGGTGTCGTCGCAGCACGAGCACGTACAGCGCGGGCAGTGCGCCAATGAGAAACACCATGCGCCAGCCGATGGACGGGATAATCACCCGTGAAATGATGGCCGCGGCAAGCGATCCGAACGCATAAAACATCTCCAGCAGCACCACGCGGCGTCCGCGTTCGGATTCGTCGGACGACTCCAACACGTACGTGGTGGCCACCGGAAGCTCCCCGCCGAGTCCGAAGCCGACGAGAAATCGGAACACCATCAGAATGCCGATACCCCAGGCAAACGCGGTGAGACCCGTGGCAATGCTGTACACGAGCAGGGTCCACATGAACATCGTCTTGCGTCCAAACCGATCGGCCAACAGACCTGCGAGTGCGGAACCAACCGCCATACCGACAAACCCGAGGCTCCCGAGCAGGCCCGCTGTACCCTGCGTGAGGTGCCACTGTTTGGTCAACGCCACCAGGACGAAGGAAAACAGGCCCACGTCCATCGAATCGAACAACAGTCCGAATCCGGACAGCAGCAGGAGACGCGTCTTGGAGACAGGTTTCGCGCGCGGATTCATTTCCAGGGAGACTTCTTGCGTGGACATGTTGCGTTCACTCCTTCCGGAGAGATGCTGGCTGACAATGTTGCATGTATCGACTTATGCCCAATTCCGACAAAGTGTGCAGGAATGCGCCAATGGCGAAGAGATGGAGACCATTGGAAATTGCAACCGGGCAGTGGATGGGATAGAGTGAAGAAATGAGAACATCGGTTCGGATGATGGAGCCGGCTGCGCAATTCCGAGGATGGAAGGTGACGTGCGTATGGGACGAGTTCGCTGGTTGATGGGTCCCAGTGGCAGTGGGAAGTCAACGTGGATTCGAGACGAGATTGGCAAGACGTTGCGCCAGACACCGCTGGGGCCGCCGCTGTTCTGGATCACACCGGACGTCCTGTCGTATACGACCGAGCGAATGCTGTTGGAAACCGTGCCTACGGTGCTCCGCGCAGAAGTCATTCCGCTGCAACGGCTGGCTTTGCGGCTGCAGAGCCAGGAGATGGAGAGTTCATGGCATCCGTTGACCGCGACCGGTAGCCGACTCCTCCTGGCGGAAGTGTTTCGCGCCACCCAGCCGGAGCTGGCGGTGCTCGGCAAGAGTCAGCCCACAGTGGGGCTGTTGGATGCACTGTTGGATACGTTCGACGCGTTTGCGGCAGCGGAGGTCGGAGAGGTCCCCGGCGCCGGGCCGGAGGCAGCGAATGCCCTGGGATGGGCGGATGCTGCGGACTCCTCCCTGTGGCTGGCGAAGCAGCGCGATGTCCTCAAGCTGTATCAGCGCTGGCGGCAGGCCAAGTCGGAAGGCGGATTGTATCAACCGTCGGACTTGCTGAATTTGGTGCGCAAACATCTCGGACATCATCCGATGCTGGAAGGAGCTCGGCTGTTTATCGACGGCTACGCCGACATGACCCCGAGTGAGTTGGCGTTCGTGCTCGCGCTGGCGGAACGGGCGGAAGAGACGGTGGTCAGTTTTTGTCTCTGCCCCGAATGGACGGACGCGTTGCCCGTGTGGTCTATGGATGAACTGAACCGCATGACGCTGACCGATCTGCTCGGATACATACCGGATCAGGAACGGGTGTTTGCCCCGCAGACCCTGCGGTTGTTCGCGCGCATGCGCGCCGCTGCGGCGAGTCGGAAGTTGCCGCTGGGTGACGAGGTGCGGCTGGCTCATCCGGCGCCGGAGGCCGGTGGGTTGGCCGCTCGCCTGCATGACGCGGTCTTTACGCCGCGCGCCAAGGACACGGACGCGGCGGACGGGCAGGGGGTGTGCTTGGCTGCCGCGCAGAACATCCGCGTGGAGGCGGACGGTGTGGCTCGAGAAATTCTGCGGCTGCACCGCGAGGCACAGGTGCCCTACGCCGAGGTGATGGTCCTGGTGCCGGATTGGCAGCTGTATTTTCCGTATCTGCGCGAGGCGTTTCGACGCCACGGCGTGGCGGCGTTGTTGGACGAATTCCCATCCCTCGCCAATCATCCCGCCGCTCGGTTTCTCCTGGCCGCACTGCGGTGCGTGGAGGATGGATTTTCCCTCGAATCCATGCTGCGCTTGCTGAAGACCGATTTTTGTCAGCTGACGCCCGAAGCGGCCGATTGGTTGGAGACCTATTTGCGCAAATACGAGGTGGCCGGTCCAACCGCTTGGTTGCAGGGCGAACCATGGCGGTTTGCCTGGGAGAACCGGGAACAGCCGGACGATGAATCGAGCGCGGACGCCGTGGACCAACGCGCGGAGCAATTGAGACAAACGCTGCTCCAATACATCCGGCCCCTATCCGAACAGCTGGCGTCGCCGGAATGTACCCCCCAGCACTTTGCTGCAGCGCTGTGGACGTTGCTGGAGGCGGTCAATGCCAGGCGGACGGTGGCCGAGTGGATGGTCACGGACACTGTGGAGACCTCTCCGCTTGCCGCGAGCCTCCATGAACAGGCATGGCAGCGGATGATGGCGCTGTTGTCCGACTTGCACGACAACCCGGTGCAGCGCCCGGTTCCACGCAATTTTCTGGTCAACATGGTTCGAACAGACGTGCAGCATCAACATATGACCACCATCCCCGCCGGCGTCGGCCAGGTATTGGTCAGCGAATACGAGCGGGCGCAGGGGGCGCGCGCCGAGGTCGTGTTTGTCCTGGGCGCGGTGGATGGCAGGTTGCCGCGGCGCTGGAAATCGGGCGGACTCTTTGCGGATGGAGATTATTTGCGACTTCGCAAGGAAATGGGGGTGTGGCTCGCCGACACTGCAGAAGAGCGGCAGTTGAGTGAGCGGAAAACGCTCTACACGGTGTTGACGCGAGCCGAACATCGATTGTATCTGACGGCACCGCTGGCCGACGTTGACGGCAAGGAAGCGCGGCCGGCGGCCGTTGTGGCGCGTCTGCGGGAACACTTCGGGGACCGGCTGCAAGCGGACGCGTTGTGGACCAGCGTGGGAGACGGTGGCGATGAGACGTGGCGGTGGTGGACGGCGTCATCGGCGCTGGATCGCCTGCTGGAGGACCTGCGCCCGGATGGCCAGCGACCGCTCCAACCCGCGCAGCGTGCCGCCATCTTTCGCTGGTTTAGCGCCACGCCACAGCGGAGGCAGCAGTTGGTTTCGGCTCTGGCGGGGGTGATTCACCGGACCAAAGCCCAGCCGCTGGACGAGGCGACGGCGCGTCGGCTCTACGGGGCGCCGGTGCACCTCAGCGCATACCAGGTGGAGTCGTTTTACAAGTGTCCGTATCAGCACTTTGTGACCTTCGGATTGAGGTTGAAGGAAGAGGTCGGATTGGACATCACTGCCGCGCTGCGAGGCACTCTGCTGCACGATGTGATCCATCGGTTTGTCGACCGCATGTCTCGGGATATGCAGGCCTGGCGAGCAATGGAGGATGACGCGGCGGTGGCGGCCATGCGGCAGGTGTTCGAACAATGGATTGAACTGCCAAAGGCCGCGATGTGGCGGCGCAGAGCGGTTCGCAAGTACCTCGCCGACGAGGCGTGGAGCGTGCTCGCGCGCGCAGCGGTGGTGCTCACGCGGCATGCCAGACACGGCCGGTTCACGCCGGCGCTGCTCGAAGCGGAGTTTGATGTGCACATGTCCGCCGCCGGCGGCGATCTGCACCTGGCGCTGGGTGATGACGCGGCTGTCCACCTGCGGGGGCGCGTGGACCGCGTGGACGTGCTCGAGACGGACAGCGGCACCGTGTTCCGAATCGTTGACTACAAGAGCAGGCAGTTGAACATCAAGCTGTCCGACGTGGATCACGGTCTTCAATTGCAGCTGCCGCTGTACGCTGCGGTGATTGAGCAGATCAGTCCGTCGCTGATGGGGACGAAGGCCACCCCGGTGGGGCTCATCTACCTTCCGTTGCTGCGGAAATGGACGACCCGCTCGGCACCGCTCGCCGCCGAGGCCGCGCGCGCGGAGCGCATCCGGGCGATGCAGGCGCGGGGACTGATGGTTCATCACGTGGATGTGGTGGCGGGCATGGATGAGCGATTGACACAGCCCGACGCGAAAAGTGATCTGTTTGCCACCGTCTACAAGAAAAACGGAGAACTGTACGCCAACGCGCCCGTGCTCAGCCCGGACGACTGGCGAAGGCTGCTCGCCGTGGCCAGCCGCCGCGTTGGGGAGGCGGTCGCGCAGATGGAGCGCGGCGTGATAGACATCGCGCCGTATCGAAAGTCCAGGCAGGAGACGGCGTGTCACAAGTGCGGGCTGCAGCGCGTCTGCCAGATTGATCCACGGTGGGACGGCACACCGTTTAGAACCTTGGACAACCTCAGCAACGAACAGGTGCTGGCGCGTTGGTCAACGGACGAATCCGGTCGGAGGGATGGGTAAAGATGGCATTGGATTTGACGCGTTGGTCTCCGGAACAGCGGCGAGCCATTCAGGCTTCCGGGCACAACGTCCTGGTCTCGGCCGGGGCCGGATCGGGCAAAACATCGGTGCTCGTGGAGCGCGTGGTGCGGCACGTGATGGAGCCTGGCGGAACGGATCTGCTCCGTCTGTTGGTGGTCACGTTCACGGAGGCGGCGGCGGCGGAAATGCGGCGGCGCATCGAGCAAAGATTACGCGGCCTCCTGGAGGAGGCGAGGGCGAACGCGGACGCGCGAACCGCGGCCCGTCTGCAACGTCTGTTGAGTCAGGTGGAGCAGGCGCAGATTTCGACGCTGCACAGTTTTTGCATGCAGGTCGTTCGCGACAATTTTGCGTTCCTCGGGCTTAATCCGGTGTTCTCGCTGTTGTCCGAAGACGATGGCGTGCTGCTTCGGGCCGAGGTGCTTGAGGGGCTGTTGGAGGCGGAACTGGCCGGGGAGAACGGGGCCATGTTGGCCCAAACGGTCACGCACCTGGCCGGCGGCAACCCGGACACGTTCCGGCAATTGGTGCTGCGCCTGCACGATTTCGCGGTCAGCCAGCCGGAGCCGCTGGCGTGGTTGGCCGCCATGGCCGCCTTATATGACAGCGCCGGTGCACCCGCTGCGGAGCGTCTGCCCTGGTACCCACCGTTCATCCGCTGGGCCAAGCGGCAGCTCGACGCCGCCCTTCGCGATTTCGAGCAGGCTCACCGCGTGGCGGCGACATCGGAGGGACTGTCGTCCTACGCGGAAAATCTGACGGCACTGCTGAATCTGTGCCAATCCACCCGTGCCGCGCTTGACGAGGTCAGCGACTTTTCGGCAGCGGCGGACGCCCTGCTCGCGATACGCGGGTTGAAGACGCCGCGTACGAGTGCGAAAGGATGGGACAAGGAGTGGGTGACGGCCCGCCGGAACGCGGGACTGGCGCGCGTGAAGCGGGTGCTGCCGTGGTTTGAGCGCGGATTGGACGCGCTCTGCGATGATGTGTTGGCGCTGCGGCCGCATGTGCACACGCTGGTGGCGTTTGTCCGCGCCTTCCACGCGCGGTATCAGGAGGTGAAGCGGGCGAATGGTCAGCTCGACTTTTACGACCTGGAGCACTTCACCCTGGCGGTATTGTCCAATCCGGCGAGCGGCGAAGCGGACAGGCTGCGAGAACAGTTCGATGAGCTGCTCATCGACGAATACCAGGACACTAGTCCGATTCAGGACGCGATTGTTCAGTGCTTGACGAAGCCTGAAGGAAACCAGTTTGTGGTCGGTGACGTGAAACAGAGCATTTACCGTTTCCGAATGGCGGAACCCAACTTGTTTTTGGATAAGTATCAGATGCTCGGGCGCTTGGAACCGGGAGAAGTGATTGACCTGACGGCAAACTACCGCAGTCGTCCGGAGGTGGTCCATGCCGTCAACTTCCTGTTTGAGCAACTGTTCTCTCCGGCGATGGGGGGGCTCGTTTACGATGAACGCGCGCGGATGCAAGTCGGCGCGCGCTATCCTGAGGAAGCTCTCCACACATTGGCCGGCCCCGTGGATGTATTCCTGTTGGAACGCAGCCAGGCGGCAGTCGAGGATGCAACCAGCGAGGATGAAGCCGCGGCGGACGCGGATGAAGACGGCGATGACGGGCTGTCTCTGGGCGACGACATGCCGTCCGCAGCGGAGCTGTTGGCCATCGAACGGGAGGCGGCGGTGATTGCCCAGCAGATTCGCGAATGGATGGGACAGGCGTCCGACAGTACGCAGAAGGTGGTGTGGGATCCGGCCCAGGGGATGTACCGTCCCTTGCAATACCGCGATATTGTGATTCTGCTCCGATCCGTGAAGGGGCGGATGACCGCCGTGCTCGAAGTTCTGCGGCAGCATGGCATCCCCGCCTATGGCGCCACGTCCACCGGGTTTTACGGGGCGTTGGAAATCGGGTGGATCCTGTCGACCTTGAACGCGCTCGATAACCCGAGGCGCGATCTCGACCTGGCGGCGTTGCTGCGGTCGCCCATGGCGGGGTTCAAGGACGTGGATCTGGCGCGCCTGCGGCTTCTGCATCGCGGCACGTTGTACGACGGACTGGTTCACGCAGCGCGCGTGGCGCCCGAGGAGGCTGCCCATACCCTCGGTTGTTCCGTGCCGACAGCGGAGGCGCTGGTATCGAAGTGCCGACAGTTCTTGCACCAGTTCCGAGAGTGGCGCCGTTTCTCCCGTAAGTCGGGCGTGGAAGACGTCATCCGCCGCGTGTTGGATGATACGGGGCTCGAGCAATACGTCGCGGGCATGACGGGCGGCGATGTTCGACGCGCCAATCTCCAGGCATTGTTGGACAGAGCGCGCGCCTTTGATCGGCAGTCCGGAGACGGCGTGTTTGGTTTTGTCCAATTTGCGGAAGCCATACTTCAGCAGAACGTCGACGTGGGTGAAGCGCGCACCTTGGGCGAGCAGGAGGACGTGGTGCGGGTCATGACCATTCACCAGAGCAAGGGGCTCGAGTTCCCGGTGGTCTTCGTCGCTGATTTAGGGAAGCTGTTTTATCGGAATCCCCTGGAGCGGGCGGTGCCCATTCACCGCAGTCTCGGATTTGGTCCGAAACGCGTGGATGCCGACAACGACCAACGCTGGCCGACACTCCCATCGTTGACCATCGAGGACCTCGAATGGACTGAGTTTCTGGCGGAAGAGGCACGGGTGCTGTACGTAGCGTGCACGCGTGCTCGAGAAAAATTGGTCCTGGTTGGATCCGCTCGCGATTTGCACCGCCGTTTGGAACGGGCGGTGTCTGTGTTGACCGCCGCAGATACGGTGCTGCCGGACGACGTGCTGACGGAGGCCAGGACGTATTTGGACTGGCTGCTGCCCGCCCTGGTCCGGCACCGCGACGGAACGGTGCTGAGGCGCGCCGCCGACGCGGCGGACGTTCAAGGGGGAACGTCTGGATTGCCCCTTTGGGATCACCCGGCATCCTTTTGCATTCGGCTCTGGGATGTCCCCGGTTGGCCACAGGTGACGCTGCCGCAACGAGAACTCGCCGCCGCGTCAACCCACCCGGTGCACCACAAGCGGATGACGACCGTCGACGACGTCCTGCGGGCGCTCGGCCAGGAGGCGGCGAGCGTCACCGAGCCCTGCGACTGGGTGATTGAATCCGCGGACACGGGGAGCGATGGGTTTGTGCCCGGAAAGGTCTCGGCAACCGACCTGCGCCGACTGTGGGCCGCCCGGTATGCGGATTCACGCGGCAACGGTACGGACAAACCATCCACCGGCGCTGCGGAACGGCTGCTGGAAGGTCCGCGGTTCTCCCGAGCAGCGATATCTCCGCGGGAAGTGGGCGTTCTGTTCCACGCCGTCATGCAGCACATTCCCCTCGACATTGCTCCGGACGCATCGGCAATCAATGACGCGGTACGCCAACTGGTGGAACGCGGAACACTGCCGAGTGAAGCGGTCAGCGAGTTGGTAGTCGTGGAAGTGGCCGCGTTCCTGTCGTCTCCCCTCGGCCGTAGATTGGCTCGGGCGCAGACGGTGTTGCGCGAACAGCCTTTTTTCCAGCGTCTAGAGATCGCCGCGCCCGCAGCAAACTCGGTCGCACATCCTAAGACGTCCGCTTCGTACGTGGTGGTGCAGGGCGTCATGGATTGTTTGGCTCGCGACGAAGAAGGGTGGTTTCTCATTGACTACAAGACGGATCACGTTCCGCCGCATCAACTGAATCAACGGGCGCGGGAATACGCGGCCCAGGTCGCGGTGTATCTCGAAGCCGCGACCACTGTCACCATGGGAGCGTCGGTGGAGGCGTATCTGTACTTTGTGCGCGCCCGCCGCCCCGTCCCGATGGAACGATTGGACCTATCCACGCTGTTTCGTCGCAGGGACCGGTGATCCCGCGCTTCGGCGGCTGGCTTTCGGCGTCCGGCCTGGACCGGACGCCCCGAATGGCCGCTCCGTGGTGCACATGAAATACGGATTAAAGGCCCGTGCGACACGCGTTCACCGTATGGTCAGAGAATGATGGACACCAAAAAGCATGGAAAATTTGGAGTCTTCTTGCGGTAGAATGATTCTGAATAGAACTCGTTGTTGCGAGGAGGGATACAATGGTCCATTCCCTGGGGCATGTCGCGCTCACGGTGAAGGACATGGCCGCATCGCTCGACTTCTACTGCTCTGTGCTCGGCTGCGAAAGGGCTTTCGAAATTGACCGAGAGGATGGCACGCCGTGGATTGTGTACGTTCGCGTCCCGGATGGCCGTTTCCTCGAACTGTTTTACGGTGGTTTGGAGAAAGCGCTGTCACATGACACTGCGGTGGGATTCCATCACCTCTGCTTCGAGGTGGACGATGTCCACCAGATCGCCGATTTCCTGCGGCGGACCGGTGCCCCACTCGACATCGCCCCACAGCGGGGACTCGATTTGAACCTTCAGTGTTGGACGCACGATCCGGACGGCAATCGCATTGAGTTCATGCAAATCCACCCCGATTCACCCCAGGCCAGAGCCCGGCGCGCGCTGACAGAACACTCCCCTGGCACAGGAAAATCTGTTTGAACCCCTGCCTGCATCCTTCGTTCGTCACCACAGTGCGAGAGGAGCTAACGCGGAATGGTTGATCCGATTGCCGTACAGCTGTACACGTTACGAAATCTGTTGGAACGGGACTTTGTCGGTACCTTACAGCGCGTCGCGGCGGTGGGCTACCGGGCGGTGGAACTGTATTCGTACGGCGGCTTATCTCCGCAAGATCTGCGCAAGCGGTTGGATGATTTGGGACTGCGCGCGGTTTCCGCCCACGTTCTTCTGGCGCGGTTGGAACAGGATCTGGGCAACGTGTTGGAGGAAGCGCACACCATCGGCTTGGACTACATCGTCTGCCCGTGGCTTCCGCCCGAACGCCGCCGCACGCCTGACGACTACGACCGATTGGCGGACCTGCTGGACCGGGTGGGGGAAACGGCCGCACAAGCGGGCGTGCAGTTGGCGTATCACAACCACGATTTCGAATTCGCCCGTCTCGGCGAGACGGTGGCGCTCGATCGGCTGTTGACGCGAACACGGCCCGACCGCGTTCAGGCCGAACTGGACCTCTTTTGGATACACCAAGCGGGTTGTAATCCGGTGGACTACATCCAACGCTACGCCGGACGCCTGCATCTGCTGCACGTAAAAGACGTCCATGCGTCTGACGGGTCGTTCGCGGAGGTGGGGCAGGGGGTCCTGCCCTGGCGTGAACTGCTGTCCACCGCCAGGGCTGCCGGCGTCCGTTGGTACATCGTCGAGCAGGATGTTTGTCCGCGGGATCCAATCGCGAGTATTGAAGCCAGTTTGACGTTTCTCCGGAAACAGTTTAGCCAATTCCAAGACGAGCATCCCATTGGAACCTGAGGAGTGACTCGAGTGAAACTGGGCGTATTCACGGTATTGTTTGGTGACAAAACGCTGGAGGAAATGCTTGACACGGTGGCTTCTGCCGGTCTTGAGACCGTGGAAATTGGGACGGGAGGGTTTCCAGGAAATCGGTTCTGTGACCGCACAGCGCTGTTGGCAAGCGAAGAGAAGCGTACCGCGTTCATGGATCAGGTGGAGCGGCGCGGTCTGCAAATCAGTGCGCTGAGTTGCCATGGAAACCCACTGCATCCGGATAAGCGTGTGGCAAAGGAAGCACACGAAACATTCCGGGAGACCGTTTTGCTCGCCGAAATGCTCGGCATATCCACGGTCATCACCTTCTCCGGCTGTCCTGGCGAATCCGAAGATTCCCGGCATTCGGTATGGGTGACCTGTCCCTGGCCCAACGAGCACAGTGAAGTGTTGCGCTGGCAATGGGAGGAAAAAGTGATTCCGTACTGGAAAGAACAGAATGCGTTCCTTCAGGAGCACGGCGTCCGAGTGGCCATTGAACCGCATCCGGGCTTTGTCGTGTACAATACGGAGACCGTGTTGCGCCTGCGCAACGCCTGTGGGGAGCGCGTTGGCGTGAATTTCGATCCGAGCCATCTGTTCTGGCAGGGCATGGATCCCGTGCTGTGCGCACAGCGATTGGCTGAAGCCGGGGCCATCTTTCATGTGCACGCCAAGGACACCGCACTGCACCCATACAATGTGGCGGAGAATGGGGTGCTCGACACCAAGTCGTACCGGGACGAGCCGACGCGCTCTTGGATTTTCCGCACGGTCGGCTACGGTCACGGGGAGGAAGTCTGGCGCAATCTCATCAGCGCGCTGCAATTGGGCGGGTACGACGGCGCCATCAGCATTGAGCACGAGGACAGTCTGATGTCCACCGAAGAAGGGCTGTCCAAGGCGGTCGCCTTTCTGAAACCGCTCTTGATTCGTGAGAAACTGAAGAACGTCTGGTGGACATGAGGGGGAATCCGGACATGACGACACCATTGCGGGTGGGGATTGTGGGGGCGGGCGGCATCGCGCAGATGGTGCACATTCCAAACTACCGGAAGTGTGGAGACAGAGTGGACATTGTGGCCATTGCGGATGTTGTGCGCGAGAAAGCGAAAGCGGTTGCGGAATCGAATGGCATTCCGCATCACTTCACGAGCGTGGCGGAGATGCTGTCCGCCGTTGCCCTGGATGCGGTCAGCGTATGTACACCGAACAAATTTCACGCCGAAGCGGTCATTGCGGCACTCGAAGCGGGATGTCACGTGATGTGTGAGAAACCGCCGGCCATGTCGGTGGCCGAGGCGGAAGCGATGGCGCGGGCTGCGGAGCGGGCCGGGAAATACCTGACCTACGGCTTTCACTATCGGCACACGCAGGAGGTAGAGGCGCTCAAACGCTTCATCGATGCCGGCGAACTCGGCGAGATCTACGCAGCGACGGCGATTGCCATGCGGCGGCGGGGGATTCCCGGGTGGGGCGTCTTCACGAACAAGGAACTGCAGGGTGGTGGGCCGTTGATTGACATCGGCGTCCATATGCTGGATACCGCGCTGTATCTCATGGGGTTTCCCGAGCCGGACTGCGTCATCGGGGCCACCTATCAAAAGCTCGGCATCAAACCAGGCGTGGGACTGCTCGGCGACTGGGATCACGAGCATTACACGGTGGAAGACATGGCTCGAGGGTTCATCCGGTTCAAAAACGGGGCTACCCTCGTTCTTGAATCAGCGTTTGCGGCGAATATCGCACCGCGTGACGAGATGCAGGTGAAAATCATGGGGGATCTCGGCGGCGCCGATGTGTTTCCGCTGACGATGTACCAGGAGAAACTCGGTTCATTGATTGACGTGAGACCGGCGTACCTGCCGGAAAAGTCGGCCTATGAAGTGGAAATGGAGCGCTTTGTCGACGCGTGTTTGGGCGGGCCCGAGCCGTTGTCCACACCGGCGCAGGGCGTCATCATTCAACGCATCATCAACGCACTGTACGCGGCGGCGGAGAGCGGCGAAACGGTCAAACTGTGAGGCGAGATTTGCGTTCGGAGGAACGGATTGGCATGAGAGGAGGCGCTCTGACCGGTGACTCGGGAATTCAGAATTGGCATGGTCGGATACAAATTTATGGGCAAGGCGCACAGTCACGCGTTTCGAGACCTACCCTTCTTTTTCGATAGCGAAGCTGTTCCGGTGCTCACAGCCATTGCAGGGCGCGATGAGTCAGCCGTCCGGGAGGCGGCCCGCCGGTTCGGATTCGCCTCGTATGAAACGGATTGGCGGCGGTTGGTAGAACGGGACGACATCGATGTGGTGGACATCGTGACGCCCAACAACATGCACGCGGAGATTGCCGTGGCCGCGGCAAAAGCCGGCAAGCATGTGATCTGCGAGAAACCGCTCGCCATGAGCGTCGAGCAGGCGGAGCAAATGCTGGAGGCGGTTCAATCTTCCGGGGTTCGAGCGCTCATCTGCCACAACTATCGATTTGCCCCAGCGGTACAGTACGCCAAGCGGCTGATTGCGGACGGGCGGCTCGGCCGGATCTACCATGTTCGGGCACAGTACCTGCAGGATTGGGTCATGGATCCGCACTTCCCCCTGGTCTGGCGCATGCAGAAGTCCGTAACCGGTTCCGGTGCGCTCGGCGATATCGGGGCACACATTGTCGACCTGGCGCGCTTTTTGGTGGGGGAAATCACGGATCTCACCGCCACCCTCGAAACGTTCATCGGCGAGCGCCCCCTCGCCGAGCCGATGGGGAACCAGACCAAGGGGTTGGTGGATGTCGACGATGCCGTCGCGTGGTTGGCGCACTTCGAACAGGGGGCGCTCGGTGTGTTTGAAGCCACGCGCTTCGCCGGTGGCAACCGGAATGGAAATCGGTTTGAAATCAACGGGGAAAAAGGGTCCATTCGCTGGGATCTGGAGAACATGAACCTGTTGCAGGTGTATTTGGCGGAGGATGAGCCTGGCCTGCAGGGGTTTCGAACCATCAACTGCACCGAGCCGCATCATCCGTTTGCCGACAGGTACTGGCCGCCTGGACACATCATCGGGTACGAGCACACGTTCCTCAACCTGTTCGCGGCGTTCTTTCAAAGTTTGGTAGATGAGACCGACTGCAGGCCGGATTTCCGCGATGGTCTCCAAAACCAGCGTGTGCTGGAAGCTATTGAGAAATCTGCGGAACAGAGGCGCTGGATGGATGTGTCCCGGGAAGGTACGGGGAACCCCGCAACAGGTGGGGAGTGCTGATACACCCCGATTCCTCCGCGTGGTCGATGACCAGTCCTGTGTTGCTCGACTGGTCATCGCTCCACCCGGACCGGCGACGTCAGCCCCGCGCGGAAACCTGGTTCTGCACGGCGTGGATAAACCGTTCATCTTTTGCTATCTGTTGAATGACGGACGCAGCCAAATCCGGGTGATCCATCGCAAACGAGATGTTGGCGCTCAACCACCCCTGCAGGTTGCCGATATCATGTCGTATCCCCGCGAACGCGTATGCCTGCAGCCGACCGTCCATCGCGAACTTCTGAATGGCGTCGGTCAGCTGCAGCTCACCGCCGTGGCCGATGGCGGTGTGCTCCAGGGCATCGAAGATCTCGGCCGGCAGGATATATCGGCCGAGCACAGCCAGGGTGGACGGCGCCTGATTGGGCGCCGGCTTCTCGATGATGTTTCGAATCTCCATCACCGCGCCTTGCACGACGCTCATGGGTTCGACGATGCCGTATTTGGAGACGTCCTGTTCCGGGACCCGTTGAACCCCAACCAATACGCGCGACGGATCCGTATACTGCTCCATCAATTGCTTGGTCACCGGGATGTCGGCTTGAATGATGTCGTCGCCGAGCAATACTGCGAACGGTTCGTCGCCCACAAACGACTTCGCACACAAAATGGCGTGACCGAGCCCCAGAGGACTTTTTTGGCGGACATAATGGATGTCCACCAGGTCAGAAATGGCCTTCACCTCAGTCAACATGGAATCTTTTCGATTTTGCTCAAGATGAAACTCCAATTCAGGCGACCGATCGAAGTGATCCTCGATGGCTTTCTTGGTACGGCCGGTGATGATGAGGATTTCTTCAATCCCGGCGTACACCGCCTCTTCTACAATGTACTGAATGCAAGGTTTGTTCAGGATTGGAAGCATTTCCTTCGGCACCGCTTTGGTCGCCGGCAACATGCGCGTCCCAAAACCGGCCGCCGGGATTACCGCTTTGCGGACTTTCAACAGACACACCTTCTCTGTCAGAAGGACCGAATCTCGTGGTTCCTCCTCATATGGCTGCAAAACCGCCAGGTTGTGCAGAATCTACAACCTACAGTATACACCGGATTGCCGGACAGGTGGTACGTTGCGATGGGATTGCGCGTGTATCCTCATCCGCTTCACCTGATTGCTCCTCTTCAGCCCATTTCCGAAAAATCGGCGAGATTTGCAGGAAATCGCTGATTCCTTCGATGCTCGAAAGAGCGTACAATCAGGACCATACAGAAGCGGGGGTTCTAACGTGCATGAGTGTTGGCAGCGAAATCTGATGGTTCTATGGTTCGGCGTTCTCATCACCTCTTCCAGTTTTTCGATGGTGGTACCCTTCTTGCCATTGTTCTTGTTGAAAATTGGAGTCCATCAGCACGTGGAGATGTGGTCCGGTCTCTTATTCAGCATCGCCTTTCTGTTCAGCGCTATCATGTCCCCGTACTGGGGATCGCTGGCTGACAAATACGGTCGCAAACCGATGATTTTGCGATCCGGAATTGCGCTCTTCATCACCTACTCCCTCACCGCCTTCGCCACGAATCCTTACGAACTGTTGGCCCTGCGCGCCTTTCAGGGGCTGCTGTCCGGTTACATACCGAGTGCCATTGCGCTCGTCGGCACCAACACCCCAGAGTCGAAGGTGGGGTATGCGCTGGCCATGGTGTCGACCGCATCGTCCACGGGCAACATTGTGGGGCCGCTGGTCGGCGGCGTGCTGTCCCGCCTGTTCGGCGATCGCGTCGCCTTTGGCAGCGCCGGCGCCATCATGTTGATTGCCACGCTGTTGTGTTGGCTGTGGGTTCGCGAGGATGCGTTTGTCCCCGCCAAGACGCGCAGTTCCGTGCTCGGGGCGTGGAAAGAGGTGCTGGACAACAAGCCGCTCCTGATGACGCTGTGCATCACCAGCTTGACGGCGTTCTCCATCATGACGATTGAGCCCGTATTGCCTCTGTACATTGCGGAAATCGGCGGATCGTTGAACAATGCCAGCCTGCTGGCGGGCATTGTGTTTTCCATTGCAGGCATCGCGAGCGTCCTGTTTGCCGCCCGCTGGGGACGCCTCGCCGACCGAATCGGCTTTCGGCGGGTGCTGTTGGTGGGGCTCATGGGTGGTGCCCTCGGCAACATCGCCCAGATTCCGTTTCACGAAATCTGGGGCTTCTCCGGGATTCGATTTCTGTACGGAGCGTTTTTCTGCGCGGTATTCCCAGCTTTGAACGGGCTCGTGGTTCAGCAGACGCGGTCCGAGTTTCGTGGGCGGGCGTTTGGGTTGAACCAAACGGCCAACCAAGCGGGCACCCTGCTCGGACCGCTCGCAGGCGGCGCGCTGGGCAGCGCGTTCGGTCCGCACAGTGTCTTTTTGGTGACGGGCCTGCTCCTGTTGGTCACCACGGGCATGGCGTATTTCGGCCAGCGCGCATGGAGCTCATCGAAAGCCGCAGGGGGAGTGTCGCCCCCCACGCTGCGTTCGTGAGGGATGCGTTCAGCCGTGGTCGGGCAGCGGCTCCGGCCTCCAGGTGGAGAGGATATTGGTCAACGCCGCGTCCAGAATCCGAATTCGGACTGTGGGCAGGTGCAGCGTTTGAATCTCTTCGGCTGGGCGGTGCTCCGTGTACCAGTCCGCGGGGACGCGCGCGAACACCTCGTCGATGTCGCGGATGAGCCCTGCAATATCGAGAGACTGGTACACCGGCGAACCGGTCTCCAGATAGCGGCGGGCGCGCTGCCACATACGCCAGCCGCCGCGAACATTGCCGTTGTACAGGTGATACAGGCACACCGCCGCCTGAATCAGACCCTTCAGGATGACGGGGCGTCCGCTGTCCAGCCACAGGTGTTCCCCGTATTCGTGACATTCATAATAGTCTCCAACCAGGTTGAAAAAATAGAGATACGATACCAAGCGGTGATCCATCCTGCATCCCCCCACGCTGCTGTGTGCAAAGATATGGCGAAGAACGCGGTGATGCGTCCACCATGGGACGCTCTGTTCGAGCAAGATTGTTCGGATGTTCAACCGTTCACCCGCACAGGGGTCAGCGGTGTGAGGCGCGAGCAAAGGGCCATCCGAGTGGATGGCTGATCACAGTGTGGCAGTTGCAGGGGGAAAAAACAATATCCATCCAAGCGCGTCGCAAAACCTCCGCCAGTCCGTTGTCGGGATGGGGCTTGTGGCATAATGGAAAGTGTCAAGGGAGGGCCTTGCATTGGGAGAATGGACATGGTTGTTCACGAAATTTCCGCTGGCTGAGGTGGAGTTGACGAACGATCCGATTCCGCCCGATGTCGCCAACGTCCTGGTACGGACCTTCCGCCCATGGCCTTCGCGGGATGGATTCTACGAAGTCCGCATCGCACCGCACAATGTGGCTTCGTTCCGTGCGGGACCGTGGCGGTCGGTGTTCCCGGAAGCGGAGTTGGTGAACCCGGGCGCCGCGCTGCAGTCCTGGAAACTGGATGTGTGGCGGGACATAGAGCGCGTTCGCGGGGACAACGGGTAATCCGTCGAAAACATCACATCTCCATCAGACGGCGTGTCATCAGAGGAGTCCTACGTGAATCCGTGACATCCCGGCTGCGCATATAGCGTGGCCGGGATATTGATTTTAGGTCGATTTTTTGATAAAAAGTATGTCAAAATTGATGTTTAAAACGTATATAGTATGTCATAATACGTGGTGTAAGAATGACACGAGGAGTGAATGGACTGATGTTGAACCCATCGCAACGCCTGACGCCTGCGGAGTTGATTGAAGTCGCCATCCAGCGCAAGGAAGGAGTGCTGCTTGCGAATGGCGCATTCTGCGCGCATACCGGAAAGTTCACCGGACGTTCTCCCAAGGATAAATACTTCGTTGACTATCCGGGCTGCGCTCTCCCGCACGAGCAACATCAATGGTTGAGCGAAGCACAGTTTGAGAACCTGTTTCGCAAAGTGGTTCAACATCTTGATAAAACGGGGAGTTTTGTGTTTGACGGGGCGGTGAATCAACACCCGGTCCATCGGGTGCCGGTGCGGTTTTACACGGAATTCGCCTGGCACAATCTGTTCGTTCAACGATTGTTCTTGGAAGGAGATGCAACGACGCAGCCGCTGTACACCGTGTACAGCGCGCCGACGCTGAAGGCCAATCCGGAACTGGACGGCACCAGGTCGGAGACGTTCATCGTTCTGCATCCCGGGCGCGGCATCGTGTTGGTGGGTGGCACCGAATACGCGGGTGAGTTGAAGAAATCCATCTTCACGTTGATGCATCACCACCTGGCGGAACGCGGTGTGGTGCCCATGCATTGTTCCGCTTCGCTCGGGCAGCAGGGTGACGTGGCACTGTTCTTTGGCTTATCCGGCACGGGAAAAACCACCTTGTCCGCGGACCCAAACCGGAAGTTGATTGGCGATGATGAACACGGTTGGGGAGACGACGGGGTGTTCAACATGGAGAATGGCTGTTACGCCAAATGCATTCATCTGTCGGCGGAAAAAGAACCGGACATTTACAACGCCATCCGGTTTGGCGCGGTGCTGGAGAACGTCGTGTACGACCCATTCCGCCATCCTCTGTACGACGACAGTCGGCTTACGGAAAACACCCGTGCCGCTTACCCACTGTCCCATGTCCGCAACATTGAACCGAGCGGTCGCGGCGGCCACCCGCGCGTCATTGTGTTTCTTTCGGCGGATGCGTCAGGGGTGCTTCCGGCTGTCGCCAGGCTGACACCGGAAGACGCACGCAGGCATTACCTGCTCGGTTACACGAGCAAATTGGCGGGAACCGAGCGCGGCGTGGTGAACCCGGAACCGACGTTCTCGGCGTGTTTTGGTGCTCCGTTCCTGACGGATTCGCCCACGCGCTACGCGGACATGTTGATGGACCGCATTCAGCGCCACGACGTCGCCGTGTACCTGCTCAGCACCGGTTGGGTGGGCGGCGGGTACGGCGCCACGGACCGGATGCCGCTTTCGCTCACCCGCCAGTTGGTGAACATGGTGTTGAGCGGCGCCCTGAACCAGGTGGATACCCGACGGGACGACGAACTGTTTCTCAACGTGCCGGTGCAGATTGCGGGTATCCCTGACAAGTATCTGCGACCGGAGTTGGGATTCGCGTCCGCCGAGGAATTCCGCGAGCGGCGCGCTTCCCTGGTGCAGTTGTTTCGCCAGGCGCTTGGCCGCTATGAACCGCTGACGGTGCGCTGAACCAACCGACACCCATCCATCTTTATGTTGATCTGACCAAACAGGCGCGATGAAGCGCCTGTTTTTTGGATTCTCCCTGCAGGGCGTCTGCAGTCTGTACGCGCCGCTCTCGCCCTCCTCCTGTGTGGATGCGCCATCGGCTTGACAGACGCGGCAGCGGTTATGTATTGTCTGTGTGTACTATGATAACTAGTACACATGGAACGCTGATATACATACAGAGAGACGGGAAGGTGCTGTGCATGTGGCTGCATGTGGACCCTCGTTCCGCAGTTCCGGTGTACCAACAGGTCGTGGAGGGAGTGAAAGCGGCAGTGGCGAGAGGTGTCCTGAAGCCGGGGGACAAACTGCCCTCCGTTCGGGAACTGGCGATGGAATTGACCATTAATCACAACACGGTCGCAAAGGCGTACCAGGAATTGGAGCGTCTGCACGTGATTGAAGTCATTCGCGGTCGAGGGACGTTCATTGCCGCCGAGCCGGTGCCGGCGGACCGGGACCACAGAATGCGCGAACTCAAACATGCGATGGTCCGATGGATTGTTGAAGCGCATCACATGCAAATGGATGAGGAAGCGCTGCTTGAGTTGTTTCGAACAGTGCTGCAAGAGTGGCGGAACGGGAGGGAGCACGAATGAGTACCGTCATCCGAACCGAGCGCGTCAGCAAGGCGTTCGCGGGCAAGCTGGCGGTGGATGGTGTGACCATGCGCGTGGCCCCAGGCAGTATCCATGGATTGATTGGGGCCAATGGCGCGGGCAAGAGCACGCTGCTGCGAATGATGGTTGGCCTGATGGAGCCGACGTCCGGGTGGGTGGAGGTACTTGGCCAGCGCGTTCGCAAAGACGCCGATGCGCTTCGCCAACGGTTGCACCTCGTCGGAGAGGACGTCGCCCTCCCGGGTTCATTTCGCGTCATGGATCTCATTCAATACGGTCGATTCGCGTATCGAACCTGGGACGAGGGGCGCTGCCGAGCGCTGCTGAAGGCGCTGCAACTGCCGGAACGGGCCTTCATCCGCAGTTTGTCGCGGGGAATGAAGATGCAGCTGCGGCTGTTGATGGCGTTGTCGGCGCGGCCGCAGGTGCTGCTGCTGGACGAACCCACCAATGGGCTCGATGCGGTGGTAAAACGGCAATTCCTGCAGCTGATTGTACAGGAAGTGGCGCACACGGGGATGTCGGTGGTGTTCGCCACGCACCATCTGGACGAGCTCGAGCGCATTGCGGACGCGGTGACGATGATGTACAGCGGTCGCGTGGTCATGACTGGCGAGCTGCCACAGCTGCAGCAGTTCATGAAGCGCGTGCAGGCGGTGTTGCCAGATGGCTTGCCGTTCGAACTGCGCCAGCACCCGAATGTCGTTCAGGTCGAGGAGAGCGGCCAATTCTGCGCGCTCGTCGTAGATGGGGGCTGTGAGACGGCGGCAAACATGGTTCAGGCGTTGCGCACCGCCGGTGCGACCTACACCGAGGTGGTGAATGTGGGTGTGGAGGAACTGTTGCGTCTGACGCTGTCCAAGGAGGGATACACCCGCGATGGCATCCTTCTTTCCTAAGGCGTTGGTGTTCAAGGAGTGGCGGCAGCAACGATGGTGGGGGCTGCTGTTCCTATTGGTGTTGGCCGGACCGGAAGTATTAGTGCTGACCGTTCGACTGATGCGAATCTGGTCAGAGCAGGATGCGCAGCTTCGCCTCACGATGCTGGAAATGATTCGTTTCACGTTGGCCGCGATGACGGGCCAGGCAGACAACGACAGCGGTGGACTCGAATATTACGCGTTTGCCGCGGCGGCGTTCGGGTCCATTATTCTCAGCTACGACCGTAGCCACGGCGGACTCTGGTACACGCTGTCGGGACCGTTCACGCGCCGTCAGGTGCTGCGGGTGAAGGCGACACTGGGCGCACTCTTCCTGATGGCCAGCCTGGTGGTGTTCGCCGTTCTCCTGTACGCACTCAACCTCGGCGCGGGTGCGGGGCTTCCGGTTCACGCGTTCCTGCGTTGGCTCGGCTGTGAAGCGTTGCTTCAATTGGCCTGCTTCGTGTGCGGGCTCATGGGCGCGACGCTCGTGGGGCAGGTGTACGTGGCGCCCCTGGCTGGATGGTTGATAGGCGGTTTGCCCCTGGCACTGTCCGTCTATGTCCAGTTGCTGACCGGTCCGAACAGTGCCAACTGGGTATTCACGATGACCCATCTGCTGGAACAGTTTGCGCCGCTCTACTACACCAGGGGTTTTCCGAGCGGCCCGTCGGCCATGTTCTTCGTTTGCACCGGCTGCTGGATACTGGTTGGCTACTTTGGAGTGCAGCAACTGTTTCGCGCCATATCTTTGGAGCGGATGGACAACTTCTTTCTGTTCCCCGGCCTTTGGCATTGGGTGGTGTTCGGAGGGTGTTGCTTCGTCGGTCTCGTGATGGCCGAGGAGAGCAGCGTGGATGAGCAGGTTCCCGCACCGGAGATGCTGCTGAAACACGCCGTATTCACCGTGCTCCTCTGGCTGCTCGTGCGGTGGCTCATTCGATGGTATCGAAAAAAGTTCCTGGAGGTGTCATGAGATGTCCGTCCTCACCTTGGAGGGGGTTGCAAAGTCCATCGGAGGCAAGAAACTTGTGGAAGGCTTGACCATGAACGTCGAGGCCGGAGAGGTGTACGGGTTCCTTGGCCCGAACGGAGCCGGCAAAACCACAACCATCCGGATGATTGTCGGTCTGATCCGTCCAAGCGCAGGGATTATCCGCATTGACGGGTACGACGTCCAACGCGAGCGTGCGAAGGCACTGGCGCAGGTCGGCGCGATTGTGGAAAATCCGGAGACCTACCGGTATCTGACGGGGCGTCAAAATCTTGTGCACTATGCGCGCCTGGCCGGCCTTCGCGACATCGCCCAACGCGTCGACGAGGTGAATGCCATCGTTGGCCTTGGGGATCGATTGGATGACAAAGTGAAGCGCTATTCCCTCGGCATGCGCCAGCGCTTGGGCGTCGCGCAGGCGTTGCTGGCGCGGCCGAAACTGCTGGTGCTGGATGAACCGACCAACGGGCTCGATCCGGCCGGTATTCGCGAGTTCCGCGAACTGATGCGGCGCTTGGCGGGAGAAGGGATGGCGGTGTTTGTGTCCAGCCATCTGTTGAGCGAATTGGAGCTGATGTGCGATCGCGTCGGGATCATCAAGGCCGGTCGCATGGTGACCGAGCAACCGATGGCGGACTTGGTCGGGGGAGCGAACAAATCTGCCTTCATTCGGGTGAATCATCCAGACGCCGCGCACCAAGCGCTGGTGGCGGCGGGCTACACGGTGCACCCGCACCCGGAAGGGATCTCGCTGCCGGCGGCGGAGGATGTCGCGGTGGCCGCAGCGGTGCGGGCGTTGGTGAAGGCCGAGGTGGATGTGTACGCGGTGGAGCGCGAGCAGGAGTCGCTGGAGGACACGTTCCTCGCACTGACGGAGGGCAAGTCGGTGGAATCCTGGACGGAAATCGCCGCAGGAGGTGGACATCATGCGTGAATTGGCTGCGGTGTTTGTGAACGAGTGGATGAAGCTGGTGCGGCGGCGGCGCTTTCTGGTGACGACCGTGCTTAGCCTGTTTGTGGTGGCGTTGTTCGGGTTGGTTGCGTATCACAGGTACCACGATGACCTGCGTTATAATCCCACCAGCCAACTGCAGTCTCAGGAGGCAGAACTGAAGCAGCAGATTGCCGAGCTCCAACAGCAGCCGTCGTCGAAAGACCGGGACATGCAGTTGACGCAGCAAAAGCAGAAATTGGCTGCGGTGGAGGACCAGTTGAACCAGAATCAACAGGCTCAGGGAGACGGCTGGAAAACCGAGCTGCAGCGCCAGATTTCGGTGGATGAGGCGACCATCCGCCAATTGCAGTCTTCGACCAAGCCGGAGGATGTGGTACAGGTGGAAGGCGCCCGCGCGAATTTGATGCAGGATCGGTACGCATTGGATCACAACGTGAAGCCGCTGACCTGGCCAACGGTGAACGTTTTTCAACAGGTGATTCAATTCATGAATGTGGGGGCGCGGATTTTCTTGCCGTTGCTGGTCATTGTGCTGGTGGCTGACATGGTGTCCGGCGAAGCCACCGACGGGACCATTAAATTGTTGCTCATTCGTTCGGTGTCGCGGGTGAACATCTGGGTGGGCAAGTGGCTGGTGAGCCTGGTCGCGAGCGCGGGCTGGACGCTGCTGCTGTGTGTCGCTCTGCTGCTGATCGGGTTTTCCATCATGGGCGTCCGCGGCGCCGCCCAACCGATACTCACGAATGTGTACTACACCGCAGTCACCATGCCGCCGATGGAAGGTGTGGGATCACCTGGGACCCTGACCATTCCGCACTATGAACACGCGCAGGTGCTGCCGGCCTGGCAATTTGTTGGCTTTGGCTTTCTGTACACCGCCCTCGCGATGATGGTTGTTGCCACCATCGCCATGCTGTGCTCCACGCTCTTCCGTTCGGCCATGGTGAGTACGGCGGCAGCCATGGGTTCCATTGTCGTTGGATTCATTGTGATGCAGATGGCGCAGCACGAGCGATGGGTGGCATGGCTGTTTCCGACCCATCTCAACCTCATGGACAACTGGAATGGCGACTTGTCGAATGCGCTGTGGCAACCGGTGGGTCTCGCCACGGGCCTCCTCGTGCTCGGCGTATGGGCGGTCTTGGCGTTGGCGGTGGCGATACTGCAGTTCCGCCATCGCGACGTGTTGAATACGTGAGGACGCCGTGTGCGAACTTCACCAAAGCCAGCGCAACGGCACTTCGCTGCCCCGCTCTGCACCTCCGCCAGGTACGCGGATGAGGCAGTTGGCCGACACCAGGCTTCGCAGGACACCCGGGCTCTGCGCCAGGGACGCATCCACGAGCAGCTGGCCGTTCGCGGATAGGGCCCGGGCTCGCAACACGCGCGTGTGTTTCACGGGGGAGAGGACGATGTCGTCCTTCAAAATCCCCGTCCACGGGAACGGATTGGGGGCTCTCCCACAGCAGCCGTCGAAAAAGGCCCTCACCAACACTTCCGCTTGGATGCTGCACGCGGCCGGATTGCCCGACAGCCCAAACACGGGGGTGTTCCCAAGCGACGCAGCCACAAACGGCGTTCCGGGCCGCATCCATACTTTTTCCATGTGCACGGTCGCGCCGAGTTGGCGCAGCGCCTGTGGAACGCAGTCAAAGTCGCCGACGGAAGCGCCGCCGGTGGTGATGACGCAGTCCGCCGTTTCGGCAGCGCGGCGAATCGCCGCCTGAACCGACTCGAGCTGGTCGGCAACGTATTCGACGGCCGCCACCACGGCGCCGCAGGACTCCACCATAGCGGCCACCAACAGGTCGTTGCATGCGTAGATCTGGCCTTTACCGAGCGGCGTGGATGGCTGCGGGACCAATTCGCTGCCGGTGACCACGACGGCGACCTTCGGTGTGGTGAACACGTCCACTTCGGCGACGCCCGCAGCGCAGAGCAGCGCCACTTCGGCATGGCGAAGCAAGGTGCCGGCGGGCAGCAGATGGCTGCCGACCTCGCAGTCCTCGCCGCGGGGCTGGATGGATTCCCCCGGCGCGACGGGCCGTCTCACCGTCACGTGCTTGCCGTCGGACGCGTCGCACCACTCGAAGCGGACGACGGCATCCGCTCCTTCCGGCACTGGCGCGCCGGTCATGATGCGGACGGCTTCCCCCTGACCTACACGGGTTGTACTCCACGCTCCCGCAGCCAGCGTGTCCACCACCGCCAGTGGCCGCGGGCTCGTTGTGTCGGCGGCTCGTACCGCGTATCCGTCCATCATGGCTCGTGGGAACGGGGGAATGGCGACGGCCGCGTGTACCGAGTCCGCGAGCGTTCTGCCGAGGGCAGCGCGAACCAAAATCCGCTCGGTGCCGGATGGTCGGCCGAGCGCATGCACCCGCTGAATGGCCTCGTCGAGCGGCCAGAGTGATGTGGGCAACACAGCGTCTCTCCTTTCGGCGCAACGAGGGAGAACGCGGCGCGCGTTTCTCCCTCGTTGTTTACACCTGGTTTAGGCGGGGGTTCCCGTCAATATCTCTTCGATGGCGTCGAGTGTCGAGTCGTCCAACCGTACGCCGGACGCCTTGGCGTTTTCCACCACCTGCTCCGGCCGACTGGCTCCAATCAGCGCGCTGCTGACACTGGGCAGCCGCAGGACCCACGCCAAGGCCAGTTGCGGTAACGAAATGCCGACATTCTGTGCAATCCGCTGCAGGGCGTCCACCTTGTCCAGGTAGTCGTCTTTCAGGAACCGCTCAACAAATCGGTTGACTTGCGGTGTGGCCGCGCGCGATCCGGCCGGAGCCGGTTGTCCCTTCTTGTACTTTCCGGTCAGCACGCCTTGCGCGAGCGGTGAGAAGACCACCTGGCCGATGCCGGCGCGGTCGCAAATCGGGATGACGGCGGATTCGATGTATCGGTTGAACATATTGTAGACCGGCTGGCTCGCGGCAAATTTATGCAAACCGAGCTCGCGCTGCAGCCGCACGCCTTCCGCGATGGCGTCGGCCGGCCATTCGCTCAGCCCAGCGTACAGAATTTTACCCTGTGTGATCAAATCATCTATCGCCCGGAGCGTTTCCTCCAGATCGGTGTCCGGATCGAACCGGTGGCAATAGAAGATATCCACGTACTCGACGTTCAGCGCTCGCAAACTCTTCTCCACTTCCTGCACGATGTGCTTGCGGCTGAGTCCGCGGTCGTTGGGGCCATCGCCCACCGGCCAGAACGCCTTCGTAGTCAGCACATAACTCTCGCGCGGATATGGCGCCAGCGCTTCGCCCAGCACTTTCTCTGCCGCGTGCGGTTCAGCACCGTACACGTTGGCGCAGTCGAAGTGGTTGATGCCCAGTTCATACGCCTGCTTCACGCAGGCGATGGACTGCTCCCGCTCCGTGACGGTTCCATAAGTCAGCCAGCTGCCGAGCGCGATCTCGGAGACGCGCAAGCCACTCTTGCCCAATCGGCGATATTCCATGTGAATCCACCTCCAAGTCCATTGTAAAGGGATTGCGAACACTGTTGCAATTTCGATACTTGGCGCCTTCGGCACTTTGAGTTTGCGGGAGATGTATGGTAACATGCGGCAGGCGTCGTGGCGAGCGCATACGCGCAGACGGCCACCGACATTCGAGAGGAAGGAGAGAGGCTCGGTGAGGAAACAATACGCGCAACCGCCGGCCATGCAGCTGCAGGAAGGCATTGCGTACGAAGCAGTCGTTCACACCAACAAGGGCGATTTTACCATTGAATTGCTGAGCCAGCAGGCGCCGCGGACGGTGAACAACTTCGTCTTTCTCGCGAAGGAAGGATATTTTGACGGGGTGGTGTTTCACCGCATCATTCGCGAATTCATGATTCAGACCGGGGACCCCACCGGCACGGGGATGGGGGGACCGGGATATCGGTTCGCGGATGAACTTCCACCGGCACTCCCGTATGAACCGGGCGTGGTGGCGATGGCCAATGCGGGGCCCGACACCAACGGCAGTCAATTTTTCATCTGCACGGGCAACCAGTGTCAGCACCTCAATCAATATCCGAACTACACGGTGTTCGGCCGCGTGAAATCAGGCATGGATACCGTCCGACAGATTGCGGCCACCCCGGTCACACGCTCGGCGTCCGGAGAGGTCAGCCGTCCCACCGAAGAGGTGCGCATGGAATCGGTGGAAATTGTCGAGCGGGCGGTGTGACCAGAGTCGGGCGCAGCCGAGGCCTCATGGGTCCTCGGCGTCCGGCAGAAGGACGGATGGGTGGACGCGCGACCACAGATTCAGGTCGTGGATGCGACTGGCGTAATCGGTGATCCGGTCGAAGTGCGCGGCAATCAAATCCCAGTCTTCCTCTTCGTGAATGGCGTCCAACAGCGCTTGAATCCTCGTCTCGAAATGATGGATTTGATCGGGTATGGCGGCTCGAATGGCTTCCCACTCCGCGAGGAGCTGAACTTGCACCTCGTGCGAGAGATCCGCGAAGTCTTCGGCTTGGCGCGGTGTGCGGATGCCGAGACGCTCGTCGTAGGCGAAATGCATCGGAAGCCTCCCCTGAATGGATGGAATCCTTGTCACGCTGCTCAGTTTCATCATAGGGGAGGACGTGCACGAAGACAACAGGTCGCGCGCGGGGGACACGGTCGCTGTCTTCAGTCGTTGGCGTTTCAATTCCATCAGCCATTTTTCCACGAGTGGTTCTACCCGCTCCCCGAGTTGGCGCGGATGTGAGGGCACGGCGTTCCCCAGCACAATCTGCCAGACCTCTCGCAGGTCCATCGCTGGTTCGCGGAGGCAGGACTGTCGGGAATCGAGGCAGAAATGATCACGCAACAGTGGGTGAACGCGTCATCCGGACGGGTGTTGGAGATTGCCTGCGTGAGAATTCGCGGCCAGGTGCCCGCCGACCTGTGATAGGATGAAGGGTGACGGAAGGAGAGACGACATGGCTGACCGCGTCGCATTTGTGACCAGTGGCGCTTCCGGGCTTGGGCTGGCGATGGTCCGGGCGCTGTTGGAAGCGGAATGGGATGTGTTTTTCACCTATCGAACGAGCGGCGTACGGGCACGGGAGCTGGTGGAGTACGCCGCGTCCTTGGGGAGAACCGCCGTCCCTTGGCAGGTCGATCTGTTGGACATGGAGGCCGTCCAAGCCGCGGCGGATGGATGCATGCGGTCGTTTTCGCGGGTGGACGCGCTGGTTCACAATTTTGGGCCCTTTATCTTTGAACACGTGCGGGTCGCGGACAGTACGCCGGATCACTGGCGGGAGATGGTGCACGGAAATGTAACCAACTTTCTGACGCTCTGCCGCTGCCTGGTTCCGGAGATGCGCAGGCGGCGCTTTGGGCGCATCGTCACCGTGGGATTCGCCGGAGCCGGAGAGGCTGCGGGGTGGCGATACCGCGGCGAGTACGCCGCGGCGAAGGCGGCACTGGCATCGTTGACGCGCACCATCGCCAAAGAGGAGAGGGACTACGGAATCACCGCGAACATGGTCTGTCCGGGCGATATCCGCGGCATCCACAAGACGTCCCGCATATCGGATGTGACGGTGTCTGTGGGCGGGCGCCGCCCCGCCGTCGGCGAGGACGTGGGTCGCGTGGTGGCATTTCTGTGCCACCCGCTCAGCGGCGAATTGAGCGGGACCATCATGGAAGTCACCGGCGGCGCGGAGATTTTACGCACCAATTGGTCGGATGACGACGGACAGCGAGGGGGCTGACACGGTATGGCTCACGTGGATAATTTGCGCCGGCACTTTCCGGCCATCCGCACGGTGGCTTACCTGAACACGGGGGAATTTGGCGCGCTGCCGGACACGGCGGTGTCCGCGATGCAGGAGGAGCTCCGGTGGCAGCTGGAACAGGGGCGCTTGCACGATGACTGGGACACGCGCTTTCAGCAAATTCGCGCAGAGGTGCGCGAGCACCTGGCCGTGTTGCTGGACGCCCCGCCGGAAGCGTTTGCATTGACGGACGGCGCCACCCACGCCGTCAACATCGCGCTGTGGGGGCTGCCGCTCAGGGCCGGAGACGAAATTTTGTACACGGATCTCGAACATCCGGCGGTGCTGCTGCCGTTGCAAATCCTGAAACAGCGCCGTGGCGTGGTGTTGCAAAAAGTGCCCGTCGCAACGTCTGAAGACCAGTGGCTGACGCAGGTACAGCGCTTGCTCACGCCGCGAACCCGTCTGCTCGTCATTCCGCACGTGGCGGCAGCCACTGGACAGCGATTACCGGTGGAGACGTTGTGCGAGCTCATTCACCGGCACGGCGGATACTGCTTGGTGGATGGGGCGCAGGGGGCCGGCGCGGAGCCGTTCTCACTGGCGCAGAGCGGAGTGGATCTGTATGCGGTGTCCGGTCGAAAATGGCTGTGCGGCCCGGACGGAACGGGTGCGCTGTACGTCGCTCCAACCTTGCAATCGGTGCTCGATCCGACCTTCATCGGCCCTGCGGCCCTAGCGTCGCCGCATGCGTATACGGCGTTGGGCCATCATCTGGCGGCGGAAACGGGGCAGCGGTTCGAATACGCCGCGTCCGCCCGAGTGCAGTGGATTGGCTTCCATGAGAGCCTGAAATTCTTGCGCGTGCACGTGGGTTGGGATTACGCGTACACGCGCATTCAGGGATTGTCCGCGCACCTGTTCGATCAACTGCTGGACTTCCCGAACGTCCAGATTGTCACACCGCGGGAAGCTCGGGCCGGGATTGTCAGTTTTCGCCTGCCACATCCATCAGCGGAGGCGTTCGTGGCTGCGGCCGACGAGCGGTCGGTGCACGTACAGGCGGTTCCCAATCGCAACCTGATACGTGTCAGCTGCGGTTTTTACAACCACGAGGACGACATAGAGCGCTTGCTGGCCGTGCTCCGCAGCGTGCGTTGACCCGCCGTTGATGGGCCGCCTTCAGGGATCGTCCGAATGAAGGCGGGAGTTCGCCGATGGGTTGCGCCGAACGCCTCGGCGCAAGCGCCACATTAAAATGAGCTGAATCGCCATGGCGGCGAGCAAGGCGGCCGCCACGTACAATGGATGACTCCTGTGCATCCGAATCCCTCCTTGCGCCGGATGTGTGGCGCAGATGAGAGGATGAGGGTTACAGCGGTGAATCGGCCGCCGCAGGGCTGATGCGAATATTGCCGCTCCTCGTCTCGAGCTGCACGCGCATGCGATGCACGCCGTCACCGGCGTTCTTCTCCGCAAAGCGCACAAAGGTGGGCCGAGCATCTTCGTCTGCGACAACCTCGAATCTGGAAACCGGGATGTCAATCCGGCCGAACGCGGTCCGCGCTGTGCCCTCCATCCGCACATCCGGGTGTTTGCCGTGTATCCGTAATGTGCCGCTCTTGGCAGATGCGTATACCGACTGGCAGCGCGTGGTGATGCTATCGTACACCTCGACTCTGCCGTTGTCCGTCGTCACAAAGAGTCGAGCGAAGGTGCTGTCGTGCACCGTCACGGACCCGTTCACGGTGTCCAAACGCAGTTCCTCTGCTCGGACGGAATCTAGGTTCAGACTGCCGTTGTGCGACCGCAGAGCGAGCACGCCCATCGACGCGGGCAACACCACGTGCAGCTGTGCGCTGACGACGGCGCCCGGACTGTCTCCGCCCACTTTCCCGTGGATGACCGCGAGGTCCAATCGCTCCCCGCTGTGGTGTGTCTTGACAGCGTCCTCCAACACTTTTGCCGCCACGCTCCACTGGTCCGCCTTCACCTGGCCGCGCACCTCAATGTGACCTGCGGACTGGTCCGCGACGGACACGTGAATCCCTCCGTTGACCGTCTCCAGCGACAGGTCCCGAACCCCCTCCGGCACGGATACGACGGTGCTCACGGACAGGGTGTGCTGTGTCCACGGGCCCGTCCATTGTTCCACCTGCTGTTCGATGGTCTTGCGGACGTCCGACAGAGACTGGCTGACCGCAGACGTGATCTGGGTCCCCAGTTGTCTGAGTTCTCTCAGGTTCCATCGGTCAAACGAACCGCCGCGATCAGCGGCGGACGACTTCTGATCCATCATCTCGAGCAGATGCTCGGCTTGTTCCAACGAAATTTTCCCTTCCTGCAACAATTTCAGAATGCGCATCCGCTGATTCACAAGGAATCTCCTCCCCGCACCCGTTTGATCGCTTCTTCGTAGGGCGTGCCGCGATCCAGTTCGTCCAGGACGGCGTCCAGTGAATCCGGTATGTCGGATGTCGGTTGCACCGGGTAGCCGAGCGATTGAATCACTTGATCCAGCCGCGCCCGGACGGTCGGATAAGAAATTTTCAAGTCCCGCTCCACCTCGCGAATGTTGCCGCGACAGCGCAGAAACACTTCCACAAACTGCAGCTGTTCGCGGTTCAGCCGCAGGAGCGCCGGGATGTCGAATTGGCCCTGCACGCGCGTGGCGCAATGGGGGCAAGTGAGTTCCGTAACCCGCATTTCACCGGAGCAGGCAGGACACGCCAGGGGAGCCACACGATTCATCACGGGGTCCCTCCTTCAGCATAAATTCAATTTGAACATAAACATTTTTGATCTTTGGATAAACATTGTCAATGTTCTTTGGCACATCTCTGCATCTCTTCGAATATGAATCCCTTTTCATTTCACCTTTCGAATTCAGGGGGGGCGTGCCATAATGGAATTGACACCGTCCTTCGGGACGGAAAAGGGGGAATTGACGTGATGGAGCGCGCCGTGTACGTGTTGGATGGGGCCAGAACGGCGTTTGGAGGGTTTGGCGGGGCGTTGTCTGGCGTCACCGCCACAGCGCTCGGGACCGCGGCGGCCCGCGCTGCACTGGAGAAATCCGACGTTGCCGCGGATCTGGTGGACAACGTGGTGTTTGGAAATGTGATTCAATCGCACAATGGCTCAGCCTATCTCGCGCGCCATGTGGCGCTTGACGCGGGGGTTCCGGTGGCGGTACCGGCACTCACCGTCAATCGGCTGTGCGGATCCGGTCTGCAGGCCGTGGTCACCGCCGCCAAGGACATTCTGCTTGGGGAGAGCTTCGTGGCACTGGCGGGCGGTGCCGAGTCCATGAGCATGACACCGTACCTGTTGCGCGGTGTGCGATTTGGGATGCGCATGGGAAACGGGACGGCTGTCGACATGCTGAATGAGGTGTTGACAGACTGCCGGGGAGACATTCCGATGGGCATTACGGCGGAAAACCTGGCGCAAAAATACCAAATTTCACGCGCTGAGCAGGATGAATTCGCCCTGTTGAGCCATCAGCGCGCCGCACGGGCGCGAGAGGCCGGGCGGTTCGCGGCGGAAATCGTACCGGTATCTGTTCCGGGACGCAAGGGGCCGTTGACCGTCTCGGACGATGAACATATCCGTCCTGACACATCTTTGGAAAGTCTCAGTAAACTGCGGCCGGCGTTCCTGTCTTCCGGGACCGTTACGGCTGGCAACGCCAGCGGCATCAACGACGGTGCGGCGGCTGTGATACTTGCGGGGGAGACGGCGGTACGACAGCACGGCTGGTCGCCTAAGGCAAGGATTGTCAGCTTTGCGGTGGCCGGCGTCGATCCAGCGTACATGGGCATTGGCCCGGTGCCCGCCATTCGCAAAGCGTTACAGCAAGCCAACCTGGACCTTGAACAGATTGCTCTGTGGGAAGTGAACGAGGCGTTTGCGGCCCAGTACCTGAGTGTGGAACGGGAATTGGGACTGCCGAGGGAACGGACCAATGTCAACGGTGGCGCCATCGCGCTCGGTCATCCGGTGGGAGCGAGCGGGGCCCGTATCCTGCTGACGCTGATCTACGAATTGCATCGCCGCGGTGAACGGTTCGGCGTGGCATCGCTGTGCATCGGCGGCGGGCAGGGAATTGCCATGGTGGTGGAAGCCGTGTGACCGATGCACGAGGCGGGCCGTCGCCGGTTTCCACGAGCAAAGGCGGAGGATCACGGTGCATCCCCCGCCAGCCCATCCCAGAGAAGGCCCGACCGCCGCAACCCTTTCGGGTAGAGGTTGTTCAGTCTTCCGGGAACGGATTTCGCGAAACCGAGCGGCAGACCGTCCACGGAAATGTGCACATACCCTTTTCCGGACGCGGCTGCCCCGAGGGCAGCGCCCTCCAGGTACGCCGCGGCCTGCTCTTCATCCAGCGACACACGCTGCGCGAAGTTGTCGATAGGCGTGGCCATGGCCAGGGCGTGGTGCGGCTGAAATCGATTCCGGTGCACCTCGGCCAGAGGAAGTCCGGGCCGCAGTACCTTGAGCCCCATATCGAGGGCCTCTGCGGCCAGGCTTTCCGCGCTGTACAGGATGTCTCCGCGGACCAAGGGGCGAAACCAGGATTCGGGCGCTGTCTCTTCGAACAAGTCGGCGAGGAAATCTCGCCAGGGACCGAGCCAGGATGCTGCTTCACCGCGCGGTCGACGCCGCGGGCGCCGCGGTGCCGCGGCGTCGTTGGACACCACCTGCAGGCTCGCGATAAAGTGGCCTTCGCCAGCGGCGCGATGCGGCCAAAGGCGCCGGGTGTGCAGCAGATGTTCACAGCCGTCCGCCCAGTCGGGCCGGCCCGTTTCCCACCCCGGCCACGCCGGCAGAGGCAGTGGTTGAACCGGCAGTTCACGCAGTGCCCACGCAATCACCTGTTCATTCTCCACGGGATTGAGCGTGCAGGTGGAATACACGAGGCGTCCGCCGGGGCGGACCAGCTTCACCGCTTCGCGCAATATGTCGCGCTGGCGATCCGCGCAGAGAGCGGGCGCTGATTCACTCCACGCCGCCACCGCGTCCGGATCCTTTCGAAACATCCCTTCTCCCGAGCAGGGGGCGTCCACCAACACCGCGTCAAATTGCGCAGTGAGAGCACCTGCGAGCCGCTGCGGTGACTCATTCAACACCACCGCGGACACGCCGAGACGTTCCAGGTTCTGCGCAAGCACCACCACGCGTTCGGGATGAATTTCATTCGCCACGAGGACTCCCTGTCCCAACATGGATTTCGCAATAGCTGTCGTCTTTCCGCCGGGGGCTGCACACAGGTCCAACACGCGCTCGCCCGGCTTTGCGGCAAGCGCCGCAGCGGCCGCCATGGCCGAAGGTTCCTGGATGTAAAAAGCGCCGGTTTCATGATAGACACTGCGCCCGATTCGGGCGCCCTGCGGGATGTAGAACGCTTCCGGAAACCAGGCAACGGGAGTGGTCAGCGCCGCTCGGACTGCTGCTGGAATGGGACGGGGCACTGCGAAGTCGCACCAGGTCTCATTCGAACCCGAAGGCGGTGTGGCGCTCACGCGGTGGAGTCGAACGGCCCGTTGGGCCGGTTCTGCCAGCGCCGCTTTCAATTCCGGCCATTCATTTCCGAGCCAATGTTGCATGGATTGTTCAAACGCACGTGGAAGCAGCAAAACGTCATCGGCCTTTCTGACATGGATGACCGCACACTCTCCCATCTTGTCTGGAGGGGTTTGCGGTGATAACGAGCAATATCTTACCACGTCCCCACCCGATGCGCGCGACCGGTGCCGGCGGTCACGCCATGGGCATTGCGCCGTGGGCGAGACATCGGTATAGTTAGTCCAGCGAGCGTCGATGCGCCGCTCGTTGAATTTCATGTTGGAGGGATTCCATGGCTACCCAACCATCTCGGGAGTTGGTTGTGGTCCCGAATCCGCATCCGGACAAAGTGTACGACGTGGAGATGAGCACGCCGGAATTCACTACGCTGTGTCCGATGACGGGACAACCGGACTTTGCGACCATTACCATACATTATCAACCCGCGGATCATCTGGTCGAGTTGAAATCTTTGAAGTTGTACCTGTGGAGTTTTCGTAATGAAGGGCATTTTCACGAGGACGTGACGAACATCATCCTGAATGACTTCGTCGCGGCGGCCAAACCGCGCTATGCGAAGGTGATCAGTGATTTCACCATTCGCGGCGGCATTTCCACCAAAGTGACGGTCGAGTATCGTCGCCCGACCGAGTGATTTGGCGAGAGCGGGAGT
Source organism: Alicyclobacillus contaminans DSM 17975 (assembly GCF_000429525.1). Classification (GTDB taxonomy): domain Bacteria; phylum Bacillota; class Bacilli; order Alicyclobacillales; family Alicyclobacillaceae; genus Alicyclobacillus_A; species Alicyclobacillus_A contaminans. The sequence goes on along the minus strand of NZ_AUCA01000003.1, from coordinate 3,354 downwards.
CCTTGGACTCCCGCTGTTTCAATCCGGGCTCAATGCCCCTGGCGCGTCGCTCATCGGGTGCTGAACGACAGAGGTGATGATGTTGCGCTGGTCCACGAAAACGACGGAGGGCTTGAGCGTTTTCCACTCCTCCGCTGTCACATAGGCCAGGGAGAGGATGATGACCAGGTCTCCCGGTTGAAAATGCCTGGCCGGTGGGCCGTTGAGGCACACCGTTCCGCTGCCGGCAGCCCCCTCCAATGCGTACGTGTGCCAGATGACGCCGTTGGAGAGATTCGTGATCTGCACCATTTCAAATGGCCAGATATTGGCGGCCCGCATCAGATGGCTATCCAATGTGATGCTCCCCATGTAATTCAAATCCGCCTGCGTCACTGTAGCGCGGTGAATCTTTCCTTTACAAACCTGTCTCAACATCGTCAGCCCTCCTTTTTCCTCATTCTGGACGATTGCCCAGCCCATGTCCTGCGTCTCACATATAATGTGCAAGGCGTTTGGATGGGGTGACATGAATGAGTCGAGAAATGGTGCGAATTGGCGTTGCCACCACCGTGTTGCCGAAAGCGGGCGCGCGGACGGCAGCACGTCGGCCGATTTTAATGTTCCGGCGGATGGCGGCACGGGCTACGGAGATTGGGGCTCGATTGGCGCTGTTTCATCCGCTGCAGGTCGATTGGGCGCAGGGAACCGTCCAGGCATGGGAGCCCGTGTCGGCAAATCAACCCTCCGGGCCATGGGTCGCCCGGAAGACCGCCCTGCCGGACGTCATTTACGACAACGTCTTTGTTCATCTGGCCATTCGGGGATACACGGCAAAGCTCCGGCGCTACGCGCGTCAACAGGGCATTCCCCTCTTCAATCCGCCGATGTACAGCAAGTGGGTCATGCAGCGGTGGTTGAAGACGACCGAGGCGGGCAAGTATGTTCCACCGGCCGTTCTGCCCCGTTCTGGAGCCCAGACCCTTCACACCATCGACCGGTGGCGCGATGCATATCTAAAACCCGTCGGCGGGTACGGAGGCATGGGGGTCACGCGCATTCAGGCCACCGCAGATGGGAAGTATCGCATCAGTGTGGACAGACAGCGGCATGGACGGAGGACGCGGTTGGTTCTCACGCGGCAGGAGGTGGCGAACTATCTGCAGCATCGTCTGAAGCAACAACGTCATTTCCTGCAGCAGGGCTTAAAGTTGTTGACGGTGGGGGGGCGCAAGGTCGATTTTCGGATTGTCACTCACCGCGGTGGACGCGGAGCGTGGCATGTCGTCGGCGTCATCCCAAAATTGGCGCCCACAGGTGGCGTGGTCACAAACATCATCGCGGGCGGAGAACGCATGTCGTTCGGTCAACTGCAGTCTCTGGCGCAGCGCGAAGGGAAGTTCATTCCCCGACACGATTTGGAGAAGTGCGCGCTCGACATCTCCCGGCAGCTCAGCCAGCGCTTACCGACCGTTGGTCTGATTGGGTTTGATCTCGGTGTGGATGAAGAGGGGCATGTGTGGTTTATAGAATTGAACCACCAATGTTATCGCCTACTGACGCAAGTAAATATCCAGAGTGAATGGCTTGTACATGCCCTTGCCCTTTTCCTTGTGGAAGATAACCTTTTCGACGACGGATTTTAGGATCGCGTTTTTTGTCTCGACATCATCTGTGATCCGATACTGCCGAACAGCTTCAGCGACCGCAGGGATAATATCATATTGTTTGTTTGCCGATGCCCGCAACTGCTCCAATTCGGATTTTGTTCGCGCCAACTCTGATTCCAGGTTATTCAATTCATCGCCGACGATCCGGCTCCGCTCCAAAAACATTTCCACAGTGTAAACACGCTGCTCCAACAGATTGTGCAACTCGTTTTGCTGCACGCGCTTTAACTCAATTTGCTGTTCGAGAGAGCGTATCTTCTTTTCCGCGAGTTTCACCGCATGTTCCTGATTCTTACGCTCTGCTGCCAGAGCCACATGAGGCATCTGTGACGCGAGTTCAGACAACCTAGTCAACAAAGCTTCTTCAACCTTCGACAGTATGGCGCTCCCAGTCGGACAGAATCGATCCATGCAACAGACCCGCATCTGGCGCCCAGTATGTTTCACCTTACCCATGACTCGTCCGCAAACACCGCAACGCAAGATACCTGCTAAAGGGTTCACCAGGTCATAGTTTATTGGCACGCGAGGTTTGCGGCGTGACAGGTTTTGCTGACTAAGCTCCCATTGCTCCTTTGTGATGATGGGTTCGTGAGCATTTTCGACCACGATCCATTCTTCACGCGGCAGTAACTCACGTTTCATGTGCCCGTTGACTTTTCGGTGCCGATACTTGTTCCAGACGACCTTGCCCAAATAGGCCTCATTGCGCAGGATGTCGCGAACGGTGGGATGCGTCCATCGGTCGGGGCCGCGATGGTTTTCCGGCGGCTTCGCCCCGATTTCCCGGAGCAGTCGGGAGATAGCAACGATGCCTAAGCCTTGGCCGCTCCAATCAAAGATCATGCGCACGATGGGGGCAGTCTCTGGATCTGGGTACAGGCGTTTGTTTTCGTCTTTCAGGTATCCGTACGGCGCCTTTCTCGCGATGAAGCGTCCTTCCCTCGCGCTGGCCATCAGGCCTCTCCGCAGGCGCCTGGTGATGATCTTCAGTTCTCTGCGCGCCATGAACGCCTCAAATTCGCTCCATTCTTCGTCCAGTTCATTCTGGAGGTCATAGACCTTACGCGGCGTTATGATGAGCGTCCTAGACGTTTTGAATGCGTCCTGAATCAGCCCTTGGTCTATCATATTGCCGCGACCCAAACGGTCGATGTCCATGCAGAGTACGGCGGTGTATTGTCCGTCGCGGACGTTGTGGAGCAACTGTTGCATCTGCGGCCGGTCCACGATGCGTTCACCGGAAACGATCTCTTCAAAAACGTCCCGAATGACGTACTGCTGTTTCTTTGCGATCTCAAGCAACGTACGCCGATGTTTCTCCAAGGTTTCGCCTTCGCCGCGAGCCTCTGCTTCGAGGTCGGAGCGGGACTTACGTAGGTAGATGGCGACATGTTGGAGATTACGCGGGTAGTCCATATGATGTTCCTCCTAGGTGCGCGTGTTTTACTCCGTCGGTGACTGAGCTTCCTCCTGTCCATTGGCGGGCATGGTTGCCGCGCGCCGCGACCTCCTCACTGTCCATATGATGGCGGCGACAATGGCGATGCCGGATGCGGCACTGATGATCCAGTGATGGCGCACGAATGTGATCACGACCTGAATGAGCCAGATCACGAATCCGATGCAGAGCATGCTAACGATTAGTCCGAGTCCTGACGACTTCTTTTTTTCTCCAGGTGCAGTCGTTGGAGTCTGATTCTGC
>NZ_AUCA01000002.1 GCF_000429525.1 Alicyclobacillus contaminans DSM 17975 | reverse complement strand
CCGATACCGTCGCCGGCTGCGGACGACGAATGGTGTGGAGCGGCTGAACGAAGAAATCCGGCGCAGAGAACGGGTGATTCGCATCTTTCCGAACCGAGAATCCGCTATCCGGCTGTTGGGGGCGCTGCTGATGGAAATCGACGAAGCCTGGACCACGGGACACCGTTACCTGAATATGGACGAGTACTGGCAGTGGAAGAAACAGCAGCAAGAATCAGGCCAACAAGCTAAGCTCCATATCCTAAACGCCTGACTGTGAACATTTTGTGACGTCTACCAGAGACGGGATTTTACACACAATCTCGGACTTGATCTGAAACGATTCCACAGGCTTTCGACGACTCTGTGATATTGCTTGAAAAGTACGTATCCAAGTTTCCTTGTCTCTTCGCATCAAGTCCTTCGCACATCGCTGCGGTGGTTCCGATCCGCTTGTTGTAATCCATCGGCAAATGACATGTGTAAACCGATAATCGTTTCTCCTTGATGGCACAGAGCAGGTCGGGATTGACAGGAACAGATCCTCTACCCCATTTGCCTCTCGGGTCGCCGCATTCCATGTGAAGCGGGTGATGCATAAACAGGAGATTGCCGGGCCGTTTCCCTGATTGCGGATCGATGAAAACCGTTTATCAGCATTCCAATGTTTAGCCAGGAGTGTTTCAGGGGGGGTTACCTCAGGAGGGGAACCCCCGAAAACAAACCTCGACCGCCAGGAATTACCCCACCTTGTGTTCCATCCTCAGCTTGTCCGCAATCATGGCGATGAACTCCGAATTCGTAGGCTTCGTTTTCGAAGCACTTACCGTATATCCGAAGACGGATCGGATGGCATCCACATTCCCGCGTCCCCAAGCCACCTCTATGGAGTGGCGGATGGCACGTTCAACGCGGGAGGGCGTGGTCTTAAACCGCTCTGCGATTCGTGGATAGAGAGTTTTTGTAATTGATCCGAGGATCTCCACATCATGGTAAACAATGCTGATGGCTTCGCGCAGATACAAATATCCTTTGATGTGCGCTGGTACGCCGATTTCGTGAATCATCTTGGTGATGGCCGCATCAACGGATTGCCTGTTGATACCGCTGGACTGGGACAATGGCAGTATGGGCATGGACGCCGCCACCGGAGACGTCGCCGGGGACGTCATCGCAACTTGGCGAATGCGCTCCAAAAGCACCGGCATGTCAAACGGTTTCAGGATAAAGTACGATACCCCCAGCTCCATGGCGCGGCGGGTTACCGTCTCCTGACCAAAGGCGGTGAGCAGAATCACCTTCGGCAGCGTATCCGCCATCTCGTTCAGTCGCTCCAATGCGCCAATACCGTCGAGGACCGGCATGATGATATCCAACACGACAATTTGAGGGCGAGTTGTCTTCACGAGTTCCACCACTTCATTGCCGTTGTGAGCAACGCCGCACACCTGCATGTCTTCCTGGCTGTTTATGTATTCTCTGAGGAGTTCGGAAAATTCGCGATTATCGTCCGCTATCAGAACCTGTAAAGGCACTTGTTGATTCCCCCTCGTTTGGTGTCGCGTGTAAAGATTTCGACATTAGACCGGCATGTCCTGCCAATTCGATTGGAATACTTTTCGTTGAAATCGGACCTTCATCGACAGAAGTCGACATGCTGGTAGAGGGACATATCTGGACACAGTGCGATGGTGATGCTATCCGCATCACCATCGGGATATGCGCATCCGATTAGGCGGACTGAACGTTTTCCTCCGGCACATGTTCGGTTTCATCGCCAGCGCTGAGCATCCAGGCAGCGTACACACCATACCCGCGGGACGGATCGGAAACAAAGACATGTGTCACCGCGCCAACCAGCTTTCCGTCCTGGACGATGGGACTCCCGCTCATTCCCTGCACGATGCCGCCGCACAGACGGAGCAGCCGTTCATCGGTCACGTGTACAATCATGCTTTTCGTCGCAGGTCGCTGTTGGCGGACGAGGTTTTCAATCTGCACATCATAGGCTTCCACGGTCTGCCCGTGAACCACCGTATAAATTTTCGCGGGCCCTTCGTGCACTTCTCTCGGCAGGGCAATCGGCATGACTCTCTCTGTGGCAAGGGGTACATCGGTCGACAGGGTGCCAAATACCCCGTAGGGTGTGTTTCGCTCAATATGTCCGATTTCTTGTTCCGTGTGGATGAATCGTCCGCGTTTTTCTCCCGGTTTTCCGGCTAAGCCGCGAACCACGCTCAACACCTCTGAATGAAATAACGAACCGGTGCCGTGAATGGGTTGGCCCGTATCGGCGTCCGTGATGACGTGACCGAGAGCGCCGAACCGGCGCGTGGTCGGATCATAATAGGTTAAGGTACCCACACCGGACGTCTTTTCCCGCACATAAAGACCCAGGTGAGGCTGGCCCTCCTCGTCCAGCGCAGGCTGAACGTGCACGATACGATGGTCGTCCCCGCGCCGTACCAGCAGTTCCAGACTGCCTCGTGAATGCTGTACGAGTTGGCGCACATCGGCGGCCGACTGAACTTGACGCCGATTGATCTGTTCGATGACGTCACCCATTCGGACATCCGCTTTGGCGGCAGGCGAAGCTCCAGTCCGGTTGACGCGTTGGTACCCGACCACCATGACGCCATGCGACTTCAATCGGATGCCGACGGACTCCCCGCCGACCACCACACGATGTTCCGGAACGACCTGAACGTCAACGGATTTCCAGGGCAGGAATCCAAACAACCGGGTGGAGATGAGGGCGTGGCCCACGTGCTCCGGTTGAATAGCTACGTCTTCGAGCGGGCCGGCGTGAACCGGTAAGGATTGAACCCGCAGCACCGCATCGTTGGACGTTGATATCTTGGCACCATGCGGCAAACGCAGCGGAACAACCGTTTGACCGCCCAACGAGACCTCGATGGACGCCGGAACAGAGGTGAATTGGTGCACCGGCGGAGAGAGACAGGCCAGACAAAAAACTGTCGCGCACAGCCAGCGTACCCATCGCTTGCGTAATTGCTCCCGCATGTTGCGCCCCCCTTTTGCGTTGCACCTCCCAAGCAATCGCTCGTGGTACTAAGGTGCCCCGGGCAGAGGGGTTTATGAAGCGTAAAACATGCCACCGGCGCGTACATCCGTCCGACGGAGGAGGATATCACCGCTCACCCGCGCTACCTTTCTCCGCCATCCGTTCCAACAGGGCCCGGGCATGTGTTTTGGCCGTATGGTCAGCGATACCACCGCCGAGCAGGCGGGACAGTTCGTCAATGCGGCCGTCCTCGTCCAGCTTCTTGACCAATGTCGTCACTCTGCCGCGCTGCTCCACCTTGGCAATGTGGTAGTGCCAACGCCCAGCAGCAGCCACTGGAGCAGAGTGGGTCACGCACAGCACCTGGCGTTTGCGCGCCACGTTCTGCATCATTTTCGCAACCCGCGATGCGGTGTCGCCACTGACCCCCGCGTCAATCTCGTCGAAGATGAGCGTACCCAGGTCGTCGACCTCGGCCAGGACCGACTTCAGTGCCAGCAGTGTCCGCGATAGTTCACCACCGGAAGCCACCTTCTGAATCGGTTTCGCGTCCTCACCTGCATTCGCGGACAGTAGGAACTGGACGTGGTCAGAACCATCCTCGCCAAACTGTGGCGCGCCGTCACTGGATACGCGCGGCGTGACCGCTACTTCAAACAGCGCATTGGGCATATTCAATTCCCGCAGCGCTTTCTCCACTTCCTTCGCCAATTTCGCCGCCGCGCGCCGACGCATGTCGTGCAGCCTCTCCGAATGTTCCTGCAATATCTGCAGTGCATCCTCCAATGCCTGCTTCAGCCGTTCCGCATTCGCTTCGTGATTCAGCAGCTCGTCCCGTTGTTGGATAGCTGTTTGATGGTATGTCAGCACATCCTCCACGCTAGGGCCGTATTTCCTCTGCAGACTTCTCAATTGAACCAGGCGGTCTTCAATTCGCTCCAATTCAGCAGGGTCCAGATCCCATTGATCTCCCTCCCGCCGGAGCTGATGCAGCGCTTCTTCGGCGTGGACCTGTGCAGTTTCCAACAGGTCCAGCGTTTCCTGCAACGACGGTTGATATGCAACGGCCGCTGCCACTTCACGAGCCGCCTCGCTGAGCCATTGCACCGCCTGTCCGTCCAAATAGTTCTTGGCCTGTTCAAGCGCGGATGCGACTTTGTCCATGTGCTGCAGGCGCTGGCGCCGCTCGCGCAGCATCTCCTCCTCACCGGGCTGCAACCGGGCATCCTCAATTTCCCGAATTTGAAATTCGAGCATATCCAAGCGTTGGATTCGCTCCTGTTCGCCCATCAACGAATCGCGATAGGCGTCCAGAGCAGCGCGATAATTGCGGTACGCTTTGCGGACTTCCGCCACCTGCTCGGCGTGACGGCCGTACAGATCAAGCATGCGCAATTGTTCATCCGGGCGCAACAGGCCCTGGGTATCGTGCTGGCCGTGCTGTTGAACCAATTTTGCGCCAAGCTCCCGCAGCATCTGCACGGTGGCCAATCGGCCATTCACTCGGCACACCGTCCGCCCGGTTTGAAACAATTCCCGGGAGATGACCAACGTTCCGTCTTCCTCGGGAATTCCCCAGTCCTGCAGCAGCGGCACCACGCGCGCCTGTACGGAAGGGGAAAGGGCAAACACCGCTTCCACGAAGGCGCTGTCCTCATCCTTGCGGATCCACTCCGCCGACCCACGGTTGCCGACCAGCAATCCGATGGCATCGAGAAGAATGGACTTCCCCGCCCCCGTCTCGCCGGTGAACACATGAAAACCGGAATCCAGCTTCAGTCGAACCGAGTCAATCAACGCCAAGCGTTCAATGGTCAACTCGAGCAGCACTGCCGCGTGCACCTCCCGTTGTCAAGATACCGCCCCCTCGGGGCGCATCCTGTCCGTGCAGCTTTTGCCGCAGTACGGAAAAGAATTCCCTGTCCCGCCACTTGACCAACGTCGTCGTGACCGGTGCCTTTCTCACCACCACTTCGTCTCCCGACACCAGTCGCACGCCAATTTGTCCATCGACCGTAAGACCCAAATCCTGATGGGGCGCATGCACACGCAGCCGCACGGTCTGATCCGCCTGGATGACACAGGGCCTCGTGGACAAGGTGTGCGGACAGATGGGCGTCACCAGAATGGCCTGCAGTTGCGGTACCATGATGGGACCGCCGCAGGACAGCGAATACGCGGTCGATCCCGTCGGCGTCGACACAATCACCCCGTCTCCGCGGAATGCGTCCAACAGCACATCGTCCACATGCACATCCACGTTCACCATGCGCGCGAACGACCCTTTGCCAATTCCGACGTCGTTCAACGCCAACAGCCGCGACACTTGCCGCCCGTCGCGCAGGACGGACGCTTCGAGCATCAGGCGCGATTCCAGATCGTATTCGCGGGTGGCCACGCGGCGTACCGTTTCCTCCACATCCGTGGGCTCCGCTTCGCTCAGGAAACCGAGGTGGCCAATGTTAATCCCGAGCAGCGGCACGCCGTAGGGCGCCACTTGCCGAGCCACACCGAGAAGCGTTCCGTCGCCGCCCAGGACAAAGGCCATCTCAGCACCCGCCAATTGGCTCATCTCGTCCGATTTGTCCAACTGCCCCTGACCGATTTCAATGATCACTGTGGCCATGCCGTGTGCGTGAAGCAACTGGAGCAGGCGCTCCTGAACGGCGCATGCCTTCGGCTTGTCCAGATTCGCAATGATTCCTACCGTTCTCACATTCCGCCTCCTCAATCTAGCCACCATGGAGCCAGGCCATTGCCACCAGCACACCGAGCAGAAACCACCCAAGCCGCTGCATCATCGCGCGCCGTCGCAGGTGCCCCGGTGTTTTCCAGGAAAAGTCGATGACCTGCACGCGCTCCTCGTCCACGTCGATGCGTAAAATGCCTTGGACGCCGAACACCACATAAACCGGGAACCACTGTTCGCGCAGCTTGGCCCCGCTCACACCGGTATCGCGGGCGGACGCCAGCTTCACCGCGTAGTATTTCGCTCCTTTGCGGACCACGAAGTCCGCAATGAACGACTTCTTGTATTCCTTGTCGCCGTAAAATGCGGCGAACTCCACGCGGTCGCGAACCCGCACAATCTGATACCCGTTGTCATCCAACCAGTTCCGGGCGGCCGAGAGTTTACCGCGTAGCGGCACTTCCGTCGGCCGCTTGCTGAAGAACACCGATTTGCCGAGCCAGTACACCATCGCGAGACAGCCTGCCAACGCGAACAAATCACGCCACTGCATGATCACGGTCCTCTCCACGGCGGATTCTCCATATTGATTTCCTCATGAAGCAGGAAAATCCTGTCCTGCGTTCAGGACAGGATTTACAGGACCGGCGTCTCCTGCCGGAACGCTTCCCAAGCCGCCATCACCGTGTCTCGCGCTGTGGAGAGCCAATGCTGTAGGCTTTGCTGCGTCACTGGCGAAGACACCCAATGGGCAAGGTACTCAATATTGCCATCGCCGCCCTGAATGGGAGAGAACGTCAGACCCGCGCATCCCATGCCCCGGTCATAAACAAACGTCAACAGGCGTTCCAACACATCCAGGTGAACCTTCGGGTCGCGGACAATGCCGCCCTTTCCCACGTGCTCCCGGCCCGCCTCAAATTGCGGTTTGATGAGGCTGATGATCTCGCCCGGCGGTACCAGAAGTTCCTGAAGCTTTGGGATCAGCAACTGCGTGGAGATGAATGAAACGTCCATCACTCCGATATCCGGGCGCGGGGAGAACGCGCCCACGTCCACGTGGCGGAAATTCGTCCGCTCCATCACCACGACCCGTTCATCGTTACGAAGTTTCCACGCCAACTGGCCGTATCCCACATCCACCGCATACACCCGCCGTGCGCCGTGCTGCAGCGCACAATCGGTGAATCCACCGGTGGATGCGCCCACATCCACGACCACGCGCTCCGTCATGGGCACCGCGAAGATGTCCAGGGCATGTTCCAACTTCACGCCGCCGCGGCCCACGAACTGATGGGTCGGCTGGTACACGTTCAGAACGATGTCCTCCGCCACCTGCGTCCCCGGTTTGTCGAGGACCTGCCCATCCGCCCGCGTGACCCAACCTGCCATGATGGCCCGACGTGCCGCTTCACGACTCTGAAACAGGCCTCGCTGAACCAGCAGCACATCCAGGCGCAATTTACCCGACTTCATCGCGGGCCGCCCCCGACCTGCGTCGTTCGCCCGGCTTGCAAGACGGACAACACATCCTCCACGAGATGTTCCGGCGTCAGTCCCACGAACTTCAGCAGTTCCTTTCGGGTCCCATGTTCGATAAAGGAATCCGGAATGCCGCGCCGCAACACCGGCGTTGCAATCCCATGTTCACTCAGCAATTCCAATATTGCGGAACCAACGCCACCCGCCAACGCCGCTTCTTCCACCGTGACGAGCGGCATCTTCCGTCCTAATTCGCAGATCAAGTTAGCGTCGAGCGGCTTGACGAACCGCAGGTTCACCACGGTCACCTGCACGCCGTGTTCCATTTCTAATATCCGCGCCGTCTCCATCGCCACGGGCACCATGGGACCCAGTGCCAGAATGGCGGCAGCATCTCCCTGGGTCAGGCGCTCCGCTTTGCCGATGGGCAGTTGCCTGAGCGGCTCGGTGCAATCAACGCCCACCCCATCCGCGCGCGGATAGCGCACAGCGACCGGGCCATCCCACTGAATTCCGGTGTACAGCATGTGCCGGAGCTCGTTCTCGTCTTTTGGCATCATGACCACCAGGTTCGGCACGGTCCGCAGAAACGCAACATCGAATACACCCTGGTGCGTTTCGCCGTCCGGTCCCACCAAACCGGCGCGATCAACGGCAATGAGAACCGGCAACTTTTGAATGCAGATGTCGTGGATGACCTGGTCATAGGCGCGTTGTAGAAACGTCGAGTAGATGGCCAGCACCGGACGTTTGCCTGCCGCAGCCAGCCCGGCGCAAAACGTGGCCGCGTGCTGTTCCGCAATGCCCACATCGTACAGCCTGTCTGGAAATTCCTGACCAAACTTCGTCAACCCGGATCCGGAGATCATGGCGGGCGTGACGGCGACCAGATCTGGCATCTGCCGGGCCAATGCCGACAGGGTTTCTGCGAAGACGCTGGTGTACGACGGAGGGCCTCCCGGTTTCGCGGCGGTGGGCCACGCATGCCATTTGTCGGGCGCCTGCTCCGCTGACGCAACCCCTTTCCCCTTGCTCGTCACCATGTGAATGAGCACGGGGCCCTTCAAACGTTTGGCGTCCTCGAGCACCTTGAGCAAACGCTCGAGGTCGTGTCCATCCACGGGGCCCAAATACTTGAATCCAAAGCCTTCAAACAGCAGCCCGGGGACGAACAGGTGGCGCATGGAGTCCTTGAATCGTTCCAACGTCTTGGTCAATTTCGGGCCGATGGCCGGGAGTTTTCGCAGCAGGCCTTCAATTTCCGCCTTTGCACGCGAATACGTCGGATCGCTGCGCAGCCGGGTTAAGTAGTGAGAAAGGGCGCCGACGTTTTCTGAGATGGACATTTCGTTGTCGTTCAAAATGACCAGCAGGTTTGTCCCCAGATGGCCGGCGTGGTTGAGCGCTTCCATCGCCATTCCGCCGGTCAGCGCACCATCGCCAATGACGGATACCACATGGTAATTCTCTCCCGCGAGATCTCGCGCAACAGCCATACCCACTCCGGCCGAGATGGACGTGCTGGCATGACCGGTCCCGAATTGGTCATGTGGACTCTCGGACCGCTTCGGAAACCCTGCCATGCCGCCGAATTGGCGAAGCGTGGCAAAGTCTTCCCTGCGCCCCGTCAGCATCTTGTGCACATACGCCTGGTGCCCCACGTCCCAGATGATTTTATCCTTCGGGCTGTCGAACACTTTATGTAACGCCAGCGTCAGTTCCACAACTCCGAGGTTGGCGCCAAAATGACCGCCCGTCCTCGATATCGAATCCACCAGGAACTGTCGGATTTCCCCGGCCAGTACTTTCAATTGCTGCACGCCAAGCGGCTTCAGATCCGTCGGCGAGTTGATATGCTCCAAATACGTTGTCAACACCCCACAGTGTTTACTGTCCAAGCATCAATGGCGCGTCTTGGTCTTTGCCTTTCTTCGCTGGTCCTTACCGCGTCCAAATATCCAGATGGTGTCGAAGATCTTCGCGGCCACCAGAATGATGGGCGTTGGAGACTGAATCGCCAGCGTCTTGCCCAGGGCTTTTGCCCCCACAGTAATGGAAGTGACCATCGCCGTCAATATGATGGTCACGAGTTCTCGTTGCCATCCTTCCAAGCGCAGGGCATCACCCAGCTGGACCGATACCGCCAACGCGCCGGCGCCGCTCAGGACGCCGGCGATGTCACCGACCACGTCGCTGCAGATGCTGGAGACTTTCTCCGCATTGCGCACAATCACGATGGCCCGCCTGGCGCCAAACACCTTTTTCGACGCCATTGCGTGAAACGGTGTTTCGCGCGCCGCCGCGGCTGCCACACCGAGCATGTCGAACAGCGCGCCGATGAGGACAATCGCCACTACCACGACTGCGCCGACGTACCATTGCATCTGATCTAAAAAAATAGTGGCTGTGTCAAACACACCACTGAGAGGCAGGGAAATTGCGGCGACCGTTAGGATGAACGGCAGCGCCCCCCGTACCGTAGTTTTTTTCATTATGTACCCCCAGAGCGAGGAATAAATCCTGGGTGGCAGCTCCTTGGGTAAACGCTGTGGCTTAGGTCCAGTAGGTTTTCCCAAGGACGCACCGACGCGTCGCCGCATCGGCGGTTTCCCTTTACGCATCCCTTGACCGTGTCGCCAACGATCAGACTGGATTACCACTTAGTCCACACTATAATCCCCAAAGAGCCACGACACCGTACAGTCTAGGCGTTTTCCGCGACAACCGTTGCCGACTCCTAGCCTCTTTTGCAGTACAGATTTCACACGGCACCGGCGCTGCTCCCTGGCCGGGGAGCGGGCGCCTGCTTCCCGTGATCCTTCGGCACCACTCAAGGCAGGCTACGCTGCACACAGATGGACTCCGCATGCAGGTTCATACCCCAAGCCATAACCTCCTCATAAAGCAGGCCACGGACGTGGGCCTCCGCGAAAGCTGGGTCAGATCACGCATGCCATTGCGAGTTGCCCAACTTTCTTAACTCCCAGCACCAGCCCAAGGCTGGGCGCCTCAAGCCAGCACCAGGAACTTCATCGATGTGCCCTTTGGCGGATTTTTAGCCCCGCCTTCAGAGCCGGACGGTTGACTAGAATACTGCGCCACCCAAACGATGATTCGATTATACCATACATCCGTCCCGCACGAGATATGAAGGTTGCTGCCAACGTTGCCACGGAATGATCCGCTTGCCGACGGCGCCCTCATCCTATTTGTTGCGATGCACGATGAATTCACCAATCCCAAACAACAGCGGCGCGTGCACGTCCGCGTCCGTCAACGCTCGCTTCGCTTCCGCAAGCTTTTCTTCAGCCATGCGCAGCGTCTCGTCCAGACCCACCAAGCGAGGGTACGTCAACTTCTCGAGGCGTTCATCCGATCCGACCGGTTTGCCCAATTGCTCCTGTTCCCCGGCGACGTCCAACCAGTCGTCGACCATCTGAAACGCAACGCCCACCGCTTCTCCATAGAGGGAAACCGCCGCTTGTTCGGCCGCCGACAAAGGTGCGAAGAGACTGCCAATCACCACGGACGCCTGGATCAGTTTCGCCGTCTTATGGGTATGGATGAACTGGAGCAACTCGACGCTGCCTTCCGTACGCTCTGCCAACACATCCGCCTGTTGCCCGCCAACCATGCCGAACACACCCGCGGCATTGGCGAGCGTGCGGATCATACGCAACTGTACCTCGGGGGCCACCGGCAAGGGCTGCGCCAGCAGCTCAAACGCGTATGTGAGCAGTCCATCGCCGGCCAACAGCGCCGTCGCATCCCCATAAACTTTGTGGTTGGTCGGTCTGCCTCGCCGAAGGTCGTCGTTGTCCAGGATGGGCAGGTCATCGTGAATCAGCGAATAGCAGTGGATCAACTCCAACGCCGCAGCCGCTGGCATCACCACATCCCGAGGCACGCCGAACGTCTCGGCCGCCGCGATACAGAGCACCGGCCGCAATCGCTTGCCATTGCCCAACAAACTGTAGTTCATCGCTTCGAACAAACGTTCTGGCCGCCGATCCGCGTCCGGCGGAAACAGCCCACTCAAGTAGCGATGCACCTGGTCACCCGTGGATTGAATGTAGTCCTCAACCCGTGTCTCGGACATCAGGAGTCCTCCCGCGCCTTGACGGCATCGGTGTCCATCAGCCGCTCAATCTCCAATTCCGCGGTGTCCAGCTGCCCGCGGCAGAATTGAACAAGCTGCATCGCTTCCTTGTACCGTTCGATTGCTTCTGCGAGCGGCAGCTCTCCGGACTCCAGCTTGCGCACGGTCTCCTCCAGCCGCTGCATGGCGGCTTCAAAGGTCAAGTCTTGATTGAACCCCTCGCTCATATACATCCGCCTCCCCGCTGTCGACTGTGGCCGTCACTTCACCATCCGCCATCCGAATGCGAATGCGATCACCGGCCATCACCTGGCTCGCGGACGCAATCACCCGTTCTCCGTCCGCCGCATACACCACACTGTAACCACGCCGCAGCACGCTCAATGGATTCAACGCCTCCAGCGACACAATGGCCCTGTCCAGCGCGTTGTTGCGTCGCGCAACATACAGCCGAACCGCCTGCTCCGACCGGGCCTGATGGCGCGCCAGCTCATTGCGCATCGCGCCGATGCGCGTCTTCACGTTCACCCGGTGCAGTCGCTCCGTCAGCTCTGCAAACCCGCGGCGTCCCCGGGCAATGGGACGTGTCGCGAACTGCTGCAGTTGACTGGCGAGAAACTCCACATGCTGACGATACGCGTTCAACACATTGGCGGGACGCTTCAGCACCGCGGCGCCGGATGCCGCCGCCAATCGCTGCCGATGGGCCGCCAACCGGTGGCGAACCGCCGCAAGTCCACGGCTTTCCCATTGCTGCAACTGTTGGCGCAGATCAAGCACGTGCGGCGCCACCATCTCCGCCGCAGCCGTGGGTGTTGGGGCCCGGACGTCGGCAGCAAAGTCACAGATGGTGTAGTCTGTCTCATGGCCCACCGCAGAAACCACCGGGATGGGACAGCCAGCCACCGCACGGGCGACCACTTCCTCATTGAACGGCCACAACTCTTCCAGCGATCCGCCGCCGCGCGCGACAATGATGACGTCGATTCGCTCATGGGTATCCGACCATTCCAACAGCCGGCGTAGCGCCTGCACAATCGACGCCGCCGCGGTCGGTCCCTGCACCAAAGCCGGAGACAAAATCACTTTGGCCAAGGGATAGCGCCGCTCCAGCGTGCTGCAGATATCGCGGATGACCGCACCGGTCGGCGACGTGACCACGCCCACCCGGCGCGGGTGGCGCGGGAGCGGGCGTTTGCGGTCAGACCGAAACAGCCCTTCGCGCTCCAATCGCTCCTTGAGCTGGGTGAACGCCACATACAGCGCGCCAATACCATCCGGCTGCATGTCGTCCACATACACCTGATACTGACCGTCCCGCTCGAACACACGAATGGCGCCACGGACAATGACGCGCATCCCATCTTCGGGGATGAACGTGAGATTTCGGGCGCGGCTGGCAAACATAATCCCACGCAGCCGGCTCTTTTCGTCTTTGAGCGTGAAGTACAGATGGCCGCTGGTGTGGCGCTTGAAATTGGACAACTCGCCGACGACCGAACACATCTGGAGCATGGGATGCCGCTCCAACGCGTCGCGTATCAACTGAGTGACTTCAGTGACCGTCAGCACATTCGTCGTATTCAGCAGTGGTTCAGCCATCACCAGGCCTCCTTGAGCCCACGTCGAACCAGCCCCAATTGAACCGTGTTCTGCATCAGCGTGGCCACGGTCAACGGACCGACACCCCCAGGAACTGGCGTGATGGCATCCGCGATGGGTTCGACTTCGTCGAAATGGACATCGCCGACCAACCGACCATCCAACCGGTTCATTCCGACATCCACCACCACAACGCCCGGTTTCACATGATGGCGGCCAATGAGATGAGCGCGTCCGACGGCCACCACCAGAATGTCCGCCTGACGGGTGTAGCTGGCGAGGTCCACCGTTTTGGAATGGCACACTGTGACCGTGGCGTCCTCCTGCAAGAGGAGAGCCGCCATCGGCTTGCCGACGATGTTGCTCCGTCCCACCACGACCGCGTGCCGGCCGCGAATGGAGATGCCCTCCCGGTGCAGCATGTTCACAATGCCCTTCGGGGTACATGGCCACACCGCATCCATGCCGATGGCAGTGCGCCCCACGTTCATCGGATGAAACCCGTCCACGTCCTTGGCGGGAGAGATGCGTTCAATGATCTCCGTCGCCTGAAGATGAGGAGGCAGCGGCAGTTGAACGAGAATTCCGTCCACCTCCGGATCGGCGTTCAATTTATCGATGATGGACAACAGTTGCGCCTGTGTGACATCTTCAGGCAGGCGGATCACTTCGCCTGCAAGGCCAATTTTTTCGGCCGTTCGCTGTTTTCCCCGAACGTAGCTGGCGGACGCCGCATCTTCACCGACCAACACCACCACCAGCTTCAGCACCACACCTTGCGTCCGCAACCGGGTCAATTGCGCTGACAGTTGTTCGTGGATGGCTTCCGCGGCCGCTTTACCGTCCAATCGCCTCGCCATAGGCGGCATCCCCCCATGTTCTTCGCTGCTGCTTGTCCAGCCGTCGGGCGGGCGCGAACAATCCGCGTTGACGCGCCGCTTTTGGGCCCGCGTCTCCCGGCTTACTCTTTGCGATTGCTGCTGTGACCAGGACTCAACCGTGCCTTGGGGTCGATATACGTCTTTGCGTTGTTGACCGCGGTCGGCGCTTCCCCAAATCCGGTGGCGATGAGTTTCACCTTGCCCGGATACGTGACGATGTCTCCCGCCGCATACACGCCGGGAATGTTGGTCTCCATCCGCGTATTGACAACAATTTCATTGTTCACAATTTCCAAACCCCAGTCGGCAATGGGTCCCAGCGAGGCGGAAAATCCAAGCCCGCTCACGATGGCATCCACCGGGATGGTGAAGGTTTCCTTCGTCTTGTTGTGAATCAGCGTGGCCTGCTCCAGGCGGTCACCGCCGTCCACGGCATGGAGTTCAACAAACGTCCGGACGTCCACCGAGGATTCGTACAACTGTTTGACCGACTCCTCATGCGCCCGGAACTGATCCCGGCGGTGGATGAGAGTCACCGATTCCGCGACATCTACCAACATCAACGCGAAATCGACCGCGGTATCACCGCCGCCAACCACCAGTATGCGTTTCCCCCGAAAGCGCTCCAAATTGTCGATGAATGCGTAAATGCCATTATCCATAAAGCGCTCTACGCCTTCACCGGGCAACGGCCTCGGCGAGAACGCGCCAATTCCTGCACAAATGATCACCGCCCGGGTCAAGTGCAACCGCTTGTCGGTGACCAGCTCAATGACACCGTCCTCACGTCGGTTCAACTGTTCAACCCGCTCGTTCAGAAATACCTGGGGGTGATATTGGAACGCCTGTTCCTTCAATTGTTCCACCAATTGACGGGCGCGAATTTTTGGAAATCCGCCCACATCATAAATGAACTTCTCCGGGTACAGCGTCGCCAGCTGACCTCCCAATTCCCGGAGGCTGTCAATAATCTTGCAGGTCGCATCGCGCATTCCGCAATAGAACGCGGCGAACAGCCCGGTTGGACCGCCACCGATTATGGTAATATCCACAATTTCATTTTCTTGGATTGTGTGATCCGCAGCCGACACAGCGGTCCCTCCTCCTGTTACCCATCCGTTTCACCCGCCCATTATACCGTAACATGGACGGTCAACCAATATGTATCGAAGGAACCGTAGACCCCGCAGACGCTGCCTCCGCGCGAAATGACTCCACCACATCGGCCTTCGCCGCCTACCGCCCCCGGAACAGAAATTTCCAAGCAATGCGTGCCACGCCGAGGGCATTGTCGGAGGAATAGCGCGCGGGGGCAAACCGAACGCGCAGGTCTGGCCGCAGGATGCCGAGACGGCGGCAGACTCTGTCGCGAATCGCTTCATTGGCAGCCACGCCGCCGGCGATGACGCAATCGGACACGTTCACGTCCACCCGGCGCAATGCCTCATCCACGGCTTTCACCAATGCATTGGCGATGCACTGCTGAACTGCGTAGGCGACCTCGGCGTGATCCACGCCCGCCTCGATGGCGCGCAATGCCGCCGAGCACGGGCCGGAAAAGCTGAGGCGCCCGTTCACCAAGCGTCCCCCGAGGCGCAACGTGGAAGACGACACCCGGCGCGCCAACTGTTCCAGGTGGGGGCCCGCCGGGAACGGAAGACCCATCGCCACGCCCACACGGTCGACAAACTGTCCCGCGTGAAGATCGGCCCCTTCCGCCACGGGCGTCACACGATAACCAAACCGCGTCCCCTCTGCCAATACCACGTCTGATGTCCCACCCGATAGATGCACCGCCAAAAACGGCCTGTCTCCCGTCATATCTGGCAGAAAATACGTGGCCGCCGCAATGTGGCCCTCCTGATGGGAGGTGCGAACCACCGGCGCGCCCAGCAGCGCCCCCACGGTTTCGGCCACACTTTCCCCAGCCCGGAACACCGGCATGTACGACGCAGCCTGCGGTCGCGGCTGGACAGACACTCCGATGCCGCACCACGTGACTCGAGCCGCTTCCGAAAAGCCCCCCATCAAAGCCCGGACCATCTGCGGCAACTGCTGAACATGAAAAAAGAGCGCGTCCGACTGACGAAGCCCTCTTTCACCGTGTTTCACCGGCAGCACGCGTCGAGCTTCCGACACCCATTGTCCCGTATCCGCATCCACCGCACACACGGAAGTCGTGTAATTGCTCGTATCGATGCCGAGAATGCACCGTCGCATGTCCATTCTCCTTTACCGTACACGCGCTCAGGGTTCCACCTTTGACTGACCCTGCCGCCGTTCTTGCGCCACGGGCAGCAGTTTCGCCAACACCCCGTTGACAAACCGCCCCGATTCCTCCGAACCAAACGATTTCGCCAACTCAATCGCTTGGTCCAGGATGACGGCCACATCAACATCCAATTCGTACAGCAATTCGTACGTGGCGAGCCGCAACACGTTGCGCTCCACAGCGGCGATGCGCTGCAGCTGCCAACCTTCCACGGCGCTCTGCAACAGCTCGTCCAATTCCTCGAGGTGCCCGCTGGTTCCGGACACCAGTTGCTGTACGTACCGAAGGTCGCCATCCAACACGCCCTCGACTTCGGACATCACGTGGTGCACGGCTGCATCTGCCTCTGCTTTACCCACGTCCATCTGATACAGCGCTTGGAGCGCTTTTTGTCGTAACTCTCCCCGTCGCATGCGCTTCCTCCGTTCTCTACATCCCGTCTCTCACGAATCGTTAAAGCGATCCGCCAGTAGTTTGTCCACCACGTCTTTCCACGATTGATGTTCCTCAAGAATTCGGCCGACCGCAAAGCCGGCCGTGGCCAACACCAACAGCGCGAGCGTGGACCACAGTCCGAACACCATCCAAAATACCCACAGGATGCATCCCGCGATGCATCCCAGCCAACGCCGTCTCAGTCCCAGCAACATCAGCGCCCACTGTCGCAGCTTTGCCATGGTTTATTCCACCCATGCCTTGGTGTTCTTGGCAGGACTCCCCGTCACTTCGGCCACGTTGACCACCACGCGCTCCACGTTTAAACCGGTGGTTCGTTCCACATACGCCTTGATTTCCGACTGTAGTTCTCCACTGACCTTGTCCAACTCGAGGTCCGGCAACGCCTTCACGCGGATGGCCAAGAGTATCCCGTTTTGCCCGGCGCGGACGCGGGTTTCCAATTCCTGCACCCCTCGGACCATTCGCCCCGTCCGGTTGGCCAGTTGCCGAATGGTTTCGAAAGAGATGCGAATCTGCCCGTGCTCTCCGGGAATGGACACGTAATCCGGCTCGGGACTTGCCCACCGGTAGAAGACGAAGCGCAGCGCGACCAGCCCAACAATCACCGCCACCACCACGGTGTAAACATTGCCGGGCGTAGTGGTGAGATTGGTGAGCCAATCGGCGTCGACGTTCACGACACCCACGCCCAGCAGCACGGTCACCACCGCCGCGGCCAGACCACCGATGGCAAGGATGAACAGCAGTATCCGATCTAGAAGACTCACGAGACCCCCTCCTATGTACAACAGGGTGGCGCGCCAAGCCATCACTGGTCGCCTGCGCCACCCGATTTTTACCGTGTGCGCTTGTCCACGACTGCTTCTACGGGGTCTTTTTGCTTATCGGTCTGGAATGCAATCGCAGACACGTGGACGTTGACCTGCATGACGTCGAGTCCCGTCATACCTTCCACCGCTTGTTTCACACTCTCCTGAATGCGCAGTGATACGTCCGGGATGTTGACTCCGAAACCAAGCACGACGGAGAGGTCGATGGTACAGCTCTTGTCCTCGTCCGCGAAGGTCACCTTCACACCGCGCGACGGGTGTTTGCGGCCCAACAGGTTCTCCGTGAACCCGCCGCTGCTCAATTCCACGACGCCGTCCACATCGCTCGCCGCAATTCCGGCGATGACCTGTATCACCTCATCCGCAATTTGAATCTTGCCTAAATCATTGGACTGAAACTCCATGTCCTGCATGAAAAGCCCTCCGTTTCGCGGGGTTCCGCACGCACGCTACATAATTTTATGTTCTTCCAAGAACCTGGTACTGACGTCACCTGCCCGGAACTGCTCATGGCGCAAGAGATTGATGTGGAAGGGAATGGTCGTCTTCACGCCTTCAATCCGGAATTCGGACAAGGCCCTCAGCATCCGGTCAATCGCCTGCTGACGCGTGGGTGCCCATACAATCAATTTCGCAATCATGGAATCGTAGGTCGGCGGCACCCTGTAGCCGGGATACGCGGCGCTGTCCACACGCACGCCGATGCCACCCGGTGGCAGATACTCGGTAATGGTGCCCGGCGACGGCATGAAGTTGCGCTCCGGATCCTCGGCGTTGATACGGCACTCAATCGCGTGTCCACGCAGTTCCACGTCCTCCTGTTTCACGGACAAGGGCTCGCCGGCAGCTGCCAGAATCTGTTCGCGCACCAGATCTACGCTGGTCACCCATTCGGTGACAGGGTGTTCAACCTGGATGCGCGTATTCATCTCCATAAAGTAGAACTGTCCATCGGGCGCATAAATGAACTCGATGGTGCCCGCGCCGACGTAATTGACAGCTCGCGCAGCAGCCACCGCGGCTTCGCCCATCGCCCGCCTCGTTTCCTCCGGAAGCACCGGACACGGCGCTTCCTCCACCAGCTTCTGCAACCGGCGCTGAACGGAACAATCGCGTTCTCCCAAGTGGATGACGTTGCCGTGCCGATCCGCCAACACCTGGATTTCCACATGGCGCATGCGCTCAATATACTTTTCTAGGTAAACGCCCGCGTTGCCAAAGGCGGTTTCCGCCTCCCGCTGCGCGGTGGTCACAGCTTGTCGGAGCGACTCCGGATCGTGAACGACGCGAATACCCTTTCCGCCACCTCCGGCGGTTGCCTTGATAATGACCGGGTACCCAATGCGCTCCGCGACCGCGACCGCTTCCTCCACGTCACCGATCAAGCCGTCGCTGCCTGGAACCGTGGGGACGCCCGCCTTCTTCATGGTCTCCTTCGCGACCGCCTTGTCTCCCATGGTCACAATCGCTTCAGGACTCGGGCCAATGAACGTGATGCCACAGGCTTCGCAGACTTCTGCAAAGTCACTGTTCTCCGCCAGAAAACCATAACCGGGATGAATGGCGTCCACACCGGCCAGCGTGGCCACCGTCATGATGCTTGGGATATGCAGATAACTCTGTTTGCTTGGCGCGGGGCCAATGCAGTACGCTTCGTCGGCCAACTGCACGTGCAGGGCATGTTTGTCCGCCTCCGAATACACCGCCACCGTCTCGATGCCGAGTTCCCGGCAGGCGCGAATGACCCGCACCGCTATTTCGCCGCGGTTCGCAATCAGTACACGCTGAAACATGTTCCGTCTCGGTCTCCTCATGCCAGTTTGATTTTAAACAGCGGCTGGCCGTATTCGACGAGCTGCCCGTTCTCGACGAGAATGTCCACCACTTCCCCGGTGACCTCAGCTTCGATTTCATTCATCAATTTCATGGCCTCGACGATGCATACGACGGTTTTCGGATTGACTTTTGTACCGCGTTCCACAAACGGTGCCGCATCAGGAGCGGGAGCGCGATAAAACGTCCCGACCATCGGCGCGGTGACGATATGTACATTCTCGTCAACCGCTGATTCAGCCGGATTGGCAGCCGGTGCCACGGAGGCTGCGGTAGCGGAGACCGCAGGAGCCGGCACCGCCGCAGGTGCCACTGCCACTGGAGCCGGTTGCGCCGCGGGCAGGACAGGCGCAGACGTCACAACCGCGGGCGCGTCCACCCCCGGTTTCTTCAAATACAGCTTCATATCATCCAATTCCAAAGTGATTTCAGACAAAGAGGTTTCATCCAATAGCCGAATGAGTTCACGAATTTCACCGATTTTCAACACCAGACAAGCTCACTCCTCAGGGAGAGTCGAATTCACTTGTCCTAGTATATCACATCGAATTTTGCCACCGCCATGATGCCCTCTTTGTCCCCATCACCCACACCATCGGCGAGCGCCCCGCCGGAATGCACCGACCGGGGCGCAGATTGGAGGTCCCGGGGCTCACGCCTTCGGCGTGATGCTCACATTGATGGCCGGGACGTTCAATTGCTGGCTCACCACTTGAATGAGATCCACCGCCTGGTCTGCCGTCAGCTTGTCGGTCTTCACGTACACGGTGAACTTGGTGTAGTTGCTGTTCGGCACAATGACGCAATCCTTGTATCCCTTGCCCACAATCATGTCGTGCGCATTATCGAGGCCGCCGTCCAAATTGGTCAACTGCGTCAATTGCTTCTGTGCATCACTCAACTGCTGAGGCGTCGAGTTGTTGTTCGTGATCACCTTGTTGAGCGCATCCATCTTCTGTTCAATCTGCTGCTGCAGTTGCGTTTGCGTACTCACGTACCAGTCCGTGGAATTCTCCGATGTCGTCGTGTCCGTCCCGCTGCTCGGCTTGGAGGCCGAAGTTCCCGTGGATTCGGACGACGAGGACGAAGTGGTGTTATCGTTGCCCGCCGTGGCGGGCTCCACCGGCACGCTCACGCTCGTGGACTTGGTGCTGTCTGTTCCCGTTCCCGGTTCGTTGTTCATGGTGTAGTAACCAATCAACATCAAGGAGAGCACCATCATGGTTGATAGCCAGACCGTTTGCCGTTTTACCACTTGTACACGCCTCCCAATCTTTTACGAATTGCTCTGTTTCGGCTCTACGCTAATTTTATATGCGGGCACGTCCAACACATTACTCACGGCGTTGACGATTTCCGATTTTGCCACGAAAAAGTCGTCCGCATTGACCACCACCAACACGCCGCGCACCTGCGGCATCAGGGTCTCTTCCACGTACGGCGTGCGACTGCCATCGGGATTGGTCTGCGTGAAAATCTCCTGATTGACCGTCGTTGACGAGGTCGCCCCGTTTGCACCAGACTGTTTGGTCTCCTGCGTGTTGGTCGCCACCTTCACGCTGTTGGTGGTATCCAGCGTGACCATCACGTCCACCTGATGAATCCCGGCAATCTGACCGAGCATCTCCTCGAGCCGCTTGTCGTACATGGCCTCATATGACGCAACACTCTGCGATCCGGACGCCGTGTCGGACGCCTGCTCGCTCGGCGTGTTGCCGCCAGCGTTCTGCGCAGCGACAGTGGGCGTGGTAGCACGTGGTTTCCAGAACGATCCCAACAGCAGACAGACAACGCCGAGCACAGCCAGCACCAACAGCCATTTGTTTTTGAGCAAAATCCTCCAGTCCATCCTACTCCCCTCCCTGTCTCACGGACACCTGGACATGGTCGCTCGGAATCTCGAGCTCGGACGAAATCCAGTCGCGGATGGCGGAGCCCTTTGCGGTGTCCGCAGCAGCCAGTTCCACCTGCACGGTCGCGTCTCCGTCGTCGGTGAGGTCGGTGACCACAACCCGGGTCTCCGGATTGCAGGAAAATCGCGTTCGCAGCTGAGCCTGCAGATCTGACTGAAGCATCCCGATGGCTTCTGTGTGCTGTTCCGATTGAATGCGGTCGCGCAATGCCGCCTCGCTTGCGGAAGCAGCGGCAACCCCGCTGCTGCTGTCCGAGAACACCTGATTGGTCATGTACTGCGCCACCTTGTCCGCCCAGTTCTGCTGAAATAATGGAGCGATGGGCTGCAGCATCACAGCGATGATGGCCAATCCCATCACCGTCTTCACGTATTTCTGCATCGACTTGGAGGGCAGCAGCAGATCCGCGAAAACCGCAAGCAGAACCACTAAAATCAGTTGCTTCAGCCATTCCCCGAGTGCAGTCATGCCATCACCACCGCCAGATTTGCAGAGGCCAACAGGATGCAGATGGCGAGGAAGAACATCAATGCGACGGCGGCCACACTCGCGAACACCAGGATCAAACTTTTGCTCAACGCCCCAAGACAGCGAACCATCGGTGTTTCTCCAAGCGGCTGCATGAGCGCCGCACTTCCGTTATAGATGAACGCCAGCGCCAGGATCTTCAACGCAGGAAACAGCGCGAGGCAGGCAATCACAATCAATCCCGCGATGCCGACCGCGTTTTTTACCAGTAGGGAGGCGCTGACCACCGTTTCCGCCGCGTCCGACAACGCCCCGCCAATGACGGGCACCAGTGTCTTTGCGGAGAATTTCGCGACCCGTAAAGCCACGCCGTCCGCTATGCCTTTCCCGAGTCCCTGCACTGACGTAACCCCGATGAATGCGCTCAGCGACAACCCCAGCACCACCACGCTGCCCGTACGGATCAAACCGGCAAGCCGCGTCAATTGATAACGAGGCGAGAGGGCGCTGACGATGTCCAACACGGCCGCGAAAAACACCAACGGAAATACCACCAGAAACACGACGTTGCTGATGAGGTGAACGGAGAACACCAGCATGGGTTGAAAGAACGCTGCCGACGCCAAGGCCCCTGACGCCGCCAGCAGCGTCACGACCAGCGGAACGGTGGATAGCATGAAGTCGTTCATCGACTGAATGGCGTGGCGGGCATACCCGATGGCCTCCGTGAACGATCCGATGGCCAACGCCATCAGGACCAAAAAAATCATCGCGTAGGCGACCTGACTGACCGCCTGTTGTTCAAAGGCGGATTGCAGCGACTCAAGCATGGCGGCGAGTACGGACAGGACTAGAATGCCGCCGAGCAACTGCGCATTGTCAAACACTTCAGAGAAAAAATACCGAAGCAGGCCGTTGGCCAAACCGGACGGGTTGATGCCCCCGCTGTGCAGTACGGCGTGCACCAGATCCTGTCCGGAGACGTCCGGCAAATACCCCCCGTACTGAGTCTGTAGGCTTTGCCAATACTGCTGCAGAAATTGGGTGGGCAGCGACTCCAACTGGTCTTCCGCCGTTTTCTGCACATCGGTGGCCGAGTTCGCTGTGGTCCCGGCATCTGCCGCGACGGGCGGCGCGTTCGCATCCGCCAACGCCGCCCCGTGGGTCATGAAAAGCATGGACAGGACCGCGGCCAGGGTCAAGACGAACGGTTTCCATAACACGGTGTTCCCTCCTACGGCAGCAGGTGAACCAGCGACTCAATCACGCCCGTGATGATGGGCAGGGCCAGAATGACGATGCCAACTTTTCCCGCGAGCTCAATTTTTCCGGCCAGCGCACCTTCCTGCGCATCGCGCGCAACCTGCGCTGCAAACTCGACAATGTACGCGATGCCGATGATCTTGAGGACGGTGGAGAGAAAACTGTGGTCGACCTTGGCCGCAGTGGCCAGATCGCTCAGCGATTGTATGACCGACCGCATGCTGTCCACCACGCTGAGCAACAGCACGATGCCCGCGAGCATGCCCACCATCATCGCGAACTGCGGCGCGCGCGGTCGCAATACGGCCACGAGTACCGTCGCGGTCAAACCGACTCCGACCAATTGGAGTATGTGCAAGGCGCATCACCTACTGACTGAGAAAGAACACCTGTTGAATTTCGCGGTAGAGCTGATCCACGTAACCGATGACAATCATAAAGACGGCCACGAATCCCACAAACGTGGTCCAGTGCGCAAACTCTTCTTTCCCGCTCTGCTTCAAAATGGTGTGGAGAATAGCGACCAAAAAGCCAATTCCCGCAATCTGAAAAACGGCCCGAATCTCTGGAGACATGGCCACTCCTCCTGTTGCCCGTCCGGGGCCGGGCGGCGGATTAATAAAGCAAGACCACCAACAAGAGACCGGTCAACACGCCCACATACTGCCAGAGGCGTTCTTGGTGGCGTTGGGCCTGGGCAGCCTCGCGCTCGAGCTGCGTGAGATGGAGGATGCACGCTTGAATCTGCCGTGTTTGGTGCTGCCTGTCTGACAATCCAAGGGTCAATCCCAATTCGCGCAGCACCTCCACGTCGGTCGCCCGCAACGCGGTCTTTGGCTGACACGTGGCTACGGCCTGCGCCAGCGCGTCCGCTGGAGAACACGCCGGATCATCGAGGTGGTGCAGCATGTCGCCGAACAGCGTGTCGGCAGGCGGCTGGGATCTGGCCACCACCCGCCGCAGCGCCTGCGGCAGTGGAGCGGCATTGAAGTCCACCTCCGCTTCCAGCACGCGCAGCGCGTGAATCAAGGCGCGCAGATGCCGCGGGCGCTGCCGAAACTCCCGAGCCACGCGAAAGCCGACCGCAGTGCAGGACATGAGAAGCAACCCTGCTCCAACCGCCCGGAGCATGTTACCCCCTCCCATTCGTGGACGAGCGGTGCAACTGGCGACCGAGTTCGTCATGGACAGACTCCACCGTCCCCGGCCCCCGCCTGCGGCTGAGCACCACGTACCTGGTAAACGCCCCCGCGTCGAACAACCGACGCATTTCCGGTCGGCGGCGCCACTCCTCCAGCGAGTCGGCGTGGGCGGTCGCTGCCACGGCAACCCCCGCGTGCGTGGCCTCCAGCACGACGTCGCAATCCTCGGATCGTCCAATCTCGTCGGTTGCCACCACATCCGGCGACAAGCTCCGAATCGCCATCAGCATGCCCTCCGCTTTCGGGCAACCGTCGAGGACGTCCGTGCGAGGGCCGAGCCGAAATTGAGGCACGCCAGACCAGGTGCCGGAAATCTCGGATCGTTCGTCAATCACGGCCACTTTGAAACCGCGTCGCCGCCCCGCCACTTCCGCTTCACTGTAGGCGCGAACCAAATCGCGCAGCAGGGTGGTTTTTCCACACTGAGGAGGAGAGATCAATAGAACGTTGTGCGGCCGTTGCGTGCTCGGATTCAACACATATGCGTGCAATTTCCGGGAGGCGCCGACGCGCTCCCGTGCCACGCGAATGTTCAGCGCATGGACGTCGCGAATGGTGCGTACGTGTCCCTGCTCGGTCAACACCACTCGCCCCGCGACACCGATGCGGTGTCCACCCGGCATGGTGACGAAGCCTCGGCGCAGTTCCTCCTCCACCGCGTACAGGGAAGCCTGGGTGACCGCCTGGAGAACGCGTTGCACGTGCTCTTCCGTGGCCACCAGTGCATCGGACGGTAGTTCGGTGAGCCCCGAGTCTCGGTGCAAAAAGCCGTTCAAGTCCATCCCGCAAATTTGTATGGGCTGTCCAATGCGCAGGCGGATCTCTTCCACCCGTCGCGTGACATCCACGGGCCAACTGCGAAGGTTTTCGAGCAGGTCCCGCGGCAAGACGGACGAAACCTGCAGCCACCCCGCATCCGCCGGGGTGAAAAGGTCATTCTGTGCCAAGGGTTTTGTCCACCTCCTGGTTATTCCATGTATATGGACAAGTGATGGATGGTATGACTGGGGCCGGAACAAACGCGAGGAACCATGCATTGAATATAGGAGTGGCAAGCGAGGAGGGAAGGACAGCGTGGACCTTTCGTTGATGATTCGATGGATTGTGGTATTCCTGGTGATTTTCATTCTGCTCATGTTCTTCGTCTTCAGCTTCTTCAAGAAGCAGTCCAGAACATCCTGACGATGCGCCGACAACGAGGATGGGGCAGACGGCCGCCCGGCCGTCTCCATTGGTTCCGCTGATGGCGCCGCTGCCTATCATCCCTTTGCACCGAATAGGATGCAGCCGACGCCAATAACAATCCACACAATGCGCCCCCAACTGATTTGATCCGCCATGCCAAGCACACCGAGCATCGTCACGGTGACAAGCACCAATGGTCCCACCATCGCCAGCGCCGCATTCACCTGCAACGCGCGGGCGGCGGTTCCGAAATACAGCATCATCAGTGCTCCCGACATCTCCAGGAGGCTGGACACCATGCGCAGTCCGGCCATCCCGTACACCACTCTTTCCACGCCATGCAGCATGGGCATCCTCTCCCCTCGCTTGTCCTATATGCGCGTATGGACAAAAGCAGACCCATCGACACATCCGGCGAGCAGATCGCCGTTACATGCAAAAAGACCCTTGGCAAATTGCCAAGGGTCTTCACTGAGGCGCCCACAGCCGCGCCGATGGCAGGGCCGGATCAAGCCCGGGAGACGTAGTTTCCGGTGCGGGTGTCAATCACCAGCACGTCGCCTTCATTCACAAAGAAGGGGACCTGCAAGGTGTACCCCGTTTCCACGGTGGCCGGCTTGCTTCCGCCCGTCGCGGTATCGCCCCGGATGCCGGGCTCCGTCTGAATGACCTTCAGTTCAACGGTGTTCGGCAGGTCAATGCCGATGGACTGCCCCTCGTGCATGACAATATAGCAGTTCATGTTTTCTTTCAGGAAATTCAATTCGTACTCCAACTGCGACTTGTTAATGCTGATTTGTTCGTACGTCTCCGTGTCCATAAATGTATAGTTTTCCCCGTCGTTGTACAGGTACTGCATTTCGCGCGTCTCGATGCGTGCGCGGGGAACCTTTTCACCAGCGCGGAACGTCTGTTCTTTCACGGCACCGGTCTTGACATTTTTCAACTTTGTGCGAACAAAGGCAGCGCCTTTACCAGGTTTCACATGCATAAATTCGATGACGCGGTAAATGCCGCCATCGACTTCAATGGTAGTACCAGTGCGGAAATCGTTGCTTGAGATCACGACATACCCTCCTGTATCATTCGTACCACTTCCTGTCCCACCGCCAACATCGACGCAGAGACAAAAGCATCCGTCACTTATTCCAAGTGCCCATCATAATAAAAGCATGCCCAACTGGGAAACGCAAGGGTTGCTTCCAGGCTCCGCGCGGAAACGCACAGTCATTCACCCGGCTTGCGAAGCAACGCCTCGGCGGCCAATGCATAACCGAGTGTACCCAGGCCCACAATTTGACCGGTCACCACAGGCGCCAGTACCAATTGGTGCCGAAATGCTTCCCGCCGATGAACATTGGAGATATGTACTTCGATGGTCGGACGATTCACGTCTGCGAGGCAATCCCGCAGGCTGTAACCGTAGTGCGCCAACGCCCCTGGATTGATGATGATGCCAAGCGCGCCGGGGCCGTCCGCCTGCAGCCGATCAATCAACGCGCCTTCCGAATTCGACTGAAACGCGCGCACACCGACACCATGTCTGGTCGCGACCGCTTCCACCCGGCGGACCACATCATCGAGCGTTTCCGTCCCGTAAATCTCGGGTTCGCGCAATCCCAATCGGTTCAGGTTCGGTCCATTCAACAACAGCAGGTATTGCGAAAAGGTCACGTCGAGCCCCCCCGTCCCCTTGCGTCTGGGTAAAATCGGTGACATTGTAACACAGACACTGATATACTGAAACCACCCACAGCCCTGGCTGCCAAAGCACTTGCCATCTGGGCACGAGGAGGGATTCGCCCTTGGAACTGTGGTTGGTTCGGCACGGCCAGACCGATTGGAACCTGGAGCGCCGGATTCAGGGCTGGCGCAACGTGCCACTGAACGAGGCCGGTGCTGAACAGGCAAGGGCCCTTGCAGAGCGCTTGGTGGACACTCATTTCGACGGGCTGTACAGCAGTGATCTGGACCGCGCGAGGCAAACCGCTGAGATTCTGCACACCGTGATGGACTGCCCGCTTCACATTGAACCGCTGTTGAGGGAACGTCGATTCGGTCCACGAGAAACCACACTGCGAGCGGACGCCGACGCCTGCACGCCGCACCGACCCGCTCACGATTATCCCCCCATCGACACCACACAGATGGATGAAGAGGAGCCTGACGTTTTCGCCGCCCGCGTACAGCGGTTTCTCACCAAGATGACACAGTTGCACCAGACCGGACGGATACTTGCCGTCACGCACGGAGGCTTCATTCGCGCGGCCATCTCAGTCACCGGTCTTCCGACCTCCGCAGCGATCCACAATCTGGGTACGACCAAACTTCGCTGGCACGCCAACGCCTGGATCCTGCTCGAGATGGACGAATTTTGGGCCGGAGAAACGCGGACGGAAGCCCTGGAGAGCGATCCGCCCACGTGACAAAGCCTTATCCCACCTGGTTGGTGTCCGCCGGCCGATACCGGAGAATCGGCGACCGAGCGGCTTTGGTCTCATCCAATCGACCGACCACGGTCCGATGTGGCGCAGTCTGGACATACTCCGGCGTGGACTCGGCCTCGCGGGCAATCTGCAGCAGGATGTCCGCAAACTCGTCCAACGTCTCCAGACTCTCGCACTCCGTGGGTTCAATCATCAGACATTCCTCCACAATCAACGGAAAGTAAATGGTCGGAGGATGAACACCGAAGTCCAACAAGCGCTTCGCGATGTCGAGTGTCTTGACGCCGAGCTTTTTCTGCCTCCTGCCCGACAGTACGAACTCGTGCTTGCAAATCCGGTCGAACGGGAGATCGAACGCTTCCTGCAAACGCCGCATGAGATAGTTGGCGGATAAGACGGCGTGCTCCGACACGCGTTTCAAGCCATCGGGTCCCATCGTGCGGATGTAGGCGTATGCGCGGACCAAAATGCCGAAATTCCCGTAGAACCCCTTCACTTTCCCGATGGACAACGGACGATCCCAGTTCCAGTCCAGCACCCCGTCCTCTCCCCGCACCAAGACGGGCTTCGGCAGGAACGGCTCGAGGAATTGCTTGACCCCCACCGGGCCTGCACCTGGCCCACCGCCGCCATGCGGAGTGGAGAATGTTTTGTGCAGATTGAGGTGTACCACGTCAAAGCCCATGTCTCCCGGTCGAGCATAGCCGAGAATCGCATTCATATTGGCGCCGTCGTAATACAGAAGTCCCCCCGCCTGGTGCACAATGTCGGCAATCTCGACAATCTGGGTCTCGAACAGCCCGAGCGTGCTCGGGTTGGTCAGCATCAGCGCCGCGGTATCGGGCCCCACCACGCTTCGCAGGGCCTCTAGGTCGACACTGCCATCTTCGTTGGACGGGATGGTGACCGCCTTCAGACCGGCCATCGTCACCGATGCAGGATTGGTTCCGTGCGCACTGTCGGGAACAATCACCTTATCCCGGTGCTCGCCTCTCTGCCGATGATACGCAGAAATCATCATCAATCCAGTCCATTCCCCCTGCGCCCCGGCGGCAGGCTGCAAACTGACCGCGTCCATGCCGGTGATCTCCGCGAGATCCTGCTGCAGTTGATACATCAACTCGAGCGCGCCCTGCGTGGTCGACGAAGGTTGAAGGGGGTGCAGTTGCGAAAATCCTTCCAAAGATGCCGCCCGTTCGTTCCGTTTCGGATTGTACTTCATCGTACAGGAACCCAGCGGATAGAAGCCGGAATCCACGCCGTGATTACGCGTGGACAAGGCGGTGAAATGACGCACCACGTCGACTTCGCTCAACTCTGGAAGCAGGGGATCTTGGGTTCTGACCCATTCAGCCACCTCGTCGAGGGACGTTTCCGGGACATCCAAGTCCGGCAGCGTGTAGGCACGGCGGCCGGGCGCACCCAATTCAAAAATCAGCGGTTGATCTCCTTCTCGTTGCAGGCTCATAGCAGTCCCTCCAATTCCGCTGCGGCTTCATCCAACTCTTCTTTGGTCCGCACTTCCGTGACCGTCAACAGAACGCAGTCCTTCAACTCCGGATAGTAGGTCTCCAGATTCAGACCAAAGAAATAGCCGCGGTTCAGCATCTCCTCTTGAATCCGTTCGAGGTGGGGGACCCGGACGACGAACTCATTGAAGAACGGCTGCGCAAACGGCGCCTCCACCCCTGGCAGGGCGGTCAGTTTCGATTGGAAATAATGTGCTTTGTGATAATTTTGCAAAGCCAGTTCCCGCATTCCCTTCGGTCCGAGATAGGACAGGAACACGGTGGCCGCCAGGGCATTCAATGCCTGATTGCTGCAGATGTTGGACGAGGCCTTCTCACGCCGAATATGCTGTTCTCGGGCCTGCAGCGTCAGAACAAACCCACGGCGTCCCTTCGCGTCAGTGGTCTGACCGACAATCCGTCCCGGCAGCTTACGCATCAAATCTTGACGCGCTGCCATCATGCCCAGATACGGTCCGCCATACGACAGGCTGTTGCCGAGGGACTGACCTTCCGCCACCACGATGTCAGCACCGAGCACCCCGGGAGACTCCAGCAATCCGAGGGCAATCGGATATGCACTGACCACAAACAGAGCGCCCGCAGCGTGGGCCAGGTCCGCCATGCTACGCAAATCCTCCATGTTGCCAAAGAAGTTTGGATATTGAACCAGTACGCCCGCAGTGGTCGAATCCAAAATCTGCGCCAAACCGTCCACCGTCACCACACCGCGGTCAAACGGAACCTCGACCACCTCCAGCGACTGACCTTTGGCGTACGTCTCAATCACCGCCCGATACTCGGGGTGAACGGTGGACAGCACGACCAATTTGTTGCGGCGCGTGTGCGCACAGCACACCAATCCGGCTTCGGCAAGCGCCGTGGGCCCATCGTACATGGATGCGTTGGCCAAATCCATACCCGTCAGTTCCGACACCATGGTCTGGTATTCGAAGATGGCTTGCAGCATACCCTGGCTGATCTCGGGTTGATAGGGCGTGTAAGACGTGTAGAATTCGGATCGTCCGACGATGGCGTCAATCACACTCGGACGATAATGCTGATAGCTGCCGGCGCCTAGAAAATTGACCACCTGCCCGGCGTGCATGTTGCGCCCGGCCAGGCGAAGCATGTGCCGCTCCAGAGTCAGCTCTGCCATCGCAGGCGGAAGCTGCAATGGCCGATTCATCCGAACGGCATCCGGAATGTCGGAAAACAATTCGTCTGTATCCGAGATGTGCAGAAACTCCAACATCTTGCGCCGGTCTTCCGACGTGTGTGGAATGTAGCTGAATGTACTCACCGCGTGCTGCCCCCTCGTCTCAGTTCTTTATGATTGCGGTGATGCGGGGTTTTCCCCGGCGGATCGTTTGTAGAACGGCGTTTTGACGACCTTCGCAGCCACTTGTTTCCCGCGAATGTCGACCGCCAGCTCCGTGCCCACGGAACCAAGATCAGCCTCCACCAGAACCAGGCCGATGGGCATCTTCAGCGTGGGTGACATCGTACCCGAGGTGACCTGTCCGACGGTGCGGCCCTGGTGCAGCACCGAATACCCTTGGCGCGGAATTCCCCGCCCGTCGAGCACAATGCCCGCGACCCTGCGACGAAGCCCGTGCAACTTCTGTGATTGCAGGGCCGACTTGCCGACGAAATCCCCCTTGTCCAATTTCACGAATGCACCGAGTCCCGCTTCCAGCGGAGAAATGTCCTCCGTCAACTCGTGCCCGTACAGCGGCAGACGCGCCTCCAAGCGAAGCGTATCACGCGCCCCGAGACCGCACGGAACCAGA
Source organism: Alicyclobacillus contaminans DSM 17975 (assembly GCF_000429525.1). Lineage (GTDB taxonomy): Bacteria > Bacillota > Bacilli > Alicyclobacillales > Alicyclobacillaceae > Alicyclobacillus_A > Alicyclobacillus_A contaminans. The sequence continues at coordinate 109,655 of NZ_AUCA01000002.1, read as the reverse complement.
CCATCCGGCTCGCCCAGCGACAACAGTTCCGCCCACACGTCCGCGGCGTCCTCTGGACGCAGGTACAGTTCGAATCCATCCTCCCCCGTGTAACCCGTGCGAGAGACCAGCGCTGATGCATTGCACACGCGGCTCTGCACAAAACGATAGTACTTCAATGCGGACAGATCTGCAGGTGTTACTTTTTGCAAAATTCGTTCCGACAGGGGACCCTGCAGCGCCAGCAGCGCTGTGGCATCCGAGCGATTGTCCAGGGACACGGAGAATCCGTCCGCGTGGTGCTGCAGCCACGTCCAGTCTTTTTCGATGTTTCCGGCGTTGACGACCACCATGTACGAATCCGACGTCAGGCAGTACACCAGAACGTCGTCGACGCAGCCGCCCCTCTCATTGGCCAGCGGCGAATACATCGCCATCCCGGACTCGAGACGAGACAGATCATTGGTCAGCATGTACTGCAGGAACGCACGGGCATCCCGGCCCGTCACCAAAAATTCTCCCATGTGCGACACATCGAACAGTCCGGCCCTCTGCCGCACGCTGTCGTGCTCAAATAAAATACTCGAGAACTGGACAGGCATGTCCCAGCCCCCGAATTCCACCGTTTTGGCCCCATACTGCTTGTACAGCGGATACAGTGGTGTCTTTCTCAGTTCGGCCATCCGCACAGTCCCCTTCCCGCCTGCGCCAACTCATTCCCATGTAAGATTTATCGGATTTTGTCCATACTACGGACGCATCGCGAAAATCCGAGAACTCGTTGGAGGTATGCGCAGTGAATCTGTCCCTCTCCAAATCCACAGCCCCCGCTGCCATGCCGCCCGTGGTGTGGCACGGCCAAGAGGTGCAAGCTGCGTTTACAGCATACCTAGAAAAAGCGGACGTTGGCAACCAGGCGGCATGGACGCTGTTCGGCTTAAACGTCACGGCCACAAAGGCGCGACTGGCGCGCGACTTTGACGAACTGCTGGTGCTGGAGCATATTCGCGGGTTCACGCCACTGCCTCACCAGGTGGAAACCGCTCGCCGGGTGATGCAGGAACTCCACGGACGCGCCATCCTGGCGGACGAGGTGGGTCTCGGCAAAACCATTGAAGCCGGCCTCATCATGAAGGAATATTTGCTCCGTGGACTCGCGAGAAAAATTCTCGTCCTCGTCCCTGCGTCTTTGGTTCTTCAATGGACGCGTGAGCTGAATGACAAGTTCCGGATTCCCGCGTATGCCCAGCGCAATGAATGGAACTGGACACAGGCGGATGTCGTGGTGGGCTCGCTGGACACCGCCAAGCGTGAGCCGCATCGATCCGCCGTCCTTGAGGTGGAGTGGGATCTCGTGGTGGTTGACGAAGCCCACAAGTTGAAAAACAACCGCACAAAGAACTGGCAGATGGTGAACCAAATCCCGAACAAGTACATGCTTCTGTTGACAGCCACTCCGATGCAGAATGACCTGAAGGAACTGCACACTCTCATCACTCTGCTCAGACCCGGACACCTCGGCAGCCGCCAGGAGTTTGCATCGCAGCACATGGCCAACGCCCGCCAGCCACGTGATGCAAAGGAACTGAAATCGCAGCTCGGCCACGTGATGATACGCAATCGGCGGAGGGACGGGGCAACCAATTTACCGAAGCGGCACGTGACAGCCGTTCCCCTCGAACTCAGTCCCGCGGAGCGCAAACTGTACGACGCGGTTCAGCAGTTTTTGAAACAGGAATACGACGAACGCACCGCTCTGCGGCGGTCGGTCCTGCCGCTCATCACGCTTCAACGGGAGATTTGTTCCTCCCCGTATGCGGCGATGCACACGTTGGAGAGAATGGGAAAGCGCGCGACCTCCGAGTCGCTGCGTCAACGCATCGCAGAACTCATGACCTTGGCCCAGCAGGTCACAACGTATACGAAGGTGGACAAAGTCCTCGAGATGATTGCGTCGCTGGACGACAAGTGTATTGTGTTCACAGAGTATCGCGCGACGCAGGAGCTCCTGCTCTACATGCTCCGCAAACGCGGCGTGTCCGCTGTGCCGTTTCGCGGTGGATTCAAACGCGGGAAGAAAGACTGGATGAAGGACCTGTTCGCGTCCAAAATGAAGGTTCTCGTCGCCACCGAATCCGGCGGAGAAGGTATTAATTTGCAGTTTTGTCACCACATGATTAACTTTGATCTCCCCTGGAATCCCATGCGCCTTGAACAGAGAATTGGACGAATCCACCGATTGGGGCAGGAGCGGGAGGTCCACATTTACAACCTAGCCACCAGAGATACCATTGAAGCTCACATTGTACATCTGCTTCAGGAAAAGATTCGCATGTTTGAAATGGTGATTGGCGAACTGGATTACATTGTTGACGATCCCAAGCTATCCAGCAAATTGGAGGAAAAAATTCTCGAATGGTCGATGACGAGTGAATCCAATGGAGAATTGGTTGCAAAATTGGAACAGTACGGTGATGAATGGCTGCAGCAAGTGAAGGAGTCGACGACACGATGAACCCTGTGCCCCTTCGAACCAAGGACGAACGCCTCAGGTTTTGCGACGCCTATTTCAAGGCTGTCGGTGCGCCGGTGGTCCGAGCGCTGGGCAATGATTATCGCGAGTATCAGCTGCCGCGGGAGGTGGACAAAGAACTGACGGATAGACCGTACTACTGGATGTGGGTCGAAAAAACCAACCAGGATGTCCCGCTGACCGTTCTGCGCTGTGCGTTCAGCGACGAAGCGCTCGAGCAAGCGAATCGCCGGCTGCGGGAGGCCGCTCTGGACGAAGCCGAGCAGCGCGGCATGACGGAGCTCGAACGCAGATTCTTTCGCCCACCTACGGCGGAACTGATCACATTCGGCTGCTTCCGACTCGACAAAATCTACACCTCTCTGGAGAAGCGTGGACGCTTTGCGTGTGTTGCGCCGGAGAGTTGGAACGGAGCGCAGCCGCTGATCCCGTGGTTTCTGATGAATGCGATCGTCTCATTTCGTTGCGACCGGGTGGAACAGCGCTTTTGGTCCATCGCTGTCTGTCTTCACAACGGACAGGTGGTGTTCGGATTTTACGACATGATACAAAACATCCGGATGCAGCCAGTGGCTCCGTCGGCCCTGCTGTCCCATTCGAGCGCCGCACTGGGAATCGAACAGGCGTGTGCGACGGCGTGCTCCGCCATCCTTACCGCACTGGAGCGTCAATCGCACGAATGGGCCGACACCGCGCGCCGACGACTCGACGAAGAGATTTCCCAAATTGAACTGTACTACCGAAGTATCTTACCGGACGCTCCGGACGACGAAAAACCGGTGATAGAAGCAGAGCGACACCGAAAAATTCGCGAACGCACCGAGCAGATTGGTCCGCGCATAGAAATCGACATCCGACAAATGGCCCTTGTCGGCCTCACAGAGCGTCGATCTTCTCCTCCATCCGAAGGTCACGACAGGGATTCCAGATTCCGCAACCGGTAATCCTCTCCGTCCATTTTCACGTGCTTTGCCATTTCCATGATTCGGCTCCGCAGCGGCCCAACGGAATCCAACAAATCGGCGCCGTTGCGACGATAGATTTCCGGCACCGCGTAGTTGCTCGTGAACCACGTGGGAAGCTTGCTGTGGAACCGGTGATTGATGATTCGAAACAGCTTCTCCAACGTGAACTCATTCGCGCGCTCCTGTGCGAATTCATCGATGGCAAGCACGGGGGCCGTGGCGTACGCTTCGAGCAGCGGATCGAGATCTCCACTGTCGGCAATAATGCTGCGCATCTTGTCGAAGATGGAGTCAGAGCGAACAAACAGACACGGGATGCCGCGTTCATGCAATCGATTGACAACCGCCAGCATAAGGTGCGTCTTGCCCACACCCGGCGGGCCAAACAGGTACACGCCTTTGACCGCTTGTCCAACTTCAAACCGATTGGCGAAGTCCTCCGCATACTTCATCAACGCGGGGTACTTTCTCCGCTGTTCCACGGGAAAGTTGGAGAATCGAAACGCCTTATCGTGCGGCAGCGCGCCCGATATCTTTAACCACCGCTCGAGGCGGCGGCGCGATAAATCGTTGAGATACGGCTGACAGCGGCGGACTCCCACACTCAGACGTCCGCCGTAGGACTCGAGCGCCTGTTCGAATCCCTGCATGTCGCCCTCTTTGCCGCACGTTGCGAAACCGGTGCAGCGGGCGCAGATGCGCGCTTGGCGCAAATATTCCATCAGCATGAGGCGATTTTGTTCAATCACCTCATCGCGAATTTGCCATTCGTCCAATTCGGGAATCCGCTCGCGGAAATACGCAGCGTCAGGCACAGGAGTCTGTTCAGGCAGGCGACGAGCCAGCCCGCCCTGCAGCAAATTCTTGATGTGTTGCACAATATCCCCCCTGAGCGCCTGTTTGACCGGTTCTGGTCACGCGTTTTGCAAACGTGTAACCCATTCAACCACAGCAGCCGCCGTTTCATCAATGGACTGATCATCCACCACGATGCGCAGTCGACTACACGCCTCATACCAGGGTCGGCGCACATCACCCAACTTGGTTAACGTCCCCAGTGGATCAGCATTCTCCAGCAAGGGTCGACGCGGGCCGTCTCGCTGCACACGACGGAGCAACGTCGCGGGGCTGGCATCCAGCCATACGGTCAACCACCTCGATTGAAGCAAAGCCCGGTTGCCGGGATTTCCAACGACCCCCCCACCGGTCGAGAGAACATATCTCTGGTCGCTGGCTTCCTCGGTCAACTGCCGAAGCCCCTTCGCTTCCCACTGTCGAAACGCGGCTTCCCCGTCATCTTTAAATAACTTCCAAATCGGCTTCCCCGAATGGGCTTCGACCCATTCGTCCAGGTCGACATACTGCGCCTGCATGGCGACAGCCACAGCGCGGCCGACCGTACTTTTGCCAACACCCATCATGCCCACCAGGGCAATGCTTTGCCGCACTTCGGTCACACTCCCGTTCCTTCATCCTACCACATTATCCGGCGTCGTTGTCGACAGGCGTCGGCAGGTTCTCCTGCCACTGGGTAACGCGTTTCTGCTGGCTGTCGAATCGAAACGTTACGACCTCGGTGGCATCCGACGAGCGCGCCTGCACTGTCACTGTCCACACCGATCCCGTTTTCACAGCGCTCGTCGTCACCACGCCCTGGTAGAAAGACAACGTGGCGGGCCCCACGCTGTTCTGACCCGCTTCCAACTGTGCCAATACCGCCCGGGCGTGTCCGAACGCCAACCAATAGACCGTTTGATGAGCCTGCGCCATTTGAGCGATCCGTTCGCGATAGGAGACGACGGTAAACCATCCGGCTGTGAACAGGGCGACCAACAGCAGCGCGGACAGTGTCACCAAGAGCGCTTGTCCCGCGTCCCGCGCTCTGTCGTCAGTTCTCATCATTGCCCCCCTCACCCAGAGACATGTCGACCTCCGTCGTCGACCCGTCTGTGAACTCCACCGTGGCTATGAGCAGCCTTGGCTGACGGTCCAGGTTCCAGCGGGCCACATTGGTCGCCACGACCCACGTGCCAGCCCCATTCACCCCGGTCCGCACCAGTTCGTGCAGCGCATTCACGGCGTATCGGTAGGACGCCCCGTCCGCCCGCACGATAGTCAACGTGGTCCCCGCGACAGTCACCGCCATCGCAGCGTGACCGTCAGTCACCAGCATGCGTTCCATGCTGCGGTGCATGGCGTACACCTCACCCTCCGTACGGGCGGACGCGAGCCCCATCCAAACCGACAGCAGCCACGGCATCACCACGGCAACGAGCACACCGCAAGCGCACAGACTGACGATGGTCTCCAGCAGCGTAAATCCCGGATCTCCCTTCCCATCACGGAGATACCCCAGGAATGAAGAGCGTCTGCTCCGTGTCGTCCACCGCCACCAGAATCCAGGTTCCATCGGGACTTTGCGACACCTCCACTTGGCAAGCCGTTGCATCTGGACAACGGACGGGCTGCCCATCTTCGCCCGCCACCACCCGTTCCGCAGTGTTCTCCGCAACCACCGATGCACGCTCGACGGCTTGGACGACCGTTATCGCCTTCGCCATCATACAGATGAGCTCCGCTTCGGTCCCGCAACCGATAGCGAGGATCCACAGGGCCGCGACCACTTCCAGGAGATTCACGGTCACTCCGCCCCTTCCTGCAGGCCGGAGCCCTGATACAAGTGAATGACCGCCTGGTCCCACGCGGACTCCAGTTGCACCACGCCTCCGACCTCACAGGAGCCATCCGGTGCATATCGCACATTGCCTGTATTCAACTGCAAATACCCGTCATGATACTGGATGCCTTCAGGAAATTGGAATCTTTGCATCAGCGTGGGACCCAGGTACATCGAAGCCATGGGCGTGTATACAGAAAAGCGAAAATTGGCGTCCTTGGCCTTCGTGACGGCCAACTGTTGGCACCAGCGCATCCCCCAGACCACGTTGTCCCGCGTGTACTGCAGTGCCGCCGCGCCGAACGCCCGTTCACTCAGCCCAATGGTCCCCACCAACAGCAACCCGGCGAGGGCGACGTTTATACACACCTCGAGGAGTGTGAACCCACAATCTGTCCCGCTCCGCGCTTCACTGGGCCCCCAGCTCGCCGTGCACATCACAGCTGACCTCCACATCATCCCCATTTTCAGTAATGACGTAATGGCCGCCTGACGGTTCTTGCGGTACGGATTGCAAAAGCTTGTCCTGCACGAGCTCGGACAACTGCTCCTCCGCCGTACCGGACGGATACGCGTGATGGAGCAGGTAATATTCAGAAAGCGCGGCGCGAATCATCCGTTGGTTCTGTTCGCACGCTTTGCTCTCCGCCTGCTGGCCGATGCCAAGGAGGTGCGGAGTGACAATGGCCGCCATCACCGCCACGATGAACACCGCCACCACCAGTTCCACCAACGTAAACCCACCATCTTTGCCCAACCATCGACGCGTCTTCCGCATGACTACACACTCCCTTTGGATAGAGTTGTTAGCGCATCGTACATCGGGAGAAACAACATCGCCATGGCCCCCGCCACCAATCCTCCGACCAACAGCAGCAATACGGGCTCCGCAACCCGGACCATCCGTTGTACGCGCTGCAGCCAGTGCGTCTCGTACACACGGCTCGCCCGCAGCAATCCATCCGCCAATTCTCCGGTTTGTTCGGCGGTTGCCAGCACCGTGGTGAACAGGCCATCGGACAGACTGGGAATCGCCTCGCTCAAGCGCCGCCCTTCCAAAATGGCGTCGTGTCCATCCCGGCACATGCGCTGCGCCCAACGAGGAAACGGAGGCTGTCCCAGCACCGCCAGTGCATCCACAATTGGAATGCCTCCTGCCGTCAGACTGCCGAGCCAAACACTGACCAAACCCAGTCGGTACATGCGAACCGAGTGCAGATGTGACAGCCAATGCTCCACGCGCGCACTGCAGCGGGTCAGGAGCCCCGCTGTGCAACCCACTACGCCGCCGCCAAAAATCAATGCCCACACGCCAATCACCAAGCAATGTCCCGCCGTGAACCACCATTCGCCGGACAATCCGGGCCGAATGCCGAGTTGGGTATAGAGTTGGCGGAACGTTGGCATCACCGTTCCAACGAGAAACGTGAGCAGTCCCGCCGCAACCAGCACCAACAGCGTCGGATACGCGCAGACCTTCACGGTCGCCCGCAGCCAGGATTGCCGTTGTTGCCGCAGCCGCTGCCATGTGCGGAGGGCGTCGGTGACGGAACCGGTGAACCGCCCCTGCGTGAGGAATACCCGGTACAGCGTCGGCAATCGGTGCGGCCAGACTTCCGACATCCATCTCCCTTGTTCCAAAGCGGTTCGGGCATCCCGGAGGTACCGTTTGCATTCCTTGGACAGCGGCATGTCCGAGGCATACAGCAGTGCGTCGCCAAGGGGCAGGCCAGCGTCCAGCAGCGGAATCAGCACGTCACACACGTTGGACAGCACAGCCTCCATACGCGCCTGGCCAATCCATCGTCGAAGGCGATGCGTCCCCGTGGCCCCAATCCTCCTTGTCAGCACCTGCATCCGCCCCCTCTCCGGCTGTAACGTTTTCCAAGTGCTCTCGCACCTCCCACCACGACGCCTCCGATCCGAGCCATTTCGCGATCTGTCCCTCTATGCGTAATGTGTGGAAGACTGGACTCCGTCTCTGGGTTTGGCGTTCACCGGAAGAATGGGGGAACGCCTGGTGAACCACACCCACGGTCACCTCCGCCAACGCACTTCGCGACACTCCGAGATCCGCCAACCGGGCGAAGGCCCCCACAGGATCTTTCGCATGCGTGGTGGACAGCACCAGGTGTCCGGTGAGCGCGGCACGGACAGCGGCCGACGCGGTGGCTCCGTCGCGAATCTCGCCAATCATGAGCACGTCCGGATCGTGCCGGAGAACCGCGCGGACACCCACGTCAAAAGTAATGCCCACGCTTTCTCGCACCTGCACCTGCTGGCAGTCCTCCAGCGAACGCTCGACCGGATCCTCAATGCACACGACCTTCCGGCCACAGCGAGCGATATCGGTGACCATCGCGTACAGTGTGGTGGTCTTGCCGGAGTTGGTCGGTCCCACGACCAAAATGAGGCCGGATGGCTGCGTCAGCATCTGCCGCACCATGCGCGCCTGTGGAGCGGTCATCCCGAGCGCCGAAAAATCGAGCGGTGCCTTGTACTGGGTGAACAGCCGCATCACCGCAGCTTCCCCGTGAATGGTGGGCAGCGTGGACACGCGCACGTCGCACTCGGCCGTATCCGACTCCCAATGAAACGCCCCATCCTGAGGAACGCGCGAGTCCGCAATGTCCATCCGTGCCAGCGCCTTGATTCGACGAACCACGTCCGCCCCAAATTGTTCCGTGCGCGTATACGTTGTCAATTCGCCCTGTCTCCGAAACTTGACAACGAGCTGAGTTCCCGCTGTGTACAGGTGGATGTCGGAACAATCCCGGATCAACGCGTCATCCAGCATCTTCTGCAAAAAAAGGACCACCGAAAGTTCCTCCACTGGCCATCCCTCCATGGGAAGGGAAATTCGTGAGAAACGTTCGGCGGCCTGTTTGCTGAACCACCAATTTGCCATCATTTTGTATGGGTTTTGCAAAATTTCATGAAGTTTTCTCTGGGGTCGCACCACTCCGCCGGCCGAACGTGAAGGACCACGACGATCCGATGCGATATGCGACCACGTGCCATTCTCCCCAAGCGAGCAGGCCTTCATCGCGCTTGGAAAAGCGGGCGCTTCCATCCGGATGGCTGTGAAATGTCCCCAGCGATCTCCCCCCGGCATCCACCAGTTCGTAGGACGCCCGTACCAGAGCTTCTGGAAGGGCTTCCACGCGTGTGGCCGTCGCCGTGGCGGACAAGGGCCACAACTGGACATCCTGCTTCTCGCGAACCAAGAGTCCACATGCCTCGTTGGGCAGGGATCGCTGCGCGACGTCGCGGCAGGCCTCTGCCAACGACGCCGTCCACCACGGTGGAGCCTCACTCGACAAAATCAAACTCCATATCGCCAATGCGTATGGTGTCCCCCTCTTTCGCGCCGCGCTGACGCAGCGCGTCGTCGACGCCTTTGTGCTTCAGGATGCGCTGGAACCTCACCACCGCGTCGTACTGAGCGAAATTCGTCATCGCCACCAGCTTCTCCAGTTCCGCGCTGGCCACAACAAACCGGTTGCCTTCGCGCAGAATTCGAAATGGCTCTTCCCGTTCAAATCGGTACACTTTCTTCTCAGGGGCCGCTTCGGTTTGGCTGGACAACTCGTGTTCGACTGAATGGACATCCGCCACTTGGTCCAGGGTCTCTGCAATCGCGTACAGAAGCGCCTGTACTCCTTCGCCTGTCACTCCGGAAATGGGATACACCGGCAAATCGGGATACGCCGCCCGAAACGCGGCCAGGTGCTCTTCCGCGCCAGGCACGTCCATCTTGTTTGCCGCAATCAGTTCGGGACGTGCGGACAGCCGCGGATCGTATGCTTCCAATTCGGCCCGGATCACCCGATAGTCCTCCACCGGATTGCGTCCCTCCGTCGCGGCGATATCCAGCACGTGCACAATCACCCGTGTGCGTTCCACATGGCGTAAAAATTCATGCCCCAGTCCGTGGCCCGCGTGCGCGCCTTCAATCAATCCAGGCAGGTCGGCGAGGACAAAGCTTCGCTCCTCGTCCACGCGAACAACGCCCAGTTCCGGCGTCAATGTGGTGAAATGGTACGCACCCACCTTGGGCCGCGCGGCAGACACCGCGGAGAGCAGCGTCGACTTGCCGACACTCGGGAACCCCACGAGTCCGACGTCGGCCAGCACCTTCAGTTCGAGCAACAGATTTCGCTCTTCGCCCGGCTCCCCTTTCTCCGCCATATCCGGAGCCTTGTTGGCCTCGGTCGCGAAACGTGTGTTGCCGCGCCCGCCGCGCCCGCCATGTGCCACAATCAAGCGCTGTCCTTCCCGGGTCAAGTCTCCGAGAAACTCGCCTGTATCCGCGTCGCGAACGACCGTTCCAGGAGGAACCTTCACCACCAGATCCGGTGCGCTTTTTCCGTGTTGATTTTTGGTCTTGCCATGCTCACCCCGCTCGGCCTTGAAGTGACGTTGATAGCGAAAGTCAATCAGCGTTCGCAGTCCACCATCCACCACGAACACGACATCGCCACCGCGGCCGCCGTCACCGCCTGCGGGACCGCCCAGGGGTACGAATTTTTCCCGACGATAGGAGACAATCCCGTTGCCCCCGTCGCCGCCTTTCACGTAAATCTTCGCCTGATCGACAAACACGCCGTTCGACTCCTTCAGAATTCCCTCGCCGCGTCCTTCAGCCACACGGCGGACAATTGGATTGACGTTCTCTGCACCGTACTTACATTGTCCCACAGATTCCGCAATTCTTCTCCCATATGCAGCTCAATCTGCAGCTTCCGGTCGTCCTGACGGCCCGTACAAACCACGCGGATGACACCGAGTCCCGCATCTTGCGCCGCTTCGTTCACTGTACGTGCGAGATCGCACAATTCGCCCACTTCCTCGGTGGACCAGTCGGATATCGGTGTATCGAACCGCCATCGCACCGCGGGACATTGCACCAATGTCCACAACAGCGGCGACGGAGTAATTGCGTGGATGCTGGACAGGCTCTGCAGCCAGTTCACCAGTTTGTCCACCGCCCCGAGCGCCCGATCTGGTTTTCCCAATTGTATGTAGGCCTTCACCAGCTGCAGGTCGTTCAGAATATCGTGTCGATGCCGACGCAGCGCATCCTCCGGCCGCACGGAAACCGGGTCCATGTTCGCCCTCCTAAAGAAAAAGCCCGGCGTCACCGCCAGGCCTCATGCTTGTCACTGCGGACGGCATCTCGCCACCCGCGCATCGCTGCTCACGCTTCGACGGGCGCCGCCGTTTCCACCGCGTACACGCTCACGCGTTTGCGATTCCGACCGTACCTTTCAAACTTCACCCGGCCGTCAATCAACGCGTACAGAGTGTCATCCTTGCCAATCCCGACGTTGTTACCCGGGTGGATTTTCGTGCCGCGTTGGCGCACAATGATGGACCCGCAGTTGACGTGCTGTCCGTCGGAACGCTTCACACCAAGGCGCTTCGACTCACTGTCGCGGCCGTTCCGGGTGCTGGACACACCCTTCTTATGCGCAAACCGTTGCAGGTTCAGCTTCAACATGTTCGTTCACTCCTTCAATCTGTAGGACTGCGTCTTCACAACCACGTACTCCGGGTATTGCTCCGCAACTTGCCGGAGTCCAAATTCCATGCTGCGCAGCAGCAACTGGACGCCGTCGTTCGCCAATTGTGGCTGGGGCACCTCGATGACAAACGGATCATCCGCGTCGGATGCTTCCAACGCCACGCCCAACAGCGCTTCGCAGCTGTTCACCGCATTGTAGAGCAGGATGCTCACCGCCGAACACACAATATCTGCCCCCGGCTCCGCGTACTCCGCGTGGCCGGTCGCATGCACTCGGCGAATGACATCGCCGTCCACGAATACTTCAACCAAAATCACCGCGGCAACCCTTACGCTTCGATGGATTCAATCTTCAGCTTGGTGTACGGTTGACGGTGACCCTGCTTTTTGTGATAATTCTTCTTCGCCTTGTACTTGAACACAACAATCTTTTTAGCTTTGCCGTGTTCCACGACGGTCGCGGTGACCTTGGCGCCGGCAATCGTCGGCGTTCCCACGTTCACGCCATTGTCCCCACTGACCAAGAACACCTTGTCCAGAGTGACCGCCGCACCGACTTCTGCGTTCAACTTCTCCACGGTAATGACGTCGCCCTGGGCAACTTTGTACTGCTTGCCGCCCGTTTCAACAATTGCGTACATGTTCGTCTCGCTCCCTGACCTAGACTCGCTGTTCAAGGCACTCGAATTTCCGAGATTTCGAGCCTCAAACCAAGCGGTTGAAGTGCATCACAAAGACAGTTGCCCATCCTTGAGACATACAACCTGTATGCTACCACGATGGCGGAAAAAACTCAATACCGGTCAACGCTCGCGGTGCAGCCACGCCTCCATTTTGACCAGGTATTCGCCTGCAAACACCGCGTCAATCAGTTCGTCTTCTTCCACCACCGCCCGGACGACGCCCTCTTCGTCGCGGATGTACACCATATGGTAGCGATCCGGCGCAAACTGCCGAACCACGTCACGGACGGTCGCGGTCGCCGGAACGGCCAACGCGCGCACCGGCTCTGGGCTCGGTCCCGCTTTCCGCTTCGCGTCCAAAAAGCGAATGGTGTCCATACCGGTATCTCTCCGTCCGACGAAGGCGGACGTCAACAGAAACAAGCCCAGAATCACCATGCCGAGGTGAGGATAGCCCACCCACAAGGACAGTGCACCCGCACACAGCAATACCACCGCAATCCAGATGGCCACTTGGTACGCCTCCCGCGTCGCCTGCTCGTAGCCAATCGTCCGACTTCTGGCAGCCCGCAGCACGCGTCCGCCGTCCAGGGGCAAGCCAGGCAACAGGTTGAAAACGACAATCCACAGATTCAATTCCACCACCTGAATGTAGAACGCGTGCGTCCACCATCCCAATGCGTGCATTCCAAACGCCAGCGCACTGAGCGCCACATTGACCAACGGGCCGGCCACGGCAATCAGCGCCTCGTGCCGCGGTCGAAAGCCCAGCGAACCGTACCCCAGCTTGGCCACGCCGCCGAAGGGCAGCAACGACACTTCCTCCACCACATATCCCAGGTGATCCGCCATCGCCGCGTGCCCGAGTTCATGCAGCATCACCAACAAAAACAGCAACATAACTTCCCGCCACATTCCGAATGCGGCCGCCGCTGCGAACAGCAGCAAAAAAAACGGGTGGATCCGAATCCGCCCCGTTGCCAGCCCGCGCGCACGGCCCAGGGCGAGCCAGTGCAGCCGTTGTCTCATGCGTTCTCGCCGGAGAACACAATGACGTCGTGTGGATTTTCGTAGTGACCGTCGCGCTGCAGGGCGAAGCGCAGCTGCGGATGCGCGGTATTGGACAAACGCCCGATGGCCTCACCCACACTCACCGCCTGGCCCGAACTGACGGACACCGTTCCCAGACCGCCGTATGTGGTGATCCCAATGCCACCATGATCAATGACCACCGTATAGTTTCCTTTGCCCCCGGACACCGACGTGACCGTGCCTGCCCCGGCGGCGAGCACCGGTTCATTGGCCGTTCCTGTGATGATCATCTCTGGATGCGAAGCGCTGTAGTCCGTGGCAATTTGCCCGACCAACGGCACATGCAGTTGAATGGCGCCCGCGCGACTCAGGATGGGCACGGACACATGCACGCGTGCTAGGACGGACTCCAACAGTGGAAGCGCCCGTCCAGAGTAGTCCGTGGCGAAGGCGAATCGATACGCGCTCTGCAACGTCTGCGACAGCGGTGTATCCGGAACCCGATTCGCATAGACGCCCGCCGCCACCAACACGGCGGCCGCCACCGCCTGCAGCAGCCAGGTGCCGCCGCCAACGGACGATGTTCCGCTCGAACTTCCGCCGGAGCCAGACTGCCAACGTCCGTTCTGCTGAGCCACGAACCGCTTCCGTTGGCCTCCGCCAAATGCCCGCTGCCATGCGTGCCGATCTATCTGTTTCAGGGTTCCATCATCGTCGGAAAATCCATAGGGAGAAACGGACTCGCTCAACCACCGCGCCGATGAGGTATTTCTGTCCGGCGACTTCGAGATGGCCTGTGCGGACGCCTCAGCGCTCGCGGCCTGAACGCCTTCTGAAAGGTGCAAAAGTCCCGGATTGGCACCGGACGCATTGTCCTCCTTCGGCGCATCGTCCCATTCATAGTTCGACGGAGGCGTCCTCCGCAGGCTCCCCTGCATCGCCTTGAAAACTCGCTTGCTGCGTCCAAACCGAGCCATCTCCATCCCCCTTTGCAGTGACCATGTCACTACAAGGTATGCGCGGTGGGGACAAGTATGACGAACGCCGGACAAACTGAACCTCGTCAGATTGCCCGGCGCCTACGGAGACTTATCGCTTGCCGCCCATCAACCGCCTCACCCGGGACCAAAACCCGGGCTGGTCATCCAATGGCATCAGCGGAACCGAGTCACCCAGGATTCTCCGGGCGATGTTTCGATACGCCATCGCCGCCTTGGTGTCCGGCCGCATCACGGTGGGCTCGCCTTTGATATTGTTCTTGATCACCACTTCGTCGTCCGGTACCACGCCGAGGAGATCAATCGCCAGAACCTGCACGATTTCGTCGACGTCCAACATGTCTCCTTCTTTGACCATTCGGGGCCGAATCCGGTTGATGACCAACTTGGGGGACTGCAGATCTTCCTGTTCCAGCAAACCAATGACGCGATCCGCATCGCGCACGGAGGCCGTTTCCGGCGTGGTCACCACAATCGCCTGATCCGCCCCCGCCACGGCCACCCGAAACCCGTGCTCAATGCCCGCCGGACAGTCGATGAATACGAAGTCGAACTGCGCTTTCAAATTCTGTACAATCTTCCGCACAGCGCCTGGCTGCAACGCGGTTTTATCTTTCGTCTGAGATGCCGGCAACACCATGAGCCGTTCGAATCGTTTGTCTTTGATGAGCGCTTGCTCCAGTCGGCACTCGCCGTTCGCGACATCCACAATATCGTAGATGATTCGGTTCTCAAGACCCATGACCACATCGAGGTTTCTCAACCCGATGTCCGCGTCAATAAGACATACGCTTTTCCCCAACAACGCCAACGCCGTACCGATATTCGCGGTCGACGTGGTCTTTCCTACACCGCCTTTACCCGATGTAACCACGATGGCGGTCCCCATGGCGCTCCCCCCAAATGCCTTGCTCAGCTGTCAATGACCGACCTTCTTCGGCCGGATGGCAAACAGGTACTGCAACTTGTCCACGGCCATGCCCTCTTCGCACAGGTAGGCGAACTCCATAAACGCGCTCTGCGCTTGACCCCTGGCCTCCGGAACGCGCGTCAGCGTTCCGGCAATCCGCAATTGCATCGGCGAAAACTCCGCCGCCGCGATGATGGATTGGGTGTTGCCGCGAACCCCGGCGTGCGCAATCCCCCGCAGTCGTCCGAACACAAAAATATCCCCTGTCGCGGCAATTTCGCCGCCAGGATTCACGTCACCGACCACCACCACGTCTCCATCGTAATACACCTGTTGGCCCGCTCGCACCGTACCGCGATGGATGTACTGCGGCCGCGCGTTCCGCTGCGGCTTGGCAAACAACGCCTGCCTCGCCATGGTACGAGAACTCCATTCTCTTATTGTGAAATTTTCCTTCTGTAAGAATAACCGCATGAGTTCAATGTTTTGCTCCGGTGTCATTTCTCGCTGGCCGTAGTCCACGGACACGTTGATCTGTGGCCCGGACAATAACGGTGACGGGTTGTCAAACAACAATTCCTGCAGAAATGCCCGCAGCACTTCATGTGCGCACTGTTCGTCGAGAAGAAACAGCAGCCCGTCATTGACGCCTTTCACCGACACCGGTGGCCTGACTTCCGGTCTCTGAGTTGCATTGTCTAAGACGGCCAATCCGGCTCCCTCCAGCAACACGTACGTCCGTGTCTCAGTTCGCGTCAAATCAACGCCCGGCAAACAATATTCGCTGCATCGGCGCCCATTTCCTGCACCAATGATGAAAAATTCCCCAGTCTGGGGGATGTCTCAGATCATGTCCGAGTCCGACTCTCGATACCGTTTCTGACCTCTGTCCACGAGCGTCCGCATCGCCAGCGGATAGAGAAACAGCAGCAGCACGCCGTTTATTACCATCTGTTCCAGGGCGAAGGAGAGGACCGCATGCGCCGAATACGCTGTGATATCAAACAATCGGGTCAGTCCGTAGGACAGCCAGTTCTGCACGAAGGTGCAGACCACCGTCACCAACATCGTCAGAGGCACATTTCTCTGCATGAACTGGGCGACCACAGCGGCTGCGAAATAGCCAATCAAGCCGTAGACAAACGCGTTCAATCCAAGAAAGGACCCGTAATCCACGTCTTGAATAAACCCAACAACGACACCGAGCACCAGGGCGACCCGCGCTCCGCGAGTGACCGCTGTCAGGACGAGCAGGACCAGTACAAAATTCGGTTGGATCAGGCGAATCGGCGGTACCTGAAACAACGTGGACTGAATAATTAAACCCAGCCACAGGAACAGAAACGCGATCACATTCTTCATGGCGTGGATCCCGACTGCTGCCGTATCACGAAGACCTCCTGCAGATAATCCAGGTCGGCTGCCGGCGTCACGATGGCCGATTGCGTCAGCCCCTGCAAACCCGGGATGACCTTCGTGACCGTCCCCACCACCAGGTCAGGCGGAAAAATGGTGCTCAGCCCGGATGTCACCACGGTTTGCCCCGGCTTCACCTGTTCCACGGGAGACAGGAAGGACAGCTCCAATTTTCCGCTGACCGTGCTCGATCCCGTGATCATGCCGAACGGCGGTGTACTCGATCCGTTCAGCACCTTGGCCGATACGCCATCCCCGGCGCGGGTGTCGGTCACCAACATCACCTTCGAGCTCAAGGTCGCGGCGGCAGTCACCCGCCCGACCAAGCTGCCGTCCGCAGCAATGACAGCCATGTCCTCTTTCACCCCATCGCGCGTTCCCGCATCAATCACCAGTTCGTTGCTCCAGGTGGAAGGATTGCGGGCAATCACATGGGCCGGTACGAGATTCATGCTGACGTGCTGCTGTTTGAATCCGAGCATCTGGCTGTACCGCTGATTCTGTTGTTCCACCTCCTGGAGCTTCGCGTTCAGGGCGCTGTAATCTTTCATTTCCGCCTTCAGTTGAGCATTCTCAACATACATTTCGTGCAAACTGTGAATGCCCCCGATGAACGCAGTGAGCTGACTGACCGGCCGGTAAATCCAACTGCCAACCGTGTTCTCCACGTCCATTACCACTTTTTCCGGCCAGCTGACATGCTGATCCCGCCCTCGAATGGTCAGCCCAGCAATGACAATCAGCAAGATAAAACTCGCCAGCACTATGAACAAGCGTCGATTCGTGATCAGTCGGGACACCCGCATCCCACTTCCCTTTCCGGCTACATTGCCAAATCAGCCAAGCATCACCAATCCGCTTCACAACTCGAGCGGGACGCCCCGCTCGACCACCGCTGTTTCACGCCCGACTCTGCGTTTTGCGCGCCGCGGCGTGCCGCCGACGGTAGACGTCGTAATTGTCGAGCGCTTTGCCGGTGCCAATCGCCACGCAATCCAGCGGGTTCTCCGCCACAATCACCGGCATGCCCGTCTCGTTGCTCAGCAGTTGATCCAGATTTCGCAGCAGCGCGCCGCCGCCGGTGAGCACAATCCCGCGGTCCATAATGTCCGCCGCCAATTCCGGCGGAGACTTCTCCAACGTTACCTTGACGGCATCGACGATGGCACCAACCGTGTCCGTGAGCGCTTCGCTGATTTCTCCCGAACTGATGGAAAACGTCTTGGGCAGGCCCGTGACGAGGTCCCGTCCGCGAATGTCCATCGTTTCGTTCTCCGCAGACTTCATGGCGCTGCCAATGGTCGTCTTGATTTCCTCGGCTGTGCGTTCCCCAATCATCAGGTTGTACTGCTTCTTTATGTACTGAATGATGGCCTCGTCAATCTCGTCGCCCGCGACGCGAATCGACCGGCTGGTCACAATGCCGCCGAGGGAAATGATAGCCACTTCCGTCGTCCCGCCGCCGATGTCCACCACCATGCTGCCAGTGGGTTCTCCCACGGGCAGGCCGGCGCCAATCGCAGCCGCCATGGGTTCCTCAATGGTCTGAGCGTGCTTCGCGCCCGCCTCGACCGCCGCATCCTCGACAGCCCGCTTCTCCACGGCCGTGATGCCGGAGGGCACGCTGATCATCACGCGCGGTTTGCCGGACCACGCCGACTTGGTCTTCATCGCTTGGCGGATAAAGTACCGAAGCATGGTGGCCGTGGTTTGAAAATCCGCAATCACGCCATCCTTCATCGGCCGAACCGCAACAATGTTGCCCGGCGTACGGCCAATCATCTGTTTGGCCTGTTCTCCGACGGCTTCAATGGCCCCCGTATCGGTACGGATCGCGACCACCGAAGGTTCACGCACCACAATGCCCTTGCCTTTCACGTAAACCAAGGTATTCGCGGTCCCCAGATCAACACCCATGTCTCTCGCCGAAAACATATTGCCTTCTCCTCTCTGATTCTAGTCCAGCGGAACTGCCCCCCGCAAACATTAACAGAGCCCCCGTGCCTTGAGGCTCACGTATTGTCCATCGCCGACCACAATATGGTCGAGCACATCAATTCCAAGCAGCTTTCCGGCTTCTGAAAGCCTTCGCGTCACTGCTATATCCTCCGAACTCGGCGTGGGATCCCCACTCGGATGGTTGTGCACACAAAGAATGGCGGACGCACTCTTCTTGATGGCTGACTTGAAGATTTCTCGGGGATGGACGATGGAAGCGTCGAGGCTCCCAATCGATACAGTTTCCTCACCGAGTATACAATGCTTGGTGTCCAAATGGAGAATAACAAAATGTTCCTTTTTCAAATACCTCAATCGATCCATCACCCAGTCCGCCGCGTCATCCGCGCAGCGGATCTGCGTCCGCTTGCCTGCGGGTCTGCGAACAATCCGCCGACCCATTTCGATGGCGGCTGCAATTTGCAACGCCTTCGCCAAACCAATTCCAGGAATGTCCACCAACTCTTCGATGGTCGTATCCATCAGGCCAATCAATCCATTGGTTCGGGTCAACACCCTGCCCGCCAGTTCCAATACCGACGTGTGCCGGGTACCGGCCTGCAGGATGACAGCCAGCAATTCATCGTCGCGGAGAGCGCCAGGCCCATGGGCCAGCAATCTTTCCCGAGGCGCCTGCTGCGCCTTAATCAGCGCGGACGTCCGTGGATGCATAGGGGTCCCCTCCTCACGTGTGACCCCGGCCATGAACCGGTGTCTTCTTACAAGGTAGATGGGAACCGAATCCGCGACAACTTCCATGGACATAAAACGCATCGCACACAAAACCCATCGAACGCAAAACCCTTCGCATCCGCACCCCGGCCCCGGACCCGCCCCCAACCGGTTACTTCCATTTGCGTTGCACAAAATATCCCGCAACAGCCCCGGCCAGTGTCAACCAGTTGACGCGAAGGAACAGGTCGAGGGAGAACTTCACCACACCGAGGTCCGCGCTGGGATTCCACCGAACCGATGTCTCCCGCCCGAAGACGGGAAACTGGTGCGCCAACAACTGTCCAGCCAATGTACCGATGACGGCACCCACGAACAGAAACCCGATGGTGCGCCATACCCTACCGCGCATTCAGGATACTCCTTTTCAAGAATACAAGTATCTCTGAGGCATTCGACACATCTCGGTCCAGTCCTGCCGCAAGTTGTCGACAAACGGTGAACAAACTGGAATCATATCTAGCTTACCCAAGTCGACTGCCACAATATGTGAAGGTTGGCAACCGTGATTTACGCCGTTCCGTGCAGGGAGGCCAACTGTTCGTAAGCCATCAACAAGTGTTGCTCCAACGACGCACTATCGTGCTTTTGGTACGCGGTCACAGCCTGACTCACGTGGTTGGCCAAGCTGGTCAATTGGGCACCATTCCCTGTGACCTCAAGTACATCCGGACTGGGCCGAAGCGCCTCTGCGGCGTGGTAGGCCGCCATGGCGTCCTGACTCGCACCCCCGTCCGCCGCGACTGCGGTCAGTGCGGTCAGCGCACTGACTTCCGCGGAAAGCCAGTGTGAGATCTGATTCAAGGAGCCAACGTGAGCTCCTGCCAGCGCGGGCCGGTCCCTCACGGCGAGGTTCATCGCCACCGGGCTGGCCGACACCCCGAGCGACTTTGCCTGCGCTGCCGTTCGCGCCATGTGGTCGGACCTGAGTGCAGCATCGAGCCATAGCACGTAGCGTCCGTGGACTTGCGCCACCACAGCTGGCACCCCATGCTGCTTCAAACTCTCCGATGCTTTCTCCACCTCCGCCTGAGACGCGAACGCATTGGATTGCAACAACTGCACCCGGACGGCCGGAACCACGAACGAGGGAGTGTTTGAGCTCGCGATGACGGTTGGCTGCGCCGTTCCCGACGGCTGCGTTGTCGAAGCATTGGAAACGGGACCCATTTGGTGGAAGAGGATCATGCAAAGACATCCCAAAAAGAGTCCAACCAAACAGCCGAACTGAAACGTGTCCCGCCATCGCCGTTTGCGCCGGACCACAAACCCCTTGACAGGGGTTTTGCGTCGACCGTTCGTCCGAACACCGCGAAGGTTCGCTTCCGCTCTGCCCGCAGGCTCCAGCAAGTCTTCTATGGAATGCGTGATGGCTGCCCCCAACCGTTCCAACACATCGTTTCGTTGAGGTTGCTCTGCAGCGGTGGACGATGCATCGGCTTCCCTCTCCAAATGCGGGTTCGCCGTTCGCTCCGAGCTGGTCACGGCCTTGGAAGCATCGCCCACAGTCCATTGCTTGTCCCCCACCCGTACGGTAAGTACGGGGGATTCCGCAGAGACTTGACGTGCGGCATTTTCTGCGTTCAGTCGGTTCATCAACCCGTCTCCTTCCGTACGGTGTGCATCACTCCTGGTACCTTCAATCTATGAGTTTGTGGCCAAAACTATGATGAGCCTGAGAGGGATCATCAAAGGGAAGGGCCGCACCTTCACCGGTGCGGCCCTTCCCGCTTTCTGGCATGTCACTTCATTTGGTAATGACAACCCTTGAACCGTCCGTCACTTTCTCACTGCACTACATACACAGTAATGGTCCGCACACCCCATGCGGATGCCTGCGCTTCGCTGCTCACGCAGATATCGATACGGTTCCCGACAATTGCAGAGCCAGTGTCGGCCGCCCGCACCATCCCGATACCGGGGATGTACAACCGGGTGCCGAGCGGTATCACGCGCGGATCTACTGCAACCACTCCGGGCTGTGCCGCAGCTCCGCTGGCCGTACGCCCTCCTGCGGCATAGGCTGTGGCGACCACCGTGATGTCCCTCGTCGAAATCAGGCCTTCCGCACCGCGCGCCGAGAGTCGCGATGGGTGCGGCCGTGTGCCAACTTCGACCACCTCGTTCACAGCGGGTCGCACGACGGACTTGCGAACAACTTGGCTGACTTTGTGACCATTGACGTAGACGCTTGTTGTCTGAATCTGCATGGACCCTTTCACACCATGCGTCAGCACGCGCTGTTCACCTTGATACAACTGATCAGTACGCTGGCGTATGGTCTGAAACGGTATGTCTTGCGTCTTGACGGATACCTGTTTGTCAGTTCGGGTCACACGAACCGTCATTCCGTCGGTCAGTGCAGCAGTTGCAGGCACGTTCAACCGGTCTTGGCCGCGAACCGTGACGCCCTGTTCGCGCAGCAAATCCGCCACCGTTTTTGCAAACGTGTCCACTTGCGCTGAATGCTCACCATCCACCAGCGTCACGGTAACCGGATGCGTGATGACAACCGTCATCCCGTCTTTCACCGGCACCGTCAAACTTGGGGACACCCGGTCTGCTGTGGCTACAGTAATGTGATGTCCCGCCAAAAATGCACCCAGGTTCCCTGTTGTGAACCCGCGAATCACCTTGCGCTGTCCATTGTCTTGTACTGTGACGGTCTTGTATGCAGTGGACGCTGTGGCGGCTGTCCCTCCGAACACCGCCGCCGCTGCAGCTGACACGTACAGTACTTTCGACTTAGGAATACGCACTCCATCACCTCTCTTCAAAAATCGGAGAGAAACAGGAGCGTTTCAAGGGTCGTTGTTCAAAGGACAGTATATCGATTCGTAACGCGGGATGCAATCGCGAACGACATCGACGTTTGTCAGGGTGTGTCGTGTGTGTTCAAGATTCGATGCAGCGCGCCCCTCCGTTGATGTCTTTGACCCAAAGTATATGATGGCTCACCTCATCACATGCCGAAACATCCCGCCACCTGCCGCGGCAGGATTCGCCTGCACAAGCACACGGGTTGCTCGGCTCACCCGAAGGGCGTGACGAGGCCCACATACCATCGCGTGATCTCGGAGCCGTACACGGCCACCGTGATGGCGCCCATCGCAATAAACGGGCCGAACGGAATCGGTTCGCGTTTGGAAACACGCCGAAGCACTCTCAGAAATACGCCGATGCACGTGCCGTACAGCGCAGCCAGTACCAGTGATTCAAGGCCGCCGACCGCCCCGAGCATCGCGCCGATGGACAGGAACAACTTGACATCGCCAAGCCCCATTTGCCCTCGCGCAAATAGGTGTATCAAAAACATGCCCCCGCCGCAGACAAGCGCGCCGACGAACGCCCACCACCAGCCCTGTATCCGCAGTGCCCCTGAAGCAATCAGCATCAGAACGGCGCCAGGGAGCGTCAGCACGTCGGGAATGCGCATGGACGACGCATCGGTCGCCACCGATGCCATCAGCAGTAACCAAAACGCCCCCCAAGCCAGCATCTGCGGCCAATCACCGAGCGGCAGTCGCAAATACGTGGCGGCAAACAAACACCCCGTGGTCAGTTCTATCAAGGGATACCACAGCGAGATCGGTGCGCTGCACGTGCGGCACCGTCCCCGCAGCATCAACCATGAAAACACCGGAACCAACTCAAACCACCGAAGCCGGCGTTGGCACACCGGGCAATGCGATCCCGGCCGGACGAGCGACTCCCCGCGCGGCAGCCGATAACCCACCACATTCAAGAACGATCCGAACACCAAACCATACACAAACACAAAGCAGAGCACCAGTCCATCCACCACCGACGGAAGCTGTGTGTGCATACCTTCCCCCCTGTCACTCCATGCTCATTCGGCGCACGCGCGACAGATCCTCTCGCCTTCCGACAAAACAATGCAGGATTTGACAAAATACATTGTGCCTGTGCAGGAATTTATGCTATGTTGGACATGCAGGTGACCCACTGCAATGGCGGATGACAAGGGAGGAAGCACCATGCAATCTCTGTTTCGCACGGTTGTGATTGCGGGACTGTGCGTTGTCCTGTTCATCGTCGCAATGGTGTTCCTTACGTTTCTTTTGAAACTGGCGGCCGTCGTCGCCCTGCTGGCGTTTGCGTACTATTGGATTCACCGAGCGATTTCGGAACGGTCCTCGCGGGGGCGCTGGAGATAAATCCATTGCGGCCCCTGTTTTGCTTTCGTCTCGCATGTCCAGCAAGAATCGTCCCCTTTGCACAGAGTTGAATTGAGTCTCCACCCCGTGTGAAGAACGCTGTAGAAAGTCCACGCCAGTACCGAAGATTCACCGATGAGTGCAAAATGAACGGGCTGTCCCTCTGTGAACCCACAGTGGGACAGCCCTTTTGGATTCTGCGAACCGCAGACATGGGCCGATATTCGCAATGACTCACACGTACGCTTTCTCAGTCCGCCCCTGCAGCGCGTCCCCTAATCGATACGCGACTTGCCAGATATCTCCTGCCCCCATGGTCAGTACCAAATCACCGCTGCGCACGTGGTCCAACAGATACTCGAATACCTCGTCCTTGGTGCGCAGGAAACGGGCATGCGGGTTGCTGTGCACCCGAATCTGCTCCACCAGACGCTCCGCCGAAACCCCTTCAATTTGCTGTTCTCCGGCCGGGGAATAGATGTCCGCGATGATGACCTCATCCGCTCCCGAAAACGCTCGGGCAAACGCGTCGAACAAAAAGTATGTGCGCGTGTAGCGCTGTGGTTGAAACACCGCCAGAATTCGCCGTCCCGTCGACTTTGCCGCCTCAATCGTCGCGCTGATCTCCGTCGGATGATGCGCATAATCATCAATGACCAGGACACCGTTCGCCTCCGCAATCACCTGAAAGCGCCGTTTGGCACCGTGGAACTCCGCAAGCGCCAGCGCAATCTGCGGGAACGTCGCCCCGGCTTCCCGCAGCACCGCAATGGCGGCGAGTGCGTTCAACACGTTGTGCACGCCCGGCAGAGACAGCCGCAATTCACCGAGACGCTCGCCGCGGTAGTAGACCTCGGCACGGCTGCCGCGGTCCACCAACGTTACATTTTTCGCCACGTAGTCCGCGTCCGTCTCCACCGCATACGTTGCAATGCGGCATACCGCATGCTTTCGAATCTCGCGCAAATGCTCATCGTGCGCGCAGATCACGCACAGCCCATCCGCGGGAATCTGTCCAATAAACTGTGCGTACGCCCGTTTCAGATTCTCGAAGTCGCCGCCGTAATGCTCCAAATGATCCGCTTCAATATTTGTGATCACCGCGATTTGCGGTCGATAGTGCAAAAACGATCCGTCACTCTCATCTGCTTCCGCAACCACATAGCGCCCGCCGCCCGCTTTGGCGTTGTCCCCGATGTTGCTGACCACGCCACCGATGACAAACGTCGGGTCGAGGCCGCAGCGCTCCATCGCGTAGGCAATCATGGAGGTTGTGGTGGTTTTCCCGTGCGCCCCCGTCACCGCCACACCGACGCGTTCAGCCATCAGCCGTGCCAACATCTCCGAACGGTGGATGACGGGAATATTTCGTGCCCTCGCCTCCTGCAGTTCGACGTTATCAGAGCTGAGCGCCGTGCTGTAGACCACCAGGTCCGCACCCTCCACCTGTTCTGGAGCGTGCCCGTGATAGACTTTCGCGCCGCGTTCCGTCAAACGCTGAGTCAAGTCCTGAGACGAGACATCCGAGCCCGAAACCTGATAGCCCATATCGAGCATCACTCGGGCAATGGCACTCATGCCGTATCCACCAATCCCCACGAAATGCACGTGCTGGGAGCGATTCACGCGCCTCACCGTCCTCACATCATAAATTCTTCCGATTGATGAATAGCCTTCCTCGCTTCGTACACGGTATACAGCGATCCGAAACAGCTCACCGGGCCCCCCGCCGCCACCGCCGCCTGTATGGCCTCGGCGACGGTCGGTATGACCTGCACCGCTACGTCCTTCCGCACCTCCGTGACAGCAGTGGCCAGCTGCCAAGGGGATGAAGCTCGTGGCGAAGCGGGGGCCGTGACAATTACCCGCGCGGCCAACGGCAGCGCTTGCTGCAGCATGGACCGCGCATCCTTGTCGTTCAGCACCCCAATGACCATGGTCCAGGCATCGCGAGGAATGCCATGGACTGTCGAAAACTGCTGCAACGATTGTACCATGCGAACAACGCCTGCGGCATTGTGTGCGCCATCCAAAATCACGTCCACACCATTTTCACGGAACCATTCCAAGCGTCCGGGCCAGCGTGTTTGCGCCATGGCGCGCCGCAGTTCAGAGATTGCCGCGGGCCTCCAACCGAGTTCGCCACAGGCCAATTCATACATCGCCAGCGCGACGGCGGCGTTCTCCACCTGATGCAGGCCATGGAGCCCGAGGGAGATCTCGTGCCAATCGTGCATCAGACCTCGATAATGCAGTTTCGGCGGCCAGCCCGAAGGCCCAGTGGAGATACCCGCATACTGTTGGCCATGCACGAACAAGGGAGAACCGGTGTCGGCGGCCACACGCTGGATGACATCCAGCGCCTGTCCTGACGCCGCGGTCACCATCGGAACTCCGGGCTTGCAGATGCCCGCTTTCTCCCAGGCAATCTTGCGAACCGTGTCGCCGAGAATTTCCATATGATCCAGGCTGACGTTCGTAATCCCCGTGACCACCGGCGTCACCACGTTGGTGGAATCGTACCGACCGCCCATGCCCGTCTCCCAGACAACCACATCCACCTGGCGCAACGAGAAATACAGAATCGCCATGACCGTCAGGACTTCGAATTCCGTCAGCGGTTCCGCACCGTTGACCGCTTCGTCCGCCGCCTTCACGCGGGCGGCGAGCTCCGCAAACGTACTGTCGTCCATCGCCTCCCCGTTCACCACGAAGCGCCCGCGATAACCATCGAACGAGGGCGAGGTGAATGTGCCCACGCTGTGGTCTATCGAGAATAAGGACGTGAGAAACGCACAGACCGACCCCTTGCCGTTCGTGCCGGCGACGTGCACAAATCTCAGATTGTGTTCCGGGCATCCGAGCGCGCCCAGCACCGCGCGGGTGCGCTCCAACCCCGGATGAATCCCGAACCGTTTCCGCGATTGAAGCCATTCCAATATGTTCACTGTCTCTACCGTCATAATGTATTCTCCCCACCGTGCTGCGGTCACTCACCGCCGAAACCGCCGGCCGCCGGACGCTACGTACGCGCGCGCCCAGCCGGCCCGATAGCTACGCGACGATGCTCATTCCCCTAGCGAGGCCAGTCGTTCTTGCACCGCTGCCAGTTTCGAACGATAATCGGCCGCTTTCTCGCGTTCCGCGACCACCACGTCCGCCGGCGCCTTGGCTACAAATTGAGCATTCCCCAATTTTTTCTCCACTCTGTCCACTTCGGCCTGCAGGCGTGCCACCTCTTTGCGCAGCCGCTCACGCTCCACGGCAAGGTCCACCAGGTCGGCCAACGGCAAGAACAACTCCGCCTGGCTCACCACCGCAGACATGGCCGGGTCCGGAACGTCAATCGTCTCTCGGCCAATGACCAGCGACTGCAAGTGGCAGAACCGCATCAGATAATGTCGGGTTTGCTCGAACAATTGAACGGTATCGTCATCCGCAGCTCGCACGACCATCGCAATCGGTTTGCTCGGCGCCACATTCAGTTCGGATCGAATATTGCGGACGGCGCGAATGCTTTCCATCACCACCCCGATTTGCCGGACCGCCTCCGGACGGTGCCATCCCGGATTCGCCTGCGGCCATTCCGCGACAATGAGCGCGTCGCCGGAAACCGGCAGCGACTGCCAAATTTCCTCCGTGACAAACGGGATGAACGGATGCAACATGCGGAGCAGTGCATCGAGCACGTGAACCAACACCGCGCGCGTCTGAGCTTTGCGGGATTCATCCTCGCCGTACAGACTGAGTTTCGAAAACTCAATGTACCAATCGCAGAAGTCATCCCACGCGAAATCGTACAGGACGCGTCCCGCTTCGCCGAAGTCATACCGTTCCAGATGCTCGGTGGCCGCGGTGATGGTCTCGTTCAACCGGTGCAGAATCCACAGGTCCGCGATGTCCATCGCTTCCATTTGAAGCGGCGGAAGTTTCGTGCCGTCCGGCAGGTTCATCAGCACAAACCGGGCTGCGTTCCACACCTTGTTGATGAAGTTCCGCGAAGACTCCACCTTTTCCCAGTAGAACCGTTGATCATTACCCGGCGAGGTGCCCGTGGCCAAGGTGAAGCGCAGCGCGTCCGCGCCATACTTCTCAATCACCTCGCGCGGATCCACCCCGTTGCCGAGGCTCTTGGACATTTTGCGACCGTCCGACGCGCGAATCAGGCCGTGGACCACCACTTCCCGGAACGGCATCTGCCCGGTGAACTCGAGCCCCGTGAACACCATGCGCGCCACCCAGAAGAAAAGGATGTCGTAACCGGTCACGAGCGCGTTTGTGGGATAGTACCGGGCCATGTCTTCCGTCGCTTCCGGCCAGCCCATCGTGGAGAACGGCCACAACCCGGACGAAAACCAGGTGTCCAGGACATCTTCGTCCTGGGTGAGGGTGGTCGATCCGCACTTCGAACAGGCGTCCGGCGTATCCATAGCCACCGTGATGGCGCCGCAATCCGCACAGTACCACGCGGGGATGCGATGTCCCCACCAGAGCTGGCGGGAGATGCACCAATCTCGGACATTTTCCAGCCAGTGCAGGAACACCTTCTCAAAGCGGTCGGGCACGAAACGCAGTTCCTTGCGCAGCACGGCCTCTCGCGCCGGCTTCGCCAACGGTTCCATGCGCACGAACCACTGGTCGGACAGATACGGTTCCACCACCGTGTCGCAACGACTGCAGTGGCCCACCGCGTGCGTCAACGTCTCTTCGGAGACCAGCGCCCCCTCCGCCGCCAATGCGTCGACCACCGCCCGCCGCGCCTCTTCCCGGGTCATCCCCTGGAATCGCCCAGCCAGTTCGTTCAACAGACCATCGGCGTTGATGCACTGCGGCATCGGCAGATTGTGGCGCAATCCCACTTCGAAATCGTTCGGATCGTGCGCAGGAGTGATTTTCACACAACCGGTTCCGAATTCCGGTTCCACATACGTATCCGCAATCACCGGAATGGTTTTATCCGTCAGAGGCAGTTTCAAGGCCTTTCCAACCGCGGCGCGATACCGTTCATCGTCCGGATGGACCGCGACCGCCACGTCCGCGAACATGGTTTCCGGGCGCGTGGTCGCCACCGTGATGGCGCCGCTGCCGTCGGCGAACGGATATCGGACATGGTACAGCTTAGCCTCCACATCCACGTGTTCCACTTCGATATCGGACAACGCCGTGGCGCAGCGAGGGCACCAGTTGATGATGCGGTTGCCGCGGTAAATCAGCCCTTTGTTGTAGAGGTCCACAAACACCTTGCGCACGGCGCGCGACAGCCCTTCGTCCAGCGTGAACCGTTCACGCGACCAATCGCAGGAGGAACCGAGCGCGCGAATCTGCTTGGTGATCTCCTTTTGGTACTTTTGCTTCCATTCCCACACTTTCTCCAGGAACGGTTCACGGCCGAGTTGGTGGCGCGTGACCCCCTGCTCCTCCTGCAAGTGCTTCTCCACGCGGGCCTGTGTCGCAATCCCTGCGTGGTCGGTGCCCGGCAGAAACAGCGTGTCATATCCCGACAGTCGCTTGTAACGAATGATGGCGTCCTGCAATGTGTTGTCCCAGGCGTGGCCCAGGTGCAGCATGCCCGTGACATTCGGCGGCGGCATCACAATCGAAAATGCCGGCTTGCCCGGCCGATGACCCGCCTCGAAGTATCCGGACTGCTCCCAGAACGCGTAAATCCGCTGCTCCACAGCCGCGGGATCGTACACAGTCGGTAAATGCTTTGGCTCCGTGATTGCCATGATCCATACCTCCCAAATGTTCACAGCCTGAAAATTGAAAAGCCTCTCCGTCCCTCAGGACGGAAAGGCTCATTTCCGCGGTACCACCTGAATTTTGCGCCGCACATCGTTCGACGCAACGCTCTCGCCATTGATAACGGAATGACCCGGTCTTTCGACAGCTCCAAGACGACGTTCAGGCGATTCGCTGAGACGGCTTCCAGCCGATGGCCATCCTCTCTGGTCAGCAAAATCCTCGCCCTACTCCTTCTTTTCCTCGCGCTATCCGATGTTTCTTCGATGCTGGATCAACTGTAGTACCATGATACAAAAGAATTTCACGCTGTCAAGTGTGGCCGGCGCCCGCCGTCACCGTTTTTTCTTCCGCCGCTTCTTGCTGTGCACCCGCTTTCTCGGCGGCGCGTCCGCCGCCTGTTCCTGACGTCGCTTGGCTTCAATCTCCGCCCGTTTACGGTCTGACCAGCGCGACAGGCGCAGATACACGTACGCGAGGACAACCCCCAACAGCAGCGGTATAACAAGCTCCTGCAAAATAAAGAGCGGCAACAAGTGGTGCGCAGCGTACAAGGCCACCGTGTTCCATTCGAATCCGAACGCCAGTGCGGCGCTGACCACATACATGACGACCACCGCCACAATGGCGTTGGCCAACGTGCGCTCTTTGGCGCGGGGAACGATGATGTACACGATGATCATCACAGCCAACGGCAATCCGCTGAATAAAGGATAATGAATGATGCCCTTCAACAGCAGCTGCAGAGCGGCGATGGCCAGGGTGGCCCCGCCAATCAGTCGCCAATACCAGCCATTCCAAACGCCTTTGCTCGTGGTGTACTCGGTCATGACAGCCTCCATGCTCCAAATCGTCACGTTCCATCTTAACAGACCGCGCACGGGTTTGTCATGGCCCGTCCCCACTTCGACCGACGAATGCAGTTGAACCAGTCCGCGCTCGCGCATATACATACCGTAGCCGCGCTCCACAAAGGAGGCAGAGAGCTGTGGGATTCTTCTACGCACTCGCCCGATTCGTCAAAGTGATGCTCGCTTTGGCCATCTTTTTGCTTTTTCTCCGAGCGATTCTGTGGCCGAGCGCACTGGATTTGTTCGTGTTGCTGCTGCTGTTCATCGTGTTCGTTGCCATGTTCCTCGGCGCCCCATGAGACGCGGTCCGCCGTTCACACCGCCGTCCTCTGGTGAACGACGCCAAAATGACGAAGGACACTGCGTTTCGCAGTGTCCTCTTGAGGTTAGCCCGTTCAACGGTTGAAGACCGCTGTGGTATTGGGAATACGCAGCGGCTGGCCGGGATAGACGCGATCATCCGTGAGGCGATTCACACGCTGCAGGTCGGATTTGGAGCAGCCCAGGCGTTCGACGACCGACTCCAGCGTTTCTTCCTCCATAACAATCGCGAACCGCAGTGTGTAGAAAGCCTCTGGGCCGTTGAAGTCTACGAACGACCAGAGATCTTTGTCCACGGTGCTCGCGTCTTGCTCCGTCACGTGCTCCTCAAGCGCTTTTGCCTGCTCGGAACGGACGCTCGACGTCTCCTCGTCCCACGCGGTCGCGGGCCCCAGATCACTGCCGACCCGGACCGTCGGCGCCTCATCCAGCGACAGCTCCGCTTCATCCGCCCGGAACTGTCCCGCGACCGACCACGGCGATGGATGGACCGGTTGCGCACTCGGTTCGACGGCCAGTTCTTCCGCGTTCAGCTGGTGTTCGAATTCGTACTCGACCGTGGGCGAAACCGGTGACGATGACGGTTTTCGAGTTTCGCCGTCGCCCTCGTCCGGACCATCGATGGCTTGATCCAGCGCGCGCAGCTCCTCGCGAGCGACCTCGGCCGCCTCCTCACCGGTCGGCGCCGGAGGCTCGGACGGTTGGTCTGCATCCGCTTCCGGGAGACCATGGCCCCCTCGCGCCAAGCTGAGTTCGTCCGCCTTGGCCCGGACCTCGGCGTCCAGCGGTTCCTGCCGCGGACGGCTTTCCTCGTCGTCCGCCTTCTCGTCCGCGGTGGGACCGCGCGTCCACGCGAACTCGGCAGCTTCCGAATGCGGATGCGGATCGGACGTACTTTGCTCCACATCCGACGCGGCTGCGGTAACCACTTCATCCGGTGCCCGGTCCACCGCGTCGTAGGAGTGATTCCAGTCTGGACTGAAGAAAAGATTCCCGTTTTCCTGCGCACCGCACTGGAAGTGATAGCCCTGACTGCCGTTCAACCCGGACACAGTCAGTTCCGCGGCCAGTCGAATCCAGCCTGAGCCGACCACGTCCACCTGCCATTCCGCAATCCGGCTGGTGACGTTGACAATTCCCCGCGCTTGCGCCTTCACCGGTACGCGCAGCGTGAACGGCATTCGATGATGAATGTGCTTCGCATACTGGTCTCCGCTCGCGTTGACCGACAGCGTATCCTCTCCGGGCGAGGATGCTCCTTTCGCGGGACGCGTCAGGTAACCTGCGAAGACAATGGCGCCTTCGAGAACATAGGCGTCCCCGACGCGGTCGAATGACGTGACCTCGGTGGCGACGGTCGCGTCTTCCAGGGTGTCTCCTTCCCATACGGTGTCCATGAAAATCTCCTGATCCACAGATAACTGGATCAATGGAGCTTTCTCCGATTGGGTCATGCGTTCCCTCCTCCTCACGCCGTGATGCGCTGGCGCGAACATGAGGCCGCCAGCGCCGCCAACTCTGCTCGACGTCTCACTGTATGACTGTATGCCCGGGCAAATTCCAATATGTCCGGCTGCCAGGCGGCGCAAAAGCACGACGCGTGACGAGGTCACGAGGACCGTCCATCCATGAAAAAAGGCACCGCTCGCGCGGTACCCCTTTTCTCCATCCAACGCCATTTGAATGCTCCGCTCAACGCGTCATTGCCCGAAATACGTCCTGTATGGCGCTCACGGTTTGGTCCAACTCCACCTGTCCATGGACGGCCGAGAGAAATCCAGATTCCAATTGAGACGGCGCAAACGCCACGCCGCGCTCCAACATCAGGTGGAAGAATTGCGCATAACGGGCGCTGTCGCACTGGCTGGCTACACGATAGTTGACGATGGGCCCTTCGTGGAAAAACAATCCGAACATCCCGCCGATGGCCACACCGGACACTGGAATCCCGGCGCGCTTCCCCTCTGCGACGAACGCGTCGACCAACCGCTCTCCGTACGCCTGCAGCCCATCGTAGAGTCCTGCGGCGGACCGCTCGCGAAGCATTTCCAGCGATGCAATCCCCGCCGCCATCGCCAATGGATTGCCGGACAGCGTACCCGCTTGGTACACCGGTCCATCCGGTGCAACCAAAGCCATGATATCCCGCCGGCCGCCGTACGCGCCCACGGGCATACCGGCGCCAATCACTTTGCCCATGGTCGTCAGATCCGGAGTGATGCCGAACCGTTCCTGGGCGCCCCCCAACGCCACGCGGAACCCGGTCATCACCTCATCGAAGATGAGGAGTGCACCTTGCTGTTGAGTCAACCGCCGCAGTGCCTCGAGAAAGCCCGGCTGAGGTGGCACGCACCCCATGTTTCCAGCAACGGGCTCCACAATGACCGCGGCAATCTCCGCCCCCCTGTCCTGGAACAGTTGTTCCGCCGCCTCGATGTCGTTGTACGGCAGCGTCAACGTGGCCGCGGCCGTCTGGGCGGTCACGCCGGGGCTGTCGGGCAACCCAAACGTCGCCACGCCGGAACCAGCCTTGACGAGGAGGCTGTCCGAATGGCCGTGATAGCAGCCTTCAAACTTCACGATGCACGGACGCTGGGTGTACGCCCGAGCCAAGCGCAGCGCGCTCATGGTGGCCTCGGTGCCGCTGTTCACCATCCGCACGACTTCCACCGACGGAACCAGCTCCACCACCAGTTCCGCCATCCGCGTCTCCAATTCGGTGGGCACGCCGAAACTCGTACCTTTCTGAGCTGCGGCAACAACTGCATCCACAATCTTCGGATGCGCGTGTCCCCACATCAACGGCCCCCAAGATAACAGATAATCAATATAGCGATTCCCATCGATGTCGTACAGGTACGGCCCCTCTCCGCGATCTGCGAAAAACGGCGTGCCCCCCACCGCCCGGAAGGCTCGCACAGGGCTGTTGACTCCACCTGGCATGACCCGACGGGCCGCTGCGAATGCCGCCTCCGACCGCTCGTTCATGAGATCACCTCTCTGTGGCTTGTCCACTGGGTATGCTCCTCGTTCAATGGCGCTCCGCGTACCAGCGCGCCGCATCCTTGGCATGGTACGTGATGACGATATCCGCACCGGCCCGTTTGAACGAAGTCAGCATCTCTGTCACAATCGCCCGCTCGTCAATCCAGCCGTTGGCGGCAGCGGCTTTGACCATGCTGTATTCCGCGCTGACGTTGTAAGTGACCACCGGCAGCGAGAACGCCGAACGCAGCGTCTTGGTCACATCCAGGTACGACAGCGCCGGCTTCACCATCAGCATGTCCGCGCCTTCCGCGATGTCCGCAGCCGCTTCCCGCACCGCTTCCCGCACGTTGGCCGGATCCATCTGATACGTCCTGCGGTCACCGAACGCCGGTGCCGAATGGGCGGCTTCTCGAAACGGACCGTAGAACGCTGAGGCGTATTTCACGGCATAGGAAAGAATGACCACATCATGCAAGCCATGTTCTTCCAGCGCGTCGTGAATCGCCTGAATGCGGCCGTCCATCATGTCGGACGGAGCCACCGCGTCCGCGCCGGCCAGTGCGTGGGACAAGGCTGTCTTCGCAATCAGGGCGCGGCTTTCATCATTGACAATCCGACCGTCACGAACAAC
Organism: Alicyclobacillus contaminans DSM 17975; assembly: GCF_000429525.1. Taxonomy (GTDB): domain Bacteria; phylum Bacillota; class Bacilli; order Alicyclobacillales; family Alicyclobacillaceae; genus Alicyclobacillus_A; species Alicyclobacillus_A contaminans. Next base: position 75,494 of record NZ_AUCA01000002.1, on the reverse strand, counting down.
TCCGCAATGCCCGTACGGATTGTACTGGCACAGGCAGACGTCTGTCATCACCACCAAGTCGGGATTCTCTGCCTTGGCGGCACGAATCGCCTGTTGGACAATCCCGTCGTCGGCGTACGCGCTGGTGCTCAATTCATCCTTCTCCGCCGGCAAACCGAACAGGATGATGCCGGGAATGCCGAGTTCCGAAATTTCCACAACCTCGCGGCGGAACTCGTCCAGCCCGTAATGGAAAACCCCCGGCATGGCCGAGATTTCCTCTTTTCCTTGCAGTCCCTCCTGCACGAACACGGGTAATACCAAATCGTCGATGCTCCACGCGTGTTCGCGCACGAGCGCGCGCATGCCGCTGGATTGACGAAGCTTGCGGTGTCTTGCAAAGTTACTCACGATGACTCCCCCTCTGTTTCCTTACACGTGAATGAACGTTGCCAGCAATCTGCGATGGTCTCGACGAACGCCTCGTCATCCGGTTGAGTGGATACACACCAGACGGGCAGACCGCCGGCCGCCAGAGCGGCCGCAGTGGTCTTGCCCACTGCGGCCAGGCGGACCTGTGCGCTCACCGCCTCCACCATCGGCTGACGCCGCCAACTGGCCACCGCGGAAGGACTGTAAAACATCAGGACATGAATCCGATCGACCGCCTCCATCCAACGCTTCCACGCCGCTCGGTCGACCGCCCGCTCCACCGTGTTGTAGCAGACGAGCGGATGCACCGAATGCCCCCGTGCGGACAGTTCCTCCGCGAATTCGGAGCGGGCTCTCTGTCCGCACGGCCACAGCAGACGCGAGGGCACCGTCAACTTGTCTCCCAGCCACGCCCCGAATGCTTCCGCCGAGGCGTCGGGGGCCACCTCCACCGCGTTCATGCCTATCTCTGCTGCGGCGCGCGCCGTGGCGCGGCCCACGGCAAAACACCTCAGGGAGGTCGGCACCGACCGCCCCGCCGCCCGGCAGTTCTGTTCAAATCCGCGGACCCCGTTGGCCGATGTGAAAGTCACCGCATCGTACTGGTCCACGCTGGCCAATCGCGCGTGCGCATCCGGTAAAACCACGGTTTGAATCTCCGTCAGCGGCATCCAGTCCACAGTAAACCCGAAATTGGCGGCCGCGCTCAGCAGGGGCCGAGAGGGCGCACGCGGTCGGGTGACCAGCAGATGGAGGGAACGCTCGCCGCCCGAAGTCATCCCATCGCCCCCTATCTGGCCGGCTTGTCCGCCGCCGTACTCTCCAGCAACGCACCGGCCCCTTGTGACAGCAGCGCTTCCGCCGTCAGTTCCCCGGCGCTCTGCGGATCCAGATGGCGCGACTCTGCCCGCAGGACCGTTCTCCCGTCGGTGCTGGCCACCATCCCTCGCAACCAAATCCGCCCATCCGGATGCCGCTCCGCATATCCGGCCATCGGCACCTGGCATCCGCCGTTCAGTTTCGCGAGCAGCGTCCGCTCCGCCATCGCCTGATCCGCTGTGGGCGGATGGTGAATGTCCCTCAGCAAACGATTGAGTTGTTCGTCGTCCGCCCTGCTCTCAATGCCGAGAATGCCCTGGCCCACAGCCGGCAGACAGACGTCCATGGACAGATACTCCGTGATGGCGTCCTGCCACCCCAGTCGATGCAGACCGGCCGCCGCCAGGACGATGGCGTCGAATCCTTCCGAACGCAGTTTCTCCAGGCGTGTGTCGATGTTTCCACGAATGGGCACAAACCGCAGGTCCGGACGATGCGCGGCCAGTTGAGCCACGCGGCGCAAGCTCGAGGTCCCAATCACCGCGCCTTTCGGCAGCGCGCGAAGGCTGGTCGCCGAGCGGCAAATCAGCGCATCTCGTGGATCTTCTCGCTTTGGTATGGCGGACAACTGGAGTCCGGGTGCGAGCGTTGCGGGTACGTCTTTGAGGCTGTGCACGGCGAAATCGGCTTCGCCGGACAGCAGACACGCCTCAATCTCGGAGACGAACAGGCCTTTTCCACCTACTTTGGACAAACTGATGTCGAGAATTCGGTCGCCTTTCGTCACCACCGGGACAATCTCCACCTCGAGATTGGGATGGCGGGCCTGCAGCGTCCGTAGCACCCACTGCGTCTGCGTCATCGCCAACTCGCTGCGCCGCGAGGCAACCCGCAGCTTGCGCATATCGACTCCTCCTTCAGCTTCCGGGGTGCCATCAAAACTTGGGATGCACCACGGAGAAATTGCCAACCACCACAAAGTTCACGACCAACAGGGCGAAACAGACGACGTTCCACCATATCAGTCGCTGCGCTCCAAATCCGTGCCGCATTCGAAGCACCAGGTATATGCCATACATCACCCACAGTCCGCAGGTGACAATGGGCTTCGGATCGAACAGCAAAAAACGGTGAAGCGTCAACTGACCCCAGATCACGCCGAGCATGATGGAGATCAGGAGCGAAGGGAATCCAACCACAATGGAACGAAATCCGTACGTGTCCAGCCGTTCCAGCGACGGCAGTCGGATGTACCAGCGATTCCATTGTTTCTCGCGAAGAAATCTCTCCTGGACAAGGTACATGACCGCGAATACAAACGCAAACGCGAAGGCGGTGTAACTGATCACGGCCGAGGCGATGTGCATGGCCAGAATATCGCCTTCCCGCGCCTGATACATCGAGGCGTTGGGCGCCGCAAACGCATCGAATACGACAATCGCAAATCCGACCGTGTTGGCGAAAAACAGCACCAAATCGATTCGAAAGAACGCGTTGACCACCAGCGCAACCAGGAGAATCAGCCACGACACCAACATCATGACGTCAAACGGCGTATACACCGGAACCGATCCCGAAATGCGCAGGCGAACCAACAACACCGCCGTTTCCGCCACAAACACGAGGAACAACAAAACGAGCGCCGTCCGGTTGACCGTACGGCGCGGTTGAACCACATCGATAAACAACAACACCAGGCTCAGCGCGTACACAACGACCAATCCGTCCAGAATGACGCGGCTCACCCACATGGCTCCCGCCCCTAACGAAGCACAGGATGCAGCGGCGCCGAGCCCACGTCTCCGCTGCGGGGCAACAGGCCCAGCGACTTCGCTATTTCGACGAGACCGCCGGAAACATGCTCCTCGCCATGTCCGCCCGCAGTCTGCCAGCTCTCCTTGCTGTACCGTTTCAGATCCTCACGCGTGAGGCCGAACAGCTCGGCAAACAACGGGACGTACTTGGCGCCGCCCGCCTCGGTGGCCAATTCCTTCATGGCCAACACCGGATCTCTCAACAACTGGTTCACAATGCTCATGGTGTGCTTGTGCAACAACTCCACTTCCCGCTCCGAGAGATTCGGCAGTTTGCGCTTCAGGCTCTCCATCACGGACGTCTGAATCGCCTCGCCCTTCGCCCGAACGGCACTGATCAACGGAACCACTTCCTGCTCGCACAGCCACTGGGAATATTCCCGCAGCGACGCCGCAATCAGCTTCTCCACAATCGCCGCTTGCCGCTCCCGCTCCGCCAGATTAGCGGCCACAACGCCTTCCAGATCATCAATGTCATACACGTACGCATTGCGGAGATGGCCCGCGTCGGGATGAATGTCCCTCGGAACGGCCAGATCGATATACATGGTCGGTCTGTGATTTCGCGCCAACATCGCTTGCTCCGCCAAGGTCGACGGGATCACATATCCCGGATGCCGCGTCGCGGACACCACAATGTCCGCAGCGGACAGGACGTCCACCATGCGGTCCCACTCGACGGCGGTTCCCCCAAATTCGTCGGCCAACTGTTGTGCGCGCTCAAAGGTGCGATTCACCACCAGCAACCGCTCAATGCCAGCCGCCTTCAGGTGCTGCGCGGTCAACCGGCTGATGCTGCCAGCGCCAATCAGCAGCGCGGTGCGGCCTCCAAGCTCACCAAACACTTTCTTCGCCAACTGTACGGCCGCGTAACTGACAGACACTGGATGTTGGCCAATGGACGTCTCCGACTGCGCGCGTTTCCCGACGTGCACCGCCAGGCGAAACAGTTGGTTCAACAACGCGCCCGTCGCTCCGGCATCCGCCGCCGCGAGAAACGCACTGCGAACCTGCCCGAGAATTTGCGTCTCACCCACCACCATCGAATCCAAACCAGATGCCACCCGCATCAGGTGTGTCACGGCAGATTGGCCCGTTTTCACATACAGCTGCCGCTTCAACGTATCCATGTCCAAACCTGCTCTATCGACCAAAAAGCGCACCAGAAAATCTTCTCCGGCACGCTCGGAATTCACAACCGCATACAGTTCGGTTCGATTACAGGTGGACAGCACGACACATTCCAGCACCGTGCGCGTGTGGCGAAACTGGGCCAAAACATCATCCAACTCGACGTCGGAAATGGCAACCCGTTCGCGCACCTCCACCGGTGCGGTGGTATGATTCAACCCCACCACCATGATGTGCATGTGTCTGCCTCCTTCCCGCACCCCAATTCGTCCGAATGCCTCATCTTATTATAGCACCACGGTTGTGACAGTGAATTGACAATTGACGACTTGTTGGCAAGGAGCCTCTCGCGTTGACGGCAACTGGAAAAGTGCGTACACTGGGTTGCATGAATACGCATCCATCCCGTCGCCGCCTGCTGGCCAACGGCAGTCTGCTCGGCGTCACCGCCGTATGGGGCGCCACGTTCACATTGACCAAAAATGCCATTGCAGACATCCCTGTCTTTCCATACCTCGCGGTGCGGTTTGCCATCGCCGCCCTCGTCCTGGCGGCCGGTGTGCTGCTTTCGCCACAGCGCCGCCGGAAGATTCGCGCCAAGACGTGGCTGCACGGCGGTGTCCTTGGCTTGCTCCTGTACGGAGCGTACGCGCTCCAGACGCTCGGCTTAGACCAAACCAGCCCCTCGATGGCTGGCTTCTTGACAGGGCTCAGCGTCATTTTGGTCCCCCTGTTGTCGGTACCCTTGCTCCGTCAAAAGCAACCTGTCCGCACATGGGTGGGAGCGTTGGCGGCCCTCATTGGCTTGGCGTTTCTCTGCGGCATTCGGCCGGAGCAACTGACGGCAGGGCAACTGGAAGTCCTCGGCTGCGCCGTATTCGTCGCGCTGCAGGTCCTTTACACCGATGGGTTCGGCGCTGGCGAAGAAGCGCTGGTATTGGCGGCTGTTGAAATCCTGGTTCTGGCATTGCTGTGCGCTGTCACCGTGCCGTGGACGCATTCGTCGGGCGCCTGGCACTGGCAGGCTTGGGCGCATCCTGCCGTCGTGGAAGCCGTGCTCATTTGCGCCATTCCGGGAACCGCCATCGCTTACTGGGCGCAGAACCGATTTCAGCAGGACACCTCAGCCAGTGAGGTGGCCATCATCTTCACCATGGAGCCTGTGTTCGCAGCCGTCATCTCCTGGCTGGTCAACCAGGAACGGCTATCGTTGCCTCAATGTGTTGGTGCTGTGTTCATCGTCGGCAGTATGCTGATTGCCGATCCGAACGTCCGCCTCCCCTTGTGTCTCCACCCCGGCCGCGACGAGGTCAGCCGAGAGTATCTCCCATAACTTGTCCAATCCGACATTCTTCTCGGATGAAACGCTGATGACCGGATATGGAGTGTCCAGCCCCTTGCGAATTCGGGCCACCGACTGAATGGCGGCCGACTTCGAAACCTTGTCCTGTTTGGTGGCGACCACGCAAAGCGGCACACCGAGCTCGAGAAACCATCGGTGTGCCTCCACGTCCGTGCGCGTGGGTTCGTGTCGGATATCGATGAGATGAATGATTCTGGCCAGACAGTCGCGCTTCCTCAGATACGATTCCATCATCTTTACGAACAGTGCGCGCTCCCGCTTGCTGACCTGGGCGTATCCATACCCCGGCAGATCCACGAAGCGAAACAGGTCGTTGATGCGATAAAAGTTAATCTGCTGCGTCTTTCCGGGTTTCGCAGAAACGCGGGCCAGAGATTTTCGGCCGAGCAGGCGGTTCAACAGCGACGATTTCCCCACATTGCTGCGTCCGACAAATGCAAATTCGGGAAGACCGCCTGTCGGCCATTGCTCCGGTTTCACCGCGCTGATTTCAAACACGGCGCTGCGCAACTTCACTGGTGCGCCCCCTCTTCCCCAAACGTCGAGTCCGATACGTCAGCCAATCCGTGGAACAACGCCCCAAACGTGTCGTCGGCATCGTCGGATTTCGGCAACAGCGCAACGGACAGCACCTCATCCATATGTTTCACCGGTTGGAACTTGACCGCGGACTTCACCGATTCCGGGATGTCTCTCAGGTCTTTCTGATTGCCCTCCGGAAACAGGATGGTCTGTATCCCGGCTCGATGCGCCGCCAACGATTTTTCCTTCAGTCCACCGATGGGAAGCACACGCCCGCGCAACGTGATCTCACCGGTCATGGCCACACGCCGATTGACCGGACGCCGACTCAACGCGGAAGCGATGGCCGTCGCCATGGTGATGCCCGCAGATGGACCGTCCTTTGGGATGGCCCCTTCCGGCACGTGAACGTGGATGTCCACCTTCTCCGCAAAATCCACCGGAATACCCAGCGATTGCGCGCGAGACCGGACATACGACAGCGCAGTTTGGGCGCTTTCCCGCATGACATCGCCCAATTGGCCGGTGATGACCACCTTCCCTTTACCGGGGACAACGGACACTTCAATCGTTAACGTATCGCCTCCCACGGGCGTCCAAGCGAGCCCGGTCACCACTCCGACCTGATCCGATTCCTCCATCTCTCCGTGCCGATACGGTGCGGGGCCGAGAAATTCACTCAACAGCGCGGAGGTCACCGTCACTCGGCGTTTGTCTCCATCCGCGACAACCCGGGCCGCTTTTCTGCACACCGCTGCAATGAGTCGATCCAGCTGCCGCACGCCAGCTTCCCGGGTGTACCCCCGTATCAATTCCAACAATACATCATCGGCAACGCGGAGTTTATCCCCGCTTAATCCATGGCGTTCTCTCTGCTTGGCCAGCAGATGACGCCTGGCAATCTCCAATTTCTCGAGTTCCGTGTACCCGGAGAGTTCAATCACTTCCATCCGATCGCGCAGCGGCCCCGGAATTTGATAAAGATTGTTTGCCGTCGTGATGAACAGAACGTCCGACAGGTCAAACGGAATCTCGATATAGTGATCCGAGAACGCATGGTTCTGCTCCGGATCCAATACTTCCAACATGGCCGAGGCCGGATCTCCGCGAAAATCACTGGCCATCTTATCTATCTCATCCAGCAGAAACACGGGATTCCGCTTTCCCGCCTGCTTGATGCCCTGAATGATGCGCCCAGGCAGCGCACCGATGTATGTACGACGGTGGCCGCGAATCTCCGCTTCATCGCGAACCCCCCCTAAGGCCACTCGAACGAATGGCCGATTGAGAGACCTGGCAATGGAGCGCGCCAACGACGTCTTGCCAACGCCCGGAGGGCCGGCGAGACAGATGATGGGACCCGTTTGGCGTTCCACCAGCTTCTGAACGGCCAAGAACTCGAGAATGCGCTCCTTCACCTTGGTCAATCCATAGTGTTCTCGTTCAAGAATCCGCTCCGCCTTCTTGAGGTCCACCTTGGATGATGCAGATTCCAGCCAGGGCAGTGCCAACAACCAGTCGATATACGTTCGCGCGACAGTGCCTTCCGCAGAGGATGCCGGAATCCGCTCCAACCGGTCCAGTTCTTTTTCCAGACGCTCGACCACCGGTTCCGGCAGCGCCTTTTTGCGCATCGTGGCCCGAAGTTCCTCGACTTCCCCGGTGCGTCCCTCGCGCTCACCCAGTTCCTTCTGAATGGCCTTCATCTGCTCCCGGAGATAGTATTCCTTTTGGGTTCGCTCCATTTGCTTGCGTACCCGTTGATGTATCTTTTTCTCCAGTTCCAGTACTTCTCGTTCGTCGGACAGCACCTGCAACACTTTTTCCAAGCGCGCAACCACGTCCATCGCCTCGAGAATGTCCTGCTTATCCTTAATCTTCAGCGGCAGATGCGCGGCAATGGCGTCGGCCAGCCGACCTGGCTGTTCAATGTCAATGACAGCGGCATACGTCTCTTGATCCACTTTTTTGGACAGTTTCACGTACTGTTCGAATTGTTGCAACAGCGAACGCATCATCGCCTGCAGTTCAGGCGTCTTCTTCACTTCCTGGTCGGGGTAACGCGTGACGCGCGCCTCGAACCATTCGTCGGTGCGAACGTACTCCTCAATCCGGGCACGTTCCAAGCCCTCGACCAACACGCGAATGGTCCCGTTCGGCAATTTCATCATCTGCTTGACTCGTGCGATGGTCCCGACGCGGTACAGATCATCCGGCACCGGATCATCTATCTGCCCGTCCTCCTGCGATGTCAAGAGAATCAGATGTTCTCCCACCATCGCCTTCTCCAGCGCCTTAATGGATTTCTCCCGCCCCACGTCAAAGTGAAGCACCATCGCCGGATACACGAGCAATCCGCGAAGCGGCAACAGCGGAAACACGTCCCGCACGGTGTCAGCAACCAAGTTTCCCACCCCCGAGTCTTCCCTTGGCGGACTGACGCCAAGCGCCCGTCCGTCGACCATGCCGCCCCCAGACAAGCGCGAACATGGCGGAATTGGCCTATATTGTACAAAACTGCGGCGGCAAAGTCTAATTCCATGGGCCGTGCCGCTCTACTGGGCGGAAGGCATTGCGGAGTTGCCCGTGGCGTGCGGAAGGGTCGGATGAAAGCCCGGTTCCTCCGCCAAACCACCCACGATGGCCATTTTCAGTACGTCCTCCATCCGCTCCACGGGAACGATTTTCAGTCCCTCGTACTGCAGGAACGTCTCCTGCCAATTTTCCTTTGGAATCATCACGACCGTCGCGCCGGCCAACCTCGCCGCATCAATCTTGGCCGCCACCCCGCCGACCGGCCGCACCTGACCGTGGATGGAGAGCTCCCCGGTCATCGCCACGGTATTCAGCACCGGCCGTCCGGTGACCGCCGAATACACGGCGACGGCCATCGCAATCCCCGCGCTCGGCCCGTCCACCGGCGTGCCGCCCGGAAAATTGATGTGCAAGTCGTAATTCTTCGCGTCAATCCCGGTGAACCGCTGCAGTGCCGTCAACACGTTGTCCAACGAGCTGGCGGCCATGGACCGCCTGCGGATGCTGCGCGCCCCCGAACTCAGGGTTTCTTCCTCCACAAGCCCACTCATACGGACGCTGCCTCGCCCTTTGCGCACCTCTGTCGCGGTGACCTCAATCTCCAACAGCATCCCAAGGCTCGGCCCATAAACGGCAAGTCCGTTCACCACGCCAATCTGAGGGGTTGGGTGAATTTTGCGATCCGGTCGGGGGTTCAATTGACTGAACTGAATCACCCACTGGATGTCCACCAACCGAATCTCGTTGCGCTGTTCGGTCATCGCGAGTCCCCCGGCAATCTGCACAATGTTCACGGCCTCGCGGCCATTGGTCGCATATCTCGCCACCTCGGCAATGGCCGCTTCCGGGATGCTCATCCCGACTTTTTTTGCCGCCTTCCGGACCACCTCAGCAATTTCGTCCTTACCGAGCGGACGGAAGAACACCTCCAAGCAACGAGAGCGGATGGCTGGCGGAATGTCCTCCGGAGAGCGGGTGGTTGCACCGACCAACCGAAAGTCGGCGGGCAGCCCGTTCTGGAAAATATCGTGGATGTGCGGCGGAATGGAACTGTCCTCACTGCTGTAGTACGCGCTTTCCAGAAAGACCTTTCGGTCCTCAAGCACCTTCAGAAGTTTGTTCATTTGTATTGGATGCAACTCACCAATCTCGTCAATGAACAGCATGCCGCCGTGGGCCTTGGTCACCGCGCCGGCCTTGGGCTGCGGAATGCCCGCCATCCCCATGGCACCGGCGCCTTGATAGATGGGGTCGTGAACGGAGCCAATCAGTGGATCCGCGATGCCCCGCTCGTCGAACCTGGCTGTGGTGGCATCGAGTTCGACGAATTTGGCCTCAGGGCCGAACGGAGAACCCGGCGATTTTTTTGCCTCCTCCAACACCACGCGCGCGGCGGCGGTCTTGCCCACCCCTGGCGGTCCATAGATGATCACGTGCTGCGGATTGGGACCGCAAAGGGCCGCGCGGAGCGCTTTCAGCCCATCCCTTTGTCCGACGATGTCGTCCATGCTCGCCGGCCGTGTCCGCTCCGACAGCGGCTCACTCAGGGAAACCGCCCGCATTTTTCGCAATTTCTCCAGTTCCTTCCGAGACTCTCTCTCAATCGCGTGACGATTGGTGTTCTGGGTCTTCAACAGATTCCAGAAATACAATCCAATCACAATCGCAAAAAACACCTGTATCACAGCCAGAATGGTGGCACTCACTGCGGACCCCTCCCTGCGAAATTGCGGCCTGCGTACAGTTCTAGCGAACCTTTCGCCTCAACCGTTCCTGTTGGTTTCATTTCGCAGTATGCCCGCGGCAACACGTCCATAAACCACAAAAACACCTGCCTGGACGTTTCCAGACAGGTGTTCCTGTTTCACTCGCCCCGATGGATGACGAGTTATCATCCGTCAAATGAGCGCGGCGCTCAAGCCGTCTCCTCGGATTTGATCACAATTTGCGTCATCTTTCCATCATTCCCGACCAATACCGGCCCCTGTTCGCGCGCCGCCGATTCTTTCGTAATAATGCACTTCTGCACATCGTCGCGCGACGGGAGTTCGTACATCACGTCGAGCATGATGGCCTCGATGATGGCACGCAAGCCACGAGCGCCCGTGCCACGCTTGATCGCCTCCTTGGCGATGTACGTTAACGCATCATCGTGGAATTCCAGTGCCACATCGTCCATTTCCAACAACTTCTGGAACTGCTTCACCAATGCGTTTTTCGGCTCGGTCAAGATGCGCTTCAACGCGGCTTCATCCAGCATTTCCAGCGTGGTGATCACCGGCAGGCGACCGATAAATTCCGGAATCAACCCAAACTTCAGGAGGTCTTCCGGCAAAACGTGCTGCAACACGTTGGACGAAGCCGTGTCGGTCGAACTCTGGCTTGTAGCACCGAACCCAATCACCTTGCGGCCGAGGCGCCGCTTGATAATCGGTTCGATGCCGTCAAACGCGCCACCGCAGATGAACAGAATATTGGTGGTGTCAATCTGAATGAACTCCTGGTGCGGATGTTTCCGTCCACCCTGCGGAGGCACGCTGGCGACGGTTCCTTCCAAAATCTTCAGCAACGCCTGCTGCACGCCTTCACCGGAGACATCGCGCGTGATGGATGGGTTCTCCGACTTACGAGCAATTTTGTCAATCTCGTCGATGTAAATGATTCCGCGCTCCGCTTTTTCGACGTCATAGTCGGCCGCTTGAATCAGTTTCAGCAGGATATTTTCCACATCCTCACCCACGTAGCCCGCTTCGGTCAGGGACGTGGCGTCGGCAATCGCGAATGGCACATTGAGAATGCGCGCCAGGGTCTGCGCCAACAAGGTTTTCCCGCTGCCGGTCGGGCCAATCAGCAGGATGTTGCTCTTCGACAACTCGACATCATCATTCTTGGTGCCCCGCGAGTTAATCCGTTTGTAGTGGTTGTACACGGCCACGGACAACGACTTCTTCGCGGCATCCTGACCAATGACGTACTGGTCGAGAATTGACTTGATCTCGGTCGGTTTCGGGACCTCCTTGAGATCCAGTTCCTCCTCTTCGCCGAGTTGTTCCTCCACAATTTCATTGCACAACTCGATGCATTCGTCACAAATGTATACGCCTGGACCGGCCACCAATTTGCGCACCTGTTCCTGCGTCTTCCCGCAGAAGGAACACTTCAACTGACCTTTCTCGTCATTGAACTTAAACATGGCGTTCCCTCCCTCTATCACACGCGCCGCCGGAGAGACAGGCTATCCGGCATACGCCGCCACAGCACTTGGGACACGGCATCACGCACCGGTACCGACGATGACATCGTCAATCAGACCGTACGCTTTCGCTTCGTCCGCAGACAGGAAGTTGTCTCTGTCCGTATCCCGTTCAATTTTTTCCAATGGTTGTCCGGTCCGCTCCGCCAGGATTCGATTCAGTTTGTCCTTCGTCTTCAAAATCCAGTCGGCGTGGATCTTGATGTCGGACGCCTGGCCCTGAACGCCGCCCAGCGGTTGGTGAATCATGATCTCGCTGTTGGGCAGCGCGTAGCGTTTCCCTTTCGCGCCTGCTGCCAACAGGAAAGCGCCCATGCTCGCCGCCATGCCGATGCACATGGTGGACACATCCGGCTTGATGTGTTGCATGGTATCATAGATGGCCAATCCCGCGGTCACGGAACCGCCTGGGCTGTTGATGTATAGTTGAATGTCCCGCTCCGGATCATCCGCCGCCAAGAACAGCAGCTGCGCCACCACCGAGTTGGCCACGTAGTCGTCAATCGGGGTGCCGAGGATGATAATGCGATCCTTGAGCAGACGAGAGTAAATGTCGTATGACCGCTCACCACGGCTGGTTTGTTCGATGACGATTGGCGTCAAGCTCACGACGTTCCCTCCCTCTCGCGGCTTGCGGCCGCAGAGCATTGTTCGTTTGAGAAAACAAGGCACGGGTACGCGTGCCTTGTCTGTGAAACGCAGGATATAACATCATTGTACACGAATTCAAACCACTTTGCTATGTTCCACCAGGAAAGCAACCGTCTTCTGACGCTTCAGGTCACTGCGGAAAGACATCAAACCGGGATCGCGCAGGCTCAAGAACTGGCGCACCTGGGCCACGTCCAACTTGGACGACTCGGCAATCTTCTGCAATTCTGCCGTAACGTCGTCTTCGGTCGGCTCCAGGTTTTCAGCCTTCGCGATAGCGTCCAGCACGAGCGATGTCCGGACGCTCTTCTCTGCGGACTCCAAGAATTGAGCGCGCAGTTCCTCCCGCGTCTGTCCGGTGAACTCGATGTAGGCGTCAAACGGAATGCCCTGCATCTGCAGCTGCTGCGCAAAGTTTTCGACCATGTGATCCGCCTCGTGCTCAATCATCACGTTCGGAATCTCCACCGTCGCGCCCGCCACGGCTGCCTGAACCGCCTCGTCCTCCAGATAACGCTGGTGTTCCTGCTCCTTGCGGGCCTCCAACTGCTTCTTCAGGTCCGCCACGAATTCGTCCACTGTCTGGAACTCGCTGATCTCCTGAACGAATTCGTCGTTCAGTTCGCGCAGGTTCTTGCGCTTAATATCATGCAACACTACGTGGAACTTGGCCGCTTGTCCAGCCAGTGACTTCACATGGTAGTCTTCCGGGAACGTGACATCAATATCCCGTTCTTCGCCAGGCTTCATGCCGACCAGCTGTTCTTCAAAGCCAGCGATGAACATCCCGGAGCCAATCTCCAGCTCGTAGTTCTCAGCTTCACCGCCTTCAAACGGTTCGCCATTCACTGTGCCGGAAAAATCGATGCTCACGATGTCGCCGGTTTGAACTTCGCCATCCTCCACCACGTCGATCTGCGCGTGTTGCTTGCGGATGGATTCGAGTTCTTCCTCCACCGCCTTGTCGTCGACCGTGAATTGCTTATCCTGAATCTCCAGCCCCTTGTAGGTGCCGAGCGTGACTTCCGGCTTCACCGTGACGGTGGCCTTGAAAATAAACGGCTTGCCCGCCTCCAACTGAACGACATCCACATCTGGCGCTGCAACCGGTTCAATCCCCGATTCTTGAACCGCTTCACTGTACGCAATCGGAAGCAGGTAATCCACCGCGTCTTGATACAATGCTTCTACGCCGAACTTGGCTTCGAACAGTTTGCGCGGCACCTTTCCCTTGCGGAATCCAGGCACGTTCACACGCTTGACAACTTTCTTGAACGCGTAGTCCAGCGCGTTGGCAAATCTATCTTGAGCCACCTCGACTTCGAGGACGCCCACATTGGTCTCTGTCTTTTCCCATTTCACCGTCATTCGTCAAATCCTCCCCAAAACACGGCCAAGTTGCCCTGAAAATCTTGTGCAGCGGACGAACTTGTCCGTACACAAAACACGCCCATTATTCACCGCGCGGACCATCTCCGCGGCGCCGCGCGGTGCCCAATAATGGTATGGCGTCTCAGGAGGGATTCGAACCCCCGACCCACAGCTTAGAAGGCTGTTGCTCTATCCAGCTGAGCTACTGAGACATGATGATACACTCAAACAGTGTAGACGAAAGCGGGCTGTCAGATCAAGTGGATCCGGTCAACGAATTGTGCGGAATGGCCGGATGGACGTGCGCAATTGCCCGTCCGCCAGTTCGCCGTGGCGGGTGTAAAACGCCACTTTGACCGTATAGGCCTCTTTATCGCCGTTCCCGCGCTCAATGTCGAGGACGGCGAACGTCCGCTCCCGACGACCTCTCGGTGCCGCAAGACTGCCCGGATTGACGATGAGCAATCCATCCATCAACACGGAGACCGCCGTGTGCGTGTGTCCGAAGACCACAATGTCCGCCTGGCATTCGTTGGCGCGATGCGCAATGTGCTGGATGCCCTCTTTCACCTTCCAGCGGTGTCCATGCGTCAGAAAAATGCGCGGTCCAAACCCATCAATGATCCGTTCCTGCGGAAATTCCTCCGTCGCCACATCCCAATTGCCCGCGACTGCGTAAATCGGCCAATCCACGCGCTGGGCGAGCCAGCGCGCATCCTCCACCTCGTCCCCGGCGTGCAAAATGGCCGTCAGCCGGGGGACGCTTTTGACCGCGGACAGCAGTTCGTGCCGCTGACGATGACTATCGCTCACGATGCACAGCCGTGTCATCCGCTCCCCTCCAAACTTCAATCAACTTGTCCACCGCGCGGCCCCGATGAGAGACGCGAAGCTTTTCTTCGGCAGACAACTCGGCGAACGTCCGCCCCATTTCCGGAACGTAGAACAGCGGGTCATAACCAAATCCACCGACACCCGCCGACTTGTCCAAAATGCGGCCCACCGCTTCGCCGCGCACCAACCACCCGATTTGGCGACGCCAGTGGTAGAGCGCAAGGACACAGACAAATCGCGCGGTTCGGTCCGGATCGGGAATTCCCGCCATTTCAGCGAGCAATTTTGCATTGTTGGCTGCGTCGTCGCCGTGCACGCCCGCGTACCGAGCCGAGCGCACACCAGGTGCACCGTCCAGCGCATCCACGCACAAACCGGAATCGTCGGCCAAGACCCAGCCGTCGCAAAACGGGGCGTAGAACGACGCCTTCTCCGCTGCATTTGCCTCAAACGTGCTACCGCCTTCCGGACTGTCCGGCAAATGATGCGGCAGCGGCAGCACGCGGACCGGCAGCGGACGGAGCAGTTTGGCAAACTCCTCGACCTTATGTAAATTCTTCGAAGCGATATACAGTGTCTCCAGCATAACCCCTCCTCGGCGCCGGTCTCGGTTTGCGTGTTTTCGCAGCCAGCTCTACCGCACCGTCACCTGGTTCAGATCAATCCGCGCTGCGCTGCCCACCGCAGTGTCATCCATGAGCCACCTGCGCAGCGCCCGCTCCATCCAGAGCGGATCGCCACTGGTGAAGTACCGGTCCGGCACAGCGGTGCGGACGCCCGCCGACTGCCCGGTCGCCTCCAAAGCCGACTTTACCTCTCTGGCGGTTTCGTCCGCGGAGGAGATCAGGCGCACACCGTCTCCCATCACGTGTTGAATCACACCCTGCAAATGCGGGTAGTGCGTGCATCCGAGGACCAGGGTATCAATCTCCAACGACTTCAGCGGCTGCAAACGATTGCGCACAATCTCCTCCACCGCGGCTCCCGATGTTTCACCTCGTTCCACCAACGGAACGAATTCCGGACACGCCAGACTGTACACCTGAGCAGCGGGAATCAACGCGTGAACCGCATGTTCGTAAACGCCGCTGGCAATGGTCACCTGTGTGCCGATGACGCCAATCCGAGACGATTGCGTCGCCATAGCTGCGGCCCGCGCGCCGGGACCAACCACTCCAACTACCGGCACCGAATACCTCGCCTGCAGCGCCGGCAATGCGGCCGCCGTCGCCGTATTGCACGCGACAACGAGCATTTTGACCCCTTGACTGACCAAAAAATCGCATACTTCCAAGGAATATTCAAGCACCTGTTGCGGTGTTTTATCGCCGTAGGGGCACCGCGCCGTATCCCCGAAATACAAGATCGCTTCCGCCGGCAGCACGCGTTTCATCGCCGCTGCGACCGTTAGTCCACCGACTCCCGAATCAAATACACCGATGGGTAATTCATTCGTCACTTTGTCTACAACTCCCCAGACGCCGGTGAGATATCTTTCGCGCTAACGCCATCCTATGCCACAGGCATCGACTGCGCGAAAATGGAAATGCTGTGCGTTCGCCGCACAGCCGCTCATCGTCAATCCATCTTTTCGTTTAAAAGTTCCAATATCCGCAGGATGACATCCTGTTCTTCCGGACTTACGGAAGAAAGCACTCCGGCCAAGTAGGCACGGCGGGCATCCAGAACTTTCTCAATCAAATCGCGGCCCTTGTCCAACAGGCGAACCCGCACCACACGCCGATCCTGAACATCTCGCTCACGCACCACGAAACACGCGCGCTCCAGCCTGTCCACGAGGTCTGTTGTGGTACTGTACGCCAAAAACAAGCGATTGCTGAGATCACCGATGGTGAGCACTCCGTCGCGGTCCAGGATGACCAGTGCGTCAAACTGAGGTGGTGTGATGCTATACTGTTCCAGCAACATGCGCCCTTTCCGACGAACTGTCGCGGAGATTCGGCGCAAGTGGTGCTCAATGTCCACCACACGTTGGGGGAATGTGTCCTTCACAGATACACCTCATCAAGTCCTTTGTGTTACACGACATTTTAGCATCGGCACCTGCGAGCGTCAATGAAAGAGAACCCCTACACCCGTGGCTGTAGGGGTCATCTCGTCAGATGTTCAATTCGCCAAGCCGCACCAGCTCCACGACCGCCTGCGAACGGCCCTTCACGTTCAGCTTCTTCATCACGTTAGAAATATGGTTGCGAACCGTCTTTTCACTGACGAACAACTGGGCCGCGATTTCTTTTGTCGTCTTGTCCTGCACGAGCAACTCGAAGACCTCGCGCTCACGGTTTGTGAGCAGTGACTTCATGCGCATGTCATTGCCGGCAGACATTTCCTTATCCCTCCTTGTCGGTGGTCTACAAGAATGGGATACAGTCAGGGTATAGTATGTCACCTCGTGAAACCGTGTGCGGAAAACAAGAAACATGGGCGGACGGTCAGTGTTGCACACTCAACCATTGCTCGTACAGGGCCTGTATCCGCGATTGTTCCTCAGGCGTGAGCAGGGCGTAGCCGTCGGCTGCCAGCTGTCTCAGACCGGCAATGTCGGTCGCGTTCACCGACTGTCCAGGCAGCCACTGCGCCAACCACGTCGCATCAGCAGACGACAGGTGTGCATGGAGAAACCCATTCAGCACTTGGGCCGCCTGTGTCGGTGTGTCCTCCATCATCGATTGCGTCAACTGCGTCCACTGCGCAGGCGTCACCGTCGACTGCAACCGGGAGACCACCTCTCCCAGGCGTTCGGTGTCGGCAGCAGACCACGCAGACCACAGAGGGCCCGTACTCGCGTCCCCGCGTTGTGCCGTTGCGCTGGACTTGGTTTCCGGCGCTGGCCCGGTGGATGCCTGCCCGGCGTCCACGCTCGTTTTCTGTGCGCTACTCTGGGTCCCTTTCGCCCACGCTGCCACCGCCCGGATGCCTCGCCACATGGCGCGGTCCACCGCCGACTCAGGACCCGCTGCAGCGTCCCGCAAGACCGTTCCCGCGGCCAGCACAGCCAATGCGGACATCGCGACGAGCAGTCCGAACTCCATGGATTTTTTCACGTCGCATCGCTCCTTCGGTCATAACCAGTATCGACCGGCGACGCTGTGGATAAACCAAAACGGGCGGAGCCACGCTCCGCCCGCTCAGCCTCGGGATTACTTTTTCAACCACGATCCAATCGCATACGCGTTGACCTGCCGGTTCATCGCCGCAATCGACGTGGTCAACGGAATGCCCTTCGGGCAAACCTGCACACAGTTCTGCGCGTTGCCGCACTCGTGAATGCCGCCTTCACCCATGAGGGCTTCCAGGCGCTCCTGCCGGTGCATTTTCCCGGTCGGATGTTCATTGAAGAGACGCGCCTGCGAAATCGCAAACGGCCCGATGAACGACGTCCGTTCATTCACGTTTGGACACGCCTCCACGCACGCACCGCAGGTGAAGCAGCGGGACAGTTCATACGCCCACTGCCGATCCACCTCCGGCATTCTCGGCCCAGGACCGAGATCGTACGTACCGTCAATCGGAATCCACGCCTTCACGCGCTTCAGAGCGTCGAACATGCGGCTGCGGTCGACAATCAGATCTCGAACCACAGGGAAGGTGCGCGCTGGCTTCAGGCGAATGGGCTGCTCCAATTGATCCACAATGGCGCTGCACGCCTGACGCGGCTTGCCGTTGATGACCATCATGCATGCGCCGCACACTTCTTCCAGGCAGTTCATCTCCCACACCACGGGTGCGACAGGATTTCCGTCTTTATCCACCGGATTCCGCTGAATGGCCATCAAGCACGCAATCACGTTCATGCCCGGCACGTAATCCACCAAAAACTCCTGCGTATACGGCTTGGAATTAGGACCGTCCTGTCGCTCAATGATCAAATGCACCGTCTTCTTCGCTGTTGCCGTTGCAGTTTGGGTCACGACATTAATCCTCCTTCTTGCCGTAGTTCCGTTCACGCGGAGGAATCAGCGAGATGTCCACCTCTTCGTAGGAAATCTCGGGGCCATCGGGCGTAAACGTTGCAATCGTGGTCTTCAGGAAATTCTCGTCGTCGCGTTTCGGGAACTCCGGCTTGTAGTGCGCGCCGCGGCTTTCATTGCGCATGAGAGCGCCGATGGTGATGACACGCGCCATCTCCAACATATTCCACAGGTGCCGCGTGAACTGAGCCGACTGATTCTGCCAGCGCGACTTATCCGGCAGCTTGATTCTCTTCCAGCGTTCCTGAAGCTCCTGAAGTTTTTCGTCGGTCCGCTTCAACCGATCGTTGTAGCGAACAACGGTTACATTTTCCGTCATCAACTTGCCCATCTCACGGTGCAGTTGATACGGGTTCTCCGTCCCGTCCAAACGCATGATCTGTTCAAATTTCTCTTCTTCACGTTTCAGGTATTGATTGAAGACCGCCTCCGACACATCGTTCGCCGACTTCTTCAGGCCCTTGATGTAGTTGACCGCATTCGGACCTGCCACCATGCCGCCGTAAATCGCGGACACCAGCGAGTTGGCGCCGAGGCGATTGGCACCGTGGTACTGGTAATCGGCTTCACCCGCAGCGAACAAGCCCGGAATATTCGTCTGCTGATTGATGTCCACCCAGAGTCCGCCCATGCTGTAGTGGACGGCCGGGAAGATGCGCATCGGAACTTTCCGCGGATCGTCCCCGACGAACTTCTCGTAAATTTCGAGGATGTTCCCGAGCTTCACATTCAGCACATCCGCCGGAATGTGGGAGAGATCCAAATACACTTGGTGCTCTCCGTCAACGCCGAGCCCCATATCCACGACCACATGATAAATCTCCCGAGTCGCGATGTCACGCGGCACCAGGTTTCCGTACTCCGGATACTTTTCCTCCAAAAAGTACCAGGGCTTGCCGTCCTTGTAAGTCCACACGCGTCCGCCTTCGCCGCGAGCCGATTCCGACATCAACCGCAGCTTGTCGTCTCCAGGGATGGCGGTGGGGTGAACCTGAATGAACTCACCGTTCGCGTACTTGACGCCCTGCTGGTACAGTGCGGAAGCCGCCGATCCGGTGTTGATCTGCGAGTTGGTGCTCTTTCCGAAGATCATGCCGTTGCCGCCGGTGCACATGACGACGGCGTCGCCGCGGAAGTAGTGGATCTCCATGGACCGAAGATCTTGCGCCACGATGCCCCGGCAGATCCCTTCGTCATCAATCACCGCGCCAAGGAAATCCCAGCCTTCGTATTTTGTCACCAGACCGGCGACCTCATGTCTGCGCACCTGCTCGTCCAACGCGTACAACAACTGCTGTCCCGTGGATGCTCCCGCAAACGCCGTGCGGTGGTGCTTCGTGCCGCCGAAACGGCGGAAGTCCAACAGACCTTCCGGCGTCCGGTTGAACATCACGCCCATGCGGTCCATCAGGTGAATGATACCCGGCGCCGCTTCGCACATGGCCAGCACCTGTTTTTGGTTCGCCAAAAAGTCGCCGCCGTAAATGGTGTCGTCGAAGTGAATCCAGGGAGAATCCCCTTCACCTTTCGTATTCACCGCTCCGTTGATCCCGCCCTGGGCGCAGACGGAGTGGGACCGTTTCACAGGTACCAGTGAAAACAAATCGACGGGCACACCGGCTTCCGCCGCTTTGATGGTCGTCATCAGGCCAGCCAAGCCGCCGCCGACTACGATAATGCGTTGTCCGCTCATGCTGCGTTCCCTCCTTCGTCGTTTCCGGCCATCACCGGAATGGAACCGAGTCCATCGTCGTTATGCACTGTGGGTAAACGCGAGAATTGCATCGATGCCAATGCCAGCCAGCACGACAAACAGAAGCATCGAGACATAGGCGGTCACGCGCTGCGCCCGTGCGCCCACCGTAATCCCCCAGTGAACGCAGAACGACCACATGCCGTTCGCGAAATGGAACGTGGCCGCGACAACACCGATGATCATAAACCACAGGTAGGCTGGATTCGAAACCAGCTGATGAACCATGTCGAACGTCGGCGCTTTTCCGGAGAACCGAGTCGTCCATGTATGGTAGATGATAAACACAAACGTGATGATGCCCGTGATGCGCTGCAGGACAAACATCACATTGCGCCACCAGGAATACTTGCCCGCGTTATATCCCGAGGTAAACGCCACGTACAGCCCCACGACGCCGTGATACACAAGCGGTAAGAAAATAAAGAAAAACTCAATGTAGGGCAACAGTGGAATGGACTGAATCGCATCCACCGCGTTGTTGAACGACGCTGCACCCTTGGTCGCTGTCGCGTTGGTAAACAGGTGTTCCAACAGGAACAGCCCCACTGGGATTACCCCGGAAAGTGTGTGTAGCCTGCGCAGCAAGTACTCTGTGTGTGGTTTCATCTGTGCCACGCCTTTGCCTCCCTTCTAAATCCACCATAATTACCCGGTCCGGACATATGTAACGGCAGTCTCCGTGACTGCCTGCCAGATTGGGGATTCCCGCTGCCACAGTAAATTGTAATGGTTGTCACAGACAGCGTCAAGAAATCGTTGGCCCCGAAACGTCCCGCTGCACAGGCGTCTCCGATGGCTGTGTGTACTGTTGCACATGCTGTTGAATAGCCTCCGCCAGTTTTCTCGAAATGCCAATGGTTTGAAACGATTCCAGCGGGGCCGTACGAATGGCCTGAAGAGAGCCGAAGTGCTTTAACAACGCCTTGCGCCGCTGCGGTCCAACGCCCGGTATGTCATCGAGCACGGACTGCAACCCGGTTTTTTTGCGCTGTTGCCGGTGGAACGTGATGGCGAACCGGTGAACCTCATCCTGAATCCGCTCCAGCAAATAAAACGCCTGCGAATGGCGATCCATCTGCACGGGCTCGTCCTCATCCCGGAAGAACAGTTGTTTGGTGCGGTGCCGCTCGTCCTTGGCCAAACCGCACACCGGCACATCCAGGTTCAATTCGTTTTCCAACACGTCCAGGGCGGCCGCCAGTTGTCCTTTGCCGCCATCAATCACAATCAGGTCCGGCAGCGGCAGCCGTTCCTTCAGCACGCGGGTGTAGCGACGGCGAATCACCTCGCGCATGCTGGCGTAGTCGTCGGGTCCGGTGACCGTGCGGATCTTGTATTTCCGATATTCCGAGCGGGCCGGCTTCCCATCGATGAAGCACACCATGGCGGCGACCGCATCGGCGCCCTGGATATTGGAGTTGTCAAACGCCTCAATGCGGCGCGGTACCGGAATGGCCAACACTTCGCCGAGTTCCGTAATCGCGCCGAGGGTTCTGTCCATCTTCTTCTCCATCAACCGCAGCCGCTCGTCCAGCGCCACCCGGGCGTTCTCGCAGGCCAGTTCCACCAACTGCCGCTTCATGCCACGCTGTGGGTGAAGGCATTTTGCGTTCAGCCACTCGGCCAGCGCATCGCTGTTTGTGCCTTGCGGAAGCAGAATTTCCTTCGGAATGTCCGGTTGCTGGTAATAGAATTGTTCCACATATGACATGAAATCTTCCGCCGGTTCTCCGTGATGGGGAACGATGTGCACCGAGCGCTCAATGACCTTTCCGGCGCGAACGTAAAATACCTGAACGCACAGCAACCCTTTGTCTGCGTGGTATCCAAACACATCGCGGTCCACGAAGTCGGTGACCGTCACCTTCTGTTCCTGCATCACGCGGTCGATATGCTGAATCAGATCGCGCAGCTCCTTCGCCCGCTCGAAGTTCAGTTTTTCCGCCTCCGCCTCCATGCGCTCCCGCAGCCGCCGCTGCACCTCTGTATGGCCTCCGCTCAGAAACTGTGCGATTTCACGCGTGATGTCCGCGTAGGTGGTCGGTTCCACCGGGAATTCGCAGGGCGCCAGGCACTGCCCGATATGATAGTACAGGCAAACTTTCTTCTTGAGCGTCTTGCACTTGCGGAGCGGATAGAGCCGTTCCAACAATTTCTTCGTCTCCGCCGCGGACGTGGCGTTGGGATATGGGCCGAAATACTTCGCCTTGTCCTTTTTCACACGGCGGACGATTTCCAACCGAGGGTGCGCCTCATTGGTGATTTTGATGTATGGATACGATTTATCATCCCGCAGCATGATGTTGTATTGGGGCGTGTGCTGTTTGATCAGGTTGCACTCCAGCAACAACGCCTCGGCCACGGTATCGGTCACAATGTATTCGAAATCGCGAATCTGGCTCACCATGAGCTGCGTCTTGCCATCATGCACGCCGGAAAAGTATGACCGCACCCGATTCTTGAGAACCTTCGCTTTACCGACGTAGATCACTCTGCCGGATGCGTCCTTCATCAGATAGACGCCCGGCTTGGCGGGGAGCAAACTCAGTTTGTCGCGCAGCCACTCCGTCATCTCGTCCCCTCCCTTCCCCCGGTTTACGACGGTTCACCAATCACCAATTGCTTGACATTATCCGTCTGTTGGACCCATGCCGTGTACTGATCACTCACTGTGAACCACTGGACTGGCCCCGCGAGCGACTGCGCCGGCGTTTGATTCACACCGCCCGTGTCCGCCAACGCATGAAACAGCACCTGAATGCTTCCGCTGTCCGTATCGTCCGGAGTGGTCTCCACCCACCAAGGTTGGCCCGACGTCCCCTGCACCGCCCAGTGCGGTCGTCCGTCCATCGGCGGGCCATCAAGGCGGGACAACTGCCCATCCCAAGACAGGCCGTACCACGTTTCATCGACCCCCACGTCCGCCGACACCTGCCCGGCCACCCCCTGAAAAATCAATCTATCACCGGTGATCACCGGATTCTTCATAAAACCGAACGGTGCAGCCAATTGCTTGGCTTCCCCCAATGCTTGAAGGGGCACGTCTCCCCGAAGGGTATACACGTCAATGGGAAGGCTGACGGGCCCGGACGATTTGGCGGCCGATCCGGTCGTGCCGCCGCTGACGACAGCGGTCTGCACCACCACCTTGCCGTCGCCCACCGCAATCACGCTTTGCTCGCCGCCGTCAAACGTCTTCACCAAACTCGATTTGCCGGTGGTGAGAGAGAGCAGATACAGCTGAGAAATGGTCGTGCTGCTTTCATCCGCCGCGGACCATTCGACCACGGCCACAGCCCACCTGCCCGTCACGCGAAAATCCCAACGCTTCACCACCCAGCCGATGTGCTTCGTATTTCCATTGCTGTCGGCGGAATCCGACGGCGGCAGCAGGTCCATCTTCCCAGCGGGCGTCGGATGCGCCGTCAGGGACTCACCGGAGCCGGTGAACGGAATCTTCTCCACCGTAATGGACGGCCACGAGGTGCTCGTGGTACTCAGCGTAGGAATATACAGTGCGGACGACGTCACAGCCAGATGCTGCAATTCGGTTGTCGATGGAGCGTCGCCAGCCAGGCGAAATTGCGCCAGCACGACACCGGGAAAGTTGCCCACAGGTGGCGGCAGGTTGTTTGCCTTCGAAGCTGTGAGGGCAGACGGCGCGGCTGCCGACACAGTCAGTGATCGTCCGGAAACACCGTAGGCAATGGCAGCGAGCGCCAACACACTCGCAGCGGCCATGCCGTACGTCACCCAGCGCGGCCCGCGTTGTCGCTGTTCCGCGTCCAGCCGCGCCGCGTGCGCAAGCAGCCGTTGGCGCGCCTCTGTCACCTTGGCTTCCGGCACCTCTACGGTGGTCGCATACTCAATCAGTGCGGAGCGGATGGAATCCCACGTATCCGCCTCCCGGTCCGCGCCGGACTCGTGCGTCATCGCCGTTAGGAATGCGGCCTGCAGGCGATGCTCCACGTACTTTCGCGGACGGCGCAAGGTTCGAGCGGTGGTGGACACGGCGCCGTCCACCAACAGAAACGTCAATACCACCAGTTTGTCGTCGTCGGACAACCGGGAAATCCAAAATAAGCGTTGCAATATCTCCGGGGTTTCAACCGCATCCAATGAAGGTGCATCCGTCCGTTTTTCCGCATGCACCGCCATCGCGTCGGGCGACGGTTCGGTCGTTTCAGCCACCGTGCCTGACACCCGCCGGGCATAGCCGAGGCACTCTCGCAGCACAGCGTGCACCACGGCCGCGCACGGCGTGGGGAAATAACGAACGCGCGACAGCGTTTCGTACACGCGAAGCCAGGTGTTCACCACAATGCCCGTTGGAGGTTCATCCATCCCAAACCACAGTTGTGCCGCCGTATAGACCGTACCGAACAACGGCTCCATCCAAGCCTCCACCGTTCGCAACCGCCTCTCCCGGTTGTATCCGCGCGTGTACACCGATTCCCCCTCCATTCGTCACACGGTTTGACCATCTTCATCATATGAAACATCGACCATTCAAGAAAGTCACCGGTCGCATTCCGCCCGCGATATCCTGCACAACAAAAAAGCGACTTCCCAATCGGAAAGCCGCCTGGAACGTGAGTGGTGGGTCATGAAGGACTCGAACCTTCAACCTGCCGATTAAGAGTCGGATGCTCTACCAATTGAGCTAATGACCCACATCCATTGGTGACCCTAAGGGGATTCGAACCCCTATTACCGCCGTGAGAGGGCGGCGTCCTAACCATTAGACGATAGGGCCTTGGCTGCCGAACTAGGACTCGAACCTAGACTAACTGATCCAGAGTCAGTCGTGCTACCATTACACCATTCGGCATTGCCTCTCGTCACAGCGCTCAGCGCCGTTGACAATTTGAGATTATACAGGCCGCCTACCACGTTGTCAACGGCTTATTTCATGGAATTTCTAACCATACACAGAACCACGTCGAGCGGTTGCCGTACGCAAAACCGGCAGAGCACCCGCCCTGCCGGTTTGTATCCCTCGCATCACAATTCTGAGCGATTCGTCCGTATCCAATTTGCGGCGCGGCGCAGTCGCGATTGGCATGCGGCGCGTCCCAGCAGCGCCATGACATCAAACAACCCGGGCCCGACCGTGACACCGGTAATGGCCAATCGGGTCGGGTGAATCAGCATGCCGGCCTTTACCTGCCATTCCGCCGCCAAGCTGCGGTACGTCTGCTCCAACGGCACAACGCCAAACGGTTCCACCTGGTCCAGGATATCCGCCAATCGCTCCAACCGAACATCCACGTCTTCCCCGGCGAAGTGTTTGCGTACGCCTTTCTCATCATAGGCCACCGGGTCTCGGAAGTAATAGGACACGTTCTCCACCAAATCCGCTGCATTCCGCGATCTCTCCTGCGTCGCGGCGAGCACTGTGCGAATCCAGGCCAGCGTGCGGTGGTCCGGATCGGCTTCTACGTAGCCGCGTTCACGCAGCGTTGGCCAAACCATACTCAGCACCACATCCGGTGAGAGGGACCGAAAATACTGAGCGTTCAGCCATTCTAACTTTTTCACATCGTAGACCGCCGCGTGGCGCGTCACCTTGTCCAACCGAAACACCTGGATGGCTTCTTCTCTCGACAGAATCTCCTTGTCCTCGCCCGGAGCAAAACCGAGGAGCAGCAGGTAATTGATAAGGGCGTCGGGTAGAATCCCTTGATCGCGATATTCCTGAACGCTCGTGGCACCGTGACGCTTGCTGAGCTTGCTTCGGTCGGGGGCCAGGATCATGGGTACGTGGGCAAATTCAGGCACCTTCGCCCCCAATGCCTCAAACAGCACCACGTGCTTGGGCGTATTGGAAAGGTGTTCCTCCGCGCGAATGACGTGCGTGATGTGCATGGCGGCATCGTCCACGCAGGAAGCGAAGTGATACGTGGGCATGCCGTCCGGTTTCCAAACCACGAAGTCGTCCAACTCTTCATTAGAGAAGACCACGTCCCCGCGAATGCGGTCATGGACGACGGTTTCTCCCTCGATGGGCGACTTGAACCGGTAGACGGGGGTTTCTCCCGCAGCCATTCGCTCTGCCACCTGCTCTGGAGTCAAATCCCGGCAACGCCGGGCGTAGCGCGGAGCGCGCCCGGCTCGTTGGGCCGCTTCTCGGTCCGCCGCCAGCTGCTCCTGGCTGCAGAAACAGGGATACACTTTCCCTTCATTCAACAGCCGCTGCAGAGCTTCGCGGTAAATGGCGGATCGCTCCGATTGGCGATACGGCCCGAAGGGCCCACCCACATCCGGACCTTCATCCCAGTCGATGCCGAGCCATCGAAACCCTCTCAGAATTTCTTGAAGCGAAGCCTCCGTGGAACGAGCTGTATCCGTGTCATCGATGCGCAGGACAAACGTCCCTCCGGACTGCCGCGCAAACAGCCAGTTGAAGTACGCGGTGCGGGCGCCCCCAATGTGAAGCGAACCGGTGGGACTCGGCGCAAATCGCACGCGCACCGGGGTGTGGTCTTCTGTCATTGCCAATACCTCCAAGCTGCGTATCTGTTCATGCGTAGAATGAAACCCTAAATCTCAACCTGCATGGAGAGGTGATGCTGCTTGACCCATCCAAAGGATCTCATCCGGCCTGTGCACAGCCGCAATTCCGGATGGTACAATCCGGGGCCCATCAACGAGTCGGAATTTCCCAACGCGGAACTGTCGGTGGTTCAATCGCGGGATCTCAACATCCTGCCGGAAGAATTTCCGGAGGGCTCGTACGGCAGTTCCATCGTTGAGCAGAAGCTCGGGAAAACGTCGCCATGGAAACCCGGACAGGCCACCGAAAGTTCTCACCGAGACCAGAATCCCGTCACTTCAGACGACAAAATTCCCCGCGGCGAACGTCCGTACGGCGCTCCGCAGGGAACCATTGAAGGGCAGAACTGAAGCGCGCTGTGAACAGGACAAGCTCCTTTATTGTAGTCCAAGCGGCAGTCGGAGACAAAATGGTATAGTAGTGGATATGTTCAACGGTGACAGGCCGTTGATCCCATCCCTGCAGAGGAGCTGTGGCCATGCATCAATACTGGTTTTGGATTGGGAGTTTCCCGGTCCGGGCGTACAGCACCATTTTTGCCCTGGCGTTTCTGCTTGGTCTGGGTGCAACGCTGTACTTTGCCAAGGCGGACGGCAAGAAGGACCTAGTGCCGCATCTGTGGAACCTCGCGCCCATGCTGTTGCTCGGGGGGATTATTGGAGCGCGCTTTTGGCAGGTGTTTTTCTTTGATTGGCCGTACTACGCGAAAAACCCCGGAGAAATCATCGCCGTGTGGCACGGAGGCCTGTCCATCCAGGGCGGCGTGGCCGGCGCGTTTCTCGTGGGCGCGTGGTACATCTATCGGCACGGCTTGGCGTTTTGGTCGCTCGCCGACGTGATTGCCCCGGGGCTGCTGCTCGGACAGAGCATTGGCCGCGACGCCAATCTCATGAATGGGGACGCGTTCGGCGACCCGACCCACGGAAATTTCGGACTGTTGTATCCCGAGGGCACACTAGCACGCCAAACCTACGGAGACCAGCCTCTGTGGCCGGCCGAGGTGTGGGAAGGCCAGGCGGATGTCATCCTGTTTGCGCTGCTGCTGTTGCTCAAACAGCGGAAATGGCCGGATGGGGTGCTGTTCCTGTACTACCTCGTAGCGTACAACGCCGTTCGCTTTCTGCTCGAAATGCTTCGCGGCGACTCGCCAAGATACCTGTTCCACTGGGACGCCGCGCAATGGACCAGCGCCCCCCTGGTGGTGATTGGCGTCATTCTGTTGGTCTGGCGGTTTTGGCAAAGCAAACAAACCCAACCGTCGTCGAATTGAGTCAACCCCGATGCCTGCGGCATCGGGGTTGCTGACTTTCATTCCCTACACGAAACCGTACACGAAAGGTCTCTTCTCAGACTCGAGCGGCGAGGACCGCCCGCAACGCTTCGAGGCACAGTGCATTTTCCTCCGGCGTTCCATATGTGATGCGCACCCATTCCGAGAGGCCTGCAAATCCCGTGCGGACCATCACACCGCGTTTCATCAGCGCCTCCGTGGTCGCTCTTCCGTCGCCCGTGCGAACGAGGATAAAGTTTCCTTCGGCGGGCGTTGTGCGCAATCCGAGCGCCTGACACTCCGCTTCATAAAACGCACGGGACGTTCGCGCGTGCTCCTGTGATGCGCGGCGGTGCGCAGCATCCGTCAACGCCGCGGCCGCCGCTCGTTGCGCCACCCGATTTACATTGAACGGTTCGCGAACGCGGTTCACGTAACTGAGCAGGGATTCATTCGCCAGCGCATATCCCACTCTCAGCCCGGCCAAGCCGTACAACTTCGAGAACGTGTGCAGTGCCACCACGCGCTCATCCCGAAACAACCCCTCGTCTCCGACCACTCGCTCCGGATTCAGACTGTAATCGTTGTAGGCAAAGTCGAAAATCACCACCACATGCGCCGGCAACGCCTGCAACAGCCATTCCGCCTGCGCGCGGGTCAAGATGGTTCCGGTCGGATTGTTTGGCGAGCACAGGTAAACCAGTTTGGTTCGATCCGTGACCGCATCCGCGATCGCTTCCACATCATAGGAGAAATCCGGGCCAAGGTCCACACGGCGAACCGATGCGTGCATGATGGCCGCTCCGAAGGAATATTGCGAAAACGACGGATGCGGCACCACGACCTCATCCCCAGGCTCCAAGAACGTCTCCGAGACCAGTTTGATAATATCGTCCGAACCGTTGCCCACCAACACCCGCTCCACCGACAGTCCGTGAAAATCGGCAATCGCCTGGCGCAGACGCTCACTGGCGCCATCCGGATAGTGATGCAGCGTGGCAAGTTCCTGCTGTATTGCTTGAATGGCCAGTGGTGACGGGCCCAACGCGTTCTCATTCGCGTTCAATTTAACAACGCGACGGAAACCGTACATTTTTTGCAGCTCATCGTCGGTCAACCCGGGGACATACGGTTCAATGTCTCCAATCCCAGGCCGCACCAGCCTCGCGACGTCCAACATGGCGTGTTCCCCCTTCACCGTACAACCCGGTGCCGCGTCCAGCGAGAATTGCATACCACTCGGTGGACGGCTTTGATACAATAAAGCCTGCAGTATATCGTGCATTCTAGCACACGTTCCCCGGACCAACAATGGGCGCGCCGGATGCGGCACCCATGTGGCCTGGGCATTTGCTATGGAAAGGGGCCAGCCGTGTGGCGACAATTTTCCCAACCTTGTCAGACATACAGGCCGCACAACAGCGTCTGTCGGGTGTGATTTGGAACACGCCCGTGGAATACTCGGAAACGTTTTCCCAGCTGACAGGCAACCGTATCTACTTCAAACTGGAAAACCTCCAGAAGACCGGGAGTTTCAAACTTCGCGGCGCCTTCAATAAGATTGCCAATCTCTCCCCTGTGGAACGACGCCGCGGCGTCATCGCAGCCTCGGCCGGGAATCACGCACAGGGCGTGGCGTTCGCCGCCCGACACCACTCGGTGCCCTGCACCATTGTCATGCCTGAGAGCGCCAGCTTGGCGAAAGTCAGCGCGACACAAGGCTACGGAGCCAGCGTCGTGCTTGCGGGCAACTCCTATGACGACGCCTATGCGCATGCGCTGAAGCTGCAATCCGAGCATGGATACACGTACGTACACGCTTTTGACGATCCGCATGTCATC
Organism: Alicyclobacillus contaminans DSM 17975; assembly: GCF_000429525.1. Classification (GTDB taxonomy): domain Bacteria; phylum Bacillota; class Bacilli; order Alicyclobacillales; family Alicyclobacillaceae; genus Alicyclobacillus_A; species Alicyclobacillus_A contaminans. The sequence continues at coordinate 45,374 of NZ_AUCA01000002.1, read as the reverse complement.
GCCGGGCAGGGCACGGTCGGCCTGGAAATCATACAACAGCGGCCCTCGGCCCAAGCCATCGTGGTTCCCATGGGTGGCGGCGGGCTAGCGGCCGGCATCGCGGTGGCCGTCAAATCGCTTCGTCCCGACATTCGCGTCATCGGCGTAGAAGCCAGCGCGGCCGCCTGCTTTCGCCACGCGCTGGACACCGGCAGAGTGGAAACCATTCCGGCGCAGCCGACCATTGCGGATGGAATTGCCGTTCGGCGCCCGGGAGATCTCACGCTGGCGCTGGCCAAACAGTACGTGGACGACATTGTGACCGTGGAAGAAGAAGAGATTGCGCGGGCCATGGTGCTGCTGTTGGAGCGCTGCAAACTGGTCGCCGAAGGATCCGCAGCGGCTGCGCTCGCCGCGTGTATGTACGGCAAAGTTCCCGCGGGCATCGGAGAGGTGGTGGTGCTGTTGTCCGGCGGCAACATCGATGTCACCATGTTGTCCCGCGTCATTGAACACGGTCTCGTGGAAGCGGGCAGGTACCTGCGCCTCGCAGTCACGGTGGCCGACAGGCCCGGCGCGTTGCGCGACCTGTTGGACGTGTTGGCCACCCTCGGCGCGAATGTGCTCACCGTTCAGCATCACCGGGTTGGATCGAGCATTCTGCTGGGCCAAACGGAAGTGGAACTGGACTTGGAAACGCGCGACCAACGCCACATCGAACAGATTTTCTCCACCTTGCGGAGCCGAGGGTACACCCCTGCCGCGCGGGGATGAATCGTCCGCCGGGAGCGCCCTGGACGGCCTCCCGGCGGGTCGCATTCCCATCGCTCACCGTCAGAGAGTATAGAAACCAACGGCCATCACCAGATACGCCCCGAATGCCATCGCGCCTTCCAACCAGTTCGATTCCCCGTCCATCATCAGCACACCAACCAACAGCGCCGCCGCGCCCATGCAGGCCAATTCCGGCCAACTGAACAGGAGCGGCATGGGATGGCCGATACACAGACTGGCAAAAAACAGTGCCGGCGCAACGAACATCGCCACCTGCAGACTGCTTCCCACCGCAATTTCAAGGGAGAGGTCCATGCGGTTTTTCCACGCCATCCAAACGGCGGACGCATGCTCAGCGACATTTCCAATCACCGCAACCACCACAACCCCCATGAACACTTCGTTCCAACCGAGGGAAGCGGCCATGGTCTTCATACTGTCCACGAGCCACTCGCTCTCCAGTCCCACCAGCACCGTCGTGACCAACAATATGCCCACGGCTGGCCACAGACGCCAATGGCGCTCTGCCTCTCCTTCGCCGGCGATGGTATCGATGGAAACGAACAGTTCACGGTGTGTGAACAACGAAAAATACAAACCGGAGGCGTAGAGCAGCAGGGACACCGAGGCCACAACGGCAGACAGCGTCAAACTCGCACCGGCCCGAGCCGTCGAAAAAATGGCGGGCAGGATGAACGCCACGCCAATGCTCAACAGCAGCATCGATGCATTGCTGCGGGCCGCGCGAATATTGAAGCGCTGGATGGGGTGACGAACGCCGCCGACAAAAAAACTCACGCCGAGCACGAACAACAGGTTGCCGAGAATCGATCCGGTGATGGACGCTTTCACGAGCGTCGTCAGCCCCTCACGCAACGCGATAATCCCGATGATCAATTCCACCGCATTGCCAAACGTTGCGGACAGCAACCCGCCCAATCGCGGGCCCGCGTGCGCTGCGATGGATTCGGTGCTCCTCCCCATCCATCCGGCCAGCGGAATGATGGTCAGGCACGCCAGAACGAAGATGGCCACATCCCCGGCATGCCAGACGACCGATGCCGCGCTGCATGCGACCAGCACCGCCGTCAGCGGTCCAACCCATTTTTTCAAACGATGTTCCCTCCATCTTCTCTGCTGTGCTTATTTGGAGAACAGTGCATATCCGGATTTGCGCAGGAAGGTGGTCATCCATGTTGCGGCCAGCGCTCCTGCGAGACTCACTGCGTACAGAATCCATTCCGGGATGGATAACTCAAAACCAATCCGGGCAAACAGCCAGACGGACGCGGCAGCGAACAACCCCCAGGAAATCCATGACCGGCGAAACAGCATGTTCAGAAACAACCCGAATCCAAACACCGTGACGAGAAACAACACACCTAACAAAAACCAAAACCCGAACATTCCGCCACCTCCCGAGCCAGCTCCGCACTGATTCCGCTCCATATTGTCGCAGTTTTCATTATACTGAAAGGAGAAAAGGGCGCCAACGAAAGGAACGTGTCAGATGCCAGGTCTTCGTATTGCTTCTTTATGCCCAAGCAACACGGAAATCGTCCATTGTCTCGGACTCAGCGAATCGTTGGTGGGTGTGGATCAATACTCCGACTATCCGACCGACGTTGTGGCACGTCTGCCAAAACTGGGTCCAGATCTGCACATCGACATCGACAGACTGGTTCAGCTGCGCCCGGACCTGACGTTATGCTCGCTGTCCGTTCCCGGTATGGAAGCGGTGGTGGAACAGGTGGCGAACGCGGGACTGAACCACCTCGTTCTGTCCCCGAACGGGTTCTCGGACATCTGGCAGGACATGTGGATGGTGGCACAGGCCGCCGCTCCCCATGTCAACCTCCCCCGCGCCCGGCAGCAGATTGACAACCTGCGGCGTCGGGTGGAAACCATTGCGGAGCAGACGGCCAGGATGTCCCATCGCCCCAAACTGTATTGGGAATGGTGGCCCAATCCCATCGTTTCACCGGCCGGGGACAATTGGCTGTCGGAACTGAGCGTCTACGCGGGTGCAGAGAACATCTTCGCCGCCGAACACGGTCACCAGGTCCAGGACGACGGACGTCGCGTACTGGCTGCCGAGCCGGACTGGGTGCTGGCTGTGTGGACAGGCATCCCCCAGCATAAGGTTCCCGTCCACAAACTCCTTCATCGATCCGGCTGGGATACCATACCAGCGTTTCGAACGGGTCAGGTGCTCATCCTCTCGGAAGGACTGTACTGCCGACCTTCCCCTCGCCTCGTCGACGGTCTCGAGCAATTGACCAGCATCCTGCATCCCGCGCTTCGACATGCGCTGGCGCTCCGCCCCCCGGAGCACTACGCGCCCATCCGATATGGCAGCGGGGCGTGGCGGCACTGAACGTCCTGCCACGCCCCGGACCGGGATCTATTCACATCCGGATTCGAATCAACCACACGGCTGCGCGCGACGGCCCAGTGCAAACCTGCTCGGGCCGTCAGTAGTGCTTCCACGCGTCCGGATCCTCTTCTTCCGGATGGCGGCGGCGATACCACCAACGGTAAATATAGCGAACGAGCAGCACCAGCGCGCACAATGCGACAATCCCGCCGCCAATCCACCGCATGGCCGCATCGTGGAGCTTTCTCGCCAGAAAATCAAACAATTCCCATCCACCGATGGCAAACGCAGCAAACATCCAATCCGGCCAACCTCGAACCATCATTTCCTCCTACAGGGACTCCCCATCAAACAAGGACAACTGTTTGGATTCAACTCGCTCAACTTCCCGCGACCGCACGGGTTGTCCCAACAGCGCCTGCCAATCCTGGGCGTTGGTCACCGCATAGTCGGCCTGGTTATTGTTCATGAGCACATGCACTTCCGACACCTGATGGGCCCATCGCTGCACCATGGGCAACAAGGCCGTCAGTTCATCTTTACCATACAAATAATCGAAACGCTGCTGCGACGATGCCAGGCCCTTCTGGTACCAGGTTTGTTCGTTGCGTCCGTGCAGGCGGAACATCACATACCGCGAGTTGGTCACGTCCGCCACCAGCGGAATGGTGCCGTTCCCAATCTGAGGTTCATCGCAGACCACGTTGACGGCGCGCAATTCACGCAGCCAACGCAGGGTGGATGCGCGCGCCGAGTTGGAGAACCAACTGCGGTGGCGAAACTCAATTGCGACGGCGTATGACGAAAATGCCTCCACGATTTGCTCCACATAGTGCACATGCTTCAAGGATGGAACAAACCAAGGGGGAAACTGAAACAGCACCATGCCCAGCTTGCCGGCGTCTGCCAAGACATCGAGCGCGTCCATGAAATCGCGCATCTGGCGCCGAACCTCGTCTACCGGTGCAGCCCCCCGGTCGTGCAGCGTAAACGTGCGGTATGCCTTGACGTCAAAGCGGAAATCCGCCGGCGTCTGCCGTACCCATTCCTGAACCGTGGCCCGTTGCGGAATCCCGTAATATGTACTATCCACTTCCACCAACGAGAAGTATTGACTGTAATAAGCCAAGCGTTCAGCGGGTTTGACGTGCTTGGGATACAAACGCTGGTGGTCCGCCCAGGCACAAGTGCCAACCCGAATCGTCATCCCAACGTCACGCCTCCCCGTCGCGCCTTTGGCATTATATCATCCTCCCGAACTGCACATCCATCCATGGCTCCGCATTCCGCCGAATACATCGGATGCCTCAACACCGAAATGTGCGGTGCTGCAGTGCGTCTGTCGAGGCACCGTCCGCCACGCACTCCAAAAACACACCTTGACGAAAATCACCGCAGCGCTTGCGCCGCTCCGCGCGAACTCTCGCCACATCTTCCAGGGAGAGTCCCTGTGTCTCCAACCACGCATCGATGCAATCGAGCACATCGGCCAGCGCCTCGAGACTCGCCGTGGACGCAAACTTCTCCGCACTGCGCACCACTTCGTCGCACAGGGCTGCGGGCAACCGGTCGCGTGACAACACCTGATAAACCGGTATGTTCCCCATCGCCTCCAGCATTTCTGGAATTTTGTCGCGGACCAATCGCTGGTGCTCCTCAACGTTCGGAGCGCCGGACGGTCTGCGGGTTTTCTGTGTGAAACGAACATCCGGATTCATGCGTGTCCACCTCCGGGCCATGATGCCTTCACGAAACATTGTGCACAGGTATTTGTATTTTCGAACAAAACATTGGATCATGCAAATGGCAATTCCACAGCAACTTCTTCGCAGGTTCGGGCAGGCTACCCCGCAGGAGGGATACCATGCGAGGAGTTCGGACTCATCACACATCGTCTCGACGCTCGCGGAAGTGCTGGCTGCGGGCTGCTCTGCTGTGCACTGTGTTCGGGTGCGCCATCCTTGTGATGGCTTTGCGCATGCACATGTCGACGCTCGAAGGCCCCCATCCGGACAGCTCCCACTCGATCGTGGTGAAACCCCTTGCCCGGGCCGCGAGCCAGGACAGGATGAATGTTCTGCTGCTCGGATCGGACGCCAGATCCCGTCGAGAACCCGGCAATACCGATACGCTGGTCTTGTGCAGCATCGACTACGCCGACCGACGCGTTGAATGGCTCTCCATTCCTCGCGACACCCGCGTTCAATTCCCTGACGGCCACTTTGGAAAAATCAACGAAAGTTTGGCCATCGGCGGTCCGACACTGACCAAACAACTGACGGAAGACCTGACCGGTACGCCGGTTCATCATTACGTGTTGGCACGCTTCGACGGCGTGGTGCAACTGATTGATGCCTTGGGCGGTGTGACGCTGCCGGTGGAACACCGCATGAACTACGATACGGGGGATACGCGGTTCGGCCATATCCATCTTCGTCAGGGCATGCAGAGATTGAATGGTGAACAGGCACTCGGTTTCTTGCGCTTTCGGCACGATCCCCTCGGAGATATCGGACGAACGGCGCGACAGCGAGAACTGTTAACCGCGCTGACAAAGCAATTGTTCCAACCGACCAACCTGATGAAACTGCCTGGCATCACGCGGCAGGCGACACAGATGACCGAGACCGATCTTTCGATGTGGGAGTTGACACGTCTCGTCAGCGAGGTGCCAACGTACCAACATTTTCGTTTGGTCGGCGCGACATTGCCCGGATCGTTCCACAATCCGGATCCCATGGTTCCGGGCGACCAAAGCTACTGGATCGTCAATCCCGTTCAGACGCGGTACGCGGCCCACCTGCTCTTCGAAAAAGGATGCGCCTGGAGAGAACCGGTTCAGGACATGGCGTATACAACACGCTGGCGTCCGCACAAGCCGCCGCTTGAAAAATAACAAGGCGAATCCGTGTGTTGCCACACGGATCCGCCCCAACAGCACACCCGAATCAGTATTTTTCCGACACAACTTTCGCTTGCGTGAATTGCAACAGCAGGTCGAAGCCGCCTGCCTTTGAGTCGGTGCCGGACATGTTGAAACCACCGAACGGATGCACACCCACCAACGCGCCTGTCGACTTCCGATTGAAGTACAGGTTCCCGACATGGAACTCCTGTCGCGCGTACTCGAGGTGATCGCGGTTGCGACTGAACACGGAGCCGGTCAACCCGTACTCGGTGTTGTTGGCAAACCGAATCGCTTCCTCGAAATCTTTCGCTTTGGTCACAGCCAGCACGGGTCCGAAGATTTCCTCCTGCGAAATCCGCGCCGTCGGCTCGACGTCGGCGAACACGGTGGGTTGGATATAGTACCCGTTGCCCTCCGCTTTGCCGCCGCCCACCAGGAGTCGGCCATCTTGCTTGCCAATCTCGATGTAGGACAGGACCTTGTTATACGCCTTTTCGTCGATGACGGGGCCAACATGGCTGCTTTCGTCCATACCGGGGCCAACTTTCAACCCTTTGGTCAAGTTCACAATCCTGTCCAACATTTCGTCATAAACATCCTGATGAATGATGGCACGGGACGCCGCCGAGCACTTCTGTCCAGCGAAGTTGAACGCGGAAGCCACAATCTGCCGTGCTGCATCGTCCAAATCCGCCTCGTTGTCCACGACAATCGCGTCTTTGCCACCCATTTCGGCCACCACGCGCTTCAGCCAGATTTGCCCCGGCTGAACTTTTGCAGCACGCTCGTAAATCCGGCAGCCCACGGCGCGGGAACCCGTGAAGGAGATAAACCGCGTCTTCGGATGATCCACCAGGAAATCGCCGATAACCTCAGGCGCGCCGGGCACGAAGTTGATCACCCCGTCCGGAACCCCGGCTTCGCGCATGAGTTCCATGAATTTCGCGCCAATCACGTTGGTCGGCGTAGCCGGTTTCAAGACCACCGTATTGCCAGTGACAATGGCGGACACGGTCATACCGGTCAGGATGGCGAGTGGGAAGTTCCAGGGTGGAATGATGATGCCCACACCCAACGGAATGTAATACTGTTCGTTGTCCTCGCCTGGAATCCGCACGAGTTCTTGCCGCTCGCCCATGCGAATGGCCTCGCGCCCATAAAACTCGAGAAAGTCGATGGCTTCCGCGGTGTCCGCGTCGGCTTCCGCCCACGTCTTGCCCGCTTCATAGGTCATCCACGCCGAAAACTCATGCTTGCGCCGGCGCAGGATGGCCGCAGCTTTGAACAGGTAACGAGCGCGTTCTTCGAACGTCTTTCGCTTCCAGCTCTCAAATGCAGACAGCGCAGCCTGCATGGCCTGTTCCGCCAGCGACTGATCTGCTTGGGACACACGTCCAATGACCTGGTCCAACTGCGATGGATTGATGGACACCTGTTTTTGCTCGGTCATAATTGCCTTTCCACCGATGTACAGTGGATACTCCCGGCCGAGTTCAGATTTCACCTTCTCGAGCGCGGCCAGCATGTCCGCGCGGTGTTCCGGGACGCTGAAATTGGTAAATGGTTCATTTTGAAACGGTTTCAGCATGGTTTCCCTCCAAGATGATTCACCCCTGCGGGTGGCCCCCATCCTCGCCCCCGGGGAGGTGTATAGTCTCATTGTACCTGTTCTCATTGAAATGGGCAATTGTTTAACATGTTCTGTAAATTGAACGAAAAGAATCTTTCCGCTTTTGCGAAAAACAACTTACCACCACACGCTATAGTACATTTGCTCCGCCCACGGATCCATCGCGTACGCGCCGTATCCCGCCGTCGGATGATAGGGGGCGAGCAGCGGATACGCGGCGGTGAAGGCGGAGGCCACGCCGCTTTCGGCAGCGTTGCGCAGGGCGCCATACGGCATCAGCCGCTCTGCGCCACGCATCCACCAGGGCAACGCGAGTCCGTCCGCCGTTTCACAGTGCCACACATACCAGTCCCACCACAGGTCGAGCAGCCGTTCATCGTAGGATCCGCTCGTTGGCTGCGGATTGGCGCGCGAAGGGCTTTCCAACGCCCGTGTGTCGTTATCGGTCCACATTCACATCCCCACTTCCATTCTCCTCCGCCTGGTCTGACGGATGTTCCAGAATAGCGTATGAGGTGGGCCGATGGACCGTTCCGAGATCCTGCAAAATCCAATCCACCGCTTCGGACAAATCCGCAACCACCGCATGGGCGTTGGACGGGGGCACCCCAATGCGAACCGTTTTCATCCCGGCTCGCTGCCCCGCTTCCACGTCGCTCTCCCGGTCACCCACCATGTAGCTGAGCGCCGGCGTAAAACCGTGTTTCCGCTGCAGGGACAGGAGCATACCCGGTTCCGGCTTGCGGCAGGAGCAACCGGTCCCCGGCGCGTGAGGACACACCTCGATATCTGTCACAACGGCCCCCGCGGCGCGCAATTCCTGCTGTAGCTTGCGGTGAATGCGGTCAAGGGTGCGGATGGACAGGTAGCCCAATCCCACGCCCCCTTGATTGGTGGCCACATACACTTCCAGTCCTGCGTCGTTCAGTTTGCGGATGGCGGGACCCGCGAACGGAAACAGATAAAGGTCCGCAGGGCTGTTGACGTAATGTCGATGGTCATTGATAACCCCGTCTCGATCCAAAATGACGGCCGACTTCACAGTTCCGCCCCCGCCAGCGCGCACAGGTGTTGGAACACAGCCGCCATATCCGCGTCTCCCAGGTCCTGTGCCTGTGCGCCCAAATACGTGGTGAGGGCGGTGGTCATGCCGGGCAACGCGGCGCTGTATTGCACCGCAAAGCGAGACAGCAGCGCAAGATCCTTTGTCATGTGCTTCAGGGCAAAACTCGGATGGTACTCGTCATCGAGCCACAATGGACGCTTACCGGCCAAAATCGGAGACCACATGCCGGTTTCGCTCAATACGTCCAAAAACCTCTCGCGTCCGAGACCTGACTTCTCCGCCAGGGCCATGCACTCCGAAGCCGCCGCGACGGTGGCTGCCAGCATGCCGTTGACCAACAATTTCATGGCTGCACCACTACCAACCGGCCCCAGGTGATGCACCGACTTGGCCATCGTCGCCAACAGCGGTTTCACCCGATGGAACGCAGATTCGGAACCGCCCGCCAACACCACCAGCGTTCCCGCCTCGGCGGGTCCAACAGATCCGGACACCGGCGCGTCCATCCACTCGACCTGATGTTCTGCAGCCCGCAGCGCGAATTGTTTCGTTTCATCCACACCCACCGTGCTCATGTTGACGATGAGCGCTCCTTGGGAGAGCGCGTGAATCGCACCAGATTCGCCAAATACCACGTGTTCCACCGCAGCTCCATCGGAGAGCATCAGAAACACCACATCCGCATGATCCACGGCCATGTGCAGGGAATCGGCCACCTGGCAGGGGGTCATGTCAACAGACTTTGGCGTGCGGTTGTACACCGTCACGGGATAACCGTGTTTCGCCAGGTTGCGGGCCATGGGGACGCCCATTTGACCGAGACCAATCCATGCGATTTTGTTCATGTGCAGGACCCCTTTCTATTGGATTCGTCCTCTACAATCTCCACGATGCGCGCAACAATACGCAGGAATTCCCGCGTGTCTTCCGCCCCCAGTTGTTCCAGGATGCCGCGTACGCTGCGCGCACGCAGGGTGCGAATGGCGGCGAAGCGCGCCCTGCCCTCGTCCGTCACGCGCACGTGGACCACACGGCGATCATCACTCGACCGAATTCGCTCCACGTAGCCCATTTTCACCAACTCGTCGCACACCTGCGTCACTGCACCTGCGCTCAAACCGGAGACACGGGCGATGTCCGAGGCCTTCGCGTACCGACAGGTGCAGAGATAGCGCAAAGTGAAGATCTGACTCGCAGTCAATCCGGGCGACTGTTCCATGAAAAAACTGCGAATGGTTCGTTGAAAGCGCGTCAGTACATCTTCTAAATCCTGCAATTGTTGTTCATAGTCGTTCGTGGTCGGGTCCGTCATCCATTCACACTCCCGTCACTCCGTTCAGCGGGAGCCGACATCACAGCCGGCCACGCTCGGATTGAATGCCTGTCCGCACCTTCAGTTTACCAATGGATCCGTTCGTTTCACAAAGGCGAGGCCAAGGACGAACGTGCGCAATAAAAAATCTCCGGACCTCAGGTCCGGAGATCACGGTGGCACTGGAACACGAAACCAGTTCCACCGCCGTACAGCGGGCGGGGCGCGCCTGCCTCACGTGAACGACGGCCTACACGGCCGCGCTAGGAACGATTCTGCTTGCCGGAATACCCGGCCCAAATCGCAAGGATAACCAGAATGACGCCAAACACAATACTGTTCCACAGACCTCCGGTATTGTCGGAGAAACCATATACCCACGGCGAAATGAGGACCCACAGGCCAATGATGCCACTCAACCACAGCTGCCACATTGTGACCTCACCTCCTTTCCAGTGGGAAGGTGCGCCCCATTTCATCTATATGCGCGTTCGCGATGTGCAGAACGGCATCTGTCCACGCGGACAGAGCCCGCACAAGGGATCCCCTTACTCACCGTCGCGCCTCGTGTGATTCATCTCACAGGAACCCATCGCATCATGGGGTATACTGTTGGTTTGAGGATTGGATTTCTGAAGGAGGGCGCGCGATGGATGTTCGAAGCGTCTATGAACGGATTGGCGGAGCGGAAACGCTGTCGAAGTTGGTGGACCGCTTTTACGCCAAGGTTCAGGCTCATCCCAACCTGTCGAAACTGTTTCCGGAGGACATCACGCCGATTCGAGACAAACAATACAAATTCTTGACCCAGTTTTTTGGCGGCCCACCCCTGTATACCGACGTGTACGGTCCGCCCATGATGCGCTACCGCCACCTGCCCCATCCCATCACCCCAACCCGCGCGAAGGAATGGTTATCCTGCATGGCGGAAGCCATGGATGAGATTGAACTGACCGGTCCCGTCCGGGACTTCATGATGGAACGGCTCAGCATGGTCGCTGAGCACATGGTCAACCGCGAAGACTCACCCTCCACCGAACCGACGGATTCTCCAGCCAAATAGAAAGGGGCCCGCAACGGCCCCTCTCCAGTTATTGAATTGGCTACCCGCGGAAGTTCGCCGTTGGACGAACGCGGCGCGCCACCCACGCCAACCACACGGCCAACAGAAGATACAGAATCAACGATCCCCAGTTTCCGAGCAGATTTGCACCCGGCAATTGGATTTTCGCGCCAGCGAGCACGGCGAGCAGAATCCCAATCAGCGATTCTCCCGCAATCAATCCCGACGCGGCCAGAATGCCCCGCTCCGTGATTTCCCGTTTCCACTCTTCGCTCTGTTCTCCGCGCGTGCGGGTGACGAGCCAACGGACGACGCCACCGAGAAACACCGGCAGACTCGTGTGAATGGGCAGATAAATTCCGACAGCCACAGCCAGGGATTCCACGCCCAGCAGTTCCATGACCACCGCCGACGCGGCGCCGATGAATATCAGGTCCCACGGCATGCTCGCGTTCATGATGCCTTCGACAATTAATTTCATCAGCACGGCTTTCGGAGCCGGCAATGCTTTGCTGCCAAACCCGTACGCATGATTCAGCAACAACAGCACCCAGCCGATGGTGACACCCGACGCCACTGTGCCGATGAGCATGGCGAACTGCTGGTTCCGCGGCGTTGCGCCGACCAGATACCCGGTCTTCAAATCCTGAGAAATATCGCCGGCGATGGCGACCGCCGTACAGATAATGGCGCCGACAATCAGAGATGCCACCATGCCCGACATCCCGGAGTACCCGGCGGCACGGTATACGGTCGCCACAATCAACAGCGTGGCGATGGTCATGCCCGAGACCGGATCGGAAGAAGATCCAACGATACCCACAATCCGCGAGGATACGGTGACAAACAGAAAGCCCACAATCAAAACCCCGAGCGCGCCAATCACGCCCACCTTCAATTGCGGAGAGAACGCAATGACGAGCAGAATTGCCACGGCCAGCACCAGACTGAGGGTGCGAGGAATGTCCCGTTCCGTGCGCAGGCCGCCGAACGTGCTGTTGCTGTCCATGCTCTCCCGCAATCCTCGAATGGCACCGTAGAAGGTGGCCCACAGCGTGGGCAGCGTACGCAACAGGCTGATGATGCCTCCCGCGGCCACGGCGCCGGCGCCGATGTAGCGGATGTAGTTATCCCAGATGGCCCACGCGTCCATGCTCTGGATGGGACTGGTCCCTGGAGCAATCACGCCACCGTGCTGGCCGAAATACGCAATCATCGGAATCAGAACCAGCCAGGCGAACACGCCGCCAGCGGCCATCAACGCGCCGATGCGCGGTCCGATAACAAATCCAACCCCGAGCAGCGACGGCAGGGTGTCCATGCCAATCATGCCCTGGCGGAAACCCGCCACGCGCATGGAGATTTCGGATGGGAACCACGTCAGACCGTCCTCAATAAATTTGAAGATCCCGCCCAGCGCCAAGCCCCCAAACACCAGTTTCGCCTTCTTGCCGCCTTCTTCTCCGGCCATCAACACCCGGGCGCATGCCGTCCCTTCCGGATACGGAAGCCGGCCGTGTTCTCGGACAATCAGCATGCGTCGCAGCGGGATCATGAACAGGACGCCGAGAATGCCCCCTGTCAGCACGATGAGAGTCAGCGTCAACATGCGCGGGTTGACATGCCACAGAAAGAGGGCCGGCAGCGTGAAGATGGCCCCTGCCGCCAGCGCCTCACCGGCCGTCGTCATGGTCTGAACCATGTTGTTCTCGAGGATGGAGTTGCGGCGCAACAACCCTCGGATGATGGCCATGGAGATCACCGATGCCGGAATGGAAGCGCTGATGGTCATTCCAATGATGAGGCCGAGATATGCGTTGGCGGCCCCGAACACAACGGCCAAGATGACGCCGAGAATGACCGCTGTCCACGTGAACTCGCGGGGGTGTTCGTGCGGTGAGATAAATGGTTGAAATTCATTGGACGGCTTGGATTGCAGAAGTCATCCCTCCCAGTTGAATATCGTGCTGACTTTCGGATGTCTGCCGGTTCCCCTCAACTTGGGTTTAGCATTTGAAGGAAACCCGGAGAATAAACGCGCACGTCAAAAAGGGGCCCCGCCAGCCCCTGTGACGTTCGCCATGGCTCTGGGGAATGTGCCCCAGTCCGTCTCACCGGGCCCATCTGCGTCGTACGCCCTGTGCCTCAGTCCGACTCATATCCGTTGACCACGAGGTCGAGTCGGCCCGTCTCCGGATCCATCACGAGTCCGTGCACCGTCAGTGTCTTTGGCACCAGCGGGTGATTTCGGATGGTGCGCACCGTTTCGCGAACGCTGTCCGGTATGGACTCGATCCGCTTGAACCACGTGTGCAGGTCAATCCCGGCGTGCTCGAGCATCTCGATGGTGGCTCGGGAAATGCCATGCTCCGCCATCCGCTCAAACATGGCTTCCGGATTGATGCTGCCCATCCCGCATCCATAGTGGCCAATCACGCAGACCTCCTCGGCGCCGAGTTCGTACGCGGCCACAAGGATGCTCCGCATGGTGCTGCCGAATGGATGGGAGATAACGGCCCCTGCGTTCTTGATGAACTTGGCATCGCCGTTCTTGAGATTCATGGCACGGGGCAACAAATCGGTGAGCCGAGTGTCCATACAAGAGAGAATGATCAGTTTCTTGTCCGGAAATTTCGACGTCCGATATTGCTCGTATTCGTGGCCTTCCACGAATTTTTGATTGAATGCCAGAATTTCTTCTAAACGATTCAATGCAATATACCCCTTCGCTGTATGATTCCCTGTGCCATAGACTGGCGAAGCACCACGGCGCACCATCGGTCGTGGCTTCCGTGCGGCCTTCACGCACTGCTTTGACGCTGAGCGCTCGATGGGTCACGTCAATTATATCTCACGCTGGCCCGTGAGAAAAAAAGAAAAATTCATCCTCGATTGCCCCCACACCTCCACGGACTCCCTTCATCAGGTGACATATCGCATGCGGCGCCCGTCTCGGCTGGCAGTTCGATGCCTCTGGAACTATAATCCCGATTCAGTGCTGGACGCTGCGGGACGCAGCCCCATGCCCGCGTTCAGTTCACCCCGCAAGCGCAAAAGGAGCGGCCAACTCGGCCGCTCCCCTGTACCTTGCTTCGATGCTCCTCAGATCAGGCTGCCTAGAGGCAGTTTCGAAACGCATCTGTCTCTCACGAACCCTGACGTTCGATGCTACGGATTTCGGTGGGACAAACTCTCTGCCGTCAGCATTTGCTGTAGCCACACGCTTCGCACTCATAGCATCCGCCGGTGCGAACCAAGCTGTGTTGGTGGCAATTCGGACACAGATCTTTCGCCACCGCGTGGTTCCGCAGGCGAGACGCCTCTCTCGTGGCGGATTCCTGTCCGCTGGCCCACTCCTGGAACGCCGCCTTACGCATCGGGAATGTCTCCGAGTGCTCAATCAACGCCTTCGCAATCGCGTCCGGCACCGATGTGATGCGCCGGTCGCCAAACCCGACCGAGTTCGATCCGCCAATTCCCGCAAAATGTTTCACCAGCTCGGCTTCCCGGTTCGGATTGTGAGAATCGCGCAGGTACAGCGTGATGGCACGGCCCAACGCTTCGTTCGCCGCGTAGACATCGCTTCCGGCTTTGCCGATGTTTACGAAAATCTCGAGAGCCAGGTGCTCTTCCGGATCGTCGTTGATGGTGATGTACGCCTTCCCGAGCGGCGTTTCCTTCTTGTACGTCGCGCCGTACAGCACATCCGGACGCCGCCGTTTCACGTACGATCCGCGGGATGCCGCCGACGCCGTCTCTTGTGCGTCCTGTGCATCGCCAACACCTGACACTTCTGCCGTGGACGCCGCGGCGGTGTCCTCATCGGCGTCATCCTTCTTCAGGGACAGCACCTGTTCAGACCGAGACCCGTCGCGATAAATGGTGATTCCTTTACACCCGAGCTCATACGCCAGGTCGTAGAGCCGCTTCGTATCTTCCACCGTGTACGAATTGGGTGCGTTGCAGGTCTTCGAAATCGAGCTGTCAATCCATTTCTGCAATGCGCCCTGTACTCGCACGTGATCTTCCGGTGCCAAATCCATGGCAGTGACGAAGTAGTCGGGCAGTTCCTCGCCAGGATGCGTATCGTAGTATTCCTGTACGATGCCCGCGTTTTCCTCAAACATCCCGAGTCGCGAGTTTCGGAAATAGGACCACGCGTAGTATGGTTCACACCCCGTCGAGCACCCCACCATGGTCCCGGTGGTTCCGGTGGGCGCGATGGTCATGGTGGTCACGTTGCGAACACCGTGTTTCCGAATCGCCTCCACCACGTGCGGGCGTTCCGCAGCCATCTGCTGCATGTACCCGGACTGTAGGAACAGGTCGGCGTCAAACTTTGGAAATGGACCGTTCTCCTTCGCCAACTCCACCGATTCCAGGTACGACCACTCCGCCATCATCCCCATCAGGACATCGATGAATTGCACTGATTCGGGCGATCCGTAGCGCATCCCGCAGTACAACAGCAGATCGTGAAGGCCCATGATGCCGAGG
This sequence comes from Alicyclobacillus contaminans DSM 17975, assembly GCF_000429525.1. GTDB lineage: Bacteria > Bacillota > Bacilli > Alicyclobacillales > Alicyclobacillaceae > Alicyclobacillus_A > Alicyclobacillus_A contaminans. The sequence goes on along the minus strand of NZ_AUCA01000002.1, from coordinate 29,768 downwards.
CCGACGCGCCGTTCACTCATTTGGTTGATCCGGTTCTCTTCAAACGGGTAGTACGTGGCGTCAATCACCGCGTCTTGGAAGCGGATTCCAGTCCGCGTGGTCCGCTCGAGTTCCTCCCATTTGACGTGGTGCAGCAGAAAATCCACCCGGTCTTCGTCAAAGTACTTGCTCAACCAACCGCGGATATACGCTTCCTTCTCTTTGTCCTCGAATTCCACACGAATCCCGCTGTCCGCAAAGCCGGTCGCGAATCGGCTCAACACCACCGCGCCCAGGTTACAGATGCCGTTGGCCGGCAGCGGCTGTTCACCGCATGGATTGGTCGCAACCAGCGGGTTGAAGTACCAGGAGTTGGACATCCGATTGGCTCGCCCCAGAAACACCACGCCGGGCTCGGCCGATTTCCACGCGGAGGTGACCAATTCATCCCACAGCTCGCGCGCGGGCAGGACGTCGGTCACTTCCATCCGGCCGCCGCGGGCGGTCCAACCGTCGAAGTCTCCGTCAAACTTCGCCAGAGATTCCGTTGGAACAAACCCAATCTCCCAGGGTTCATCCTGTTCCTTGGCGGCCATGAACCGCTCGGAGATGCCGACGGAGATGTTTGCACCGGTGATCACGCCGTCCACCTGTTTGCATCGAATGAACTTCAGCACATCCGCATGCCGGTCATTCAGAATCAACATCAGTGCGCCGCGGCGCGATCCACCCTGGAGCGTCAACTGACAGCCCACACTCATGATTTCACCAACGCCCACCGGTCCGAAGCCGTCACCGAACACCTGATTTCCTTTGTCGTACAAAAGTCCCCAGGAGTAGGCGCCGGAACTGCGTCCGTTGACGCCGCGAACATAACTGTACCGCGGGCGGAGCGACGACAAGATCAGGGAGACGCGTTTCTTCTCCGCCATGCGCTCCCACATATCACCGAGAGTGGAGGCGATGGTGCTCCGCTGATCTCCCGGATACAGCGCAGTGCCTACCACGTCCGTCATCACCAGCGCTCCACTCTGCAGGATCTGGTCGTACAGCTGCCGCGCCGAAACCTGCTCGGAATACATGACTGGCAGATTTTGCGCCAGCCAGTCCTCAATTCGGCCCGTCCAGATGTCGTCATACCCGTCCACCGTCGTGTCCGGGAACACATAACGCCAGGTCGCATCCTCTTCGACGGCGCGCAGGAATTCTCGGGTGACGCGGACCACCTTCGTGCTGTTGGGGTAATCCGTCGTCAGAAAGTCCGGAAGGTCCGCATGCCACACATCGAGCACCAGGTGCAGCTCCGCTGCCCTCGACCCCTCTGTTTTCGGAATATACGTCCCCTGAGGTGGAATCCGTGACAGATTCATCCCAACGCCGCCGCTGCGGGCTTGAATTTCCAGCGTCTGTCCGAACGATTCGGCATAGTCCCGCATCGTCGGACCAACGCTTGGGATGACAAAGCAGTTGTAGCTCGTGGTTTGCATACCGGTTCCCATGGACGCATTGATTCGACCACCGGGCACATAGCGCCACTGGCTCTGCAATTCGTAAAACCGCTCAGCCCACAGCTCCGGATCATTCGTCACGGCCGCTGCACCGCGGGCCACACGCCGCCACATGTCGCGCGGTGCGGTTTCGAGCAACACGTCAATCTGATGGAACGGCAGGGTTTCCCGCGCACCGTCCTTCAATTCCACCACGGCGGTTTTGTTCTCGTCATCAATCTCCACGACGCGCGCCAACTCGTGGTAGGCCCGCTTCTTGTCCAACACCGCAACCACCAGGGAGCCCACGGTCAGACTTTCCTTCTTCACATCTTTCAGCAGATACCTATCGGCAACAATCCGCTCGCCGGTGCTGCCCAGATAATCCTCAGAAGTAAACGGCAACATACTCTCGTTCAACGTCTGCTCCATATAAGGAACTCACTTCCCTTTGTCAGATGATTCTTTCAATAGCGACAACACTTCCTGGGCGAGAGTTTCAACATCGCGAAACTCACGGTACACCGCGGCGAACCGAACGTACGCGACACCATCGAGGGAACGCAGCGCATCCATCACCTTTTCTCCAATCACGGATGAAGGCACCTCTCGCTCGTACTCGAGATGCAGCGCCCGTTCAATTCCGGACACCACCGCTTCCACCGTCTCCACCGGGATGGGTCGCTTCTCGCAGGATTTCATGACGCCCCGGTACAGCTTTTCCGAGGAAAACTCCTCCCGCTTGGCGTCTTTCTTGATGACCATCAGCGGCCGTTGTTCGACACGCTCATAGGTGGTGAACCGGCGCGCACATTCCGGATTCATGCACTCCCGACGGCGCCGGATGGCTGTGCCATCATCGCTCGTCCGAGATTCTACGACACGGGAATTGTCTGTGTTACAATACGGACACCGCAAAACCATCCGCCTCGCTTTCCGAAAACCGCTTCGAAGAACCTATCCTCCAGACGAGACACCCCTCACTCGCGTAATACAGCTCGTCCCGCTTATGTATAGATACCCTAGATATAGTGTTCTCCCCGCGGGCAAGGACCATTATACACACTAAATATATGGCTATCAAGCCTGCGGAAATTCTGGTGAGATCTCTGACAAGGGCCCGCCATGTCTGCAATCTCAGGGATGACCAACGACCGGATGTCGAAAAATTTTTCACCCGGTTGCACTTCTCGCTGCCCCCCCTTTTCACTCGACGAACAAGTCCGCCACAGAATCCACCGTTTCATCCGCGCGCCATTGGGCTGCCGTCTCCGCCTCGTATGCCACGCCGGTCCGCACGTGAATGGCGTACAATCCAGCCGCCGCACCGCAGGCAATGTCTGTGGCGAGATTATCACCGATGATCAGCGCCTCCTCTACCGCCACCCGGTGACGGGCCAACGCAAAGCGAACAAAATCCGGATTGGGCTTCCCCGCGACGTAGGGCGCAATGCCCGTGGCTGTGGCGACAAAGCTGCCGAGCGCACCGTTGCCGGGCAGGAAGCGTCCGGACACCGGCAGACGCACATCCGGATTGGTCAGAACAAAACCGGCCAGTCTCTGCACCACGTCGCAAAAGCGTGCGAGCATCCGATAGTCCGCATCCGGATCGAGCCCGAGCACCGCTGCCTCGCAGTTGTCCAGGTCTGCCGCAGCATCCCCGGCATACACAGGCTCCAGGTCGACTGCCCGCAGTGCATCCACCACACCGGCCTGGCCAACGTAGGCAATCCGCGCGCCCTTCGTCGCCAACTTCTGGGACAGGTGCCACGCCGCCGCCTCCGCGGAGGTGCATACTTCGGTCGGCTCGGCGGCAATACCGAAACGCGCGAGCTTCAAGCAGACGTCCTGGGGCGGTCGCGTGGCGTTATTCGTAAAAAAGACGGGATGAATCCCGCGCTTGCGCAATCGCGTAACGAATTCCGGCGCCCCCGGGATCACACGGTCGCCGCGGTACAGGGTACCGTCCAAATCAAGCAATGCCAGCCGCCAACGGCGCTCGATATGATGCATTTTCATACCTCCCCGAATGGATCTGGTTTGTCCGCCTGGAAATCGACCCCCGGTTCCGCGCAACCCGTCCGCGCGTTAACCACCCGGGCCATGACGAACAAGAAATCGGACAACCGATTCAAGTACTTGCGAATCATCGGTTGAACCGGCTCGACCTTCTCCAGCGCCACAATCTGCCGCTCGGCCCGCCGCACCACGGTCCTGGCCACATGCCACCAGGCGGCCGCAGGATGCCCCCCCGGCAGCACAAATTGCCGCAGAGGCGGCGTTTCCTCTGACAGCTTGTCAATCATCCGTTCCAATAAATCCACGTCCGATTGGGCGATGTAAAATCCATCCCGTTTCTCCTCCGGTGTGGCCAAATCGCGCCCCACATCAAACAAGTCCCTCTGCACCCGCCTGCCGAAGCGGACGAGGTTCAGCAACTCCGGCACGTCGGCCATCAAAGCCAGCGCCGCGCCGATCGCCGAGTTGGCCTCATCCACGGTCCCGTAGGCCTCCACGCGCGGGCTGTCTTTGCTCACGCGGCGGCCGTGAATCAAACTGGTTTTCCCCTCATCTCCGGATCGTGTGTAAATTTTCACGTTTATTCCCCTCCTTACACGCTACCGCTGTCGCACGTCGGAAAGTGATGTACGATAGAACCATCCATCATCCGCATCTGAACATAGGAGGGATGCCGCTGTGGCCATCGCCATCGAAAGACTCACAGAACACGTGCTTCGGGTTGCCCTGCCAACCCCCACCCTACCGCCTTCCTATGAAACAAACACCTACGTGATTCACCAGGGAGAAGAAGCTCTGGTGGTGGATGTCGGCAGCGACGATCCGGCAATCATTGAAGAATTAGCCAGTGTTCTGCGACAACTCGGCGTTCTCCGGGTCCACGCCCTGATCGCCACCCATTACCATCGCGACCACACGCAAGGATTTCCGTTGCTGCGACGCCATTTTCCGGCACCCATCCAGATTCACGCGCTCGATCTCGCGAATCTACGGACATCTTTGCCAGATGTTCACATCCAGCCCGTACCCGACGCATATCATTTGGGCACCCTGCGCGTGGCGATCCAGCATCATCCCGGCCACACGCACGGCCACATCCATCTTCACATTCCAAATGACGACGTGCTGTTGGTGGGAGACCACCTTTCCGGCGATGGTTCCGTCTGGGTGGGACCGCCCGATGGCCATATGGCGCACTACTATGCCGCGTTGGAAGCCATTGCGAACAGCGGTTGCCGCATCGTCGGCGCGGGCCACGGACGCATTGCGCAAGATGCAGAAACGGCAGCCCGGGAACTTCTCCTTCGGCGTCAGCGGCGCGAAGCGGAGATTGCGGCATTGATACGCCAATCACCGCGAACCCTGAACGAGTTGGTCTTCCTCTTGTACGGCAACAGCATACCCGAAGCTGCCACGTGGGTGGCACGGCGCACGGTTCAGGCGCATATTGAACATCTGTTGGCACAGCGACAGATTGAACGAACCTGGCACACGGCAGGCCACATGGTCTACACGGCGCCGTCGCACAACCCCGTGTCTCCCTAGCTGTCATGCTGCGCCTGTCAAACGAGTGGAGACTACCTGGCAGCGGGGCCCGGTACGGATAGCGAATTCGCGCTCTCTGCCGCAGTCGTACAGGCGTTCAATGCGCGCAGTACGGCGACGGTCGGGATGGCGGCTCGGTATTCTCCCGACTCAATGCCGGACAACAAAACGGACGGACGTTCCCAGCGAACCCATTCGTGTTCCGACTCGTGCAGACGAGGTTCCGGTCCTTCGCCCTGGATGGCAAAGATGAAAAAACGCGTATCGAACCGTTTTGGCATGTGTGGTGGGGTCACCCACCGGCCAACAAATTTCAGGGCCTCGGCGTTCATGCGCCACGCATGGGCGCTCACCAGGCCCCTCAGCGTCGCATCCCCGGACAGCAGAGCACGCTGCTCATCGTCCCGGAGCGCGTACACGCCCGACTCGCAATCCACCCCGCACAGCCAACCGATTTCCTCCGCGCATTCGCGCAAAGCCGCCCTTGCGTACACTTCGTCGTCCGATTGCTGCCGTCCGCGCACGCGTCCCCGCCACCAATCGGGACCCGCCGCCCAGTCTTCGGCATCCAAAGCGCCGCCGGGATACGCCAGGTGTCCCGGCAAGAAACGCATGGACGCGGATCGTTTGAGAATGAGCGCCTCCAGTCCAAACCGGCCGTCCCGAACCAAAATCAACGACGCGGCCGGGCGAATGGGTGGCGCCTCGCGAATCGCCGTGGTTTCCATGTCGCTCCATCCCTTTCCGTAGGTGTTCCAATCCGAACAGGGTGACCATCCGACGCATCCCGCGTCCCTCAGTTGACGATGTATAATGCAAGTACAGCGGTTTCAAAAGGAGTTGACGACACTTGGCCCATCCCTTCTGGAGCTACTGGACGCTGCTCAGCCGCCTGGTTCCACTGGACCGATTCGGCGAAGCTGCCGCATTTGACAGTTCCCTCGAAACGGCGACAGTCCGGGCGGTTTGGACCAGTCTCTGGGCCGGTGTGATCACCGCCACCGCAGTTCTGATGCACCACATTCACGCCATACGGTTCGAGTTCCACCGCTTATCCTCACCACACCCACAAGCGGCCATCTGGTTTGGCATTGCCCTCGCGGTGGGGTGGCTCGCGTCCGGTCCCGCCTGCTACGGCCTGCTTCGGCTCTACACACTGGTTCACCATGTGCTCGTCTTGAACGTTTTCAAATGCCGCGGCCAACGGTTGCGGCTGCTCAATCTCCACACGCAACTGCTTCCGCTCACCGCGCCCTTGGCGGCGGCTTACGCCTGCTGGCCGGTGGCGCCGCGTCTGGGCGCCAGTCTCACCACCGCCGTGGTTGCCTACAGCGTCTGCATCCAGGCTGTCGCATACAACGCGATTTTCCACCGCCGTCGGCTGGGAGGCTTGGGATTGCTCCTCGGAGGCTCGGTCATCACCTGGTTTGTGCTCGCTGTCGGTGCCCTTGCCATCGCCATCTCCGTCGCAGTGCTGTGCTTTTTTGCGCTGTTGCTGCTGCGCGCGGTCAGGCCCGCAGGCTGAGCGGCAAGTGATATTCGCCCGTAAATACCTCGACGGCCTCCCCCGTCATCAATACACGGCCGTCATCCGCCATCTCAATATCCAGGTCTCCACCGAGCAAGTGGACGCGTACCCGTCTATCCAGCCAGCCTTCTCGAACGCCGGCCGCCACACTGGCGCACGCTCCCGTGCCGCACGCGAAGGTGATGCCGGATCCGCGTTCCCACACGCGAAACACCAGTTCCTTTCGATTTCTCGGACTGACGAATTCCACATTCACCCGGTTCGGAAAATACCGATGCCTTTCCAACTGGGGGCCAAAGACGTCCACCGGCACCTCCTCCGCGGACGCCACGGGCAGCACCAAGTGCGGGTTCCCCATCGATACCGGCAGTCCGCGAAAAGTTTCGTCACCAATTGTAATCTCAACCCGTTCCCCTTCGTGGGCGGGACCTTGATAGTCCACGGCCGCCGGGCCAAACCGGGGCACCCCCATGTCCACGGTGACCGAATTCACCCGCCCGTCGGCTCCCACATGCACCTCGGCCTCGACCACACCGGTCTGCACCTCAATCCGGAACGTTTGAGATTGCACATATCCGCGTTCGTACGCGTACTTCGCCACGCAACGCAGCCCGTTTCCGCAATTCTCCGCTTCCGATCCATCGGCGTTAAAAATGCGCATCCGAACCTCCGCATGGGCAGAGGGTCCAATGAGGATGAGCCCGTCCGAGCCTATCCCCTTCCGCACATCACTCACCGCCATCGCAAGACTCGGCAGCGAAATGCCCGACAAATCTTCCTCAAACTCACTGACGTACAGATAACAATTGCCCAGCGCATGCATCTTCGTCATTCTCACGCTGCCCCGTCACTCCTTCACCGGGCTTCACTTCTGCATCGCATCGCCCGTCCTGCTGCCGCATCCAACGTATGCTTTCAGTCTATCACACCATCCGGGTCTATGCGGCGAGGGAAGGATTCTTTGCACACCCCCTTGCACAATACCAGGATCCACGCTATAATGTGTCTCGTCGCTTCAATACGCGGTCGTGGCGGAATTGGCAGACGCGCAAGATTCAGGTTCTTGTGGGCGCAAGCTCGTGGAGGTTCAAGTCCTCTCGACCGCACCAATTGCATACATAGTAAAATCCCTTCGCCGACGGCGGAGGGATTTTTGTTGTGCACGTCGGTGCTCGACGGGAATCCCTTCGTGCGCGCCCGACTTTGGTTCGATTTTCCACTTGCATGATCACGAGGAAGCTTGTACAATAGCCAATGTCGCTGCTGAACAGCGCAACCGAATATGCGGTCGTGGCGGAATTGGCAGACGCGCAAGATTCAGGTTCTTGTGGGCGCAAGCTCGTGGAGGTTCAAGTCCTCTCGACCGCACCAGACAATGATTTCAACTCGTGCGATGTCCCATCTGGGGCTTGTACGAGTTTTTTACTGTAGTGCACGGTTTCGGCCGGTCTGCGGGAACGCGTTCGGTGACCGTCTGCTCATGCGTTGTGTACATGGTATCGAGCGCGTTCGCGAACACTAGAGATGCTCAGATTTCATGATTGCGAGGAGTGTTCGCCGTGACCGATATTCCGTTTGTTGAACCACCATCCGTTCGCACCACGCCCAAACAGGCGCCCAAACTCGGCAAACCAGAGGCTTCGCCAAGAAAAACAAAGCAGACTGCCCCCGTGAGTTCCTTGGTTGACGTGGACAGTCCGGATGATTTTCGGTATGAAGGACGAGTCGATACAGATTCTTTGCCATCGCAGCAGACACGCTGCGTTCCCGTGGACAACCCGGACGATTTGGAGTAGCAGGCAACACCTATCCGCGTCAACTGAACGGCCGGACGAATCCTCCCGGTTTCTGATGAGCAGCACACACGCCATACGGAAAAACGCCGCTTGCTGATAAGTGAAACACGGTGCGCATCCTCCGCTTGACCGAAGAAGCGTTTACCAACAGCCCACAGTGCGGACACCATACCAGCGGACTTTCGTCCGGCCGATTCCGATAATCGACCATGTGCAGCATCTCCCTTTCTGGTGTAGTTGCATGTCGAATGTCAACACAATAACACGTTGAGCGACAGAAAGGTGTCGAACGATGTCGCTGCGCCAAAAATAATTTCGTGTTGCCAACGATGATTTCCCGGCCTCCGTCCACGCCGGGGTATAACGGCTCGGCGTCTGGGGCATCGTAGTCAGTGTAAGGAGGCTGATGTGTGATGGTGACGCAAACCTTCTGATGTCTTCATCGGCAAGGGGTGTGGTTGCGACAATACGTCAGTTCAGCCTTACCGCGAACGGGGCGGCGACGCAGGTCGACCGCCTCTTCGCCATCGCCAAGCTGGCACCGAATACTGGATTCGGCTGCCATCCGGCATCTTTCAGGGAACCGAGACTGAGTTGGGGGGATGGCGATGAAAACATCACCGCGTACGCCGGGCTATGCATTTCGTCACTTCGATGCGCACAGGTTTCGCGCAGATGCCGTGCACATGCTGCACAAATACGACATCCGCGGCAACCATGAAACCACCATCCCTCCGCGGACGGCCGACGGTGAGGATGCTGAACGCATCGGTGACCGTGGCAAACGCTCTCCACTCAAGTGATGGCGGTGTCAGGAAGGTGCCAGCGTCGGCCCTTTCCTGACGGTCCCGCAGTGAGGTGACGTTTCGACAGATCGTTTGAAAATTCGATGAAACCGTGACAGAAGCTTCACAATACCGCTTCCCTATGAGGTTGCGCGCCAGGCGCCACGTGGTACACTGGTGCCAAGCAAGGGCGGATGGTTGTGGATGAGGAAGTGGCATAAGAAGGTGAGTACAATGCAGACCCCAGACAAAATCAATCCGATGGCTCATTTTGAGAGGATATGGCGCATTGGCGAACGGATTGCGGTGCTGGCCGCAGTGATGATTGTCAGTGGTACCATTGGCTACGTTTCCATCCATGCACTTGCCTAATCGACTGCGTGATACGCGGTATATTTGGCCGATGCTTATGTTTCATGTAAAAAGGGCGCGTCTGCGCCCTTTTTGCATGGGTACCCTCCGAATATCCAGTGAATCAGTGTAATAAATCCCGCGCTCCGACATAATGTCCTCTCCAGTAACTGTCGGACAGAGAGGCCAACTGAACTCCGCTCCCCTGCGCGCTGATGAACTGATTTCCTCCAAGGAAAATACCCACATGCGATGCCCCTGGACCGTTTGTATTGAAGAATACCAGGTCACCGGGTGCCAGATTGGCGGACGAAACCGCTTGTCCCATTCCATACATGCTGTAGCTGGAATGCGGAAGGTTCATTCCGAAGTGCCCATAGACGTACGCGACCAACCCGGAGCAGTCAAATCCACGCGGTGAAGATCCCGCCCACTGATACGGTACACCGACGAATTGCCTCGCATAGGACGCGATGGCCTGCCCCTTTTCCGCGAGAGCGGTGTCCAACAGCCCGCCCCCAGAGCGGCTGCTCGTCTGGGTGCTTCCCGGAACGGCCAGGCGTTGTCCAACCCGAAGTACAGAAGATGAAGAGAGGTGATTCAACTGTTCCAGTGTGCTCACCGTGGTGTGGAACCGCTGTGCAATCGACCACAGGCTGTCCCCCCGCTGAACCACGTAGGTTTTGGTGGAGGCGGCTGCCTTCGTGGCCAGGTGCACTGACGACGGCGCCTCGGATGCAAAAGCCGTGGCCGGCATCGCAGCCATGGCGGCCATCGCGGATGCCGTCATCCATCGAAACCAACGTTTCACGCACAAAGCCCCTTTGTTTCCTGCGAGGTTAGTTGACGGGCTCGGGAAAAAGGGCTGTCGTTCCCTACGGCCGACGGTTCAGTGGTCCCGTGTGCCGATTCGCCCCAAGATTTGCGAAGTCCCCCGCCTCTGAGCGCCACAGAGTTCGGAATAATGAACACGCTAGTCTAATTATAAAGATACCTTCCCAATTCGGCAATCAAAGATTCCTAGAATTCATAGAGTACGAAACCGCTTGCAAAATGGTCGGCTGGTATGCGGTAATGAAAGTACGACGTGCTGTACTGCAGCCAGACGGGAGGGGTTGAATGTGAATAAAGTTTTTACATCCGCTGCGGAGGCGGTGCGAGACATCCCCGACGGAGCGACCCTATTGGTCGGGGGATTTGGATTGGTTGGCATTCCGGAACACTTGATTCTCGCGCTGCGCGACCAAGGGACGAAAGATTTGACCTGTGTCAGCAACAATTGCGGTGTGGATGACTGGGGACTCGGACTCCTGCTCCAAACTCGGCAAATTCGCAAAATGGTGTCCTCGTACGTTGGCGAAAACAAGACCTTCGAGCGTCAATTCCTGAACGGCGAACTGGAGGTGGAACTGGTGCCGCAGGGCACCCTCGCGGAACGAATTCGCGCCGGCGGAGCCGGTATTGGCGGCTTCTACACGCCAGCGGGCGTGGGTACCGTCGTGGCGGAAGGCAAGGAAACGCGGGTCATCGACGGGCGTGAGTACGTGTTGGAACTGCCCATTCGGGGCGACTTTGCGCTGATTAAAGGGTGGAAGGCAGACACACTCGGCAATGTCGTATACCGAAAGACGGCGCAGAATTTTAATCCCATCATGGCAACGGCGGGGCGCGTGACCATTGTCGAAGTGGAGGAACTGGTGGAGCCCGGCGAGCTCGATCCGCACATCATTCACACACCGAGCATTTACGTGCAGCGCATTGTCGTCGGCGCCTGCTATCAGAAGCGCATCGAACGGCGAACCACGCGTCCGCGCCCAGCTGCGGAGTGACACATGGAGTGCATCTTCGGTTTCTATCTCGCGAAAGGAGAGATTGACCTTGCCTCTCACACGTGATCAGATTGTCCAACGGGCTGCCCTCGAGATTCAAGACGGGCATTACGTGAATTTGGGCATCGGTATGCCCACCCTGGTTGCGAACCACCTTCCGGACTCCATCACCGTCATTCTCCATTCGGAGAACGGATTGCTGGGAACCGGCCCCTACCCCTATGAAGGAGAGGAAGATCCCGACCTCATCAATGCTGGCAAAGAGACGGTGACTGTTTTGCCGGGCGCCTGCTACTTCGATAGCGCCGAGTCCTTTGCCATGATTCGCGGCGGTCACATCGACGTGGCGATCCTCGGTGCCATGGAGGTCTCCGAACAAGGGGACCTGGCCAATTGGATGATTCCAGGAAAAATGGTGAAAGGCATGGGTGGTGCCATGGACCTCGTGCACGGAGCGAAGCGGGTCATTGTCACCATGGAACACGTGAACAAACAGGGCGAACCCAAGCTGCTGAAGCAATGTCAATTGCCGTTGACCGGCAAGCGGGTAGTGCACAGGGTGATCACGGATTACGCCGTGCTCGACATCACACCGCAGGGCTTCTTGCTTCGGGAAGTGGCCGAGGGGCATACGGTGGACGAGGTTCGACGCCTCACCGGCGCCGACGTTCACCTCTCTCCCGAAGGCGTCACCACCATGCGAACGTCGCGCGCATAATTCGCCCCCAGTGCCGCCGTTCAGCCGACAGCCGAGCTTCTCGGCTGTCGGTCCTTTCACACCGCTGTGCGCCCTAGCCTTTGATTCCGCTTTGGGTTGCGCTTTGATACAATACAGAAGGTGCAGCTGTGGAATCATCTTCACGGTTCAGCAGCTGTTGTCTATGACGCACGAGAGGAGGCTCCCGCTGTGCCAGTGAGTGCAGACGATTTCCGGCAGGCGTTGGGCCGGTTTGCCAGCGGCGTGACCGTGGTCACAACCACCGATGCAGAAAAGCTCGGCGGAATCACGGTGTCGGCTTTTTGTTCATTATCTCTCCAACCCCCGTATGTGTTGATATGCATTGACAAACGATCCACCCTGATTCCCATGCTGCAGCGCAGCCGGGTGTTCGCTGTGAATATCTTGAGTGATGCACAGGCTCACTTGTCGAATCAGTTCGCATCGAAAAGCGGAGACAAATTTTCCGGCGTCGCCTACCAATTGGGTCAACTGGGCGTTCCCCTGTTGGAAGACGCGCTGGCCCATGTGGAATGCAGCGTACGGCATGAATGGGACGGTGGGGACCACCTCGTCTTCGTCGGCGAAGTCGAAGCCACGTCCGTTCACCCGGATGGGCAGCCCTTGTTGTATTATCGCGGACAGTATGGCCGATTCGAGGCGCAAAACGCCTGACCACGAACTGCAAAACAGCCAATCGAACCGTTGTCGATTGGCTGTTTTGATGGATACACTCTCTCAGATCTCCTCCACTGGTGCGTCCACGTTCAGACCCAGGCGCTGCGCCACCCATGGTGTGGTTGTGGCCTGCACCAAAATGGTGGCCAGAATGGCCAGGAATGTAATGGCTCCGACAATATCGGCGCCCTCAACCTCCGAAGCGGCCATCATGCCCGCCAATGCGGCGGGAATCACGCCGGTCTCGCGCACCCAGAACATGAACATCACTTCCCGGGCCGACCACCGCGCCCGCCGATCCACCAAGACGGACGATAGCACGGACGATGGACGTGCCACAAACATCAGGATGGCCACCAACAGCAGCCCCACCCACAGATAGCGATACACCAGGTGAAAATCCACTTGCGTGCCGAGCAGGACGAAGATCAACATGCGAAAGATCAGCGTCACCGCATTGCCGGTGTGATGAATGTTGGCCTCGGTCTGCCGCGCCAAGGGCCAGCCGAACGTCGAGCCGTTCCCAGCAACGACGCCGGCCGTAAAAGCGGCCATCATCCCGCTGGCATGCACCATATCGGCGACCGTGAACGCGCCGAGCGCCAGCGTCAACATGACGATGGATCCGTACTCGTGAAACACACCGAGCCCCTGTTTCGACACCAACCACAGGGCTGCCAACCCGAAAACGAAACCCACCACAAGGCCCATCACGGCAGACGACACGAACGACCAAACGGGCTGGTACCAGGGCAGACTCGCGCCGGAGGTGACGAGACGGATGAGCGTGAACACCAGCACGGAGGCGGTCGCATCGTTGAACGCGGATTCTGATTCCACGGTTTGTTGAAGTCTCGGTTCGATGGGAACGCGCTGAAACACCGGAATGAGCGTCGCCGGATCTGTGGATGCAATCACACTGCCTACCAGCAGGGACACAAGCCAGGACGTGCCCAACAGGAAATGGGCAAACAAACCGACCACGAAAGCGGATACGAGAACCCCCAACGTGGCCAGCAAGCCGATGCTCAACCACACCTGGCGCAAAATCGCCATGCGCACGGCACGGCCTCCTTCAAACAAAATCAAGGTTGCGCCCACATTCAGAACGAACTGGTTGACCTCCGTGCCGGTCGGCTCCGAAATCCAGTTGAGGACGGCCGGTCCGAGCAGAATGCCCAACAGCAGATACGCCGCCACATCGGGAATGCGCGGCTTTTCCGTCAGCCTTCCCACGATGAGCCCGCCCACCAGCACCACGACCAGCACCGCAACGGCATGACTCCAAGAATTCATATGTAGCAACGCCGGATACCTCCAAACCCAAGACGATTCCAACCGACGCTACCGGTCTACCAGAGACCAGGCATCCAGTATATCATATGGAGGCAGTCTCATGGCTTGAGGAGGAATAGGACCGTGGCAGTCCCGTTTCCCGAACGTGTGCAAATCGTACGCAGTCCCCGCCGAAAGAAGACCGTCACATTGACCGTCGAGCGCGGTGTTGTCCGTGTGCTCGTGCCGGCCGACCTGCCGGAGGTCGTGCTGCAACGCATCCTGAAGTCGCGGGAAGCATGGATTCGGCAGCAGTTGGCGAAAGTGGAGACCGTCTCCGACCGCCCATGGCATGAGCGATCGTACCTGTTTCACGGCAAGGCATACCCTTGCCGTTACCATCACCAGCCGAACCAACGCCGTTGGACGTGCACGCTCGAGGATGGCGCGTTTCACGTGTCCGGCCCCAAGGCGAGCCCTGCAGAATCAGACATTCACACGGCATTGTTCCGCTGGTATCGAATGATGGCACGCCGGGACTTTCTGCAGCGATTGGAGCGATGGCGCACGGTCATCGGCGTCACCTATCTCAGAGTGCGCATCGGGAACCAGCGAACACGCTGGGGCAGCTGCAGCAGCCAGGGCAGCATCCAGCTCAATTGGCGGTTGATTCAGGCACCGCCAACCGTCATCGACTACGTCGTCGTTCACGAACTCTGCCACCGTCTGGAAATGAACCATTCGTCGCGCTTCTGGAACCACGTGGAACGAACCCTTCCGGATTACCGGGTCTGCCGGGAGTGGTTGAAAAGACACGGCCAGCGTCTGCATGAACTGCAGGTGTGAACCCACGAGAAGCACGGTTCACAGAACAAGCGCGCCGGACAGCCAATTCCCAACGGACGGAGAAAACGCTATACTGGTACTGCCCAGCTCACGGCTCGGCATATCAGTCCGAAAACTCACGGAATATTCAGCCTCTTATCTCTCAAAACCCTGTTGAACACGGGAGGATGAGCCATGAAAATTTCTCCACTGGGTGCCCTCATCGTCAGTTGCGGAGGCGTATTGGCCATCATACTCTGGGTCATTGGGTACATCTTTCTCCCGAATGACGTAACCCATCGCCAGCTGTCAGCCAACCCCAAAATTCAGACCTCCGTGGCTGTGACCGAGACCAACACTACGTCGAGTACGGCACCGCAAACCGCCGCCTGGTACGCGCTGGACAAGGCGCCAAAAACCCTGGATCTCAGCATTACCTCGAACAATGGAGACAATCCCATGAACTTCAACGGATACAGCAAAGGCGCCCTCAAGATCACGGTGCCCGTGGGCTGGACGCTCAAAGTGACGTATACCAATCAGCAGACCACCGCCCACAGTGTTGGGTTTGTCCCATTCTCGGAGCGGGAATCCCCGAACGGATCGTTCACCCCCGCATTTCGCGGTTCCACCGGACCGGCGGACAAATTTCAAGCGGGTGTCCCCGAGAACCAACCTTACTCATTTTCCTTCGTGGCAGATAAAGCGGGACAGTACGCGATGGTCTGCGGGATACCCGGTCACGCAGCCGGAGGCATGTGGGACGAATTCGACGTGGATGCCAAGGCCAGCGCACCCACCATCACGACGGGCCAAGGAACGGTGACGGTTCATCAGACACAATCATGAGCCCCTACCAACCGGCCGCCCCAACACCGGGCGAACGGTCTCATCCGCTGTGTTTCAGGACTTGATCCAACATCTGCTGCAGTTCTGATCTCGTGACGGCGCCGACGTGCGCGACCACGACGGCGCCAGAGGAGGAGATGATGAAGGTGGTGGGTGGAGCAATGACGCCGTAAGCGTCCACGAATTGACCGTGCGGATCTACCAATGTCAGATACGAAATGCGATGGTCTCGCACAAACCGCTCCGGACCCGATTGACTCATCTCCGTTTGGGAGAAATCCACACCGACAAAGGTCACGCGGCCACGATACTGATGGGACAAGGCGTTCAACACCGGAGCTTCGTCATTGCAAGGTCCGCACCAGGACGCAAACACATTGATGACCAGCGGCTGCCGCAGCTTCAGCAGGTCATCCAGCGAGACCGTGCCGCTTCCGGTCAACTTGGGCAAATCAAAGCTGGGGGCAGTTCGTCCCTCTGCCGACGTGCCTTTCCCCACTTCGTTCACTGCCATGGTGGTTTGCGCGGGCGAGCCACACCCGCTCAATGCCACTGCCACGCATATCATCGCTGTACCGGCCAAACGCAAGGACCACCGCGCACCCATGGAGCAGCCTCCTTACGGCGTATTGGACAAAAATGAAGCAACCACCTCAACATATTCGTCCGGTCGCTCCAGATGAACCGTGTGACCGGCATTCGAGACAACCTGCCGCCGAACGTCGGGGATTCGTTGGGCCATTCGATCCGCGATATCACAGAACTTGGCATCGAGTGCGCCGGTGACCAGCAGAACCGGCATCGTGAGACGTGACAACGAATCCCATAAACTCGGCTGAACGCCCGTTCCCATGCCGCGAAGACTATTTGCCAGACCATGCGACCGCTGCTGTAAACGGATCTCTCGCTGCCGTTCGAGAACATCCGCCGGCAACCTCGACTGCGTTTCAAACAGCGGTAATTGCTCCCACCGGGCCACAAACGCCGGCACTCCGTCCGCTTCAATGGCATCGGCCAAGCGTTCATCGGCGGCCTGACGGCGGATGCGCTCCTCCTCTGCGTCCAACCCCGGAGATGCGCTTTCCAAGCACAGGCTGGCCACCCGATTCGGCGCGTCCTGTGCAATGAACAGCGCGAGCCGTCCGCCCATGGAGTAGCCCAATAGGTGAAAGCGCGCCCACCCCAACTCGGACATGACGGAAAGCACATCTCGAGCTACCACTGGCATGCGATACGCCGACACGTCCCACGGCGCGGAAGACCGCCCGTGTCCGGTGATGTCCACCGTGATACAGGGCCGCACCTGGGCCAATTGGCCCACTACCGTTTGCCAAACCGCACCGCTTCCGGTGAAACCGTGCAGCAGGAGGAGCGGCAGCGTGTCTGTGGAATGGTCCGGCGTTTGGATCACCACATACCACTCGCGGTCCTCGACGGAAATCACTCGTTCCATCGCTCCACCCCCGCCAACGCCGCATCCACGGCGGCCATCAACGCCTGGTGCCATCGTACGTTATCATCACCATCTGTCCTCAGTTCCAGCACGCGCAGCCCCGATAACGCCCACAGGTCCGCAAACGCCGTGGAGAACGACGTCCAATCCCGAACCTGACAATAGACGCCGCCGTACATCTCCACCACCGGTTCGAAGGCTAAACCGTGCGCCGTTCGAAAGTACGGGAACGTGTCCGCATGGGCCGCCTGAGGCAAAAACGAAAAGATGCCGCCGCCGTCATTGTTGACCAAAAGGACCAGCACATCCAGCGCATGCTGCTTGGCCGCCAACAGCCCGTTGAGATCGTGGTAGAACGAAACGTCACCGATGACCAGCACCGTCGGCCCCTCGTGCGCCGCCGCGGCGCCGAGCGCTGTCGAAACCACTCCATCGATGCCGCTCACCCCTCGGTTCGACAGGGTGCGCAGCCGCCGCGTCTGGCGGAGGAAAAAGTCGTCCATGTCGCGGACCGGCATGCTGTTGCCAGCAAACAACAGCGTCCCGTCGGGCAGGTTCCGAGACAGTTCCACAAACAGGCGCCCCTCGTTCCATGCCGGCTTCTCCGCCCACTCTGCGACGACGTTCCGGGCGGTTTCATTCAGTCGCATCCACTGTTCCGTCCACGCGGATCTTTGTCCACGCTCCACCTCACCCAGCAGGACGTGGCAAAAGGCGGCCGGATCCGCATGCACGAGATGCGTCGCGGTCAGGAACGGATCGACCCATTGTGTATTGGGGGAGATGACCACCTGCATCGCGTCACCACATTGCGACAGGAACTGCCCGAGCGCCTTCGAAGTTGGCGTGCGCCCAAACCGCAGCACGACATCCGGATGATGCGCTTGCTTGATCCGGTCCGTACGCAGAAACAGGTCGTACGTGTCCATCACCAGTTCGGTCGACGATGGGGCACCCCGCAATTGCGACAACGGATCAGCCAAGATTGGCCACTGCAGGGCATCGGCCAAGGCCAACAGTGCATCGGCAGCCTCCTCGCTATCCTGCGGGCCGCAGATGATAAGCCCCCGCTGTGCCTTCCGCACCAAGGACGCCACCTGGAGCACGGCCGGCCGGCTGGGCTGCAAGTCCGCCGCGTGCCAGGATTGCAGCAGGCCTTCCTCGGGACCAACGTCGGCTGCCCAAGCGGGAACCTCCCGAGGCGGCACGAGCGGTTCGCGGAACGGCCAGTTGATGTGCACGGGTCCCCGTGGTGCCGAGGAAGCTTGGACCACGGCGCGCCACGCGGTGGCGCGTGCGTGGCGAACCAATCCGGGTTCCGGCACGGGGACGGGCATCTCCACCGACCATTTGGCGTAATCGCTGTACATGAACGCTTGACGAACGGTCTGGTTGCTGCCCACGTCGTGCAGTTCCGGCGGCCGATCCGCCGTGATGAGAATGAGCGGCACCTCCGACTGCCGCGCTTCCATCACGGCCGGAAAATAGTTGGCCGTGGCCGTGCCGGACGTGCAGATGAGCACCGTCGGGCTGCCGCTCGACCGCGCCAGTCCCAGTGCAAAGTACGCCGCGGATCGCTCATCGAGCAACGTCCACAGTTGAAAGCCGCCGTGCCGAGCCACCGCCATGGTGAGCGGCGTGGACCTCGATCCGGGTGAGATGCACACATGCCGAACGCCCGCCCGCCGGAGCGCTTCCACAAACGCGGTGACAACGTACAAGCCGTCGTTTTCCGTCACGGGCTGTACCTCCCTTCGAGCGGCAGCAGCGCAGTTCGAACCGCCCGCATTTTCATCCACGTCTCCTCCCACTCAAGGGCTGGATTTGAATCCCCCATGATGCCGGCGCCTGCGAACACGTACGCCGTGTCGCCCCGCACCAAAGCGCTGCGCAGCGCGACCGCGAATTGACCTTCGCCACGGCCGTTCATCCACCCCACGGGGCCCGCGTACCAACCGCGTTCCAAAGACTCGCGCTCGGCAATCACAGCGAGCGCCTTCTCGCGTGGCCGACCGGCCACGGCAGGCGTGGGATGAAGCTCGTCCACCAAATCGAGCACCGACTGCTGCTCCCGCCGTCGTCCCCGGATGGGCGTATGCAAGTGCTGCACGTTGGCCAGGCGCTTCACCTGCGGTGTCGGTGGCCAAGTGAGATCCAGGACATCTGCGGTTTGCAACTGTTCCACAATCCACGCCCGAACCACCTCGTGTTCCAGGCGATTCTTGGCACTCTCCAACAACTGTGCTGCCAAGTGTTCATCCTCGTCGGCAGTGCGGCCGCGCGCCTCCGTACCGGCCAAACAGTCCACATCGACCGTCTCCCCGGACACCGAGACCAGCCGCTCGGGGCTCGCCCCGAGAAAGCACTGTCCACTGTGCCAGACGGCGAACACCTGACTGTCGGGATACTTGCCTTCGAGCTCCGCCAATACATCGGCCAGCGGCCGGTGTATGCCATGCACCGCCTCATACCGAGCTAAGACCACTTTTTCGTATTGCCCGCTGCGAATCTCGGCCGCACTGCTCGACACCTGCGCACACCAAGCGGCCTCCGCCATCGGTCGACACGGAGGCACGGGTTCTTTCCTCCCATGGATTCCGGACGCCGCTGCCCCCCGTTCGAGCCACCGCAGCTCTCGGCGAACGCCCTCCAACTGCGTCTCCAGTTCGTCCGCCGTGTGAATGGCAACGGTTGCAACCACCCGCGCGGTGTCCTGACCTTGCCATTCCACTACGATGTGGGGGAGCACGAACTTCGCTTCAGGCCACCCTTCCCACATTTGCGATGGCCGCTTCGGAGCAAACGACATCCCCCCGAACCAGCGCACATCGGCTGCGGCTTGCCGAACGTCCGCAGCATCGGCGGAATGGATGGCGTACGCGTCCATCTGCCGACGCAGCCCTTCCACCCGTCCGGATCCAGCGCCTGTGATCACCAGCGCCCGTCCCAATGCCAAATATGCAGCGGAAGCACCGGGCAACGCCCAGTACATGCGTTCACTGTCTTCCGGATCCGCACCGGCCAGCTGCCGCAGCCGCTCGCGCGACACCGCGCGTTGAAACGACGCGGTGACAATCCAGCCGCAATGCGGATGCTGGGCGGTATTCAGCGCACAGTGCGCCGCTTCCCGCAGCCGGTCAATCACCGTTTTCGCGGTCGGATTCTGTTGTTCCATCACTTGCTGTCCAGCCATTCGCGCAACTTCCTTCGCATCAACTTTCCGGAGGCGTTCCGCGGCAGCGCGTCAACAAAGTAAAACGCCTTCGGCACCTTGTATCCAGCCAATCTCTCCCGGCAATGCCGTTCCAACGCTTCGGCCAGGTGTATGTCTTCTCCGGCCGCATGCACGAAGGCCACCGGCACGTGTCCCCACTCCGGGTGCGGTTGACCGGTTACCCCCACGTCCAATACCGCTGGGTGTGTCGACAAAACGCTCTCGATTTCGGCCGGATATACATTTTCTCCTCCGGAGACAATCAGGTCCGTCCGCCGATCCAGGACGTACAGATACCCTTCCTCATCCAGATACCCGATGTCCCCAGTCTGAAACCATCCATCGCGAAACGCGGCCGCCGTGGCCTCGGGCCGATTCCAATACCCCGGTATGACCGTGGGGCCACGCAGCACAATCTCGCCCACCTGATTGGCTTCGACCGGCCGCCCCTCGACCCACACGGCCACCTCCGTGACCGTCAGCGGTTTTCCAGACGATCCGAGCTTTCGCAAGCCATCCTCCGCTCGCAGCGTCGTCACCTGTGAATTGGCTTCGGTCAACCCGTACGACTGGGAAACAGGAACCCTCAGAGCCTGGCATCGCTCCAACAGGGCGCGGGTGGCCGCGCTGCCTCCCAGCAAAACCGCCCGCAACGACGCTGGATACGGCCGCTGTCTGTCCGCCAACATGCGTTGAAGCATCACCGGCACCACAGACAGAAGGTGAATCGATCCCCTGTCCAGCGCGGCATTGACTGCCGCAGCATCAAAACCATTGTGAACCACCGCCGTCGTCCCGTAGATGAGACTGCGCATCAGCACGGATAGACCGCCCATGTGGAACAGCGGCATCGGCGCCAACCACCGGTCTCCGCGGTGAACCCCGAACAGGAGCGCGCTGTTCATGGCCGACCACCACTGATTCCCATGGGTGATGACGGCCCCTTTGGGATGCCCGGTTGTACCGGAGGTATACATGATGGCCAGCGGTTGCTCCAACGCAATGTGCGCACGCCCCGCCTGAGATCCTGCGGTCCCATCCACCACCGCCTGTGGCAGAGCCACCGCGGTCACATGGAACCCCAGTTCCCGTTCGACGGCGTGCGTCAGCGAGGCGCTGTCTTCGTCGTGAATCACAACCCGGGCGCCCGCATCCCGAAGCTGCCAGGCCAATTCCGAAGGGGTCAACCGCAGGTTCAATGGAACCGCGATGGCGTCCGCCTGCATCACCCCGTGCAGGCCAACCGTGAACCACAGGCCTCTGCGGCACAACAGCGCCACGGGTTCACCCGGCTGAACACCGGACTCCCGCAGGACGCCCGCCAACCGCCGAGCCACTTGCAACAACTCCGAATAGGTGAACGCTCCGTCCGGCGCCTCAATGGCCACCACATTTGGATGGTCGGCTGCCCGTTTCGACAGCCAATCGGGCAAAATGGGCAGGATTGGATTCGCTTCCATCCTCACACCTCCCGCCAATAAAAAACCAACCGCCCCACCTGTACAGGAGGGGCGCCGCTTGCAATCCGGTCAGGGCAGCCGCGGGAACTTGCTGAAGTCCGGTTTGCGTTTCTCGAGAAACGCGTTCTTCCCTTCCCGTGCTTCATCCGTCATGTAGTACAGCATCGTGGCATCTCCCGCCAACATCTGCAGACCAGCCAGACCGTCCGTGTCCGCATTGAACGCCATTTTCAAGAAGCGAATGGCAATCGGGCTCTTTTCCAAAATTTCACGCGCCCATTGAATGGAGGTTTCCTCCAGCTTGTCCAGGGGCACCACGGTGTTGACCAATCCCATTTCCAATGCTTCCTGCGCGGAATACTGGCGGCACAGGTACCAGATTTCCTTGGCTTTCTTATGTCCCACCGTCCGCGCCAACAGCGTTGCACCATAACCGGCATCAAAGCTGCCGACCTTCGGCCCCGTCTGCCCGAAACGGGCATTGTCCGCCGCGATGGTGAGATCGCAGACCAGATGCAGCACATGTCCGCCGCCGATGGCGTACCCAGCCACCACGGCAATGACCGGTTTCGGCAGTGCGCGGATTTGTCGCTGCAGGTCCAGGACATTCAGGCGCGGCACGTGGTCGTCCTCGCCGACATAGCCGCCGTTTCCGCGCACGCGCTGGTCTCCCCCGGAGCAGAATGCCTTGTCCCCCTTTCCCGTCAGCAGAACCACACCCGTTTCTGCGTCATCTCGCACGTGGTTGAACGCATCAATCATTTCCTTTACCGTTTCCGGGCGGAAGGCGTTGTGTACTTCCGGGCGATTGATGGTGATACGCGCGATGCCCTCCGCCTTTTCGTAAATGATATCCTGATACGGTTTCACAATTTTCCAGTCCAACATGTCTGTCCTACGCCTCCGTCTATCCATCTATGCGTTCCCTCGAGCAGGTTGTCTACCACAAACCAGATCCAGTATAGCAAACTCCATAGGCACCCGAAAGTTAACCAATTCCTGCGCATTGTCTGGCCGCCCCCCGTTTGATAATATCGAAGGATGGTAGACTAACAGGTGGGGGAGGCTTCGATTGTGACTCTCCGCAGTCAATTCTCAGTCTGGTGGCGCCTGCTGCGCCCATTCACGTTGACGGCTTCCTTGGTACCCGTGCTTATTGGCACAGGGCTTGCCGTGTCGGAAAACCAGTTTCGGCCGTCCTTATTTATCTGCTTCTTGTTGGCCTCGATTTTGATTCAGAGCGCGACGAACATGTTCAACGAGTACTACGACTATCGTCGGGGGTTGGATGATCACAACATGGTCGGCATCGCGGGGACCATCGTGCGCGATGGCGTTCACCCGAAAGTCGTGTTGCGACTCGCTTGGTTGTTCGTCGCCTTGGCCGTACTGCTCGGCGTGTACATCTGTGCAGCAACGTCGTGGTGGGTGGCGGTGGTGGGCATATTGTGTCTCTGCGTCGCCTACTGCTATTCGGGCGGCCCCGTGCCGTTGGCCTACACGCCGTTCGGCGAGTTGGCTGCGGCCGTCGCCATGGGACCGGTCATTGTGTTGCTCGCCTACTACGTGGAAACGGGGAAAATTACGGGTGACGCGTTCATCACGTCAATCCCCATCGGACTGTTGATTGGCGCGCTGCTGCTCGGAAACAACATCCGTGATATGGAACAGGACAGAGCCGGCGGCCGGCGGACCTTGGTGATTTTGCTGGGTCGCGACGCAGGGCGAATTCTGTTCGCGACGGTGTTCGCCATCACCTATCTGATTGTGCTCGTCCTCGTCATCCTGGGCGTGCTGACCGCGTGGGAACTGCTGGTTCTGCTGACGGTGCCGACGGCCGCATACGTGGTGAAGCAGTACTACCGGTATACGGAGCCGAAGCAACTGCACCCGGCGATGAAGGGCATCTCCGTTTTGTTGCTCCGATTCGGGGCACTGATGTTTGTGGGCTTTCTCTGCTCCACCTTTCTCTCATTTCGCTGAGCCTCATCTCGTAAAACGGGCGGGCCGTGCCTTCGCACAGCCCGCCCTTCTCACATCACCGCCATCCATCACTTTCGATACGATGTCGGCGCTGGCAGTTTGCTCAATTGGACGACCTGTCCGTCCAAATACGCAGTCATCTGCTGACCCGTCTGCTGGTTCACCCAAAGAATAGGAATCATCCCTGCGCCATCCGGAGACGGTGTATTGGTCACCACGTAATCCCCCACGTGCACGGAATCCAAGTGGCTGCTGCTGCGTGAATCCCCGGCGTATACCGTGGCATCGTATCCTCCTTTCACCTGTGCGCGATACACATTGGTAAACGTGAGATAGTTTTCGTCCACCCATCCGGACACGCCGTTGCTCGCCGTCACGTGACACCATTCCGTCACAATGGAGTTCGCGAGATACCCCTGTTCCATGCTGTCCACCACGAGTTTGGTGCCGTTCGGCAAATAGTTGTTGGCGGGGAACATGGTGTTCCAGGTGGTCGCATCGACGACACCGGTCGCACTCAGGTCATGCTGGCTCTGCCACGTGGCCACCGCCTGCTTCGTCATCGGGCCGTATATACCATCCGCCGTCGTGCCGACCAGGCTTTGGATCTTTTTCACCGCCGAGCTGATGTTGTAGCTGCCGCTCACCTGTTGCGTACCCGGGAACATGTTGGAGGAGCCGGTTCCGGGATCACTGAACACGCCCAACTGGCCGATGGCACTGCTGGACACCGTCGCAGTCGCGTGGTTCATCCGGTAGATGGGTTCCCCCTTTCCCGCACTGACGGGAGGCTGCACGTTCTGCGGGTATTGCGGATAATCACTCGCCTTCCCACCCGTTTCCGTCACAAATTGCTGCATCACATTGGCAATCCCGGAAGACCAATTCGGGTCTGTGGCGTAATGCTGGTTCATTCCGTCCAAGGTCGGAGTCACATAGTACATTGATCCTGGCTCGAGATAATCATTCCGGACGAAGTACGCTTCATATTGAATCGCGTAGTCGGAGGACGGAAACGTTCCGGCGTAATCCGCGGGATTGCTGTCATAAGCTCCAAATCCAAACAGGTTGTTTTTCGCCTGATAGATGGAGCTCGTCCCCCAGGCTGTCTCGATGATGGCGTGACTGACCAGATAGGTGGCATCCACGCCGTATGAGTTCTGCGCGCGAATGAAGGAAGCGCCAAGTCCGGCCAGGGGCGATGAATGACTGGTCAACCACTGGTCAATCACCGAAGCGGTCACGCTCGACGGCGCCGGGAACCGGAGGTCCACATTCTGATACGGGTTCTCCGAACTGTTGGTGCTCACCAGTTTCCCGCTGTAATGACCATCGGTGGTCACCAACAGGTAGTACTTTCCGTTCACCAGGAGGTATTTCTCACCCGTTGTGGCGAAGGTCGGCGCCGCCGTACCGGTGGGGCCAGATTGACTGCTTGTCCACTGGTCTCCGTTCAGATAATAGTAGTTGGCCGGATACTGCACGACGATATTCGCCAATGCATCCACCACATATCCCTGAGGCTGGTTTTGAATGGACGCCGCCGCAGCCTGCTGAGAGGTATAATCGCCAACGACCTGTCCGGGGCCGCTGAACGCGCGATAATCCGGAACTTTGTACACCACGTTTCCATAACCGTCTTTGACTACCGCGCCCGGCACCGTGGAAGCAGCCGCCTGCGCGTCTGACTTGCTGTAGTAATCTTTCACCTTGGTTCCGTTTGCGTTGTACACGGTGAACAGCGTCGACTGCTGTGCCATATACCAATTCGTTCCATCCCAGTCGGTCGGTTCCACAACGCCGACTCGTTGCAATTCGTTCATCACATACCAAATCGGCATATACGTGGTCGTTGTCTTATAGCCGGTCGCCGGATCTTTGTATACAATGCCATCCACCCGCTTGACCAGTTTTCCATTGATTTCAATCTGCAGGGAACCGGTCCCCACATCAATGGGCGGATTGCTGAAATTGGCCGTCATCCCTTGCGGCAGTTTGAGGTTCCAGTGGGTCCCGTCCCAGGTGGACTGAATGTTGATGGTTGCGAGGGCCTGCTCCACGTACCAGATGGGGATGTACGTCGTGTTGTTCCAGACGAACGCCATCGGACTGTTCACCTGTTTTCCGTTCATCCAGATTTGCGTGCTGTGCAGGTCTCTCTGTCCGGGTGATCCGCTGCTGCCGGACGTGGATCCGCCGCTCCCCGTGGACGATCCGCTCAATCCCAGCGCGCTCCACGTCGCCGGTCCCACCACTCCATCCACTGTGAGGTGATGATCCTTCTGAAACGATTCCACAGCACTTTGCGTCGCTTTTCCAAAAACGCCATCCGGCGTGCCACACGAATATCCTTTCGCATTGAGCGCTGTCTGCAATGTCTTCACGCTCGCGCCCGTATCTCCCAACTGCAGTGTCGGCATGGCCGCGTACACGTAGGTCGGGGTCACGGCTCCAACGCCTGCGGGCGTGAGCACCCCCATTGCGAGTGCGGCCATCAGCCACTTCTTTCCTTTCACTTCGACGCCTCCTTCATCGATAACACACGGTCAACACTCAAGCTGCTGCCGAAGGTGGCAGTCAAACAACCCTTGCCTGAACGGCGTTTTACGCACTCCATGACAAATTGCAAAAGTTCCGATAGCATGATGGCACAGAGAGGGGCAAATCGCTGCACGCGCATTCACCGGCTTCGCCAAGGCAGTGCGTCGCGCCGGAACAAAGCCAGCCGACCTATGTCCATACTACTAGACTCCGGCTCGGACTTCTAGTAGAAATTGCCGCAGGTTCCGGAGTTGTGGTTCCAATGGCAAGGAGCGGTCAGCAATCCGTGATGACGCCCGCTCGTCACGACCGCTCCATTGCAGCGTGTCCATTTCCATTTCGGAAGGAAGTATTTGAAAAGCTGATTCACTGCCCCCCATCAACGGGTGTGCAGATTCGTGTCAGCGCCTCCGTTACATCCACCATCGGCCGATCGCACGCAAAGTATTCGCAGAGATAGGTCGCCGTCCGGTCCGCGATGGGCCTCTGCGATTCCAGGAATGGAGCCAGTTGGACCATGGTTTTCAGCGCCGGCCCCGTCGTCGGACGATGTATCACCACTGCATTCGGCAAAAAGGTGCGCTGCAGCGCGGTCAATAGCTGCCGCGCACGGCCGTCTCCGGCATCCGCCACCACAATCTCTCGCGCTCCGCCCGTTGCAAACTGATACGCCATGAGAAACATCGTGTGCCCCATCGGAAAGTGCCCGACCTGCGCCGCAAACGCGGAAAAGAGGCGACTGGCGAAGTCTTCGTAATGGGTCCGGCCCGTCAATCTGGCCAATCTCACCAAATTGTACGCAGCCACCGAATTTCCGGATGGTGTGGCGCCATCGTAGATTTCTTTCGGTCTGGCAATCAATGCTTCCGCATCCCGGCCGTAAAAGTAGAATCCACCATTCTCGTCGTCCCAAAACCATTGGAAGGCATCTTCCTGCAATTCGAGAGCCCGTTCCAAATACAACGGCTCATATGTGCTTTCGTATAACTCGATGCAGGCCCAGGTGAGAAACGCGTAGTCGTCGAGGTATGCAAGATGGGCGGCATCCCCATCTCGGTACCGTGCCAGCAATCGCCCTTCTCGGGTCCGCAGCCGACTCTGAATGAATGCATGCGCTCGCTTTGCCGCATCCACGTATTTCGGTTCGCCAAATGCCGCTCCCGCCTTTGCCAGCGCCGCAATCATCAATCCATTCCAACCGGTCAGCACTTTGTCGTCTCGATGCGGATGAACCCGCAATGTCCGGTGGTTGTACAGCTTCTCGTTTGCCCGCCGCACCTCGTCGGCCCAGGCCGACGGATCTATCCCTTCAGCCTGGCAGAACGACTCATGTGAGATTGCAATCCGGTTGGGGATGTTCCTGCCTTCAAAGTTGCCTTCCTCAGTAATGTCGTAGTATCGACAATACCGCTGTCCCAACGCTTCACCCAGGACTTCCACAATTTCGTCGGGCGTCCACAGGTAGAATTTCCCCTCTTCTCCTTCAGAATCGGCATCCTGTGCCGAGTAAAATGCCCCTTCCGAATCGGTCATCTCGCGCAAGACGTATGTGAAAATGTCTTCCGCGAGTTGCCGGTAGGTTCTCGACTGCGTGATCTGGTACAGTTCCGTGCACACCATGGCCATCAAGGCGTTGTCGTACAGCATCTTTTCAAAGTGGGGAACCAGCCACTCCCTGTCCGTCGCGTAGCGGGCAAAGCCGAATCCCACGTGGTCATATATACCGCCTCGGTACATCGCCCGGACCGTCCGTTCGACCATCTCGAGGGCGTGCTTCTCTTGGCGAGCGTGGCCATAGCGGAGCAGGAACATCAGGTTGTGCGGCGTGGGAAACTTCGGCGCATCGCCAAATCCGCCAAACGTCTCGTCGAGCGCTTCAACAAACCCGGCATACGCCGCATCCAGCCAGTTGTCGTCGGGATCCCCCTCCATCGTGCTCTCCATCGCGGGTTTCAGTTGGGCCAGAATTTGCAGGCTCGCCGCCGTGATTCCGTCGGGATCGGCCGTCCAGCGCGCGTGAATG
The DNA here is from genome assembly GCF_000429525.1 of Alicyclobacillus contaminans DSM 17975. GTDB lineage: Bacteria > Bacillota > Bacilli > Alicyclobacillales > Alicyclobacillaceae > Alicyclobacillus_A > Alicyclobacillus_A contaminans. The sequence continues at coordinate 1,430 of NZ_AUCA01000002.1, read as the reverse complement.
GTGCGCAAAATCTCGAGCAATCCCATACGACCATAACGCCGCTCCTTTGGGAAATAGGTCCCCGCGAAGAACGGCCGCTGCTCCGGCGTCATCACAATGGTGAGCGGCCAGCCCCCCTGCCCGGTCAGCGCCTGACAGACCGTCATGTAGATGTGGTCAATGTCCGGCCGCTCTTCGCGGTCCACCTTGACGGCCACGAAGTGTTCATTCAACACGCGAGCTACTTCTTCGTCTTCAAACGACTCCTGTTTCATCACGTGACACCAGTGACAAGTCGATAAATTGCCCCATCAGTATTTGGTAAAATAAACGCATATTCGTAGCCCCGCAGGGCTACGAATAGCCGATTGACAAAAAGACTGGCTTACTCTCACGTTTGGCCTTATGAAACGCTTCCGGAGACCACGGATACCAGTCGACCGGGTTGTACGCGTGCTGAAGCAGATATGGACTCTTCTCGTGTATGAGCCGATTAGGTTTTCGTTCGCTCATCGGCGAGCCTCCTCGAAGTATTCTCACTTTGAGTATAGCCGTAAAAAATGACATCGACGCATTATCACGCTGGTGTCGCCTGTTCCATCTGTTACTGCCGGAGCATAGCATCCGAAATCTGACGGTGTAAGTTGTCCCGGAAATGATGGGTTCATTGTCAATAATGGCGGGAAGGAGGTCGCCCCCCTGCCCGCATTGTTGAACTGACTAGATGTTGATGGAGATCAAGTACGTTTTGTTCTTCATAAGCGCGAGTGGAACATCGCCCATGATGACGTACCATGTCCGCCCCATCTCGATTCGGCAGTCTACCTTTCGGCGCCCCATGTGAAGCTGAAAGCCCTCGCCGCAGTGCAGGGCAGTCATCTGCTTCCCAACATTCGCAAACCAACGGTCATATTCTTCGACGTACCGCAACACCGCTCTCCTCATTAACACAACTCCCCTTGTATGACGACGTTCACAATGTGGTCGTCGATGATGTGGTGCTTGATCTGTGCACCGTGAGCGTCAAATAGCGCACACCTAGCGCCAGGCCCTCTTCTGCGAGATGATCCCCCAAGAATCCAATCATGTACCATGGAAAACACAGTGACGGTGACCATCGACCAAATTGAATCTCTGCAACAGCGCTGCGCAACCCTGGAGTTCAACTCCGAGTTTTCCTGCTCCAGGGTTGCGCAGCGCTGTTGCAGAGATTCAATTTGGTCGATGGTCACCGTCACTGTGTTTTCCATGGTAAAGAGATTTCGGCCGCTGTGTCGAAATCTCTTTACCATGGAAAACACAGTGACGGTGACCATCGACCAAATTGAATCTCTGCAACAGCGCTGCGCAACCCTGGAGCAGGAAAACTCGGAGTTGAAGAAGCAGGTGAAGCTGCTGCTGGAAGAGCTTCGCCTGGCCCGCCATCGGCATTTCGGGACATCCAGCGAACG
>NZ_AUCA01000001.1 GCF_000429525.1 Alicyclobacillus contaminans DSM 17975 | reverse complement strand
TGGTTCCAGTAAGCGTGATAGGTGCAGTATTGTCCCAACCATTGGCACTTGCCACAGTCACGCCGTTTGCATCCTTCAACGTCAAATCGTACGTGCCGCCCACAGCACCGTTCGACACCGTCAGCGTGTAGTTCCCAAGCGCCAAACCAGTAACCTTCGTCGTATTCGTGAAATCAAAATCAGTACTCGCGTCCAAACCGGTCGTATTTGTATTTACGGTGGCACCAATCGTAGCCGGCGCAACCCCTGTCACCGTATACGTATCCGCAGCCAGGTTGGCGTCCGTGACAGAAACAGACTTCAGACTCAGTCCATCCGCGCCCAACACCGCACTGTTCCCAATGGAGCCATCCAACAAGTTCTTCGTATTGAACTGCGTGGTATTGGCAATTCGATCAACCTCCTGCTTCAACTGGCTAATTTCCAGCTGCATAGCATTCCGGTCATCCGACGTGTTGGTGTCATTGGCAGACTGGGTCGCCAATTGACGCATACGCTGCAGAATGTTCTGCGTTTCATTGAGCGCACCTTCTGCGGTTTGAATCAGCGAGATACCATTTTGCGCGTTCTGAGACGCTTGATCCAGACCGTTGATTTGCGCCTGCATCTTTTGCGAGATAGCGAGGCCTGCAGCGTCGTCGGCAGCACTGTTGATGCGCTTGCCCGTGGACAACTGCTGCAATGCAGACTGCAAGCTGTTCTGGTTCTGATTCAATGCAGACAGTGCATTCATGGAGCCCAGGTTGTGATTGATAATCAGTCCGAAACTCACTGTATACACCCTTCCCTATGGTATATTTCCTCGTAGTCTACGAGGAGGCGAGTCGCATTTCGTCGACCCGTTCACCATGTATATCGGCTGGCCGTCTATGAAACTTGCATCTTCCGACAGATTTCGAGAAAAAATTTTTACCTGTCATTCAAACACGCTCATCCAATAATTGACCGACAGGTGGTGTCATGATTTGCAACTGCGGTGGCTGTGCCAAATCGATGTGTACTTGGCCCGGTTGAAAATCTATTTGCGGCTTCTGCGGCCTGACAGAAATCTGTACAGGTTGGACCTCGGCATGAATCTCCACGTGACCTGGCTGATAATGAATTTTTACAGAAAACGGACGAGGCATCAGCGTGGGCAAAAACTCCGGCTGACGTTCCCGATAACGCATGACATATTGCGGCAGCGGATCCCCCTTTTCAATATGCATGAATCGCTGTCCCCAATCGGCCGTTTCCGCCACGCCCTGTGCAGCCGCCTGACGTGCCCGTGACGCCTCATACTGTAAAAATGCAAGCGGCGTCCGCAACCCCTCATCCGCGAACGCCTGCGTTTGGTCAATTTCCAATTGACCCGGAATCGTATGAATCTCCAATACCGCCGCAGGGCTTTGAATGTCCAAATCAGCCGGGGCAGAGTGAATTGTCCATACCGGCGGCTCGTAGCAAATCCCGATTTGCCCCAGCACTTGATGAATCTGAATTTGAGGTGTCATGCGCACTCCCTCACTTCATGCTTCCCTCACCCCAGTAGGCAGGGACGCCGAGCCACATCACTTCAGGAAGTCGACCAATGTGGGCGTGATGATACGGGCCCCCACCTGCAATGCCGCCTGTTGAACCGACTGGGCCGTGGTGAGGTTTGTAATGGCTTGTGCCATGTCCGTGTCATCGACCCCTGCCAGCAGCGTGTTGTAGTTGTTGAGCAGGTCGGACAGCCGCGTCTGCTGAAACTGGGTTCTGTTCACCCGCGCCCCCACGCTCGCCTCTGCCGCCTGCATTTGGTTCAGCCGGGAATCGAATTTATCCAACAAATCGCTGACTGCTTGTCCATTATTGTCGTTCAAAGCGTCACTGAGCTGTTTCAGCAACGAAAACGCGTTGTCATCCGCCCCGGGCGCGCCAAAGAAATCGTTGCCCGGCGTATTCACATTGAGTTGAATGCCATCTCCGACGTCGTACAGGATGGAGCCGGTGTCCGTGGTGTCGCTTTCCGCAGCGGTCATTGAATACGGTGCCACATTCGTCTGCTGTCCGTTGAAGATGTACTGACCGTTGTACTGCGAATTCCCGATGGTCACAAGTTGTTGATATAGTTGATCCACTTCGGCCGTGAGGGATTGCCGGTCCGAAGCCGACATGGTGTCAGACGCGCCCTGAACCGCCAGATCCCGCGCCCGCATCACCACCTGTTGCGCCTGACTCATCGTGGTATCCGTGTAATTCAACCATCCCTGCGCGGCGGTGACGTTGCTCTGGTATTGTTGATAATATGCAATGTCACTGTTGTAGCGCATCACGAAGGTGGCACCAATCGGGTCGTCTGCCGGGCTATTGATCCGCTTCCCGGTGGATACCTGATTCTCCAGTTGACTGATGCGCGTCATACCATTTTCAAGGTCATACAGCATTTGCTGATTCAGCATGCCCTGGGTAATCCGCAATCCTATCGCCACCTTTTTACATCATTTCATCGATTACACATTTTCAATCAGTGTGTTCAGCAAGTCGTTAATGGTGGAAACCACTTTGGCCGACGCGTTGTACGCCTGTTGGTATTGGATGATGTTGGACATCTCTTCATCGATGGACACACCGGCCACCGACTGCCGCTGCGTATCAATTTGCTGAACCAGCGCTTGCTGATTGGATACCTGCTGATTCGCCTGTTGTCCCTGAATACCGAGCTGTCCCACCACAGCTTGGAGAAAGCTGTCGAGCGTTCCTGTCGTCAGCGGCATCGGGGCCGTTGAATCTGCTGGATCGGAAAATTGAACCTGTGCCGATTTGACGCTGCTCACGGTCATCGCCAACGTGCCATCCCCAGCATTGGTGGAAAACGACGCCGCCAGTTTTGAAACATTATTCAAGATGTCCGGATTTACCGTGATGCTTGCGGCCGGATCTGTGGAACTCAGTGTGAACAGCGCCTCCCCCTGCGCTCCATTTTGGTCATACCCCATTTGGAGCAATGCGTTCAGTCCATTTACGGTCACCTGGGTGCCCTGAGGAATGGTCACCGCGCCGGTAGCAGGATCGGTGGTGATGTTCAACGTTGGGTTGTCTGATTCCACATCGGACAACGCTGTCCCAGCCGTGTATGCGTGCCCATTGATGGTAATATCCACTGGCAGGACCGCCGTGCCATCCGGAGCAGAGGGATAAATCGTCCAGCTCCCCGCCAAGCTCACGGTCATGGGGCCATCCGCCAAGCTGCCAGCAAACGTATCCAAGTCCGCCTGATACCCTTGAAGACTGGAGAGTGAATCCACCAACCCTTTGATCTGTCCACCATTGACGGATATGGATAGCGGATTGGCCGCATCGCCGGTGGTATGCAGCAACGGTTGCGTGGGGTCGGACGGATCTGAGATGACCGTCTGGTCATTCAGCACCACCGTGCCACCGATGGATAGTTGGAACGGAGTAGTGCTGTCCGACTGCACAGACACATCCACCAAGCTGGACAGTTGATCCACCAGGTAATCCCGCTGATCTAGCAAATCGTTCGGCTGTTCTCCCGACTGCTGGACGGAATCAATCCCCTTGTTCAACTGCGCAATCTGTGTCAAATAGGAATTCACCTGTTTCACCGTGTCATTGAGACTGGTTGTCAGATCCGCGTTCAAATCAGACAGTTGATTAGCGGTTTGGTTGATGGTTTGTGCGACAGTCACCGCATTTTGAACCAGAGAGTTACGTGCACTGAGGTCACTGGAATTGGCGGCAAGTTGATCCCACGCGTTCCAAAAATTCTGCATCACCGTGGACAAACCGGAGTCCGAGGGTTCATTGATAATGGCGCTGATCTTTTGCAGGGAGTCCTGCTTGGCCTGCCACTCCCCGAGCAACTGGTTCTGATCTCGGTACTGACCGTCCAAATAGTCGTCGCGCAAGCGTTGAATCTGCTGCACCCGGACGCCCGTCCCGACTTGACCGGGCATGTTGTCAAGCGGCAGGGAAGCGACCAAATCTGCACGCTCCCGCGTATATCCGGGCGTGTTGGCGTTATCAATATTGTGGCCGGCGATTTCAATGGCTGCCTGCTGTGCCTGCAGCCCCTGTTTCGCAATTTCCAATCCAAGAAACGTTCCGAGCATGACGCGTCCTCCTTACCCCATCGTGGGTCTGACAACGGGCATCCCGCCGCAGTTCTATTTCCGTGCTATGCTTTCACATCTATCATGTAGCCGCCTACGACCCGTTTCACCTGCGGTCCATACTGTGTTTGTCCCAGGCTGTCGGCAACCCACTCCACCGTCTTTGTCAGATATTGCAACGACTGCTCGAGCAACCGGTGATTCCGTTCATTCGTTTCCGCCAGCGCCTGCATCAGCGCTCCCAATTGTGTCGCCGATCGCTGCAGCCGCGTGGCCTCCTGGGGATTCAAATGGGGCAGCAGGCGGGACAAGGTGATGTTCTCCGTATCCAACCCAAGTCCCCGCGCAACGTCCGCGGCCAATTGCTGGCGCGATGCTTCCAGCGCCCGGATGCCCGCCGTCTCAACCTCTATCTTTTGAGTGGTGCTGTGAATCCGCGCAATATCCCGGTTCACGAGCGCAACGGTATGCTGCTGGCACACGGCCAGCAGCCGTTTGTGCGCGGCCACCAATTGCTCCAGAACACCGGACAACACGCTCACCTGCGGCCGCACGGCTTACTGTTCTCCTTCGATCGCATGCAGCGGAACGCCGCTGTCCAGCAGCTTATCCGCCAATTTTTGCACATCTATGGGTTGCCCGGAGGCGAACGCTTGTTTCAGCCGTTCAATCCTGTCCGCTCGGGTTCCATTCTGGGATTCCGTACGCTCCGAATCTGCCGCTGCAGCCGTGTTCTGCGCCGATGTTGCAGGCGTCGCCACTCTCCGCAGCGTGAATTCCAGGCTGTGGCTGTAGCCTCCGATTTTGCTATCGTCTATCCGCATGGCGGTTCACCACCTTATGACATCCTGCCTCTGTGATGAAATATCGACACGAATCCGCAGACGGTTGCATGCCATAATCCTGCATCAAGTCTCTCATACACCAAATATCTCTCATTATCATCCGATTTCACGGTAATTCTTATGGAAACAGATTCACAGCACCAAATCGGCTTTTTTTCGATTCAGCATGCCGCGCAGGCGAAGAATGGCCTTGCTGTGAATCCGGGAGATCTGCGATTCGCTCAAATTCATCACGTAAGCAATTTCTTTCAGGGTCAATTCCTCTTCGTAATAGGCGTACAATACCTGCTGTTCCTTTGGCGACAAGCGCTTCAGCGCTTGCACCAACAGGGCTTTGCTCACCTTCCGGTCCATGACGGCGGTGGGACTGGAGGCCTCGTGTTCATCCACCACGTGGAGACTGCCCGCCGCTTCCAATTCCTCCACCGACCAGAGGGTGGTCCAGCCGAGATCCTGCAGCCATTGCTCATACTCGACTTCGGGGATGCCGAGATATTCCGCCACCTCCGCGTCGGTGGGTTCGCGCATCCGCTGTTGGGTGAGGGCTTCCCAGGCTGCTTTGACCTGTCTCTCTTTCTGCCGCAGCCCCCTCGGTACGTGGCTGGATTTGCGCACTTCGTCCAGCATCGCCCCGCGCACGAAGTGCATGGCGTAGGCGGCAAACGGCACACCTCTCGCTTCGTCGTACTTGTCCAACGCCCGGTACAGGCCCAGCACCCCGGCCTGCACCAGGTCCTGGACTTCCAAACCGTCCAGCGCCGTTGCATTCGCCACCCGGCGCGCCACCCGGTATACTAACTCCAGGTGTTCACGGACGACCGCGTCGCGACGCTGCTTGTCCACTGCCTGATACGTCTGATATCCTGTCACGCTGGAATCACCCTCCCCAGCCCGTGTTGCACAGTTAGTTCTTCGAATAGTATCCGCGGCCAGGCTGCGGGTGTTGTTTCTGTTTCAACTGTGCGCTTGCCGCGGACAGCGATTCGCTCAATTCTTTCGTGCACGCCGCACAATACCGCCCGGCCTGCGTCGGCTGGCCGCAGCGCTCGCAGGGATACGTCAAGTTCGGATTATCGCGCAGAATCAAACGCCCGTCGCGAATCATGTCGACAATGAATTCGGTCGGCACGCCGGTCTCTTCTGTGACCTGCATCATAGTGGCGTCCTTGTTTTGTCGCAAATACGTCTTCACAATTTCAAACATTTTATCCTCTTCCGCCACACATGCCGGACAGATGTTTCTGCGGACCTGGTTGAAGATGCGGCCACACCGTTTACAGTACGCGATGGTCATCACCCACACCTCCTCTTGCCCTCATTATAGCTATAGAACATCTGCCTCCTCTAGCAGGAATTCCCGCGGTCTATGAATTTTACAGCACTTGTGCCAACACCAGCGCTGACACACGCGCGGCGCCGCCGCGCTTCAATGCCAGGGCGCAGGCCTCAAGGGTCGATCCGGTCGTCACAATGTCGTCCACCAACAGGATGTGACGCCCCATCACCGGGGCATTGGTCCGCAGGCGAAATGCCCCTTTCAGTCCGTCCCGACGCTGCCGCACATTCTTGGCCGTCTGTGATTGGGTGAATGCGGCGTCCGGCCCGGTCTCCGCCGGACGCGCCAGCACGGGAAGGGCGCGCATGGCCAGTTTCGGCGCAAGGGTGACCGCCAGGAGCCCAACATGGTCATAGCCTCGCTTACGAAATCTATCCGGCGCCGGCGGCACAGGCACGAGCAACTCTGGGCGCCCCCAGTCTGCGGCTGACGCGGTCCCTTCCTCGATGTCGCGCTGGAATCGGCGATATACCACAGCCATCTGCTGCGCAAACCAAGCTGTGAATTCTATCGCGCCATCGTATTTCCACTGGCGGATTGCCGTTTGCAGTTTTCCGTCGTACGGTCGGGCGGCCAACACGGGCAGCATCCAAGAAGATTCGCCATGACCATGGCCCGCTGACGACAGCCTTGTGGTGAACGATTCGAAGGCGTACGATGCGGAAGAAGCATTCAAGTCTTGCCAGCAGAACATGCAAAGGGTCAGCGGCATGACCGACTGGTGCGAGCGGCCCCAGCCCGTGGACTCGGTGGAGCGCTGGCACAGCAAACACAGGGGATGCGCTTCCGGAAACACGGCGTCAAGCAGCAATTGCCTGAGCCGATTCACCCGAAAGCGCGTGGTGAACAGGGGCGGTGTGCACGTCACGCAAACGGTCCCTCCCAGGGGTAATAGACAAATGCCAGCAATCCCGGGCCCGTGTGCGTACCAATCACCGGCCCGAGTTCAGCCACGTCGGCGTGGACGTGCGGATATTTCGCCGTGAGTTCATCGCGCAGGGCTCGCGCTTCATCGGCCCGCTGCACATGCACCACCCCAAGGCGCAGCTTTTCTCCCGTTTTCGCCACATCCTCAAACTCAGCCACCATGCGCTCAACGGCCCTCCGATGCGTGCGCACCTTGTCAAATAACTCAATGCGGCCGTCGCGCACCGTCAGGATGGGCTTAATCTGCAGCAGGGACCCAAAGACCGCGGCAGCCCCGCCGATGCGGCCGCCCTTATGCAGGTTCTCCAACGTGTCAATGACAAAGCGTGACGTCGTTCGGGCAATGGCTCGCTGCCACAGCGCCTCTATCTCCTCCGGCTCGGCGCCCCGCTTCGCGAGAGCGGCACCGTCCAGCAGTGGACCCGCAATGCCGAAGCTGGCGATTCGAGAGTCCACAACAATCACGCGCCCATCGACCATACTGGCGGCCGTGCGGGCGGATTGCACCGTTCCGCTCAGTTCGCCGGACAGCATGAGGCACATCACGGTGTCGTGTTCCTGCAGCAGCCGCTCAAACGTTGCAACAAATTCGCCCACCGGAGGCTGGGAGGTGGTGGGGAGCGCGTCCGCTTCATTCAACTTGGCAAAGAAGGCTCCTGCGGTGAGGTCCACGCCTTCCCGATACGCCACACCGTCAAAGATGACGGACAGAGGAACCACCGTGATGTTGTTTTCCGCACATTGTTCTGGTGTCAAGTAAGCGGTGCTGTCTGTAACAAACGCGATATTGGCCATAAATATCCCTCGCTATTTCGCCAAAGTCGTCGTGCCGAGTGTGACCAGTCATTCATGTATACGCTATCTTAACATGTCAAACCGCACCTGTGGCGATGAGGTACAGGAGATCTCGGCATTCCATGGACGAATGGAGACTGCAAATTTTTATTCGACAAAAAGTGACCGATTTTTCAAATTCATTATCCTCACCACTGCACTTTATGGTACTATCAAGAAGAAGTAACCTGATTTTGGTTCTTACCTTTCGTAAACAAAGCGGTGATGACATTGCCCTCGATTGGTGAAAAAATTCGAGAAGCGCGACGGATGCGCGGTTTGACGCAGAGCGACCTGGCCGAGGATTTGGTGACCCCAAGCATGATCAGCCAAATCGAGTCGGACAAGGCCCGTCCATCCTATCCGGTGTTGGTGGCCATCGCCAACCGGCTCGGAATGCCTGTGGAGCATTTTCTGGATGAATTGGAGGATCAGTTTTATCTCTCTGCCCACCTCCATTTGGCGGAATACCAATTGCTGCGAAACCGTCCCGCCGACGCGGAACGAACCTTGAAAGCCGTGAGCCCGCCGCCCCCGCCGGGATTGGACTATCAGCGATATCACCTGTTTCTCGCGAGGTCCTGTCGGATGCAAGGTCGCCTTCTCGACGCGACCACGTTGATTGAAGATCTTCGTGAGCAGGCGTTGCGCCATCAGGACACCAAGCTGCTCTACCACGTTTCCAAGGAGACCGGTCAGGTGGAATATTTGCACGGAAACCTGGAAGGCGCCCTGCACGAGTGGAGGACTGCTCTGCAATTGACAGAGGAACTGGAAGCGTCTGCGATATGGGATGCGATGGAAGCCGCGGCCGAGAAGTCGGAACTGTACACTTTGCTGCACCAACTGCACCGAAGACAGCACGACATCCAGCGGGCTGCGGAGATGGCCAAGCTTGCAGCCCAGTTCGCTGCCCCGTTGCGCAGCCTGCAGACCATTGCAGACACCTGGCTACATGAGGGAACACTGGCTCTGGACGTGCAGGACTACGGACGGGCCAAGACGTATCTGGAACGCGCATCGTCGCTGCTGAAGACCGCCCATTGCATTCAACAGTCTTTCATTGCGGACACGTTGGCTCCGGACACAGACACTGGAATCCCCCTCTGGGAGAGGGCTGCGTCCGCTGCGGCCACGGTGTTGCCGCACGAGTACGTGAGAGCAGAATTCCAACAAATCCAACACCTGTTGAACGGTGGGGAACCGGAAAAAGCCTTGGAAAAGCTGTCCGCGTGTCGCGCATTCATGAACGCGTCTGCGGACCACGCCCCCGACTTGATGGAATGGGCCGGAGGGTATCTGCATCAATTGGAAGCCCTGACCGCGCGCGCCCTCGTCGCTGCGGGGAGAAGCGACGAAGGATTGCGAACCATCGAGCAGACCACAGCAGCTTTGGCCGAAGCCGGTCTGCCTGAAGCACAGGTGCAGGTGATGGCGGAGTGGCTGCAGCTGTCGATTCAAGCGGGAGACGTGGACAAAGCGCTCCAACTCACGGAAGAGTTACAGAACATGATGAAAGTCATGCACCACCGCAAATGAATGGCGGTGGTGCATGACTGCGGCGGATATGGATGTCATGCGGAGGCTCGAATCTCACGCCGGATTCTCCTCTCCCTCGTCGGCCGACAACAATCCCGTCTCGCGTACCACCTCGATAAATGGTTCGACCAAATCGGGATCGAACTGCCGACCTGCGCAAGAGCGAAGTTCGGCAAACGCCTCCTCCATCGTTCGCTTGCGCTGATAGGGCCGACTGGTGGTCATTGCGTCAAAGCTGTCCGCAATGGTGAGAATTCTCGCCTCAATCGGGATTTCTTCTCCCTTGAGCCCATCCGGATACCCGGTTCCGTCGAATCGTTCATGATGGTGGCGAATGATGGGCAGACACGGTGCAAGACTCGGAATCGGCCGCGCGATGTTCTCCCCGAGCTCCACGTGGCTCTTCATGATTTGCCACTCTTCCCGAGTCAGCGGGCCGCGCTTGGTCAGCACCTCCGTGGGTACCTCCACTTTACCGATATCATGCAAGAAGGCGCCGAAGCGCAGATACCGTATGGAGGATTCCGGCAAGCCAATTCGCTTGGCCAACGCCATCGCGTAAATGACGTCGCGCTCGGTGTGCGCGTACGTGTAGCGATCCTTCGAGTTGAGAATCGCCAAAAACACCTTGATGGTCTTGACAATCTCCTGATTCGCATCATCCATTGTCAGTTCCCGCTGCATGTCGTCGAGGACCGATGTGTACAGGGAGACCTTGTTCCGGCCGGTGAACTTTCCTTTGTACAAGGCGTCATCCACCTTCATCAGCAGTTCACTCTTTGTGTCCGCCTGCATCGGATACTGTGCCACGCCAATGCTGACCGTCAACTTTTTCCCAGGCAATCTTTCCGCTCCCGGGAAGTTGGTGTCTTCGATGGCCCGGCGCAACAGTTCGGCCTTCAGATTCGCCTGCGCCAAATCATACCCCGGCAGCACCACGAGAAATTCTTCTCCGCTGTAGCGAGCAACCTCCTCGTCGGGCAGGCGGTTGGCCCGAAGCACATCCGCGATGGACTTGAGCGCCTCGTCTCCGCGCACGTGCCCCCATACCTCGTTGTAGCGCTTGAAGTGATCGACATCGAGCATCATCACGGCAAAGTCCTGTTTCGTTGCAATTAAATCGTCAATCTTAGACTGTATGTAGCGATGGTTGAACAGACCCGTGAGTTCATCCTTGATGGACAGCTCCTTAAAGTGCGTCGCCATCCTGAAATAGTCACGGTATGAATAGGACACGAGCAAGATGAGGAAAGTGAAGAGTACCGCGCCGGACAGTCCCGCCTGCGCCAAAACGATGGACAGCAGCACCCCAATGAGCACTGTGATTCCCATCACGACCCAGAATTGCAGCCGGATTAATCCTCGGACAATCTGAATCGCTCCAACACCGTAGGTCAGGGTGATGTAGGACGAAGTCATCGCGAAATTGGCCAACAGGAAAGTGACCGCAAACGCTGCAAGGCCCAAAACACACTGGTTTATGGACATCAAACTGTATTGCGCTCCAGGATGAAACACTTTTGTGGCAAACAGCGCCGATAAAGTGAGATTCACGCCGTTGAACAGCTGAATGTACCACTTTGACCGATACTGTATCGAAGACACAACCGCATACAACAGTCCTGCCCAGACGATGATGTTGGACGGATAGACCAAAGAGAAGCCAACGAGGTACACCGATTCCACACTGATCCTGTCATTGATGGACACAAGAATGTGGAACCGTTCCACAAGAACAAGTAACCCTGCCAACGTGTACATAACGACCCAATCCGGGATGCCCAGCGCAAGTTGGCTCATCGCTCCCCACGTGATGGTGGCAATTAACATCCCAAGGGAGACCAATAGACTTATCAATTTACGTGGTTCTGGTAAGAGTTTCACTATTATTGGCGCTCCTTCCGGATCGCATCGCATGTTGGATCAGGATGACAAAACCTATAGCGAACAGTATGTCGCCAATACTCAATAAGCTCACAGGATGGATCTGAAAGCTGAATATGTCGCCCAAGAAATTGAGGTGCGTTTTTGATGACATGGCAACGCTTTTTCCATAATGTCCAGACATGAGCGCCGGAACATACGACGGCGCCATGTGTTCCACAGCGGGAACATACGCTGGCATTCGAAGTCCATTGACCACCATGGCCAGGAAGTTCGAAGCCGTTCCGGCGAGTCCCCACGCAATACCGGGCGTTCGAATATTTACTGCGCAAAATACCATGAGCGCCAGATAACTTAAGACAATCGAGAGCTCATAGTAGACTCCGTCCAAATAGGCGATGGATATATGCTGCAGAAGGTATGCGATGGGCAACAACCACAGAAGTCGAATACGTATGTTCGTGATGTCCCAAACGCTCCCTTTTCGAATCCAACCAACGAGCAGGCCAGTCAGCACAACGGTGACTTGAAACGCCAATGCTTCACCCCATTTTCCAGGTGTTGATGTCGAAATAGGCCGACATTACGTCGACCTATTTTCCCCCTGATTTAGTGCGGGTTTACCGTCCATCCCGCTTGTGCAGCGACAGAGAACAGTACCATGGCGCCAAAAACGAGACCTGCTTTCACTTTTTGCATCGGTGGTTCCTCCTCAGAAATGGATTGCTTTCTACCAATTCTGAAGTGCTGTGGTGTGTGCTCTGTCTGGAGAGTTGCCTGCATGAATTTCGACGGCAAACCGAAGCTTGTCCGAAAATTCTGTAATGCAAGCCGTAGCTACGATATATGGTACAGGAGTTACACCCCGATGGGCTCATTATATAACGGCCTCGTTCTGGATGGCTAGAGCGTGGAGGAAAGATAGGAATATCGTCCCTAATTTTTTACCGAAAAGTCCTAGAAGGGCATGAGTTCGACAGAACCCGACAGTATGTTACAGCAAACATCCCCGGCGTCGCGGACCGGGGAGTTGAAACATGGCTCCATGTGCGGTTCACTGACACAACCAGGCGACATCGCGAGTGACATCCTGCAGCATGCCTGTGACCCGGAGATCGTAAATGCAGCCGACGTGCGGTGATTGGAGACAAAAGGTCTGAAGCTGTCGCAGCAACTCGACATCGTCCGCCACGCGAACGTAATCCACACAGTCTGCGCTGTTCGTCATGCGCTGCACGATACAGCCGGTGTCGTCCTGGGAAGCGACGTCGAACACGAGGATTCGACGTTCACGGTGTCCGAGCGCGGTGCGCAGCATGAGCGTGCGAAGTGTCCCTTCAATCTGGTTCTCCATGTTCTGCACAATCAAGATGATGGTCAGAGGATGGGGAATTGCCCCGGTTCGGCGTTGCAGACTGCGGACGGATTGCCGCACCATCGTCAGCGCCCCATAGACGGCCAGTACCCAGAATATCAGAGCCTCCACCATGGCCCTCACCCCCTGCTGCAGTATATGCCAGGGGAATCGCGGCGGAACTGCGCCGGAACGCGGCGGCCCCCATATGGTCGGAATATTGGACGTAGCATCGCAGCGTGTCGCTCGAATGGCCAATCGGCTCGCATGGCGAATCCGCCGGGGCTGTGACGGGCTGAGCTCGAGACGCGGCGCCGAGCGCCGCGTCAGGACATGGTGATCCACTTGTTTTTCAAGGCAATGATGACCGCCTGTGTGCGGTCGGTCACGGAGAGCTTGTTCAATATGCTCGATACGTGGTTGCGTACAGTTTTTGTCGTAATATGAAGGGCCTCTGCGATTTGTTCGTTCGATTCCCCGTATTTCAGGTGATGCAATATCTCCATTTCCCGTTCCGTCAGCACGTCGCGCCAACTGTCGTTGACCAGATACCGCTCCTGAAACTGCGCAATCACGGTTCGCGTGACGCGGGGGTGGACAATCGCCCGGCCCACAGCCACTTCACGCACGGCCCGCACGACTTCCGCAGCGCCTCCGTCCTTGACCAGATAGCCGGCTGCACCGCCTTTGAGCGTCTCCAGGACGTAATTCTCGTCATCATGCATGGTCAACATAATGATTCTGATATCCGGCGCGTCTTGGCGCAGCCGGCGAGCCACCTCAACGCCGTTGAGCTGTGGCATGTTGATATCGAGCATCAATATATCCGGACGCACCTCGAGGGCTCCTCGCAGCGTCTCCTCTCCATTGCGCCACGTGGCTACCACCTGAATGTCCGATTCAAACTGCAGCACCTCTTTCAGGGTTTCGCGGAATTCATCATGGTCATCCGCAATCGCCACGCGAATGGTTGTCATTTCTGCGATTCACTTCTCCTCTGAATGGGCAGGGTCAATACCACTCGGGCACCTGCTGGCACGCTGTCCTGAATCTCCACGTCGCCGCCGAGCGCCGTCATGCGCTGGCGGCAGAGCGTCATTCCAAGTTTACCTTGTTCCAACCATTCCGCCCAGTCCACTTTATGGAACCCTCTGCCGTCATCGGCCACCACCACCTGCAGAACGGACTCACCATACACCACTTCCAGGGTGACGCGCTGTGCACCACTGTGTTGTCGAACGTTCTTGAGCAGTTCCTGGACACAGCGGAACACGGTCACTTTTTCCGTCGGAGAGAGTTTCACCTCCAGCCCCACCAACCGCACCTGCTCCGCAATGCCTGTGAGCTTCGACCACTGTGCCGCGTATTGCTTCAACGTCGGCACAAGCCCCAGGTCGTCAATCAGGGATGGACGGAGATCAAACACCACCTGGCGCAGCGATGCAATCACCTGGTTGATGGACGCCATCACAGATTCTTCGCCGTCGGGCAGAGGCCCCGAAATACGCATGGCCAGCGTGGCCAGCGCCTGCATCGGACCGTCGTGCAGTTCGGCCGCCAGGTGTCTTCGCTCCTCCTCCATCAACTGCAGCATCTGTAATCCCAGCAATCGATACTGGTTCGCGGATTCCAAAACGCTGCCCAGATCGCCAAATTCCGTACCGAGGTAGGCCGCAGCATGTTCAAACTTGGCCAAGAGCACTTCAGCCTGCTGCGCCGTCGCGCGCAGCGCCCTGAGTCGCCTCGCAATGCTGTCCCGCCGAATGCGAAGCTGCGCTTCCCGCTCTCGCCAGCGCGCGAGTTCCGTCTGCAGATGCTCCGCTCGTTCATATGCGGATTTCATCGATTGTTCGTTGAATGTATGTATATCCCGGCTGACTTCCATCAACCGCTGCCTGGCGTGTTGGGTCAGCTGAGACAGCAGTTCCACACGTTCAATGGCTTCCATACAGGCATTGCTGACCTCCGCGTACTCCGCCTCCAGTTGTTTCACTTCGTCCATCGCGCTCTGGACAATCTCTTCGACTTGGTCGCGACTCTCTTGAATCACGGTCAGCGTGGATTGAATGGCGCCCTGCAGGGCAGCAATTCGGTCCTTCACAGGAGGCCTCATCGCCTTTCTCATATGTCATTCCGGACTCGCAGACAGGGAAGATGGAGCAGTTACTGCAACATTTTCGTGTCGAACGGGGGAATTCCTGCAAAAAAAGCGGCGTTGACGAATTCCTCGTCAACGCCAACAGCAATGGGGTAAGGGTGATGCTTATACCTTCGAAGGGTGCCCACCGGGTATGGGGGTCCATCCGTCATTTTTTCAATCCCGCTCGTCCAACATCGGAAAACGCACCGGCGAGACGCGGCCAGACCGCTGTTCCCGGCGCATCTCGCGATCCATGCCTCACAGCTTCATGGCGTCGTTGCGCAGCGCGTCCGCCTTGTCCGTGCGCTCCCAGGGCACATCCAGATCCGTGCGGCCAAAGTGACCGTACGCAGCCGTCTGCCGATAAATCGGTTGACGGAGGTTCAGATCTCGGATGATGGCCGCCGGACGCAGGTCAAAGTGCTTCCGAATCAGAGCCACAATCTGCTCTTCCGGTATCGTGCCGGTCCCGTACGTATCCACAGAGATGGACACGGGCTGCGCCACGCCGATGGCGTACGCCACCTGCAGCTCGCACTTGCGCGCCAAACCGGCCGCAACCACGTTTTTCGCCACGTAGCGCGCCGCGTATGCCGCGCTGCGATCCACCTTCGTCGGATCTTTCCCGGAAAAAGCACCGCCGCCGTGGCGCGCGTAACCGCCATAGGTATCCACAATGATTTTGCGCCCTGTCAGACCGGCGTCTCCCTGCGGTCCGCCAATGACGAAGCGCCCCGTCGGATTGATGAAGTACTTCGTCCGGTCATCCAACAGATGGCTCGGCACCACCGGGCCGATGACATGCTTGTGCATATCCGCCGCAATCGTCTCGAGATCCGTCTGCTCATCGTGCTGAGTCGAAATCACGATGGTATCCACACGCACGGGCTTGTCCCCGTCGTATTCAATGGTCACCTGGGTCTTGCCGTCCGGACGCAGATAGGGCAGCGTGCCGTCCTTGCGGACTTGGCTCAGTCGCCGCGACAACTTGTGCGCCAGGGAAATTGGCAGTGGCATCAATTCCGGCGTTTCGTCGCAGGCAAACCCGAACATCAACCCTTGGTCGCCGGCGCCAATGGCCTCGATGTCGGCGTCGGTTTGCCCCTGCCGGGCTTCCAGAGCTTGGTTGACGCCCTGTGCAATGTCCGGAGACTGCTCGTCGATGGACGTGAGCACCGCGCAGGTTTCGGCGTCGAAACCGAACTTCGCGCGCGTATAACCAATCTCCGCGATGGTCTTGCGGACAATCTTCGGTATATCCACATAACAGGACGTGGTAATCTCCCCAGAGACCAACACAAGTCCTGTGGTGACAGACGTTTCGCAGGCTACGCGCGCGTACGGATCTTTAGACAGAATCTCGTCCAACACGGCGTCGGAAATTTGGTCACAGATTTTATCCGGGTGTCCTTCAGTCACGGATTCCGATGTAAACAGGCGCTTCGCCACGGGCCATCCCTCCTTATCTCCCGTGCAATACGGTCAACAAACACGCATATGGTATTATATTTGGCCCGCATGCGTCAATGAATTCTAGCGGAAGTTGTCGATCCGCCGCCGAATATGTAGAAAACGGCGGGATGTGCCCGCCGTAAAACCGCGATATGGGGTTTTTCACGCGTTCCCGTTCGTGAGCGCCTGTTGCGCAAACGCCACGAGCCGTTTGGTAATTTCTCCACCGCACGCGCCGGCTTCGCGGGTTGTGATGTGTCCCCAGTAGTCCTCGCCGCTGCCTTTTTGAACCGCCAATCCAAGTTCTGCCGCAATTTCGTACTTCATGTCATCCAGCGCTTGGTGCGCTCCGCTGATGAGCAGCGCATTGCTTTTCGATCCGCGTGCCATCCGATTCTCCTCCCCGCCACTGTACTCCGGCCCTTCAGCCGGTACCTGTAGTGTGCGCGATGCGGGGAGACGGCAGACCACAAACATCTTGGCCGGTCAGTCATCGCCGTCCAGATTTCTCAAGACCTTCCACGCAAAGCGCGGCAAGGCCAACTGCCGCCGCCAGCGAGATGGTTGCTTCAGCAATCGATACAGCCACTCGAGGTTGAGCCGGCGAAACAGCAGCGGCGCCCGCTTCACGGTGCCGCCCCAGACGTCGATGCTGCCACCCACACCGATGGCAACACAGGGCGGCAATCCACCCAGTGCCTCGTAGATCAGTTTTTCCTGTCGCGGCTGACCCAATCCCACCAGCCAGACGTGCGGCGCGAACGCCTCCACCCGAGCGAGGACCTGAGGCAAGTCTTCGGGTCGAAAGTACCCGTTTTCGCCGGCGAACTCACATCCCGGATAGCTTGCCCGGAAATTTGCCAAACACGCCTGCAGCGAGGTCTCGGATGCTCCGAGCACATACACGCGCAGGGACTGATGGCGCTGTTCCGCGGTCTCGAGCAACTCCTGCACCAATTCCACACCGGTGACGCGCTCACTGACCATGCGCCGCCGACGATTGGCAGCCCAGACCACGCCGATGCCGTCCGGCGTCACCAAATCGGCGGCGCGCGCAATCCGCCGCAGCGCTTCGTCCTTTTGCGTCTGCATCACGAACTCCGGCCCCGCCGTGATGACCATGCGCCGCGATTTCTGATCTATCCAATACAAGATCCGTTCCACAGCCTGTTGCTTCGTCAAGGTATGAAAGCGAACGCCCAGGACATGGACCACCGCTTCCTGCTGCATTTCCGCACCCAGTGCCATCTGCGTCAAATCCTCCAAACCGATGATTCTTTCGCACGGCGAGTATCTCAACCTATTGTATACATCCACCGGCAAACGTCCAACTCACACGGGCATAGATAGCCGATTCGTCTGTCAAAAACCAACCGACCGGATGTTCGAAAAAATTTCATTGAAAACATACGCAAATCGAGTTAGAATCGACAACCGTGATTGCAGTTTTCGGCTGGCAATAAAGGAGGATCTCCCATGAATTCGCCGACCAACCCGCGCATCGAAATGCTGCGCGCCATGTTGTATGAAGTGGCGGCCCGTCATCAGGGCAACCTGTTGCATCCGCAGGTGATTGCAGCCAGCCAGCGATTGGATGCAGAGATCACCCACATCATGACCCCGACTTCGAAGACCACCTCTGCTTCCGCATTCCACTACGCCGTTTGAGCGAACGATGGGCCCGTATCCGTGCTGGGATGGGAGGCCGCTTCATTCGCCCGCCAATCCCAGCAGCGCGAGCACCGGATTGTTCGTGGCCCGTTCGGTCACCTGATTCACCGTGACGCCAAACAGCGAGGGTGTATCGATGTACTCCGACTTTCCGTTGTCGTACGTCACCCACGCGTTCACAAATCCGTACATCCCGTAGTGGTAATCGATGGCAAATCCGCAGTAGTTCACGTTTTGTTGATGGTACACAAGCGGTGTGTCTGAATTCAGATCAATGTACAGCGTGATATCGTCCGCCGGATTTTTGTCCTGCACCGCTTGATCCACACCCGTGGTCCCAGTCAACTGACCGTCGGCCAGCACGGAAAAACGGTTCAATCCGGGTTTCAGGTCGGTTCCGTGCCAAATGTTTGTGCCGTGTTGCAACACACGGATATCTCCGTGGAACTGTTTGTCAACGGTCAGTTGTACATTGACCCCGTCGTCCGGCTGCCGAGCCGCGTCTTTCAGCAGGTTGGCAAGCGTGCTGTTGAGGGTTTCCTCAGAGATATGAAAGACGTTCTGAAACGCCGCCGCTTCCGAACGACCATTTTTTACTTCACCAAGAAATACGGCAATGGAAGACAGCCCGTCCGTATGGACCAGCCAACTGACAGCCAGCCAATCCTGGAGTTCCAAATCGTACGACGTATTGCCGGACAGAACCTTCGACTCGTCATCCGCCAAGGGCAGCAAGTTCCCTGAATCGGCGGCCTGGATGACACTTTCCGCCATTTGCCGGGCGTATCCGCCGTAAGCCACCGCATCCTGATGCTGCTTTTGCACCAGCATTCCGTTGTACACCGCCAAACCCTCGTTCATCCAACTGGACAGATGATCCACGTTGGCGTTCAGCACGGCATGGGTCAATTCGTGGGCCAGAGTATTGACGAGATCCGGCGTGCCGGTGTTTTGATACATGGGAATGACGATGTCTCTATCCATCGTGAAGCCGCCGGTATCCTGTGAATAGCGCTGGGCATCGGTTACGGAGACGCCGAGGGATTTCAACAGGTTCTTATAATCCGTTGCAGTTTGCGCAAGATAAATATGCACGGTGCCGTTGGTCCCCATCTTCAGGGTTCGGGTGACCGTGTCCACCACGTGTCCCTGATTCAGCAGCTGCTTTACCAATGCCGTGGTCGCGGTGGGGACATCGTGTCCGTAGGCGGTGACCTGCACATCCGTGCTCGCGTTCACAGGACCGCTCGGCTTGGCCGGTTTGTCAGCTGCCGGATTTGTTGGAAGTTCAGTGGTGTGATTGGAAACAGGTGGTGCCGGTGTGCCAGACACGCGATTTTCCGTCGGCTGGACAGGATTCCGCGAGAGTTGCATGAGGGCCCGCAAGACCCGGTGCATCTGCTGCGGATTGTGTTCATACCAGAGCGTGGCCGACGCAAGGAGTGTGAGTGTAAGGCCAATGACGGAAATATTTAAATGAAACCATTTATCCGCCCGGCGGGCCACGGTGAATTCCCCCCATCCGACGCCTCGTCGTGATACAAGTAGTGTAGCCGGATTTGCATACGATTGAAACGCACCACCGGTCAACGTGTAAATTTTTCAAAATGGTATTGACTTTGCAATGGCGAAGATGTTACAGTAACATCGTAGTAAAAAAATTTTCTACGAGTACAATGAACTTGGCAAGAGTACGGAATGGTACAATGGTAGTGCCGGTACATGGTACTTGCAGTAGGAGGCAATTTTAATGCAAGGTACAGTTAAGTGGTTCAACGCGGAGAAGGGCTATGGGTTCATTCAGGTTGAAGGTGGTAACGACGTGTTTGTCCACTACACCGCCATCAACGGCGAAGGTTTCCGTACTCTGGAAGAAGGTCAACGTGTTGAATTCGACATTGTCGAAGGTCAACGCGGTCCGCAGGCGGCAAACGTTACCCGTCTGTAACGCATCCGACGAACAATACAAGCAACACCCCGGTTTTCCGGGGTGTTTTTGTGTTATCCATGCACAGTACGATTTCAGCATGCCCGGCGGCTCTCACAGGGCAAAGCTCCATCCCGGATTATCACAAGTCATCACCGCCGACCATTCGGCGTCAAGGAGAGAGCCTCCCCCTGACGCCTGCGTGCGCAACCCTGATGCTAGCTGCTCAAAATGGCGTTTGCGGCGGTGCTCAGGCGATGCAGCACATCGTCACAGTCCGCGCGGGTTTCTCCGCGCGCGCCCACGTACACTTTCATTTTCGGCTCGGTGCCCGAGGGGCGCACGGCCAACCAACTGCCGTTGGTGAAGATGAACTTGAGAACATCGGCTTTCGGCAGGGACAGCGGTTCCGATGAGGACGCCGCCACGTTCACCCACCGCTTTTCCCGCAGCCAATAATCCTCCACGGCGGCGAGCTGCAGTCCATCCACCCGAATTCCGTCGGCGCGAAGTTGTTGCATCAGCGCGGCCATGCGCGACATACCGTCCGCTCCGGGCAGCGTCTTGCTGAACAGACGCTCTGCGAAGAACCCGACGGTTTTGTAGCGTTGTTCCAACACGTCCAACAGATTTTGTCCCCGTTCCTTGTAGAACGCGGCCATTTCCGCCAACAGAAGGCAGATCTGCACGGCGTCCTTGTCGCGGACGAGAGGCGCCGCCAAATATCCATAACTCTCTTCGTACCCGAACAGAAACGTTTTTTCCCCGGTCCGCTCATATTCGGACGCCTTCGCGCCAATGTATTTGAATCCAGTCAGGGTATCTTCCACGTCCACCCTGTGGCGACGCGCCAACTGCGCTCCGAATTCGGACGTAACAATCGTTTTGAAGACGACGCCTCGATGCGGAAGACGCCTCTCCGCCGCCAGCTGTTCCAGCCAGAAATCGACCAACAGGGCTCCCGTCTGGTTGCCGGTGAGCAGCGTGTACTCGCCGTCGGCCTTGCGAACGGCCACTCCGACCCTGTCCGCGTCCGGATCCGTCGCAAACACCACATCCGCCGCCCATTGCTGCGCAACCGTGAGGGATTGGCTGAACGCTTCCGGTTCTTCCGGATTGGGACTGGCCACCGTGGGAAACTCCGGATGCGGCTCCGCCTGACTCTGCACCGTGTGCACCTGCGTGTAGCCGGCCGCTTCGAGCACGGCCAGAACGGGGCGATTGCCCGTACCGTGCAGCGCGGAATAGACAATGCGGAGGTTGCGACGGGCATCCGCCGACACGGTTGGGCGTTGCAACGCCTGCACCACGCGCTCAACGTACCGATGCTCCAACGACTCCGAAACCCAGCGGAGCAGGCCGGCGGCTTCCGCCTCTTCACGGTGCATGCGAGGAATGGAGAACCAGTCCTCCACCTGCTCAATCTGCGCCGTGATGGCCGAGGCCTCGTCGTCCAGAATCTGTCCCCCCGTCTTGTTGTACACCTTATACCCGTTGTACTCCGGTGGGTTGTGGCTGGCGGTGATCATAATCCCGCCGCTGGCACCGAATTCCCGAACGGCGAAGGACAATTCCGGCGTTGGACAGAGTTCCTGAAACACAAACGCCGTCACCCCCGCCGCTGCCATCACCAATCCGGCTTCCAGCGCAAACTCCGCCGATTGCCGTCGCCCGTCGTAGCCAATGACCACCGATGGCTCGCCTTCGCTCGTGGCGCGGAGGTATTGCGCGAACCCGTAGGTGGCCCGACGCACGGTGTAAATGTTCATGCGGTTGGTCCCCGGTCCGAGCACCCCTCGCATCCCACCTGTTCCAAAGCTGAGACTGCGGTAAAAGCTGTCGAACAGGGTATCCGGCTGCTCTCGAAGCCCTTCCAACTGTTCTTTCAGCGACGCCGGATGATCCGGCCACGCCAGCCACTGTTGGTATTGTTCTTCCGCGTTGTACGTTCGCACCATGCCATCCCCCCAAATGGAAACGCCTGCCGACGAACAGACGTGCAAAGCTTAGGATCCTATACAATCCCACACTGAATACTTGCCAACCATCTGGCCCTGCGTCAGCCGGTGAGCCCGGTCAGCTGCACCCCGTCCGGCACGGCCGTGGCCGGATACGCGTGTTCCAAACTCCCGTCAGATCCGTACAACAGTGCCTGTACCAAAAACGGCCGACCGTATTCATACGCCACTTCAAACTCCTGGCGCGGCAGGGAGCCACCCATGCCGGCCCCCACGTACCAATCGCCACCGTAGACAATGGGCAGACTCGTTCCCGGAGCCACGGACAATCCGGTCGGAGCGGTGACAGTGCCATCGCTGTGGCATTGGAGCGTATACGACTGACCCGGCTTCAATCCCGTGATGGTCACCGTTTTGCCGAACGGATTGATCACGTAAATCTGACTGGGCCCATTCGGCAGCACCCGAATCCGCATGGAGAATGTGGTGTTGGCTTGACTCGCCAACGCCTGCAGTTTGGCCGTCACCGACTGAGAGAATTGATCAAACGTTTCCCCAAAGGTCTGGGCAAACGCGTTGGGATTCGTGTCGATGGCCTTCACGTACTGCATGAACTTGTCCATGCCAAACTGATCAATCAGCTGCTGCACAGCGAAATAGTCTTGGTCTTCCACATTGTAGTCGCCACTGAGCGGATCGGCCCCGCCGAGCGGCAGCAAATCCCCCTGCTGCTGGTGGGCCACGATGTCCACCCACTCGTACCATTGCAAACCTTGTTGGAGCACCTCGTCGGGACTGCCATCCAACTCGCCGGCGATCCCGTCGGTCCACGCAACGCCTTCGTTCGCCCAGCTTTGAATCTGGTTGGACACTGTCGCAATGAGGGCGTGCGTGAACTCGTGCGCGAGGATGTTGAGCCCATCCGTCAAATCGTACGACGGCAGGAGCACGCTGATGGTGTTGGTGCCTTCCTCTGTCGCGATGGATTGATCGGCGATTTGTTGCGCTTCGTCGGACGAGTAACCTTCCTGAATAAAGTGCTGCTTATAGTCGTCCGCCGTCCCGTACAGGACGATGTTCATCTTTTGGCTGGGTGCCAATCCGGTCCGGTTTACATCCAACGGATAGATGTGCTCGAACAGGTTGGCGACGGATTGCAGATCTCCTGCCGTCACCTCACTATCCGCTGCGGACACCACAGCGTGCGCGGTCTGCACGGACTTGGCCTTCGGCAGTGCCGGAACGGACACGCTGAGCTGCGTTATGTCGCCCGTGGTCACGAACGGCTGCAGCAAGTACAGAACGTCCTGACTGCCGCTCGGCACGACCGCATAGACTTCGTACGCCCCCGCAGGCACCGTCAGTTGAAACGTATGATTGGCGGTCGGCGTGGCGTAATAGTGGGCGTGGGTGATCACGTTGCGCACCGACACCTGGGAAATGCCGTACGGCGTTCCCGAGAACTGGAGCGTCCCCTGAATTTGACTCATCCGCTGCACGGTGGTGGCGGTCAGCGGACTCCCACCGGCGAGCGCCAGCGCCTGACTGACCCAGCCATCGTTGGCTGTTTCAGCGCCAATCAGATACCCTCCACCCGACAGTTGGGTCACAAACTGGCCGCTGGCGTCCGTATCCACCACGTGCACCAGGCCCAGGGCGTCCTCGATGGCGACCTTCCCCGCGACGGGCTGATTGTTCGCATCCAAAATCTCCCCTTGAACGGTGGATGCGGTGGGCGTGGGCAGCGTCGCCGTCACACTCTGGGTGCCGTTGGTGACAACGGTCATCCCCGCCGCCTGCAACGCGGACACCGGCGCATACCATGCGTTCGCCCACTGAATCAGCGACGTGCTTGCCGCGCGACCGGCCAGCGTCAGTTTCGCGCCGCTCACAATCTGGGGGAATTGTTGAATGCTCAAGGAGACTCCGTTCCACGAAGCTTGAATGCCGTGCTGCGATAAAAATTGCTGGAGATACCAGACACCGAAAAACGTGGTGCCGTCTCGGCGCAGAATCGGCACCGACTTCCAGAGGGTGCCGGCCTCCCGAACATAGCCTGTTGACATCGATACGGCGCTGGATGCCGGACGCGTCGTGCTGAGTCGAGGCGCCGACGCACTCGACGCGTTCCCTGATGGAGAAATGCGCACCACGGGTGCAACGTCGTTCTGCGAAGTCGGCCAATTCACGGCCAGCGTGTTTGTGCTCGAGCTGTACTGCAGCTGGCCGCTGCCCGCTGCGGCCAGGGTCGAGACGTCGACATAGGTCGCCCCATTCCAGGTCAAGATGGAACTGCTCTTTTGCTGTCCCCCAACGGTATACGTTGCGGTGCCTTGAATGCGAGGCACCCCTTGGATAGACAGGGTTCGGCCATCCCATTGAGACGCAATGCCATAGGATGAAAGAAGCTGCTGAAGATACCAAATGCCAAAGAAGGTGGTGTTGTTCGCCACCACGTAAGGAACATTTTTCCACATATGTCCGTTGATATAAACCGGGCCCGACCTCATGGTCGACGTGGCGGCCAGGGCGGACGTTGCCATCCCGAACTCGCCCGCCACACTCCATGCGCCAACCAGCCCCACGGCCAATGCCACTCGCGTCGTCCAATGCTTCATCTGCTTCCTCCAGGTGATGTCCACATGCGCGGATGATGTCGAATCGGATACAAACAAATTCCACGCTGGACAACCAAAGTCCTACGGCGGCAGATGAGAATATGATGAAAAAATCGGGCCATCGGCCTGTCGAAGCAACGATCCTTCTGTCGATTGACGGCGGTCGGCAGGAACCGATGCATGCACCGAGAATGGATCCCCAAACGTGGACGACTCACCGGCTGCAGGGTCTACCCTTTGCACGGGTTCCCCCACAGCCCCGGACGCCCGTACAAATCAACTGCACCCCCAGCGGCGCGGAGGTGCAGTCAGCGCGATGGCTTGCTCACACCGTTTGATGGACCGTCATCGGAGTTGGCGGAAGCGGCCCGAAAGAAAAGTTCCCCGTTATCACCAGCGGAGTGGACAACAGAGCGAGACACGCGCAGACGCCGACGATGTGTTTGATCCGTTGCAGCATGACGACCATCCTTTCAACATCGTGAACTGGAGGCGACACCATCCATGGCGTTTGAGACGGAGCGCGAGTTGTTTGCACTCATCATCGGCTACCGCGTTCGCGCGGCCCGCATGCGGAAGCACCTGTCCCAGAGCGAAGTGGGTCACGGACTCGGCAGCCAATCCATGATCAGCCTGATAGAAAGCGGCAAACAACTTCCTCCGGCCGACGTGCTGGCGAAGTTGGCAGAGCGTCTCGATGAACCCGTGCTGGCGGAATATGTCCCGTTACTGGAGTCAGGCCAACCCACGGTGGCCGATCTATCCGCCAGCAACCACGCGATTCTGCTCGAAATGCTGCGGACGCGCCGCGCACGGTGGCAGAAGATTCACGGCCAGGTGGCAATTCACCTCTGTTACCACTACTATATGAATCATCAATTCGAAATAGTCTTGGAGTTGGCGGGCCTCATTCACGCCCACCTCGCGAACATCCCCGCCCTCCACGCGGAAGCCTGCTACCTCCTCGGCAGCTGCCATCTGCATCTGGGAGCGTACGCGGAGGCGGAAACCTTTCTGCGCAGCGCAGAACGTCAGTCGGACGCGTTGTCCGACGAGGTTCGCGGACGATTGATGTACAACCTGGGCTATCTGTATACCGAAACGCACGAGCAGGGACTGGCGATGTACTACGCGAAGATGGCCATGGACATCTTCCATCGCATTCTCGATTTTCCGCGCTACGCAAAGGCGTTGGGGCTGCTCGGCACCATTCAAGTCCGGGTCGACCAGTTGTCCGATGCGCGGGACACATTGCTTCGGTGCTATGAGATGGCGGAAAAGTGGGGAATGTCGGATGTGGACAAAGGACGCATCGAGGCGACATTGGCCATCCTCCACGCACGACTGAAGGATCACGACGAGGCGCAGATTTGGGTCCAGCGCACCGAGCAATCCCTGGAACTCGCGTACGACGAGCGCAACGACTGCGCGCTCAACATCGCGCGGCACGAACTGCACATTCAGGATGGAAACATGGCATTGGCCCGGCAGGACGCGCACCGCGCCATGACCGCAGCGGAGCGCACCAACGACGCCCAGGTGGTCGCGCAGACGCGCCTGATGGTGGCCGTGCACGAGGAGGACCCGGAGGTGCAGTTGCAGTACGCGCAGAAGGCGTATGAAGGCACCTTGAACACATCAAGAAACCTGGAGCGGGCCATCGCGGCCGAGTTGCTCGCCATTTTATATCGCCGCATGCAATACACAGGAGAAGCGGCGCACTACCAACGGGCGGCGCTTCAAGCATATCGCGAAGTCATGACCACCAAGTCGGTGTACAGGAAATTCCTGCAGGTCCTCGCCCAATTGGAGGAGTGAGCGTGCGCGGCCCTCACCGACGAATGAGAAGGAGAGAGACAGACATGACATCCAGCGCATCCACCCATCGCCCCGGCGCAGTCACAGTCATCACCATCAGCGACAGTGCACACCTCGGCACCCGACGCGTGGACGAAAGCGGAGACGTCCTCGAAGCCAGGCTCCGCGAAGCCGGCTTTGAGGTGGCGCCGCGGCTCGTGGTCCCCGACGAACGGCTGGTCATCGCTGCAGCGCTGCGGCGGCTGTGCACCAACCCGAACGTCGCCGCCGTCTTCACCACCGGGGGCACCGGCATCGGTCCGCGAGACGTCACGCCGGAAGCCACCCTCGATGTTGTGGAACAGGTGCTGCCCGGAATGGCCGAAGCGATGCGCTCGGCCAGCCTTCAACACACCCCGCACGCGATGCTGTCGAGACAGGTGGCCGGTATCCGAAATCACACGCTGATTGTCAATCTGCCCGGCAGTCCGAAGGCAGTCAAGGAATGCCTTGAGGTGGTGCTGCCCGTGCTGCCGCACACACTACAGCTTTTGTCCGGGCGCGCGGTGCACCAAGACGTACCCTGACCACCAACCGAGCAACCAGATGGTGTGGCCGGTGCCATACGGGTGCCGGCCTCACGCCCGCGCCAGAAATGACGTCACCGCCTGAATCAGTTCCTGCTCCCACTCGTACCGGTTGAACGTGTGATCCGCCCCGTCAATGAGGTGCAGTTCCGCCTGATCCCCGTACACCTCCGCGCGGTATCGCCCGGAGACCGTACAGGGAATCGTTTCATCGGCGGTGCCGTGCACCAACAGCACCGGCCCCGGGTAGCCTTTGGCCTGCTCAAACGGTTCCACCGTCATGATGTCCTCGGCAAACGCGAGACCCACGAGGTTCCCGCCGTGATCAAATACACCGCGCGAGACATCCACCCCCGGAGAAGCAGCCATTTGGCGGACGAACTCCGGCATGCTGCCAGCGGGTGCCAACAACACCAAGCGGGCGATGTCCTGCGGACGGCGGGCGGAGACGAGGGTGGCGACCAGCCCACCCATGCTGAGGCCAATCAGGCTGACCGAGCGCGGGTTGACCTGCGGATGGGCGAGCACGTAATCCAGAATGGCGTTCGCTTCGGCGACTTCGCCCGAGAGCGTCATCTGCTCGAAGTCGCCATCGCTCTCCCCGCTCCCTGAGAAATCAAAGCGAAAACTCGCAATGCCCCGCTGCTCCAGAGCCCGCGAAATCTTCAGAAACATACGGTGCGGTTCCAGTTTGGTGCCGGTGAACCCGTGAAACAGAATGGCCGCCGGGACCGGTGTTGACGCGCCGTCCGGAATGTGTTCCATTCCACGCAGGGTGAGTCCCTGATGGACCAGGGCGATGGCCTGCTGCATGCAAGTCACTCCTTTGCTTCAGTGTGCCCTAGACAGTGCGCCGGGCGCTTGGGACAACTGTTGCAGCGCGGCGTGCACTGCGCGACTGAGCACGGTGTAGCCGATCTCGGTGGGATGAATACCGTCGTCACTGAGCAGTTCGTCCAGCGGCCCGCTGCGCTTGAACGCGGATCGGACATTGACCCAGCGAACCTCCAGTGCTTCAGCCAGTTCCTGCAGTGCTCGGTTGTATTGACTGTGCCAATAGTGAATTCCGCCGCACCGCGCAATCCAATGCGCGATGGCAGTCCCGTGCTTCTCGGAGATGGTGTGGTAGTAACGAACGGGTTGCAGGGGAATGAGGTTGAGCAACAGCGGGACGATTCCGCGAGTGCGCAAGGTGGTGAGCATGTTCGTCAGGTGTTTCAGGTATTCGGCCAACGGCACGACGGGTTCATGGTCGGCGTCGGGGCGTTCGGCGACTTCCGCCCAGCGAAAATCACAGTCGTTGCCGCCCACGCCGATGACCACGCAGTCGGGCTGATGCGACAGCACATCCGCCTCCATGCGCGCCGCCATCTTGCGGGAATTGTCATTGAACACTCCCGCGTTGACGACGGTTGCCCGCTCACCGAGCAGAGCCTGCAATTGCGCCGGATAGTGGTTGCGCAGGATGCGCAGCCGTCCGTTGGCACAGGATACCCCACGAGTCACGCTATCGCCGAAGCAGACAATTTTCACGGCTCGGACTCCTTCCGTGATGGCTCTGCCCTCAGTGTACCACGACCGGTTGCGGAATGACGTCATTTCCCTTTCGTCCGGTCGCCGAATTGCACCGCATCGTCCCGTCGTGGCCGGCCGCGCTCTCACGAAAAGAACCGGTGGATCCGCTCGTCCACCGGCTCATGTCGGGACCGCCAGGTGGTGCCGACGTCCGCCTGCGGTCACTGAATGTAGTTCTTCACCCGTTGATACACTTGCTCCGGAGACAGGCCGTCGCAGTTCACCACGGGGATGTCGGCGATGACGTCCTCCATGCCCATGACGTCTTTGTCTCCCCCCGTTATGCACATGCAAGCGGCCTGTTGCGCGACGGCGCTGCCGTCGTTGACCACATCCACCACATGGCATCCCTGCTGTTGCAGGTATTGTCTCACCGGTTCCAGTCCGCGCTCCACAGCGACAGGTTTCACGTTGTCGACCTCCCTGGAAAAATCCGAGTTCGACAATCAATGTCTCCGAAACCCGGCGCGCTTATGCGTCAGGACGTGGCCTCGGACCCCTTGTCCAGCGCGACAATACGCTGGCGGGCCGGCGCTACGACGCCTTCCGGATAGACCCGACGCACGGCCACGGTGATGATGGTGGCGACCAACGCCTTCAGGGTATCGCCAAACAGGTAGGGATAGCAGCCCAGCACCATGGCTTTGCCAAGGCTCATATGCGTCTTCGCTGCCAACCAGGGAACGCCGAGGAGATAACAGGCGAGCCCGCCAAACACCTCAATCACCACGAAGGTGAGTACCGAGCGCAGCACCATCCGCTCCGTCTTCACCGCCTTGAGCACCCACCCCGTCAACAACGCATTGAACGGCCAGGCCCAGATGTAGCCGCCGGTCGGCCCGAACAAGTGACCGACGCCGCCTTGCCCGTCAATCATGGGAACGCCGAGCAGGGTCAGAACGATGACCAGGACGATGCTGAGAAAGCCATAGCCGGGGCCGAGCAGGGCGCCGGCCAACATGGGTACAATGTTCTCGAGCACCACGGGCACCGGACTGCCGGGAACGGGAATTTGAATGAGACTAAAGACCGCCAACAGGGCGGCAAAGAGTGCACTGAACACGATGCCTCGCGTGAATTTCATTGCGTATTCGCCTCTCTTTTTGTTAACTTGTAATTGAATTCTGGTTAACAATTTCGAAGATAGCATACCGTGACGCGTTTGCAAAGATGGCCGGGAGGATGCATGGATATTCATATGGAGGGAAAACAACTGACGGTCGCGTATCGTCAGGGCGAACAACTGGTGTACGCACTGCGCGATGTGGACCTCACCGTGCCGCGCGGTCAATGGCTGGCCGTGGTGGGACAGAACGGCAGCGGCAAGTCGACCCTGGCGCGGGTGCTGGCGGGGCTCTGCCCGCTCTCGCGCGGCCAGTTGCGGATTGCCCCTCGCCGCGTGGGCATGGTCTTTCAAGATCCCAATGCCCAGTTGGTGGGCCAGACGGTCTGCGAAGACATCGCGTTTGGTCTGGAAAACATCGGCGTACCGTGGTCGGACTTCCCGCGCCGCGCACAGGCGGCGCTGCGGCGCGTGGGCCTGGACGTACCGCTGCATACCCCGGTGGAGGTGTTGTCAGGCGGCCAGAAACAGCTCTTG
Source organism: Alicyclobacillus contaminans DSM 17975 (assembly GCF_000429525.1). Lineage (GTDB taxonomy): Bacteria > Bacillota > Bacilli > Alicyclobacillales > Alicyclobacillaceae > Alicyclobacillus_A > Alicyclobacillus_A contaminans. Next base: position 218,665 of record NZ_AUCA01000001.1, on the reverse strand, counting down.
TGCGTGGCTTCGACGCTCGCCATGGAGCCCGCTGCCGTGGTGTTCGATGAAGTGACGGCGATGCAGAGCCCGCGCCTGCGCGAACACCTGTTGCAGTTGGCGGACGCCCTTCGCCGAAGCGGCGTCACCATTATCTGGGTCACGCAGTTTCTCGAAGAGCTGATTCCCGCCGATGCGGTGCTCGCCCTGGCCACGGGACGGGTGGCGTACCACGGCGAGGTGCGGGCATTTTTCCGCCGGCAGACGGAAGTCCCCGAAGACTCAAAAGCCCAAAGTCCCTGTGAACGGTTGGGCCTCATCCCGCCGTTCATCGTTCAGACCGCCCATCATCTGCAGGATGCCGGACTGCCGTTGGACCCCCTCCCCCTGACTGCGGAAGAACTGGCGGAGGCGGTGGCCAACGCATGAGTATTTCCCTGGTGAACCTGTGCGTCGATGCGGATGGGGGGCAGCGTATCCTCACCGATATCACCGTCGATTTTCCGACAGGAGCCATCACTCTCGTCATCGGCGCGCCGGGCAGCGGAAAATCCACTCTTCTTCAGACGCTGGCCGGTCTGCTGCCCGTCGCGTCGGGACGCATCGAGGTCGATGGAACGCCGCTCTGGAATGGACGATCCCCGAACAAAGCCGCGCTGCTGCAGCTCGGCATGGTCTTTCAGCATCCGGAGGATCAGCTGTTCTGCGCCACGGTTGAAAAGGAGCTGCGGTACTCGCTCCGCCCGTACCACCTGCCCGACACAGCCGCGAGCGCTGCCATCCGGAACAGCCTGGCGGCGGTCGACCTGCCGGACGAGATGCTCCATCGCTTCCCGCTCACCCTCAGTGGTGGACAGAAGCGGAGGGTGGCCCTGGCTTGCACGTGGGCGCCAGAGCCCCGATGGCTGCTTTTGGATGAGCCGACCGCCGGGATCGATCCGCGCGCGTCCGCCCACCTGCTGCAGGTTCTCGCAGAACGACGCCGAGGCCGCGCCGATGGGGGCGCTGTGATTGCCACACACGACCTGAATCCGCTGCTGCCGTTGGCAGATTGGGTGTTGGTGCTGTATGAAGGACGCCTCATCTTCGCCGGAACGCCGGAAACACTGGTGGAACGGCCGGAGGTACTCGAGTTGGCCGAGGTCGGATTGCCGACGGCGTTGACGGTGGCGCAGGCCCTGCAGGCACGGGGTATCACCCTGGGTAGCACGCCCTTGACCCCCAGGGCCGTTGCGGCAGAATTGATGCGCGCGCGAAACCAGGCGCGCTCCCCCGCCACGCAGCCGCCGGCCGCTGCAAGCCGTCCCACGGCTGACGTCGCCACTCACCTTCCGGCGCCCATCCCGCCGGCCGCCGAAAATATTCCCTCGCAGGAATCTCGGGCGGCGGCGTGGTTGACAGCGTTGGACATGCGGGCCAAGTGGTTGAGCTACCTGGTGCTGTCGATGACCCTTCTGACACTGCACACCGTTGCCGGCCTGGTGGCGGGTTATGTGATCACGCTCGGGATTTTGTGGCGAGCGCGGGTTCCAGGGCGACACTTCGGGATTCTGCGGCCGGTTCTGGTGCTGCTCGGTTTGACCGTCATCCTGAGTGGTTTGCGCTGGACCGGCGGCAACGCACTCCACCTCGGTTATTCCGCTGCCAACGGATGGCGCACGGCGCTGTCTTTGGCACCGGTGTTGCCGGTGGTCGCACTCGGCATCCCGCTCGCCCAAACCTCATCCGCACTGGATGTAAAGCGCGGATTGGAGCGGCTGTGGATTTGGAAGCGGCGGCCGCCGCTGGTGGAATCACTGCTGCTCGGTGCTGCACTGACGCTGCGGTTCATTCCGTTGATGTGGGAGCAGTGGCGAAGATTTGCGAAGATGGTGCAGGCCCGCGGAAAGTCTGCGACACGTCCGGGACGGATGCGGATGCGGGATGTTCCGGCGGTGGCGATTCCGCTGATTTTGTCCATCCTGCATCTGGGAGATACGCTGGCGACCGCGCTGGAGGCGCGGGGATACCGGGATGACAACCCCATTCGGACGAGACCTCCGAAGGCCCGCTGGACTCGGCGGGAATGGTCGGTGGTGGGCGGATGTCTGGCGGTTTGTTGCGCGCTTTGGTGGTTCGGCCATGCGGAGGCCTTCTCCTCCGCTGTGGGATGATTGCGCGACCGCGGGCGGTACGGAGCCGCCCGGCGTGCCGTCCTCGCCGCTCAGAGCGTTTCGTCCGCGGCGCTCAGTTGGTTGAATAGGGCGTCGCACCGGTTTGCCGCCGTAAAGTCGGCCGCGGTCAGTCCCCCGGCGTGCCAACTGGTGTAGCGAAGCGTGACCACTTTGTAATCGATGGCGATGAACGGATGGTGCTGCATGGCTTCGGCCATCTCCGCAACCCCGTTGGCGAAGGCCATTGCCTGACGGAAAGAGGGAAAGCGAAATCGCCGCACAATCATTTTCTCCTCCAGTTTCCAGTCCGGTACGGTGGACAACGCCTCTCTCACCTGCTCGGACGTGTACTTCTCCATCACAAATCCTCCCTCGCCTCTGGACACCGTTCCGTCCCCGCCGATGCCGCGTTCGACGGCAATCGGGCGCCCGCAGCCTCTGCGGCAGACGGTTTACCGCGCACATTGACCAACACAACGCCCGCGATGGCCACCGCGCCGCCAACGAGCGACATCCAGGTGGGCACTTCGCCGAGCCACAACCAACTGATAAAGATGGCGAGAATCGGATTGATGTACAGGGCACTGGCGACCCCCGCAGCGCGTCCGCCGGACAACGCCACCGCCCAGGCCACGTAGGCAACCGCAGCCGGGAACACCCCTATGTAAACGCCCGACCAGGTGGCGGTCGCCGTGGCGTGAATGAGATCATGCCAGAACCCGGGGAGAAACACGAGCATTGGAACAGTCCCCACCCAGGTGAAGTAGGCCGTGAGGTCGATGGCGGAATAGCGCGCGAACAGCGGCTTCTGAAATACGAAAAAAATCGATGTGAACAGCGCGGACAGCAAAATCAGTAGCGCGCCGCGCGTGAATCCTTGCTCTCCCCCCTGCCCGAAGGTGATGAGCGCAATCCCCGCAAATCCGAGCAGCATGCCGAGCCAGCCCAGTCTTGACAGCCGTTCGCCCAACACCACGCTGGCAATCAACGCAGTGATGGCCGGCGCCGCGGCAATCAACAGGCTGGCTGTCCCCGCGGGAACCGTCAATTCACCAAACGTGAGGGCGATGTGGTACACCGTGATACCGCACAACCCCATCGCGATGATTCTCGGCCAATCGCGCAGCGTCGGCCACCGCATGCGACGCACGAGCGCGTACAGCACAAACACCATCGACGCGCTCAGAAATCTCAGCAACACCAGATGTCCCGGCGAATACCCGCCCATCAAGCCGGCTCGAATTCCGGCAAAAGCGGACGACCAAAAGAGCAAGGTCACCGCCACCGCTACCCACGTTTTCCACTGCACGTTTCAGCACCCCCAAGAAGCTGACTCTATCATAGCGCGAGTGAGCGGCGTTGTGGGAATATTTTGTCGCCGGCCATCGGTGGGGGCTCCGCCTGCCCGGACATTCTTGTGGCACGACGGCAACGTCAGGCGTCTCCGCGCTCTGACCTCGATGATATGCGCGGCGATGCGGCGAATTACTGCAATCCCAGGTGATGAACGAGTTGCAGCGACAGAAAGAACAGGAGGACACCAACGATGAGCACGTAGAGGAGCCGCGGATGCTCGCGCAGATGAAGCGACGGAATCAGGCCCGTTGTCGATATGAAGATGAACGTGCCGGTGGCGAGCGCGGTAATGATATGCACCAACGGCAGGTCGAATTGCCCGGCCCAGAGCGTGAGCACCGCGCCCACCAGGGTCGACAACGCCAACCCAGACGCACTCGCAAACGCCGTTCTACGCGATTCTCCCGCCGCCAAACTCAACGTGGCCATCGTGAACCCCTCGGGAATTTTGTGCAGCGTGATGGCGATGAACATCAGGACGCCCGCGCCCGTATTGGTGGCAAACGCGCCCGCGATAATCACCCCGTCCATGAACGTGTGCACCACCATGCCGAAAAACGTGACCAAAGCCGACTGGCGCGTGAGCACGGACGCCCCGGATGTTGGTTGGTCTGGGGCCGGTGCGGCGCCCAACCCGCTGGAATTCGCCATCGCGCCGCCCTCGGCCGCCAGAACCGGTTCCGCATGACCGTGTGGGTGCGGATGATGTCCGCCCATCTGCTGCAACAGGAGCATACCCAAGTAGCCCAGCACCACCAATGCCGGTGCCAGGTTTGGCAATCCCGACAACGCATCGGGCAATCTATCCATGAATGTGGCGCCAATCAGGAACCCCGCCCCAAGCGCCGTCAGCCAGGCAATCTGGCGAGCGGAGAACCGCCGCACGACGGTGATGACACCACCCAGCACATCGGCAAACGCTGCCGCTACACACAACAACACAGCTAATAATCCAGATGAAACCACGCACAGGTCCTCCTCGGACGTTCCGCCACAAGCCATCGACAGGATAGGGATTGGCCAGGGCATATCTTTGTAGAAAATAATTTTCTACAAAGAATCTACTGGGCGGGAGCCGGACTGTCAACCCCCCCTCCCGCACCGGTGTCCATCCGGACTTGTGTTCCACACCGGCGTGGAGACGTGTGAGATCTTGCGAAACACCGACTGGTTCGCCGAGAGGAATTGCCCCGTCGTTCGCGAACTACACCTGCAATGTCGGTCGTGAAACGGCATACGTCGTCGCGATGGGGGTTTAGTGAGAATGAACGTGTTTGTCACAGGGGGAACCGGTTACATCGGGCAGCCCCTGGTCCGTGCACTGATTCGCAGAGGACACCACGTGGTCGCGTGGCAGCGCACAGGCAGTCCGCGCCCGCTTGCGATACCGGGGGTGCGAGTGGTCGAAGGAGATCTGTTCAACGTCTCCGCGCTCACACAGGGCATGCGCGACTGTGAGGCGGTGGTGCACTTGGTCGGCATTCTGCGCGAAATGCCTCGCAAAGGCGCAACGATGCAGCGAATCCACGTGGACGCCACCGAGGCGGTGCTGACAGCGGCCGCGGCGTCCGGGATCACCGCATTCAGTCATATGAGCGCACTCGGCGCTCGCCCGACGGCAGTATCCACGTACCACCGGAGCAAATGGGCCGCAGAGGAATTGGTTCGGCAAAGCGGGATCCCCTACACCATATTTCGCCCGTCCGTGGTGTTTGGCAACGGCGGACCCGGTCCCAACTTCGTGAACCAACTCGCTCAACTAATTCGAACATTTCCGTGGGTTCCCGTGATTGGCGACGGCCGATACATGCTGCAGCCGGTGGCCATGGACACCGTGGTCGACGCGTTCCTTCAATCCGTACAGACCCCGCGCCTTCGAACCTATGACCTCGGAGGCCTGGAGGTGTTGAGCTACCTGGACATTCTTCATCGAATTGCGGATCACCTCGGCAAGCGCTTGCGGACCATGACCGTTCCGACGCGGCTGATGACGGCACTCATCCCGATGCTGCAACACATCCCCGGCTTTCCGCTGACAGAAGATCAGTTGATCATGCTTCTCGAAGGCAACATCTGCGCCGATGCCACAGCGGTGTACCGCGACTTTCGCCTCGAGGCACGTCCATTCCGCGTGGAATGATGAAGGAAGCGAGACGGTCAGGCGCAACACTGCGATATCATGTATCAATATTCACCGCATTTCATGTTTTGAAATATCCAAATTGGGGGTCAGATCATGCGCACAGGGAATTTTCTGTTTGTCACCGGTGTTTTGATCATCATTGTTGAAGTCATTGGCGCTTTCGTCAATCTAATTTATGCCAGTTCAACTCACCAAGTAGCGATTGCAGGTAGTGCATGGATATCCAATTTAGCGAGCCCTTTCTTTCAGGGAGGTACTTTAATGGGGCTGGGTAAAATCATTGAATTGCTTTGTAGACGATAAGTCTTTGATGAGTGTTTGATATACATGTTCCATCTTTACTCTCCCTCGCTGCAGGACGCTGCAGCGATTATCGCACCATCCACGATGACAAATCGCGATACCATGGCGATGGCTACCACAGCAGTGTCAAGAATGACCGTGAACAAGAGGTAGCGTGTCAACTGATACCCCGATGCACGAATTTATCCCGTGCCCGGTGGACAGTCCGCGATCATGGCCAGGCTGCCCCCCGCGTAGTGATAGGTTGTGAGGTAGTGATGCACTGTCGGTTCATTCCTTTACAAACCGATTGAACGCCCTTCGTGTCTTTTCAATTGGCTCTTTTCGCAAAGATTGCTGCTTTAAAGTGCGTGTCCGAAAAGCCTTCCGAATGAGTTATGAGGGCGTAAAACACAGCAATTCACTTTCCTCTTATGGGTATTCATTCCTTGGAAACCAGGTGGAGTGGTCGGTATCCACAAGCGGTAACGATAGACAGCTTAGGATAGACATTAGTGCAATAGGTCCCTGCGAGGTGGAGACTGCCACCGAGTGCTTGCGGTAGCCGACGAAAAAACGATTCTGGTTCACCTTGTTTCGCTGAGCTGCATAGGCGGCATCTGGGTCGGAAAAGGTCTTCTCACAACTACAGGTGGATTTGTCTTCACAATGGCAGCGTTTCTTCTTGTAGCCGTTCACATTGGCGTAGATGGGGCGTGAATCCATGGCGGCCAAGGCATCCTGAATAAATCCCTCAATTTGCACGGACTGGCGGACGAACTCGTCCCGGATTTTCTCAAAGAGCTCCGGTCCGACCTTATTACGAAAGTCGCTCAGGCTTTGGTGAGATGGTACTTTGGCCGGATTGTGTACACCAATGAAGTTGCGCCAGGCTTGGTTCTTCGGGTCCCGCAATTGTTTACACAACTGGCGGAACGACGTGATCTCGGGTCTGGTGAAGTACAGGTAGTGCATCCGGAAATAGGCCACTGGGGATGTGGGCTTGCGGCCGGTCTTCTCATACAGAGGACCCATCAGATGCTCCAGGAACGAATCATCCATGTGGACCACGTAATCAATCCGTGCAGGATCGAAGCCGAGCATGTTATACTCGGCATATGGAAGCAGGTCCAACTGCAATTCTATGGAAAACGCACCTTCAGAACCGGTAAATTATTTGTTTTGGTCAACTACAATTTTACCAATTCTACGGTTAGGTGCGTTTTGCTATTCACCCCAAATCAACGGCTTTTCGGACACGCTCTGAAAAGCTCCTCCCCGTACAGCTCCTCCGTGATGGTGGCGATTTTCCTTGTAGATACGCCGTTGATAACCATCTCTACCGGCGCCAGCAACAGGGCTTGCTCACTGCGTTGATACGAGCAAGCAGCTCTGTAGAGAACTTCCCGTTGCGCAGCCGTGGGTCCCGCAATACCAGGGGACCGACACGGGGCGTAATGCGGTGGGGGCGAGTACCGTTCCGATAGCCCTGACGATCCTCGGAGCGCTCGTAAGGCTCCGCATTCAACTGTTCTGTGACCTGGGCCTGGAGGACCTGGTTCAGCACCTGCTCCAATAACCCAGCCGCCCCCTGATCCCGAGAAAATAGGCCTTTCAGAACCTCATCGGACAGGGTAATGTTATATTGTGCCATCTCGCCTACCTCACAGTAGATTGGTTATCTGCAAACGCATTCTACCAGAGAGGGGGTGGCACTTCGCATTATATCACCCAGCCTGCCGGATGATTTTACACCAAATTATATGGGCTCAACTCATGACACACGCTGAGCAGAGGCACGTCGAATCTAACAGTTGTCGTTGATTAAAACTGAGCATAAGTTTAAAATGATTGAAAGGTTTGGAAATCAACACAAGGGAGGGTTAATCCTGTGAAGAAAAATGCCTTACTGGCAACAGCATTTGTTGCAGGTGCGTTGTTTGTCTCACCGGTGACGTCAGCCTATGCTGCAAGCGCGCCGAGTGCCCCGATTAGTTCGTTAAACACCCCTGTTCCAGTACACTCTCAAACTAACGTATCTGGCATGAATCCAAATGCAACAACACCACCCACACAATGGTGGAATCTGAATGCAAGTCCAGGTGTCCGAACAGGAATATATACCAATTATTTCTTTACCCCTCCTTCGTCTGGAACATTGTATCTTAATCAAACGGTTAATGGTACTGCAGGACAGGAGTTTGTCGTAGAACTTCTGGACTATACAGAAGGTGGAGCTATCGTATACTCAAACGTAGTTGCAGACAATACATCAACTACGATCACCTGGCCATACCTAAACACTGCACATCATTACGAGGTTTGGTGGGCTCCGGAGAATAGTAATTACCCCATTTCTGGTAGTTTCGAGGTTTATGAGTAAATGAAAACGGAAATGGCAAATAACATGACAGTGCGACACAACAAATCGAGACTAGTGTGGTTGGCAATTGGTGCATGCTGTCTATTGGTTATGTGCATCCTGCTAGTTTCAAAGGTGCTTTCTGGATATCAGTATACAAACCTCATAAGTACCAACAGTGTTGAAGAGCGTTCCGAAATCGAGAAGGCCTTAAAAGATGCACATATACCTTGGAAAGTAAATGGGTCATTCATAGAAGTACCCTCACACTATAAGGATAAGGCAAATCTTGTTGTAGCAATGTCAGGACATACAAAACAGGGTCAAATACAAACAAACACAAAACGTTGAAATCCATGTGACAACGGACGCCCGACGGACTCACCCCCGAAGGGCGTTCTTCGTACGAAGTTGCACCGTAGAACAGTGCGATAGTCAGCGTCTATCAAACTTGGTATAAATCATGCGAGATTCCAATTAGGGACTGCTGAACGATTGAAAATCCCTTGTAGGACAAGGGTTCTGCGCGTCTGATGTCGAAATCAGGTGCATGGATTTTCGGTGATACCCCTCAAAAATCGTGCACATGAGGTGGAAGGTTTTGTATCGTTCGTCTGAGCGTCAAATCCTGTTGCCGGATGATTTCTTCTTGCCGTTTGGTGGGAAGTTGAATAAAGAGAATCGTTGGGTCAAGCTTGCGCAGATGATTCCATGGTAATTAATGGATCATCGCCAAACAGGATCAACAAGGCGATTCAAATGATACAGACGACGATCAGAACTCTCCTTCAGAGAAAGAAGCTTCACCCAGTACGCCAGAATCTGCAGAGCGTCCGACCAACCATGGCAAGCTTCTGTTGGATGCTACATGTGCACCGGCGGACATTGCCTATCCAACGGATCTCTCCTTGCTTAACGAGGCACGCGAGAAGCTCGAACAGATGATCGATGTGATGCATTCCGTGCGGGAATCTGACAAACAAAAACCGCGCACATACCGAGAGAAGGCACGCAAGGCATACCTGACGGTGGCGAAGCAGCGACGTGTGAGCCCACGTGTACTTCGCAAGGCCATTGGCAAGCAGCTACGCTTTGTGGCACGAGACCTTCGCATCATCGCCATGCTGCGTGACGAGGTTGGTTTGCAAGCGTTGAATCGCCGACAACATCGTGACTTGTTGGTGATTCACGAGCTGTATCGTCAGCAGGAAGAAATGTACCGCAAACGAACACACCGCATCGAAGATCGAATCGTGAGTATCTCGCAGCCCCACGTGCGACCCATGGTGCGTGGCAGGGCACGGGCGAATGTCGAGTTTGGCGCGAAAGCGGCCATCAGCCTCGTGGGCGGATACGCACGGATTGAGCATGTGAGTTGGGATGGGTTCCATGAGGGCCTCACATTGAAAGATGCGGTGGAGGCCTACTATGAACGCCACGGCTGCTATCCAGAGGCCGTGCTAGCGGATAAGGCGTATCGAAACCGAGAGAACTTGCGTTACTGCAAGGAACGCGGGATTCGCTTGAGCGGTCCACCACTGGGTCGTCCCTCGAAGGCAGAACGCGCGGAACAAGTCAAACTGGAAAGACAGGACGCGGCGGAACGCAATGCAATTGAAGGAAAGTTCGGCGAAGGCAAGCGCCTGTATGGGCTTGGCTTGATTCGAACACGTCTTAAATCAACAAGCGAAACGATCATCGCGATGCCGTTGCTGGTGATGAACCTGGAGCGGCGGCTCCGCTTCCTTATGTGCGTGTTTCTTGGATGGCTGTTGCAAAACGATTCGGCTGTCGCTTTGGACGGTGTGTGAACCGTTCAGCAGTCCCTCATTATGGATATTTATTTAGACGGCTCAAGAGCAACAAGCTATACGAAAAGAACCTTTCAATTAGACCCCACTAACTATTGACCAACACTTTAACTAACTGCTAAGATGGTATCGCATTGAAAGTTGACTTTAGAAGTCAACTTTTAGTTCGTGACCAACCGTGGTCGGTAACAAGGAGGTCCCCTCGTGAAACATCGCGCGCTGAAGACCGGTCTCGTGTGTTTGGGCGGCGCACTGCTCATTGCCGTATTGGTCTGGCAGGCCATCACCGCCGCTGGTAGCCCCGACCCCACCGCCAGTGGCGTATCGCCAGTGGCAGGCATGATTGATACTGCCGTCCTCGTGTACCGCGAAGGACTGGAGTGCATTCTGGTGCTGTCGGCGATTGTGGCGGGTCTCGTGCGTACGCAGCAGGCGTATTGGCGCCCCATCTCCCAAGGTGCCGGTATCGGTTTTGGTGCGACGCTTGTCACCTGGTTCATCCTGGTCGGCATTCTGAACCTGGCGGCGAGCACCACGTCCGAGGCCAACATCCAGGCTGCGACGGGCTTGCTGGCAATTATCGTATTGCTGATTGTGATGAATTGGTTTTTCCACCGTATTTATTGGACAGGATGGATCTCGTTTCACAATCGCAAAAAGAAGGAACTCATCCAGTCTGTGGAATCGGCTGACGACGGTCAGTTGGAGACGGTCAAGTCCATGGCCTACAAGGGCCTCATCCTGCTTGGCTTCGCCTCCGTGTATCGGGAAGGGTTTGAGGTGGATCTGTTTCTGCAGAGCATTCGGCTGCAGGTCGGTACCTGGGTTGTGGTCCTGGGCACTGCATTCGCACTGATTTTGGTGGCCATCACCGGTTATTTCACATTCATCGCGCATCAAAAATTGCCGTATAAGAGAATGCTGGTCTTCACCGGCATCATGCTCGGCGTGGTCTTCGAGATCATGGTGGGCGAACAGGTCAACGAAATGCAGGCAGCGGGATGGATTCCCACCCACACGTTCCCGGTCAACATCCCGGCCTGGGCGGGGACCTGGTTCTCCGTATTCAACAACTGGGAGACTGTGATTGCGCAGATTGCCGCCGCCGTCTTTGTGATTGGGTCGTTCTACGCGGCGCAAATGGAGCGATTCAAGCCGCGGCGGAAAGCCGTTCGGCCGAACAGCGCGCGGGTGACCGAATAGTCCTGCGCATCCTCGTGAGACCATCCACCTCGCACCCGAGTCCGGGGCAGGTTCGATGGTCCTTCTTTTAGTCTGTGGCGGTGTCCCACCGAAACCGGGGCGTTGACGGCTTGCCCGTGCCACGCCCCGGTTTCCAAGGTTGGGTCGCTTGCTTACGGCGCCTTGCTTGCCAATTCCCGGATTTGCTGCAGGTGATGGTGCACGTGGTTGACGAACCCCTGCACCACATCCGTCAGCGTCACCGGATTGCCATTCGGATGGATGCCCGTCTTCTGCCAGTCCGCTGCATCCACTCGCCTGAGCACCACCGCGTTGCTGTACAAAACGGCCCGAATGGTGCTGAGAATATCGGCCACCTGGCCTTGGTTGGCCTTCAGGCACTCCACCCAGGCATCCTGATTCACGGAGGGAAGCTCTGCCCCTGGTTCTGAGATCAACTTGCGAATGCGGAATGCCTGCGCCAATGTGTGATCTTCCAAGTGCGACAAGATTTCCAGTATGCTCCATTTGCCAGGCGCCGGCTTCCAGCGCAATTGGGTGTCCGCCAACCCTGCCACCGCTGCGGACGCCTCGTCCGCCAGGCGCTCATACGCCCGCGTATCCACGTACTGCTGCGTCATCCAACTCATCCTTTCAATATCTGACCATCCGTCAAGAGATGTGGGCGAAGTCCAGGGCTTCGCGCAACAATTCATAAGAATGAACCCGCTGCCGGAAATTCTGAATCACATTCACCACAATGAACTCTTCAATCTGGGTGCGCCGCTGAATGTCCAACAATCGCTGCTGAACAGTGGCCTTCGAACCATGGATGATGTGGGCGTCCCTGACTTCAATCGTGTAATCCTCCTCTGCTTGACGCCCAAACTCGTTCGCCTGTTCGATGGATCCCACCGTCACCGACCGCCCACTGGCCAACCGCACCTTGATGTTCTTGACATCTCCGGCCAGGGCCGCCGCCTCCGCGTCCGTGTCCGCGACGATGGCGGAGAGCGCCAGCAGGAAGGACGGGGGCTGTGGCGATATCGCCTCCAGCGCGGAGCGGTACGCGGCCAACGCCGCCTCCAGTTCGCGTTCGTCACCATTGATGAACAGCGCGAACACGTAGGGAAGGCCGAGATTCGCCGCGAGCTTGGCGCTGCCGGCGCTGGCGCCGAGCAGGTACATCTCCGGAGGGGTGGGGGGCTGTGGCGTCACTTTTACACCGTGCCAGGGATGGTGCGGATCTAGTTCTGCGTACAGGAACTGCTGGAGTTGCACCAGCTTGTCTTCCAGCGGTGTGGCCTCATCCACCACGTCCTGCTGCAGGGCTCTGGTGGATTTCGGCAACCCGCCCGGCGCCCGGCCAATGCCAAGATCCACCCGCCCCGGCGCCAGCGCGGCCAGCACGCTGAACGTTTCCGCCACCTTGTACGGGCTGTAGTGCTGTAGCATCACCCCGCCGGAACCCACGCGAATGGTCTCTGTTTTTGCCAACAGATGGGCAATGAGCACCTCCGGCGCGGAACCGGCCAGTCTGTCCGAATCGTGGTGCTCCGCCACCCAAAATCGGTGATACCCGAGCGCCTCCGCCACCTGAGCCAGTTCAATGGTGTGCTGAAACGCTGTGACAGCGTCTTCGCCCTCGAATATGGGACTTTGGTCAAGAATGCTCAATCGCAGTGTCACACAGTTCCCTCCCCGAGTGTGGTCTCTCCCTTGGTTAGACACGGGCTTGCGCGGTGGCGCGCGTGTATCGGTTCTCTGGAAACGGCAGCCCCAAATTCCCTCGCAGGGTGTCGCTGTCGTATTCCGTGCGGAACAGGCCGCGGGCCTGGAGGATGGGGATGACCTCGTCCACGAATTGTTCCAATCCATTGGGCACGGCCGCGCTCACCATGAACCCGTCCGCCGCTCCTGCCTCGAACCACAACTGCATCCGATCCGCAATCTGCACGGGCGTCCCAATGAACGCGGTCCGGGGCGTCGCCACCTGCAGCGCCACCTGGCGCAGCGTCAGCCCCTTTTCCCGAGCCTGCTGCTTGATCCAGTCGGTCGTCCCCTGGAAGCTGTTGCGTCCCAGTTCGCCGATATCAGGGAAGGGTTCGTCCAGGGCATACTGGGAGAAATCGTGATGCTCGAAAAAGCGCCCCAGGTAATCCAGCGCGTTCTCAATGGTCACGAGATTGGCCACCTGCTCGTACTTCTGCTCCGCCTCCTCCACCGTTTTCCCCAAAATCGGCGCGATGCCCGGAAAAATCAGCACGTTATCTGGATTTCTCCCGAATTCGGATGCCCGCCGCTTCACGTCCCGGTAAAACGCCATCGCGTCTTCCAGACGCTCGTGCCCCGTGAACACCGCGTCCGCTTGTTGTGCCGCAAAGTTTCTGCCGACCTCTGACGAACCTGCCTGGAAAATGACGGGCTGGCCCTGCTTGGAGCGCGCGATGTTGAGCGGCCCCTTGACTGAGAAGAAACGTCCCTCGTGATTCAGGGGATGCATCTTGGCCGGATGGAAGAACACCCCGGACGCCTTGTCGCGCACGAAGGCGTCGTCCTCCCAGGAATCCCAGAGCCCGCGCGTCACCTCCAAGAACTCTTCAGCAATCTCATAGCGCAGGTCGTGGTCCGGATGCGCCTTTCGGCCATAGTTCAGAGCGGAGCCCTCGAGTGGGGAGGTCACCACGTTCCATCCCGCCCGTCCGCCGCTGATCATGTCCAGAGAACCAAACTGCCGGGCCACCGTGAACGGTTCGCTGTAGGTGGTGGATACCGTCCCGACCAAGCCAATGTGCTGGCTGACGGCTGCCAAAGCGCTGAGAATGGTGATGGGTTCAAAGCGGTTGAGGAAATGCGGGAGGGATTTCTCGGTGATGTACAGCCCGTCCGCGATAAAGACGAGATCCATCTTGCCCGCTTCCGCTTTGCGAACCCACTTCTTATAAAGTTCAAAGTTCACGCTGGCGTCGGGAATGGCGTCCGGGTGCCGCCACAAAGACGTGCTGCTGCCGACGCCGTGCAGCATGGCGCCAAGTTTCAACTGTCTGCCGTTGGTCATCTTGAATCGCTCCTTTTGCGCTGGTTTCCTCCGTCGGGCCTGCGCCTGCTCAGCGCCCGGCACCGGTCCATGCGTCCGCCATCCCGTAGGTGAGGCGTTGGAGAAATTGCCGCGTCCGCTCTTCCCGCGGATTGGTAAACAACTGACCGGGCGCTCCCTCCTCCACAATGACCCCTTCATCCATGAACACCACGCGCTGGGCCACCTCGCGGGCAAAGCCCATTTCATGGGTCACAATGAGCATGGTGATGCCCTGCTCGGCGATGGCGCGAATCACCGCCAACACCTCGCCCACCAACTCCGGGTCCAGCGCGGACGTCGGCTCGTCAAACAGGATGATCTCGGGGTTCAGCGCCAGCGCCCGGGCGATGCCCACCCGCTGCTGCTGTCCCCCCGACAGCCGGCTCGGATAGGCGTCCAGCTTGTCGCCCAGCCCCACCAGCTCAAGCAGTTCCACGCTGCGCTGGCGCGCCTCCGCCTTCGGCCACTTCTTGACCACAACGAGACCCTCCATGACGTTTTCCAGCGCGGTTTTGTGCCGGAACAGGTTGTAGTGTTGAAACACCATCGCCGTCTTTTGCCGCAGTTGGTGAATCTCGCGCTTGCTCGCGCGCCGGCAGTCCACCGTGTCCGCGCCGATGGTGATGCTGCCCGCGTCCGGATGTTCCAAATAGTTGATGCAGCGCAGCAGCGTAGTCTTGCCCGATCCGCTCGGGCCGAGAATGACAACCACCTCGCCGGAGTGCACCATCAGGTCAATGCCCTTGAGCACCGCATGCCGGCCGAATGACTTTGTAATCCCAGACAACTGAATCACGCGACCCCACCTCGGTTGTACAGATTCACCCGCCGTTCGAGCAGCCCGGCGGATGTTTCAATGAGCACGGTGATCCCCCAGAAGATCACTGCCGCCGCAAGATATGACTCTAGAAATTTCCAATTGGTGGAGGCCACGATTTGGGCCTTTGCCATGACTTCCACCACGGGCACCGTGAACGCCAAGGTCGATCCGTGGAGCATGCCAATCACTGTATTCGAGAAATTCGGAATACTGGCCGCGAGCGCTTGGGGAAGCACCACCCGGCGCAACGCCTGCGGTTTGGTCATGCCAATGGACAATGCGGCCTCCATCTGCCCCCGGTCAATGGCCAACAGGCCAGAACGGATGACTTCGGACAGATATGCGCTCGCCGTGATGGAAAACGACAGGCATACGAAATCAATCACCGGAATGGCAGCCGACTTGAATCCCCACCCCAGCCGGTGGGACAGCCCGTCTATCAACAAGGGCAGACCGTTGTAAATCAGCAGCAGATGCACCAGCATGGGCGTGCCGCGAATGAACGTGACGTACCAGATGGCGATGGAACTGAGCACAGGCACGGAGAAAATCCGCACCAGCGCGATGGCCATCCCAATCACAAAACCGCAGAGGACGGAGACGCCGGTGATGAGCAACGTTGTCGGAACGGAGAACAGCAGTTGGACGAACGCATTCAGAATGAAGGACACGTCGATGCTCATACGCCCGTACCTGCTTTCTCCAGTCCCAAGCCAGCGCGCAGTTTGCGGTAGGCCGCCTTTCGCCCGAGGAAGCCCACCGGCAGTGGCGCGTCCGACCGCTCGTCATGCGAGAGCCGACGTTCCCAGAGGGTGAACAGTTTCTCCAGCGTCAAACTGATGGCCAGATAAATGAACGCGAGAGAGATGTACGCCTCAGTGAAATGTTGCGTAATCGTCCCCAGGGATTGCGCCTTGCCCGTCAGTTCCATCACGCCCAGAGAAAAAGCGAGGGAGGTGTCCTTCAACAGAGCAATCACCAGATTCGCGAAAACAGGCACAGCAATGGTCAAAGCCTGTGGCAGGACAATGCGCGAAAACGCCTGGTATCCCGTCATGCCAATGGCGTGCGCCGCCTCCACCTGGCCCCTGTCCACCGCCGTCACCGAGGCCCGGATGGCCTCGGAAAAGAAGGCGCCGCTGTTGAGGCCGTACGTGACAATGACAAAATCGAGCACCGGGTACCTGGAGATGTCCACCCCAAATGAACGCACCAGTTCAGGCAAACCGTAGTAGAACAAGAATAGTTGAATCAGAATCGGCGTGCCCCGGACAAAGGAGATGTACAGTTGCGAGAGCCGCTGCAGCACGGGCACTTGGTACAAGCGGGGCAAAGCAACCACCAGCCCCACCACCAGTCCCAGGCCGATGGAGCCAGCCACAATCAGCAAAGTCACGCCGAGCGTGGACAACAATTTCGGAAAGAACGAGAACACGTAGGTGATATCAAACGGCGCCATGGGACAATCTCACCTTTCTGATGAACTCCGCTCAACCTCGACCGCGTTCCCCATCAACTGTGCTGCGGAATATTTTTTGTGAAGTCGGATCCCAGCCACTGAATGCTCAGCTTGGACAGGGTGCCGTTGGCGATGAGCTTCTGCAGGGCCTGATCCACTTCATTCGCCAACTTCTGTTCAGCGGGGTCATTCTTGCGAAACACGAAATCTACTGGAGACACCGCCAACGCAGCCCCCGTGCTCGTGAGTTTGTGCTCTGGGTCTATCAACGGCAGAGAAAAGTCGGCCCCGAGCGAGGCGACCACCCGCCCCGACGTGATTTCGCTGACCGTATCGTTGGCATTGCCGTTCTCGTACACAATGTCAATCTTCTTGCTGTGGGTTTGATTGTAGTTCTGCAGGATGTCGGCCTCCGCCGTGGTGGCGGTGGTCAGAACCTTCTTGCCCACGAGGTCGTCGAGCGAATGGATGCTGTTGTTTCCCTTGGCGACAATGATTTTCGTCTGCCAGTAGGCGTACGGCACTTTGTTGAAGAGGTACTTCTGCTGCCGCTCCGGATTGATCTCCATCTCGTTGGCAATCATGTCAATCTTGTGCGTCTGCAGACTCAGCAGCAGGTTTGCGAAATCCATCGTCTGAAACTTGAATTGATAATCGGGCAACAGCTGGTCGATGTCGCGCACCAACTCAATGTCAAAGCCCGTCAGCTTTCCGTTTTCGTCATAGTACGTGACTTTCGGGAAATTCGGACTCGTGCCCACAACCACCGTCTGCACGGCGGCGGCTTTGCCCTCCTGTCCACCGGACTGGGACGCCGTGTTTCCAGCGGCCGTTCCGCAACCGGCCACGGTCAGGGCCAACAGGCCCGCGGCCATCCATGTGTGCATCGTTTTCATCGAATTCACTCTCCACAGCGTTGATATGGGCGGGAAATGGAGCCACAGACCGCGCGCAGTGCGCTGTGTATTGCCTCTATCTGTCCTGACCTGGTGCCGCCGGCAGATCTTTTTGATACGCCAACACCTCGTCCCAGTCTCCGCTGAACCGTTCCGTCCGCCGGTAACCCACGCGCTCGTACAGCGCCGCCGCCTCCGGCTGCTTCGGACCGGTTTGCAGTTTGATCCGGGTGTACCGAAACGCAAGCGCCAGCCGATCCATCTCCGCCAAGATGGCCTTGGCCACCCCTTTGCGACGAAACGCTGGCCGCGTGTACATCCGCTTCACTTCGACGGTGGTTTCATCCAGCGGTCGCAGCGCACCGCAGCCGACCGGATATCCGTCAATCCTTGCAACAATGAACGCGGAACGCGGCACTTCGACATCCTCCGGTCGAAATCCGGCTGAACCGTCCGTCTCCTCGTACAACGCGGCCAATTCCAGAGTGAGTTCGCGGATCAATTGCTGTGCGTCCTCCGTGCGCACATCTTCCACCGCCGCAATCACCGTTCCATCCATCGTCTTTGCCATACTCGCTTCCCCCCGGCCTGTTTTATAAAAAAAAGACACAAACGTGAGCGCTAGTACGCGACTCAGGCTTGTGTCTCCGGTTTTCCGGTCGACGACTATTTATATAGGATTTATAGGGATTGAGCAAAGGTTACTACGGAATGTTGTCTGTGTCAACTGGATCCAGCCCCGACATGACATCATGATAAATGCAAATTAAATATATCTATTTACTCTGATTAGAAGCGGTTTTCACACTGGACGGAGTACACTATGCCTATCGAACCACCGGCATGAGATAGGAGGTTGACCCATGACGTCCCATCGAGATTCCCGGGAATTTGTGATTGAGCAGATTCTGCACGCACTGAACGGTTTGGAGTACGGCTCGGTCAACATTGTGGTGCACGACGGGCAGATTGTGCAGATAGACCGCCTGGAGAAGCGCAGATTCGGCGCCGCCACAACTGCAAAACCGGTGCGGCCAGCCCAAAAGGCGCTGGGCAAGTAATCGCCCGACAGGGGACAACGCCGCGCGCCCATCCGTCGGAGCACTGCGGAAAGGTCAACACCACCCCTTTTCCCGCGCAATGCGGATGGCGTCCGCGCGGCCTCATCACCACTGCGTGCGCTAGGTTGCCTGTCCAGCGAACTGGGCTTCGTACAACTCGCGGTACAGCGGACTGGTTTCCAGCAGTTCCCCGTGCCGTCCCTGGGCCACCACGCGGCCCTGATGGAGCAGTACAATGTTGTCGGCCGTGAGAATGGTGGACAGCCGGTGGGCGATGACAATGGCCGTGCGCCCCTCCATCAACACTTGCAGAGCCTCCTGAATCTGTCGCTCAACGAGTGTATCCAGCGCACTGGTGGCCTCGTCCAGCAGCACGATGCGCGGTGCACGCAGCAACACGCGCGCGATGGCCAACCGCTGCCGTTCGCCGCCGGATAGTCGATAACCGCGTTCTCCCACCACGGTGTCGTAGCCATCGGGCAGTCCAACAATCATGTCATGGATCTGCGCCGCCCGGCAGGCCGCCTCCATCTCTTCGCGGGTTGCGTCCGGCTTGGCGAAGCGCAGGTTGTTTGAAATGGTGTCGTGAAAGAAAAACGGATCCTGCGGCACGAGCCCCATCTGACTGCGCAGCGAAGCCAGCGTCAGCGATTTGCTGTCATGGCCGTCAACGAGGATGCGGCCAGCGAGCGGATCGGAAAAGCGCGGAATTAAGTGAAGCAGCGTGGTTTTGCCCGCACCGCTCGGCCCAACCAAGGCCACCATCTGACCGGGTTCAATGCGCAGATTGACGTCGCAAAGCACGAGACGAGGATCCGCGGGCGAAGTGGACGGATAGGCGAAGGACACGTCCTCCAACTGAATCCGCCCAGAGACGCTGCCCGCCGCGAGGACGACGGGGCCGTCCTGAACTTCCGGCTCGATGTCGAGCAGCGCGAAGATGCGGCGAAACAGGGCGATGGAGGAAAGCAGGTTCACCTGTAGCTGCGCCAATTGGCTGAGCGGTCCGTAGAGCCGGCCGAGCAGGCCGGTGAAAGCCACAATGGTGCCCAGGTGCATCTCGCGGTGGATGACCAACCAGCCACCGTAGCCCCAGAGCAGCGCGGGACCGATGGACGAGAACATGCCCAGCCACATGAACAGCCAGCGCCCCACCAACGACTGCCTCACCTGCAGGTTGCGCAGTTCCCGGTTGACCTCGGAAAACTTCTCAATTTCTGTTCGTTCGCGGTTGAAGATGCGCGTCAACAGCGCACCGCTTACACCAAACTGTTCACTTAAGTGAACCGTCAAGGTCGATAATTTCTGTTGAATCTGGCTCTGCAGCCGCTGCCGAATGCCGCCGGCGCGCTGCGTCGGCAACACGAAGGCTGGAACCACCAGCAGCGAGAGAATCGCCATCTTCCAATTCATTTCAAACATCAGAGCGAGGGTTGTGAGAATCACCAAGACATTGCTGGCAAACCCCATCAGGGTGGACGTGATCACGTTCTGGATGGCTGACACATCGTTCATGACGCGTGAGACGAGATCCCCCGCCTGCCTCGTGGTGAAAAAACTCACGGTCTGACGTTGAATATGACGGAACAAGGCCAGTCGAAAATCGGCCATCACGTCCTGGGCCACGGAGTTGCTGAGCCAGGTCTGAACCACGCCGAGCAGGCCGGTCACCAGCGCCACCGCGATGAGCGTGGCCGTCAGCCAGACCACGATGTCAGCACGCCCTTTCAGGATGCCGTCGTCAATGATGTGCTGCGTCAACCAGGCGGGCAGCGTCCCTCCGGCGGATGTGGCCAACAGCAGCACGGAGACCATCAACGCCCTCCGCCAATAGGGGATGAACGCGGTGGATGCCCGCCGGATAATGGCCCAATCCAGATGCTCCTGTTTGGCCAGCTCGCGCAGCTCCCAGCGGCTGACGCCGCGGTGTCCGCCACCATGGCCACCGCCAAAACCCATTCCCGTCATCATTGTCTCCTCACCACCGCCTCCAAGTATACCGCACCGCCCGCGAACGCAGGTGAAGGTGAGGAGCAACGACGCGCAACGCGCGGACGGCATGGAGACGGATGGTCAGCCCGCCGATACGGTCATTCATGGGCAGTGGCCAGCAATACATCGACCGCCGAGCGGATGAACTCGTCATGGACTTCCTTCCTCCGGCAAACGACCCACAATTGGTTGCTCACAATCCGGTCGGAGATCTGAAGGGCTTGAATTCTCTTCGCGTCCTCTGCGGATCTGCACAGGTAGGTGGGGAGAACGCTGACCCCAGCGCCTTGTTCAACCAACTGCAGAATGCATCGCAAGTCGGGAACAATGGCTTTCGGCCGTATCCCCGGACGTTTCCCAAAGATGCATTGCCAATAGCGGCGGATGATGGGCAATTCCGAGCCGTATGCAATCCAGGGTAATGTCACGAGCCAGTCGTGGATGCGACGCAAATCTGATGTCTGTGGAATCGTCCACGTCGGACTCAGATACAAAGCAAACTGTTCTTCGTACAACGGAATATACTGAACGCCTTCATCGCTCAGCCGCTGTGTGGCAATGACGATATCCAATTCGCCGTTTTTCAAACTGGCCAGCAGATCTTTTGTCAACCCAAAGTCGATCCGCACCCTCCAGGGCGCTCCGGCAACCCCGCGAATGCACCGTTCATGAAAATACGTGTACGGCGCGCCGAGCCGCAACGTGGGCCCATGCTCTGGATGATGGCGCTTGCTCGTGCGCTCCAGCCTGTCCACAGCTTCCGCGATGGACACGTACAATTCCTTACCGGCTTCGGTCGGAACCACTTTTCTCGGACTGCGGATGAACAAAGATGCCCCCAGTTCCCTTTCGAGTGCCTGCATCTGCTGAGAGACTGCAGGTTGGGTCAACTGCCGTTCTTGGGCAGCGGCCGACATGGATTCCGTGCGATACACCGCCACGAAGGTTCGATACCATTCAAAGTTTATCATAAATGAATTTATGACACCTCTTCGATTATATAATTTGAATGATAAACAGGAGCGTGATAAAGTGTCAACCGTAGACCACCCACAAGGAAAGGGGAAGTTGGCATGACGCAAAAGGCTGTTCTCATGGTTGTGACGAGCGCAGACAAAATAGATGACACACTCCGGACAGGGCTGTGGCTGTCTGAATTTGCTGAGCCGTACACGGAGTTCGTGGCCCAGGGTTACCGGGTCACAGTGGCAAGCATCAAGGGCGGTTCGGCCCCTATTGATCCCCGGAGCCTCGACAATGAAACCGAAAAACGGTGGCCAGACGCCATTGCTGTGTTGAAGGACACGGTCCCCATCACCCAAGTCCGGGCTGAAGATTTCGACGCCATCTTCCTCCCGGGCGGGCATGGTACGATGTTTGATCTGCCCACGAATCCCGAACTTCAAAGCCTCATTCGCCAATTCGCGGAAACCGGCAAAGTCATCGCCGCTGTCTGCCATGGCCCGGCCGGCCTGGTCGGGGTCACGTTGACCAACGGAGAGCCGCTGGTGAAGGGAAAGCGGGTAACGAGCTTCACGAACGACGAGGAGCGGGCCGTCCAGCTCGATGACAAAGTGCCATTTCTATTGGAAGATCGTTTGAGAGAACTGGGCGCAGCGTTCATCGGGCAACCGCTTTGGTCCGATCACGTAGTGCAAGATGGAAACCTGATCACAGGTCAAAACCCGCAATCCGGAATCAGCACGGCCAAAGCGGTCATCAAAGCCCTGTCGTAACGTTCACGCAATGTGGATGAGCACAAAATCCGGTGGGTCAGAGATACTCCGACATGGACCATCGCAACCGCAAACCGTACGGCGCGGGAATCCACGGTCTTGTGGACCCTCTTGCAAAAATCTCCCCTATGAAGTATAGTGATAGCAACGTAAGGGAGTAGCTGCCGTGAAGGGGTTTCCCGACACGGATGAAGTACGCCGTCAGTACGGCAGGTGTGCCCGGCGTCTTACATGGTACCGACAGTGCGTCGGTTCTGTGAGCGAGACTTACAGTCCTATTTCCATTGGGCTGGGGTCTCGCTTTTTGTGTTGCTCCCCTTGCCCGAATCCGTCGGAGGTGCACAGATTGCATTGGTTTCTGCTGCTATGCAACATCACACTGGTTAACCTGATCCTGTCGGGCGACAATGCCCTCGCCATCTCGATGGCGGCGAGCCAAGTGCCCGAGGCCCACCGAAGGACCGCCATTGTCGTGGGCAGCGCTGTCGCGATTCTGCTGTTGATTGGGTTTCTCGCGGCGGGATCGTACCTGATTGACCTGCCGCTGCTCAAGAGTGTGGCCGGGCTGGCGCTGCTCTGGATTGCGGTGCGGTTGGCGATGGATAGAATCCGCCCGTCGACCGTGGCGGCTGCCGCCGAATCGCAGCGATGGACGTCGTTGCGGCGCGCGATTGGCGTGATTGTGGCGGCCGATTTGACCATGGAATTGGACAACGCCATGGCGATGCTCGGCGTGGCCGGGGGGCGCATCGGATTGCTGATGGCGAGCCTGCTCATCACCATCCCGTTCCTCATCTTTGGCAGCCACGTCATCGCGGCGGTTCTGCATCGGGTGGGCTGGTTGGTGTTCATCGCGGCGGCGTATATCACGTGGATTGCGGGAAATCTGATTGCGGACGATCCGCTCTATCACTCAACACCCTGGGCGGATACGCTTCAGTGGCTCGCTCCCGCCCTGTGCCTCGCCGCGTACGCGCTGATGCTGATGACGGCGCTGCGGAAAATGCGGACGGCCTCCCACTCGCCGGGTCGTTGAACCGCGCGCAGCGTATGAATGGGCGAGGAGAAATACGACGAATTGCGAAAAAACCATTGGAGGGAATGAACCATGAAGAAACTGTTGGCCATGATGACGGCGTTGATTCTCTGGCTGACACCGGCGGCGGCGCTGGCCGCCCCCACCACCGCTGCTTCGTCGTCCACGACGGTGGCGACACAGCACACGAATGCGGCGACGCAGGTCGTGTACGCGCGGTCGTACTCGTCCGGATTGCGCGCGCCGTCCTCGCGCGTGAGTGGGTATCGCTCACAGTACAGCGGCAGCACCAGCTCGTTTTCGAGCACCGCGCGCAGCGGGTTCGGCAGCTTCGGAAGCCACCTGTTCTCGTTCGGATCGGGCATGCTGTTGGGAGGCATGCTGAGCAGCATGTTCCATCCGTTCGGCGGCTATTACGGGTACGGCTACCACGGGTTTTCCCTGTTCGGGTTCATTGTGGACCTGATCCTGTTGTACATCGCGTACCGCATCGTTCGACGCTTGTTCTTCCGGTGATGAAGTGAACCATACGGGGTGGGTGGGCCACCGCCCGCCCCACATCAGGATGATTCATGGGGAAGGATGAATTGATTTGCAACTGCACTTTTCGGAACAGGATGTCATTGACGCATGCTGTGTCTATGTGGCAAACCATCACGGCGGTCGTCCGGAGGACGCGCGCGTGGAACTCTGGTACGATGACGGCCGCGGCTTTGGCGCCTACGCGCAAGCCGGGTGGCGCCGGGTTCAACTCACGGAACAGCAAATTGTCGACGCCGTCGCCGAGTACCTGGCTCAGTACCACAACTTCAATCCGTATGAATTGGACATTCACCTGCAATTCCCGGATGAATCGCGCATTGAGGCGTACATCGTCCGGCGCGATCCGGTCGTATAAATTTTGGGGGAGGGCGCGGGTGCACCCTCCCCTGTTCCCGACGTTCGAGCGGGGCCGACCCAGCGCCCCGCTGTACTTCAGATGCCCGATATCGGCCGGTCGTACACGGCCCATTCGGGGCGCAGGGGTTTCATTTCGTAGTCCACCACGTCACCGTACTCTTCGCCGGCGCGTGTAAACGTGAACGCGTGTTCGACCGGCGGATTGCTGCCGAGCGCCTCCGGCAGGAAATAGGGCAGCGTGCTGGTGGCTTCCGGGGAGGTGAGGATCCACAACAGCGGCTTCCAATCCAGTTCTCCCTCTGCGGATGCGACCACATCCCCCGACCATCGCTCCGCGGTGAAGACGTACATGCCGCTCTCGCCATTGAACGTGACCACGCCGCGAAACTCCGGTTGGCGCAAGCGTAAGCCGGTTTCCTCGCGAACCTCCCGAATGCAGGCGGCCAACGGCGACTCTCCCGCTTCAATCTTGCCGCCCACGCCGTTCCACTTCCCTTGATTCGGCTGCTTTCTCCGATGAATCAATAAAATTTCGTGATGCTGTTGTATGAAGCAGATGGTGTATGGCAGTCTCATGTTCTCCTCCGCTCGTCCGCAGACCCACCACAATACTAGCAAATCCATCAAAGGAATTGCGATGTTGACAGCGCGAGCGCGCGCAGACCAGCGCCAGGGGGACGTTAGTTCCGGGCGCCCTCCGCGTGCGGCAGGAGAACGCCGTACAGCGCCTCCACCGTGGGAACCCGGATGCCCGCCTGCCTGGCCAGTCGAACGGCCGCGCCCTGCAGGCTGTCGACTTCGAGCGGCAGCCGCTTGCGGAAGTCCTGGTGCATGGAGGAGGTTGAATCTGGCTGCATGGCCCGCACCACCTGCTCCTGCTGACGCACGAACGTCTCCGGCAGGGGACAGCCGTGGGCTTTCGCCAATTGCGCCATTTCCTCCAACGCCGCCGTGAAGACTGCCGCCGTCGGCGGGCTCGCCAGAATCTCGCCGATGGTGCAGCGGCTGGCCGTGGTCACTCCCGAAAAGGCCGTGATGAACGCGTACTTCTTCCACATATCCACGCGCACGTCATCGCTCAGAATCAATTGCAAATTGGCCGATCCGGCCTCCTTCAAAAACTGCTCACAGAACGGCTTCTGTTCCTCGGACAGTGGTCCAAATGTGATGTGATGGACGCGGTTGGTGTGCAACACCTGGCCGTCGGCGTCCAGTGTGCTGACGATGTGGACCAGTCCTCCGAGCACCCTGTCAGCACCGCACGCGTCAGCCAGCACGTCGAGATGCTCCATGCCGTTCAACAGAGGCAACACGTATGCCCCGCGCTGCGCGAGCGTCGCAATGGTCGGCAGGATGTCGGGCAAATGGTAGTTCTTCACGGCCAACAACACCACGTCGCATGCGCCCACCTCGTCCGCGCCGAGGGCGAGCTTCGGCACCACGTGTGCATCCCCCAACGGACTTTGCACGCGAAGCCCGCGCTGTTCCAACTGTGCTTTGCGCCTCGGCCGCACCAGGAAGGTGACATCGTGCCCCGCCTCCTGCCAACGCGCACCAAAATAACCTCCGACCGCCCCCGCGCCCGCAATCACCATCCGCATCCTTCATCTTCCCCTTTCCTAAATCCTTACGTCGTGGGTACCGGTACGTACGATGGCTGCACCGTGAACACATCGCCGTGCGCACGCACCACAACTTTGTCCACCTGTTCCCCCGCAGCCGCCAACAGGCGACGAAGCGGTTCATCCACCGGTTCCTGGGACAGCACGAACGTATCCCAATGCATGGGCACCAAAAACGTGCCTCCCGTATCGACGAACATTTGCCAAGCCTGTTCCGGCGTACAGTGAGCCGACTGGAACGACGCCGGCGCATACGCGCCGATGGGCATGCACACCACGTCGATGGCGCCGTGCGCGCGCAAGTGGGTGAAGCTTGGGACATGCGCGGTATCTCCGGCAAAAAACAGCCGCTGACCTGCGTGTTCCAACAGATACCCCGTCCAGCCGTACCGCTTGTTCCAGGGATAGCGGGCCCCCCAGTGGCGCACGGGCACCGCTGTCACGCGGATCCCGCACTCCGTCGTCACCGACGCCTCCCCGTGCAGTTCCCGCACGCGTCTGAACCGCAGGTGCCGCAGCAGACGAGACGTCCCCGCAGCGGTGATCACCTCAATGCGTGCATTGGCCAATGCGCGCAAGGTCGGCATGTCGAAATGATCCATGTGCGCGTGGGAGAGGAGAATCAGGTCGACATGCGGCGCCACGTCGGCCAAGGTCATGGCGGGCGCGGTGTGCCGGCGCGGACCAACGGCCACGGGCCCCAGGTGCAGGCCAACCCGTTCGGAGAAGACCGGATCGGTCAAAATCCCCAGGCCATTCCAGCGAATGAACAACGTGGAGTGGCCGATCCAGCAGACGGTCAATCCGTCCTCCGGCAGATCCGCCACGCGGACCCGGCGCGCCGGCTGTTTGTACGGAGGGCGCGGCGCGGATTGCCGATAGCGGCGGTACTGCAGGACCATGCCGCCCGCCAGCGCCACCACAATAACGGCCAACACGCCAATGCCCCAGAGAAACACATGCACGGTGGTTTCGGCTCCTTTCCGGTTTCCTACATCCATTGTAGCAGACGGCACGTATTGATCCCGCCCATACCCTGCCGTAGGATGAGGTCATCGAGACGTCGGCGAACCATGCCGTCACATCTTTGGTAGAGGAGTCCTGCACATGCATCATCTGACTGTCGGCATGTTGTCGTTTCTCTTCATCTCCGGA
The DNA here is from genome assembly GCF_000429525.1 of Alicyclobacillus contaminans DSM 17975. Lineage (GTDB taxonomy): Bacteria > Bacillota > Bacilli > Alicyclobacillales > Alicyclobacillaceae > Alicyclobacillus_A > Alicyclobacillus_A contaminans. The sequence goes on along the minus strand of NZ_AUCA01000001.1, from coordinate 191,641 downwards.
TTTATCGCATCGTTTGTCGACTCGACCGTCGGTGGCGGCGGCCTCATCTCGTTGCCGGCGCTGTTGTTCAGCGGGCTGCCGCCGGCGTTAGCGCTGGGTACGAACAAACTGGCGAGTACCTGCTCATCGCTGACCAGTACGCTGTCCTACTTCAGGTCGGGCAAGGTGGACATGCGGCTCGTCCGTTACCTGTTGCCCATGTCCCTGCTGGGCTCCATCGGCGGAGCGGAACTGGTTCGCCATATTCCGAGCGGATTTCTGCGGCCGATGGTGGTGGTGATGCTGATGGTCGTCACCGTGTACACGGTGGTCAAACGGGACATCGGCAAGACGTCCACCTATCGAGGGCTGACACGCGGCATGGTGGCCGCCGCGGCAGGGGTGGCGTTCGCCATCGGCTTTTATGATGGTTTTTTCGGTCCGGGAACGGGGAGTTTCCTCATTTTCGCATTCGTGCTGATTGGTTTTGACTATGTTCAGGCCTCCGGCAACGCGAAGGCGCTCAACTTCGCCAGCAACGTGGGGGGACTGGCGACCTTTGCGGTGTTGCACGCGATTCAGTGGGAATACGGGGTGCTGATGGGCGCGGGCATGGTGGCGGGAGCCATTGCAGGCAGCGCCGTCGCAATTCGCAACGGCGCCGCGTACGTGAAGCCGATTTTCATTTGCGTCACCCTGCTGCTGATTGGCAAACAGTTGTGGACGATGCTCTGATTCAACCGGCCTTCTCTGCATGGACCTGTTGCAACCGACAGTTGGCGCACACGCCGAGGGGAACATCGTAGCCGCCAATGCGGCGAAATCCAGTCGCAAAAATGCGATGCATGGCATGATGATCCTGCATGGTCTCGCAGCGTACGCAGAAGCACTGCATCCACTTCACCCCCGGCTGGGTCAGTTCGCGCGGCCTGCCTCATCAGGTCGTTCCGATGCCGCTGACAGACCACAGCGGCCATAGGTTCTCCTTTAGAATCATTCGACAGGGATGACGCCCATCTGGGGGTGCTCATTGAAAAAATTTTCGGGAACGGATTCACCGCCCAGCGGAGACGAAGTTCAAAATGCCATCGGCAATCCGGGGCAGCGGCAGCTGCGCGTCCGCCAAACCAGCCTCCACCACGGCTCTCGGCATGCCGTACACGGCGCACGTCTCCGGCGCCTCGGCCATCACCCGTCCGCCGACCGCTTTCAACTGTTGGCACCCGCGCAGGCCATCGTTGCCCATTCCGGTCATGATGACGGCCAGCACATGCGGACGAATGGTCGGTGGGAGAGACAGCAGCGTCACGTCCACCGACGGCCGATAGCGCGTCTCCACGGAGGCCTCGGCGCGCACCGCCAGGCGCAGGCTGTCCGTGTCCGCCTCCACATACGTTTGCTGCCCGGCCTGGGCGATATAAATATGCCCGTCTCTCAACCGCTCTCCGCCCTCCACGTGATGCACCGGGAGTCTGCATTGCTTGCCCAACCGTTCCGCCAGGGGCTTCGTAAACCCGGCCGGCATGTGCTGCAGCACCAGAATGGGCGCGGAGAAATCCGCCGGCAGCTGCGGCAGCACCGCGCTCAGTGCGGGAGGGCCCCCGGTTGAACAACCGATGACCACCAACCGGATGGGCCCGCCAGTTTCCGCCTGCCCACCGCCGGTGGGCTCCATGCCGATAGGCCCCGCCTGCAACGTGCGGCCGCGAGGGTGGGACGGCTGATCCCGCCTCGCCACCGAAAGCAGGGTCTGGTGGAAGTGGCTCACCAGTTCCTCTGGTGCATCCTGACGCAGCAATTCAGTCTTCAAGAAACACTCCACCGCGCCGGCGGTCAGCGCTTCCAACGTGACCGCCGTCCCCGCCTCGGTGCGCGCGCTGAGCATGACAATCGGCCGCCAGCGTTGCGCCAGCAGCGCACGAACGGCCGCGATGCCGTCCAGCTTCGGCATGTCGACATCCATCGTGATGACATCCGGATTGAGCCGCTTCGCCTTCTCTACGGCATCCACGCCATCCCGCGCGGTGCCCACGACCTTCAGGTTCGGACAGCGCTCTATCAAATGTGTGATGGTCAGACGCATGAATGCGGAATCGTCCACCACCAACACGTTCACCGGCTGTTCCATTGATGATCCATCCTCCAAGCTGTGAATCTGCCCAGTTAAAAAGTCATCACATGATAAGATAGAACTACGTTCTCGTCAATTCCAAATGAAGGGGTGTCGCCCGCGTGTTTCAACCCAATCTCCTCAAAGACAAAATCGTGCTCGTCACCGGCGGCGGAACCGGCCTCGGCCGGGCCATGTGTGAACGATTTTTGAGTCTTGGCGCAAAGGTCGCCATCGCCAGCCGTCGTCAGGAAGTCCTGGAAGCCGCAGCAAACGAGATGTCCGCTGCAAGCGCTTACCCCGTCCTCCCAGTGGCCTGTGATGTACGCCATCCGGAACAGGTATCGACCATGCTGGATACGGTCATGCAGCACTTCGGGCGCATTGACGTGCTCGTCAACAATGCGGCGGGAAACTTCATCAGTCCCACCGAGCGGCTGTCGCATCGAGCGTTTGACGCAGTGCTCGGCATTGTCCTGCACGGAACGGTCTATTGCACGTTGGAGCTCGGCAAGCGGTGGATTGCCGCCGGTCAACCCGGAACCGTGCTGAACATCGTGACCACCTACGCGTGGACCGGATCGGGCTATGTGGTCCCATCCGCCGCGGCAAAAGCGGGTGTTCTGGCACTGACGCGTTCACTCGCCGTGGAATGGGCAAAATACGGTATCCGACACGTGGCCATCGCACCGGGGCCGTTTCCGACGGAAGGTGCCTGGTCTCGCCTCGCGCCGACGCCAGACCTCCATGAAAAGCTGGTGGCCCGCGTGCCGATGGGGCGGGTTGGAGACAAGTCGGAACTGGCGAATCTCGCATCCTACCTGATTTCCGACTACGCCGCCTACATCAACGGAGAAGTCATCACCATAGACGGCGGAGAGTGGTTGAAAGGCGCGGGCGAATTCAACGAGTTGGAAGCCGTCCCGACGGAGGCGTGGGACCGGCTTGCAGAGATGACGAAAAAGGGGAAGTGATGCTGCGTTGCCCATCACCGAACGGTTGCAGCGCGGATTGACGGTGCTGTTCATCGGGTTCAACCCTTCGCCCGCCTCGTACCAACGCGGATTCAATTATGCAGGCCGCAACAACCGGTTCTACCGCGTCCTGTACGGCAGCGGCCTGACGCCGCGGCTGTACGCACCGGAGGAAAGTCCACAATTGCTGGACGAATTCGGGTACGGCTTCACCAATCTGGTCGACCGACCGACGCGGACGGCGGCGGAGATCACAAGCGCCGAATACGCGGAAGGGCGCGCACGACTGCTTGAGAAGATGCGGCTGTACCAGCCAAAGTTCGCATGTTACGTCGGCAAAGGGGTCTACGAACACACGGCGCAACCGAAGCGAAGCGTCCCTTGGGGAATTCAGGAGGTTGGGCTGATTCCGGGGATCACGGACTTTGTGGCGCCGTCCACGAGCGGATTGGTGCGGATGACGCTGGACGAGCAGATTCACATTTACCGCGAGCTGGCCGTGGCCGCCCGCGCCGCAGTGGAGGCGTGGATGAAACGGGTGTGCCGACGGTGACGCATGCGGTTCTTCCGCTGTGTCACCGCCCGCGCGAGGAGACCTTAGGGTTGGTGCAACAAACGTTCAATCGCCCGTGCGACGCCCTCTTCGTCGCACCGGGCGGTGACCCAGTCCGCCTCGGCCTTCACCGCCTCCTGCGCATTTCCCATGGCAATGCCGAGACCAGCCCAGCGCAGCATCGGGATGTCATTGTAGCTGTCGCCAATGGCCGCGACCTCCTCCGCCGACCAGCCGAGGAAGTCCACCACCGTCTGCAGTCCGCTGGCCTTGGTCACGCCCTTGGGATTCACCTCAATGTTGAGGGGATGGGAGTTGGTCAACTCAAATCCTCCGTGCGCGCCCAACACCTGCCACAGCTCCGCGACAACGGCTTCGTCCTCCGCGAAGAATCCGACTTTCAGCCACGCCCGCTCCGCGTACGTCTTCGCGAATTCATCCCAATCGGCCAGGCCGCCCGTGTACGCGGACCAGAACCCAATCCGCTCACCATAGGTCCGCGCCAATTCGTGCAACCAGGCGACATCCTCCGTCGGCAGCGTGTGCCGTTCAATCAGTTGACCGTCCGGAGTCCACACCTCACCGCCGTTCATGGTGACGATGGGCACCCGTACACCGAGTGCCGCAGCGTACGTTGACGGGAGTCCGCGGATGTGTCGACCCGTTGCAAAGGTGAACTCAATGCCGCATTCCCGCGCCCGGAACAACCACCAGCGCGTTTCATCCGAGATTTCTTCGTGATTTTGCAACGTGGTTCCATCCATGTCGAGCGCCAACAGACGCACACGATGCTGAGCCAGTTTTGATTCCCCGCTTTCCATTCTCTCGTTTCACCATATCCGAATCCCCCATGCGCCGCAAGACCGCGTGGAGTCCTCCGGGGTATGCCCGTCATCACGACATGCCTGGATGCCATCCGGTGAACACACCAAATGGCGTGCCCATGGATCACGGCATCGGCACGCCATTCTTGGTCCGTCGCTTATCCTCGTTCATCCGCATATTGCATCCACGGACGTACGTCCGCATCAGGGCATTTCTTCAACAATCAACACCAGTTGCAAAATTCCCTTCGTCTCCAGCTCCACTGGAACGGACAGCGCGTGCCGGAATCCGGACAGTTTGATATCTCCCACAAACACGGTCGGCGGCGTGATGTCCAACAGCACTCCGTCCTGAGAAACATTGGTACACATGGTGCCGCCAATCATGTTTCCGAGTTCCCCGACAAACGATTCCAGCATTTCCCCTTCAATCCGCATGCCGAACATGGCCTCTGCCACGTTCCCGAAAACCGCCGGCTCTCCCGCCAACAGGAAACGCCCCCGGATCTGACCGGCCAATCCAATCAGGACGCCCATCTCCACATTCATAATCGGCGCGTCCACCAACAACGGTTTCTCGTTGCGCGCAGGGATTGGGATCACCGTCGAGACGGCGCTCAGCATTCCGTTCAACAAACCAGTCACGTATGTCGTGGACATCTCGTTCCTCGCCTTCCCCATCCTGTTGAACTTGTTGTGCGTTGCGTGCTCCGCCAACCCGGTAGCGGACAATCCCTCAGACCACATCGGGGAAGGTGCACGTTTGCCTATGTGCACAAATACTATCACGTTTCACCAGAGTTCGACAATTGGCGATTTGGACTATCTTCTGTGCCGTCGGCGGCACGGCGCCGACCGGCGCACCATACCCTTCCGTCCGCTCTGCCAGCGCCCGACGCACCATGTGGTACAATGGCCGCAAAGTCAACGAAGGGCGGTGTCGGACATGACCACATTTGCGAAGTCCGCGTACGATGAGGCGGTGGCGTTCCTGAAGGACGCAGGATTCGAGCAGCAGCATCCGCTGATGTACCACCGCGTCCAAGAAATCGGAAACTACTGGTATATTGTGACCGTGGGCCTGGAGGATGTCGATGAACAGTCCCTGCAGGCGACCATTCACGTTTTGCAGCGACCGCTGCCTAGGCGAAACCTCGGGTACGGCAACGGCGCGCTGCCGATTCGGCACGTATCGCCGACACAGGCGCCCCAGGTCATTCAATCCTTGGTGGAACGCCTGCAGCAATGGTTCGCCAAGCGCTCGCCATGACATACGGCGGACGGCGCGAGCTTGCCCATTGCGCTCAGATCCACTCGTTCTCTATTCCGCCCTCTCGACGTCCACTGCATCCACTGAGTCCACATACCGAAGTGCGGCGACCATTCCGCCGAGCGCCCGGCCGTCGCCCGCGACACAATGCGGGTTCGCACTGTGCAAACACCAATGGCCTGGATTGTCTGCGGTGAATTGAATGTCCACCGTTTGCAACGGCGCCACGGCCACCGTCGTCCGGGAAATGGGCGTGGGCAGCGCCTGCCCGCCGCGCCTTCGGGATGGCGAATCCACCGGAAACGTGAACATAAATCGGCAGAGATTGGCACACTAGGGACGATACTGAAGGAAAGGACTGATCCCGATGGCACCCATGACTTACCCCACTTCGTTGCCCGCACAGCACCAATCGCGTCAGCCGGGACTGGAATCCCAGATGAATCCGCTGCCCATTCACGAGGATGCGCCGCACGCAGGATCTCCCCGTTTGGCCGGCAAGGTTGCTCTCATCACCGGCGGCGACAGCGGCATTGGCAAGTCGGTCGCGCTGGCGTTCGCTCGTGAGGGGGCCGACGTAGCCCTCGTCTACTTGAACGAACACGGCGATGCGGAGGGGACTCGACAACGCGTCCAACAGCTGGGACGGCGCTGCCTGACGATAGCCGCCGATGTTCGCGATGAAACGCAATGTCAACAGGCGGTCAAACAGGTGGTGGATGCGTTTGGGAGATTGGATGTTCTCGTAAATAATGCGGCGGAGCAGCATCCCCAGGCGAGCATTGCGGACATTACACGAGATCAATTGGAACGAACGTTTCAGACGAACATTTTCTCCTGCTTCTACATGACGAAGGCCGCCCTCCCCCACCTGACGCCGGGCAGCGCCATCATCAACACGGCGTCTGTCACTGCCTACGAGGGCAATCCACAACTGGTGGACTACGCGTCGACCAAAGGGGCGATGGTGGCGTTCACCCGGTCGCTCGCCAAGCAGCTGGTCGACCGCGGAATCCGCGTCAACGCCGTGGCGCCGGGGCCCATCTGGACACCGCTGATACCGAGCACCTTCACGGCGGACCAAGTCGCCAAATTCGGCCAGGACACGCCGATGAAGCGGGCCGGCCAACCGGTGGAAGTGGCCCCGAGCTACGTGTTTCTCGCCTCCGAAGACGCGTCGTACATGACCGGCCAGGTGCTGCACCCCAATGGGGGTACGGCCGTCAATGGATAGCCCCGCGTCACTCGACCGGATCGCGGAGCTGTTGATGCGCGTTGAAGAGGGTCGGTGAGACGAGCACGCCCAGGATGATGCTGGTCAGCGCAGCCGCCGCCAGCAGGGCGAAGAGGATGAGCAATTGATAGCGGACGGCCTGGACCGGATCGGCCCCGGCGATGATCTGGCCGGTCATCATCCCGGGAAGCTGGACCAGGCCGGTGGTCTTCATCCCGTCGATGGTCGGGATCATGCTGGCTTTCACGCAGTCCTTGAGGATGGAGCGAATTGCCTGTCGAGGGGTTGCGCCGAGCGACAGCAACAACAGGACTTCCGGACGGCGCGCGGCGATCTCGCTGCGCAGCCGATTGAGAAACAGGCTCGCGATGACCATGGCGTTGCCCACAATCATCCCGCTCACGGGAATCACGTACTGCGGACGGTCGGGCAAAATGGACAAGGCCAGCAGAAACGCCATGGTCAATGCTTCGGTCACGGCGATGGCGGCGAACACGTAGCCGAACACCGCCTGCCAGCGCTTGGCCCGGCGCCCCGCGTTGTACGCTGCCACCGCCACCATGGCAGCCACCATCAGGAAGGTAAACCAGGGGGTATCGAGGGAGAAGATGAACTTCAACACGTACCCCACAGCCAGCAGTTGCAGCGTTGCACGAACCGATGCCACCACCAGGTCCTTCTCCAATCCCAGCCGCTGGCGCAGCGACAGGGCGATGGCAAAGGCGACAAACGCCAAGGTGAACGACAACGACAACAGACTCACGGCTGCAACGCCCCTCCCGCCTCGGCGGACTGCAGAAACGACCGCGCCGCCTCGGATTGCGGCGCACGGAAAAATTGTTCGGTGGGAGCCGCCTCGACGAGGCGCCCATCGACCATCAGCCAGGTTTCATCCCCCATGCGCCGCGCCTGATGAAGGTGATGGGTCACCCACAACACCGTGCAACCGGTCCGCTGCTGCAACGCGCGAACGGCGGACTCCACCTGCTGTGTCGCCGTCGCGTCAAGCGCCGACGTGACTTCGTCGAGGAGCAGCACACGCGGACGATTCAACACCGTGCGCACAAACGACAGCCGCTGCTTCTCGCCGCCCGACAGGTCCGCCGCCGACTTATCCAACAGGGCCACATCCAGTCCCACTCGGGTCAGCCATGCCTCCGCGTCGTCGGACGTGCCTCCATGCAGCGACGGTCCGAGCAGCAGGTTGTGGCGAACACTGCCGGGCAGCATGACGGGCGATTGAAACACCATGCCCACCTGTCTGCGCAATTCCGGGATATCCCAATCGCGCACCTCCACGCCAAACACGCGCACTCGCCCCTGGGTCGGTGTCCGCAACAGATTGCAGAGCGATAGCAGCGTGCTCTTGCCCGCGCCGGAAGGACCGACAATCGTCACGGTGGTGCCGGGGCGCACCTGGGCCGTGACGTCATGCAGTCCAGACACCCGCTCGCCCTCCTTAGCGCTGTAGCGGACGGATACGGCTTCAAACGACACAGCCCATTCGGCACTGGCTGTCTCCCGCCGCGCGCCTTGGCTTGCCTGCTGCTCACTCATACAGTCAACACATCGAGCGTGTGCAATCGCTGCACCGGTTGTCCGAAGGCCTCCGTCGCTTGCGCCACCAGGCGCTCCAGATCCCCTTCATGGGGATAATGCGTCAAGGCCAACCTCCGGGCGCCGGCCTCCCGAGCCAATTGTCCCGCTTGACCGGCGGTCATGTGGCCTGCACGCTTGGCGACCGTCTCTTCCCCGTCGTACATGCTCGCTTCGCAAAGGAACAAATCGGCCCCATGTGCCAACGTCCGCAAAGGTTGGCAGACACTTGAATCCGCCGAAAACACGAACACCTTTCCTTGGTGTTCAAACCGAACCGCCAGACACTTGACGGGATGCACCGTCGGGGCAAAGGTCAGCGTCAATTCGCCAATGTGCACGGTGTCCGTGGCATCAATGCGACGGACGTCGGCCAGCGGCTCCGTTCGCAGATCCCGCATCAATCCGGCTGGCCCCTCCAGCATGTACATGGGCAGCGGCGTCGTCCGCGTTTGATTCACCCGCGCTTTCAACAGGGCATAGCTCAAAACGCCGAGGTCGGCTGTGTGGTCGTAATGGTGATGGGTCACCACCACGGCGCTCAGCGATTCCACGCCGCAAAGTTTAAACAACTGCGCCAACACACCTGAACCACAGTCCAACAGCACTTTTTCGCCGTCCGTCTCGACCAAGAAGCCGGTGGTGGCTTCTCCCGGGGCCGGGTACGTGCCCCAATAGCCCAACACATGAATCTTCACCCTGCGTTCTCCTTTCCATTCGGTCATGCCAAGCGGCATTCACGCACACAGTTCGGCGTTCGCCCATATAACTGCATTGTTTCCATCACCGGAGCCCCCGCGCACGGATGGGGCTCGGAGGAGGTCATGCCTGGTGAGCGACATGTCGGCATTGCTGCCCGCCCTGTCCTGCGTGCTGGGGCATCTGGAAGCCAGTATCTATGCGGAACAAGTCTTTTGCTCAGTGGTCACGGAAATGGAGACCTTGCCGATGTTTCAAGATCAACCGCTGGTGGCCAGCATTCATCGCGAAAACTATGAAACCAGCTATCATCGCAATACCGCCGCCGGACACCTGCAGCGTTCGTTGGCCAACAGCGGTGTGAATATCCACCAGCTCATGGTGCTTACCGTGGAATGCCTGTACGAAACGCGAGCGCACGATCTGAAAGCCGAAACATACCTTCGACAGTTGGATCAAATCAACCATGAAGACGCGGCAGGCTGGATGGCGGCCGCCGTCAAATGGCACAGACGCCGCAAGCGTCAGCTGAACTTGGCGGCCCGCACGCTGCACAGTGTCCTCCCGTCGCCGCTGTGGGCAGAGGGTGCCAGGCGGGCCAGCGGACATCACTCGGGAAGCGGGAAGTCGATGGCGCGTAACTCGAGTGGCTCGAAGGGCCTTCCCTCCGCCTGACGCTCACGCAAAAATTGCAGCAGGTACTTCTTTGCGTCCTGGACCGCGTGCTCCTTGTTCTGCCGGAGGATTCGGCAGTGGGGGACCTCCGCGCAGGACGCCACGTACATGCCGTCCGGCATTTGATACAGTCCAATGTGCAACCGCACCGTCTTTGCCATGCTCACGGCCCCTTTCACGCCAGTCGCTCGAAATTCTATTCATATCCTATCCCATTGGCCAGCGGCCGGCAAACGAATGCGCACGCAGGTTCCGCGGTGCAGCTGAGTCCGAATCTGCATGGTGCCCCCGTACAGTTGAACCATGTGGAAACTGACGAGCAAGCCAAAACCGCGGGGTTGATCCGTTGCGTTTAACCACGGTACCCCCATCTCTGACGTCTCCCCCTCGGCCGCATCACCACACGGTGAAGCGCTGTCGCCGCCGGGTCCGCTGTCGCTGACCTCCACCAGTGCAAACCCGTCTGCCGAAGCAGCCGCAGACACCGCAATCCTTCCGCCCTCGGGCAGGGCATCGAGGGCATTGTGCAGCACATTCAGAATCACCTGGTGCAAATGCGCCCAATTGCCGTCGACCGCCACCGGCTGCGCCGGAGAGGTCAGCTGGACAGCCACCTGCTGCCGCGCTGCGACCGGCTGCACATCTGCCACCGCGGCCGCCGCAACCTCCGCGATGTCGACCACTTCCGCCCAATGGGGAACTGCCGCCGCCAACGCCAACAACTCCGAGACCGTGTGATTAATCTTGTCGGATTCGTCCAGCATCAGTCGATAGTAGCGGGCATACTGCGGATTGATTTCATGCAGGTACTGCGCGAAACCTCGGACCGCCGTCAACGGATTGCGAATTTCATGGGCAATCCCGGCGGCAATCTCCGCAACCATGACGGACGCGTCCCTTCGATGCAACAGCAAGTCCGCCGCGACTGGCCGAGACACATCGCGAAGGATGAGACACACAGCAGGCTGTCGCTGAAAGCGCATGATGGTTCCTGCCAGTTCGACTTCGGCCACCGTCCCATCCTGTCGTACGATCCGCACGGCGCCCAGTTGCACAGCGCCCTCCCCGGCACGCAGGGCGCACACCTGTTGAAGCATCTTCCGCAGGTCGCGCGGTTGGACCCACCGACGGATGGATGCTCCCACCAACTCCGCAGGCTTGCGGGCCCCGAGCATCCGGGCCGCTGCGGAATTTACGAACACCAACCGTCGCCCGCGAACCACCGCAATCCCGTGCGGTGCCAGGTCCATCGGGCGGTGATACCGCTGCTCCGTCAACCAACCCACTCCCATGAGTGCTGTTCAAGACACAATCTGAAGAATACCACAGCCGAAGATCAAAATTTGTCGCAAAATGTCGATCTGATCATACTTTTCTGAACAACGCTGGTCTGCAGTACCTGAGAGGGGCGCCCGCGCAGGCTCGCCACCTGGAGGTGCCCCCCATGATAGCAATCCCCATGATAGCCATCTACTCCTGCACCTGCTGTTTCATGATGGTCCGATGCAGCGGCATGAACGCCACGGCCACCACCGATAGAATGGCGCCCACCAGCATGGCCACGAACACCGTGTGCAGACCATGCGCCAGCACCTGATGCAAGAGGTTCTGGACGTTCTGCGGAAGTCTCTGCACCGCCGCCGGCTGCAGCACAGTGCTCACGTCTCCCTGTGGAATGCCATTCTGGTGCTGCAGGTGTGCTTTCGCGTAGCTGGCCAGCGACTGGTTGAACATTGTTCCAAGGATGGCGATGCCGACCGTCTGACCCAGCGACCGTACGAACGTACTCGACGCAGTGGCCGCCCCGCGCAGATTCCATCCCACGGCCGATTGAATCAGGACAGTGATGGGCGTCGTCGCATAGCCCATGCCGAGGCCCGACAACACCATCACCGCCACGAACATCCACGCGGGACTGACCAGTGTGATGCACGCAAGCCAAATGGCACCGGCGGTGATTAACAGCGTGCCGGCCACGGCGGTCAATTTCGATCCGACGCGATACATGTAACGCCCCGCCAACGTCGCGCCAATCGGCCACGCGATGGACAGCGGCATCAGTGTGAGGCCGGAACTGGTCGCGCTGAACCCGATGATGTCCTGAATCCAGTACGGCAAATACGCGGTCAAGCCAATCAAAACACAGCTGGTCAAAAATCCAACCAAATTCGACATCAGAATCACGCGATGCTTGAACAGGAACAAGGGTAGCATCGGTTCCTGCACACGCGCTTCAATCCACACGAACAGCGCCAGCGCCAGCACGGCCAGGACAAACAGGCCAATGATGGCAGCGGAGTCCCAAGCGTATTTCTGCCCCCCGTTGAGCAGTGCGTAGAGCAGCGCCGATACGCCGATGGTGAACGTCAACGCGCCCCCTACGTCAATGTGCCGCCGCGCCTTCTTTTCAAACTTCTCGTGCAGGGCAACCCACACGAGGACGAGGGAAACAATACCGACGGGAATGTTGATGTAAAATATCCATTGCCACGTCACGTTGTCGACGAAAAAGCCGCCCACCAACGGCCCGAGCAAGCCGGCAATCCCCCAGATGGAGCTGAACAGGCCCTGCATGCGCGCCCGCTGTTCCCCGGGAAACAGATCTCCAATGATGGTGAAGGTCAATGGCATCACCGCGCCCGCACCAATCCCCTGCAGGCCGCGGAACCAGATCAACTGCGACATGGAATGGGACAATCCGGACAACGCGGAGCCAATGAGGAAGAGTATGACGCCCACGGTGAAAATCACTTTCCGTCCGTACAGATCCGCCAGCTTCCCGTAAATCGGAGTGGTCACCGACGTCGTGAGCGTGTAAATGGCAAACACCCAGCTGAATGACTCCAGCCCACCGAGATCCGCGACAATTTTCGGCATGGCGGTCCCTACCACCGTCACATCGATGGCGACCAACAGTATGGCAACCAGCATGCCCAGCGTCACCAGGCGCCGGTTTGTCGTTCTTTCCACAAGTATCCCCCTCATCCGTCACATCTTCGTCCATGCTGGAAGAGTGCGAAAACCAGCACCATTATATTGATTTGTGACAGGGAAACCAACCACCGCCGGATGGATTCACAAATTAGACAAAGTCTATTTACAAAATGTGCACCGTTGTTCTCTGGACCATCGCGGACGGTTCTCCGTGATTCAGGGGGCTTCCGATTCCTCAAACCGGCATTCGCGCACATCCATCGGGACAAACGCCTGAATGCTCGGTTGCCGGAGTGTACGGCCGTCCGTCCAATCCGCGAACTGCACTTTGACCGCGAGCGTCGGTTTCAGCCAAACCGCGCCCGCACTGCGCGGCGGTTTGACGACAAACGGCATGTCCATTTGGCGAAGCGGTGCAATGCCTTCGGTGAGTCGAAGCCAATCCTGGTGGCTCAGTTTGCCCGTTCCCACATGTCCGACGTACCACAGGCGGCCCTCGGTGTCATAGAGCCCGAGCAGCAGGGCGTTGACCACCCCATCCCGCAAGGTGACACCGCCCACCGCAGCCACCACATCGCGGTACACCTTCTTTTTCCGCCAACGTCCATCTCTGCCATTCAGTGGATACGTGCTGGCGAGATCTTTCACGACAATCCCCTCGAGCCCCTGTTGCCGGACGGCGTTGTAGAGCCCCTCCGCATCGTCGAAATTTTGCACCAGCTGAATCCGGTCGGTGGGCCGAGTCACCTCCGCCAGCAGCGCCTGCCTCTTCTGCAGCGGAAGAGAGGTCAGCCACTCTCCGTCGAGGTACAGAATGTCGAAAATCATGTAGGTGACGGGTACCTGCTGAACCACGGACCGAATGGCGCTCTGCCTGCGCACCGCATCCCGCTTCATCACTTCAAAAAAAGACGGCTTCCCCCGCCGCCAAGCAATCACTTCTCCGTCGTAGATGACCGATTTCGCCGTGGAATACGCAGAGACATCGACCAGTTCCGGGTAATGCAGCGTCCGATTGTTGCGTCGACGATTGAACAGGTGAACCTCTCGTCCGTCGGAATACGTCAGGATGCGCACCCCGTCCCACTTCACCTGAGCCACCCATCCCGGACCAGCCGGGAGGTCGTCCACGCGAATCGGTTCAAATGGAATGATGGGCTGAAGCTCGATAGGTCAGTCAGTCCTTTCCCGGTTCACGCAGTGAGTGCGGCCCGTCAGAATACGCTTTCGAGTCATTGGTGAATCAGCCGCTCAATATCCGAGGCGATATTCTTATCATCGGTCACCTTGAGATTGCCGTATTCCTGCCGAATGTTCCCTGCGCCGTCCAACAACAGCGTGAGCGACGGATGGCCAATCTGCCCGTCCACCTGCTGCACCGTTTCCACCTTGTACATCCGCAACACCTGAAACACCTGTTTCGGTGGGCCCGTGAGGAATTCCCATCCGGACAGATCCGCATGGTACTCCGCCGCGTACTTGGCGAGGACCTGCGGCGTGTCGTGCGCCGGATCGATGGTCACCGAGATGAACTCCACCTTGTTCGGGAAGACGCCGCTCGCCTGCAGGCGACGCTGCACCTCGGCCATGGTGTACGTGGTAATGGGACATACGCTGCCGCATCGCGTGTAAATGAACGTGAGCAGCCGCACCTTACCGTTGGTCGTCGACAGGGTCACGCTGCGTCCAGCTGTGTTAATAAGGGTAAAATCCTGCGCCTGCCCGAGAACCGGAAAGCGCGAACTGCCGAATGCGTACATGTATCCAATCCCGCCGAGAACCGTCGCCAACAGCGCGCCAATCAATGCGTAGAACCATTGCCTGCGAAGAAAGCGTCCGACCGCCACCAGCATCTTCTCTCGCTCCTTTCTCGCCCGCTCCAATCCTATTCAGAGGATTCCGAGTAATTTCATTGTATCACCGGCCGGTGGCCAGGATGATGTTTTCCGAAGAATGATCAACAAATGGCGGGCATGTACAGGAGAAAGCGGTCGGTTTCCGTCGAATGAATGATACAATCAGGACGTTCCAAGCAATCCATGACACGACATTCCGCGACAACGTCGCGGACGTGTACCGCCACGACAGTTCAGGACGGAGGTATGACGTGTCGAGCAACCGCGGGTTTCGCGTTCCGGAGGCATTCGCTGAACAGGAAACGGACACAGCCGCTGCACCGCGACTCAGCAAGGGTGTGAGCGCGCTGTGGAGCGCTGTCATTCTTGTGGTGGGCGTGGCTCTGATGATTGTGTTTTTTCATTTGGATCGACATGATCAGATTTCAAATATGATCCGCGCCTCGGGCGGGCTGGGCATTGTCCTGTCCATCTTGCTCATGGCGCTGTTCTGCGTCATCCCGGTGCCCTCCGAGTTCTTGATGATTATGAACATGAAGGTGTTTGGCGTCTGGTGGGGCATTTTCTACACTTGGGTGGGGGCGATGCTCGGCGCGCTCTTGGTATTCTGGTTCGCGCGCACCGTGGGGCGTCACCTGCTGGAAGCCTTCGTTTCGCCCGAACGGCTGCGGCAGGTCAATCGATGGATCACCCATCGCGGACCGCTCGGCCTGCTGTTGGTGCGCTTGGTTCCGTTGCCGTTCATCGTGGTCAATTATGCGGCCGGTGTGCTGAAGTCGGTGCGTGTGCTCGATTATATCTGGACCACCGGCATTGGCCTGCTCCCTTACGACCTGGGTGCGGCGCTCGTCTTCCTCGGCGTGTCCACGCGCTTCCATCACTATCTGGTCCTCGGTGGAATTGTGGTGAGCGCCGTTTGGGTGGGCGGCTACCTGTACAACCGGTACGTGAACAAAGCGCAGCGCTGGGCCCACTGATGGCCGCAGCGTCCAGAGCAGCCGGTGGGCCCCACGGGACAGCCGGCTGCTCTGCTGTCCACCCGTTATGGCATGCGCGCGGCTGCCCCCTGATTCAACCGAGAGCAACCCGGCATGTTCCTCTCCAATACAGACCTTACCACCACCACGCCCACGGCAATAACCAGGCCAGTGCCAGGAAGGGGAAAAAGAAAAACGGCCACCACGCTTGCTCCGCGTCCACCTGCTGACCGGCAGCGGGCAACATCTCGACATCCGGCTGCGCTGCCCCGGCGGCCAGACGCGTTGTGCTGCCGGATACCGGGCGAATGTGAATCCCGTTCGCTGTGACGGAATGCAGGATGCCGTGGTGAATGCCGTCCCGTGTGGCGAAGACCACGTGTTGTCCAACGAATCGCATGCAATGGGTACGGTGAATCATCGTACTCCCCCTTTCGCGCCTCGTCATGCGGAAGCTTCCCTCCTCCACAGTAAATTCGCTGTCACAGGACGAAGCACAGTGCACGTGTCCCGAACCATTCGTCCATTTCGCGCGCGTGCTGAATACAGCAGCTTGCGGTATACTTTTGTTTCGTCAATAGAAATATTCGCTTCGGTCACGAAGTGGGGGGATGATGGATGCACACTGCGACAATCCCAAAATCATCGCGACCATCGGCGGTAAATCCGTGGCTGGTCCTCTGCATCACCAGCCTCGGTGTCATACTCGTCATGATCAACCTGGGCGCGCTCAACGTGGCGTTGCCCGCCATTGCACGGCACTTTCACACCACGGCCACCTTGGCCAACTGGGTGCTCCTGTCCTTCATGCTGGTGAACACGGTGCTCATCCTGGTGTTTGCGCAGTTCTCCGATTCCTATGGACGCAAACGCCTGTACCTGTTGGGCATGTTCATTTTCACCCTGGCCAGCCTGATCATCGGCTGGATGCCGAACATCTGGTGGTTTCTCGCCGTTCGCGTGCTGCAGGCGGCCGGCGGTGCACTCATCATCGCCAACAACACAGCCCTGATCACCGACGCCTTCCCGGAAGAAAAGCTCGGCACCGGGCTTGGCCTGAATGTCCTCGTCAGCTCTGCGGCACAGCTGGCGGGGCCGGTGATCGGAGGGGTGATTGCGTCCCAATTTGGATGGCAGTGGGTATTTTGGTCGGGAGTTCCGGTTGGCATCCTCGGCCTGGGGCTCGGCATCATCATCCTGCGAAAGTTCCGCTCCGCCGGAAGCGGACGTCCCATTGACGGAGTCGGCGGATTCCTGACGTTTGTGGCCATCGGTGGGCTGGTCCTGGCCCTGTCAGAGGCAAGCACGCTTGGCTGGGGGCATCCCGTGGTGCTCGCGGGACTTGCGATGTTCGTCATCGCCGCGCCGCTTCTGTGTTGGCTGGAGCCCCGCAGGGCTTCACCCATGTTCGACTTCACGCTGTTTCGCCACCGGACCTACGCCATGGCCAATCTCGCCGCGTTCCTCAACGCGTTCGCCCGAGTGTCTGTGGTGTTGCTGAGCAGTCTGTACCTGCAGTCGGTTGTCGGCACCAGCGCGTTCGACGCAGGTCTTGCTGTCCTTCCCGTCACCTTAGGTGTGCTGGTGGCCTCGCCCATGGCGGGTGCGCTCACCGGTCGATGGTCGGCGCGCGTGCTCTCCACCACAGGCCTTGGCATCAGTGCCGCAGGATTGGTCATCCTGCTGGCAGCACTGCAGCCGAAGCCGGTCTACGTGTGGGATGCGCTCGGCATGCTGCTGGTTGGGTTCGGCAGCGGATTGTTCCTGACACCCAACACGCGATCCATCATGACCGGCGTTCCCTATGATCGCCGCGGCTTCGCCAATGGGCTGCGGTCGATGCTGCAGAATATGGGACAGGTGCTCAGCACAGCCATCTCGTTGACTCTCGTCACCGCCGTGCTGCCCGCGCGGCTGCAGGACGTCGTGTACCAAGGCACCGCCAAGCCGCTGGCACTTCCCGATGTGGAGCAAATCACAAACGGCTACCGGTTGGCGTATCTGGTGCTGTTGGCCGCCACCATGGCCGGCATCGCGGTATCGGCGTTGCGCGAATCGCTGTCCGCGAAGCCGTCCGAGCATGCGTGACCCGCTTCACTTCCCGTCTATGTCGCCAGCGGTCGAAGCGGTATAATCCAACCATGCAAACCATGAAACGTCCTCCGCTGCGCCGCTGGTGGCTTGGCGCGCTGATCATCGCCATCTGTGCAGTCCTCATCCTGCACATGTCAACCGTTCACCGCTTGGTCTCCTCGATTCAGGACCTGCAGCAATGGATCCGGCAGAGCGGCCCCTTCGGTCCGCTCCTGACCATTGGTTTGCTCGCCCTGCATGGCATTGTGTGGATCCCGTCCGAGTTGGTGATGGTGTCCAACCTGGCACTGTTCGGTCCCTGGATGGGCACGTTGTATTCGTGGATTGGCGGTATGATGTGCGCCCACCTGTCATTCTGGATGGCCCGAACATGGGCCCGGCCCTTGGCCATTCGCTGGGTGCCCCGCGCAGCCATGGACAAGCTGGATCACATCACCTCGCGGTACGGTGTCACGGGACTGCTGCTGATGCGGCTGATTCCGTTTGTGGCGTACAGCGCGGTCAATTACGGCGCCGGATTGACCAACATCCCGCTGCGCCACTTCACCTGGACCACCGCCGTCGGCTTGCTGCCGTTTGAAGTCATCCTGGCTCTCGCCTACACAGGGATCTCACACCGCCACAGCTCACTGTGGTTTTGGGTCTTTGCCGTCGGGGCCACCATCGGCGTCACCTGGATGGTCCGGCGCAGGCACCGTCGTTAGCCCATCCAACTGCAATGGCCCACAGCGTTTATGATTCATATACAAATCGGCAGGTACGTTCCTCCACCAGTCGAAATGTATGATACGCAGCCGAGACTGCGTTCAACGGTCATCGCTCGACCCTGTGCCTCCCTTTCGGCTGTAGGGCCTAGCAGCTCCCGCCGGGAACGGAGGGGTTGGTACACGTGAGGATGAGAAGGTTTCGGTTGAAAGTGATTTGGCTTTGGTTCATCCCGTTCCAGGTTGAAGTGGAAACGGAGACCACCGACCAAGCAACCGACCGTCGCCCTCAAAGCGCCGGCCGACGCCGGGGGTAACGGCCGCTTCTCTGCGAGAATACGGCCCGAGCGAGAGCTGTTGCAGGCCTAGTCCGACGTCCTCGTTCTTCGGAACGGGGACTTTTTTCTGCCTCCTGCGTCCTTGCCTCGGTCTACGCGTCCTCTTCACCATTGCGAACCAAGCCGCGCTTCCCTATGATAAAGGGATATGTGCGGATACCGGCCCTCAGCGCGACTGTCATGCCGCAGACCGCATTCCGCGCTTGTACAGCAAACTTCTTTGGAGGCAAAAAAATGGCCACGCAAGAACGCGAGATTGTGCGGACGGAAACGAACAAACGACGCACCTTTGCCATTATCTCACACCCGGATGCGGGCAAAACCACCCTGACGGAAAAACTGCTCCTGTTTGGCGGCGCCATTCGCGAAGCCGGTACCGTCAAAGGGCGCAAGGCCCGCCGGCACGCGACGTCCGACTGGATGGAGATTGAAAAGAAGCGCGGCATCAGCGTCACGTCCACCGTTCTGCAATTCACATACGAGGGCTGTCACGTCAACATTTTGGATACGCCTGGACACGAAGATTTCAGCGATGACACGTATCGCACGTTGACCGCCGCGGACAGCGCCGTGATGCTCATTGATGCCGCCAAAGGCGTGGAGCCGCAAACCATTAAGCTGTTCGAAGTCTGTCGCATGCGCGGCATTCCCATTTTCACCTTCATCAACAAATTGGACAGACAGGGCAAAGATCCGCTCGAGTTGCTGGAAGAAATCGAGGCCGTCCTCGGCATTCGTTCGTGTCCCGTCAACTGGCCTGTCGGCATGGGCGCCAGTTTCCAAGGAATCTACAATCGCATGACCCAAATCTTCGAACCGTTTGCGGGCAAGTCCGCAGAGGCGGCGGCTTCCCCCATCGTCGTTGACAGCGTCGAAAGCAGCACGCTGCGCGATGTACTCGGCGAGTCATCCCATCAAAAACTGGTCGAAGACATCACCCTGCTCGACGTCGCAGGCAACCCGTTTGACTTGGCCGCGGTCTCTGCCGGCCAGCTGACGCCGGTGTTCTTCGGCAGTGCCATCTCCAGCTTTGGCGTGCGCACCTTCCTTCAACAGTTCATCCAAATGGCGCCCCCTCCGGGACCACGGCGCACCGAGGACGGGACGCTGCGCGACATCACCGCTCCGTTCTCCGGATTCATTTTCAAGATTCAGGCGAATATGAACCCGGCCCACCGAGACCGCGTGGCGTTCCTGCGCGTCTGTTCCGGTCAGTTTGAACGCGGCATGTCGGTGCGCCATGAGCGAACGGGCAAATCCATCAATCTGTCGCAGCCGCAACAGTTTTTTGCCCAGGATCGAACCGTGACCGAGGTGGCGTATCCCGGCGATATCATCGGCATTTTCGATCCGGGACAGTTTCAAATCGGCGACACGCTGTCTGTGGATGGCGGATTTTCATTTGAATCCCTGCCACAGTTTTCCCCGGAGCACTTCGCTCGAGTGACAGTCAAGGACACCATGAAGTACAAGCAGTTTCACAAAGGATTGCAACAACTGGCGGAGGAAGGCGCGGTCCAGGTGTTCCGAATGGTCAACCGCACGGAAGATATGATCCTCGGTGTGGTCGGCCCCCTGCAGTTGGATGTCTTCGAGTACCGCCTGCAGTCCGAATACGGCGCCGAACTGCGGATTCAACACCTGCCGTACCGTTTCGCCCGTTGGCTGCAGGGGGAAGCGGTGGAAGCGATGCAGTACGATCACGCTTCCTGCTTGCTCGTCAAGGACCATCGGGATCGCCTCGTGATGCTGTTCCCGGACGAGTTCTCTCTCCGCTTTGTCGCGGACAAGAACCCAGACGTTCGCCTGTTGCCAACTTCCTACGGGCTGTAGCAACGGCCTCATTCCTTCGTGAACCAGCGATTCCACAAGGGCCTGGCGCCGTGCGCCTCGGCCTTTTTTTCACTTTCCAATCCGCATGGAACGCCTGCCGTCGTGCACACACTAGGTTGGCATCCATCGAGGGGGGATTCGGCGTGCAATACGACTGTGTCATCGTCGGCGGTGGCATCGCCGGGCTGCAGGCGGCGGTGCAACTCGGCCGCTACCGCCACCGCGTGCTGGTGATTGACGCGGGACACGGTAGGTGGAGCCTCTGTCAGGGATACCATAATGTACTCGGCTGGCCGGACGGCGTGAGCGGACAAACCCTCCGAGACCTTGGGCGCATGCAGGCGGCCGAACTGGGCGTGGCGTTCGCTGCGGACGAGGTGGTTGAGGCAACCGCGGTCGGCGACCAGTTCCGGGTTCTCTGTCAAAGTGGCAGTCTGTATCCGGCGAAAACCCTGCTGTTCGCAACCGGCATCGTGGACCGAATTCCCATCCTGCCCGTGGTCCGAGAATGTCTCGGCATCAGCGTGTACGTCTGTCCGGATTGCGACGGCTACGAGGTGACCGAGCGCCGGACGGTGGTCATCGGCGCAGGTAAAGTGGGGGCGAACATGGCGCTGACCCTGACGTATTGGACGGACGATATCGTCTACATCAACCACGAGATGACAGACCTCGACGCAGACGTGCGTGCGCAGTTCAACCAACGGTCCATCGAAATCATCGCCTCCCCCGTCACGCGGATTGACCAGACCAACGGACGGATCCAAAGCGTCGTTCTGCAAAACGGCCGGATGGTTCGGGCGGAAAGAGGATTTGTCGCCTTCGGCGGAAACACCGTGAATTCGCAGGTGGCTCGACAACTGGGCGTCACACTGCACACCAATCGCCACATTCTGGTGCATCCGAGAACCAAAATGACCAACGTTCCGAACGTGTGGGCAGCCGGGGACGTGGTTGCCCACTCAGAGCAGGTCACCGTCGCCATGGGAGAAGGGGCCCAGGCGGCCATTTGGATCCACAAGCGGCTGCTGGGAGAGGCCTGAACGTGGCGTGGTGGGCGAACCGGATGGAACGATACCCGGTTCGTCGGTTCCTCTTATCCGGTGACAGACGCACAAGTTTTTCACAAATGCCTTGACATCTCCACCCGACGGGGAGTAAAGTAAACTAAAATTTCAAACATAAAACGCTGTGATGGAGAGAGTACGCCAGTGGTTCGGCGCAGAGAGTCGGTGGTGGGTGGAAACCGACGTGAATCACGAAGCGGAAGTTCACTCCGGAGCTGTCAGGTGAACGCCTCGGGCAAGTAGTCTGGACCGGAAGCGCCAAACGCTTTCGTTATCTCAATGAAGTGAAGGTTGCAAGGATGAACCTTTCAGCAGGGTGGTACCGCGAGTCAATACCTCGTCCCTCGTCGGACGAGGTATTTTGATGTTCGGCGCGGCCATGCCGCCGAGTCCCTCGCGTTTCACCGACGGTCATCCGACCTTTCGCAGGGTGGTACCGCGAGCAACGCCTCGTCCCTCATTGGACGGGGTGTTTCGTTTTTTCCAGCCTGATCATCATGCCAAAAGCGAGGAGGAGCCAGCATGTCTCAAGCAAAAACTCTGCCGTACCGACTGGCGAGCCGCCAGAGCCGCGTGGAAAGCACCGTCGTCCGCGTCGGCAGCCATGCCATTGGCGACGGCGAGCCCACAGTCATCGCCGGCCCCTGTTCTGTGGAGAGTCGAGAGCAGATTTTGGAAAGCGCAGTCCAGGTCCAACAGGCCGGCGCCCACATGCTTCGCGGCGGCGCGTTCAAGCCGCGCAGTTCACCGTACGCCTTTCAGGGCCTGGGCGAAACCGGCTTGCGGTATCTCGCCGAAGCGCGGGAGCAGACCGGCCTGCCCGTGGTCACCGAGGTGATGGACATTGAACACCTGCCGATGGTGGCGCATTACGTCGACGTGCTGCAGATTGGCGCGCGGAACATGCAGAATTACCCGCTCCTGAAAGCCGTAGGCCAAACGACCAAACCGGTCATTCTGAAGCGGGGTCTGTCCGCCACCATTGAAGAATGGCTGCTTGCCGCCGAATACATCCTATCCGCGGGCAATCCGAACGTGATTCTGTGCGAGCGAGGGATTCGAACCTTCGAAACCGCCACGAGAAACACCCTGGACCTGAACGCGGTGCCCGTGGTCAAGCACCTCAGCCATCTGCCAATCTTGGTCGATCCGAGCCACGGCACGGGCGTCGCCCGCTACGTGCCGGCCATGAGCCTCGCCGGCCTCGCAGCGGGCGCCGACGGTCTGCTGCTCGAAGTGCACCCGAACCCCGAGAAGGCCCTGTCCGACGGCGCGCAGAGTCTGACCCCCGAGGAATTCCGCCTGCTCATGCGACGCGTGCAAACCCTGATGCAGGCGGAGTCCGCCGCGGTCTTTGCACCGACGCCGATGGCATTGCGCGGATAATGGGCGCCACCGCGCACGTTGAATGTCTCGGCACGTCTGTGGCCCCTTCACCGCCAAGCTGCCCAAAAGGGCAGCTCGGCGCCCTGCGTCGGTGAAGGCGCGAGCATCCGCCTCACCCCCGCAGCGCAGACAATTCCGCTTCAATGGCGGCGCGCACCTGTGCGAGGCACTCCTCCGGCGTCTTCGCGTGGATGTTCCGCCCATTGACCAAGGCGTACGGCCGAGCGCCACACAGCGCGCAAAAGCTCAGACATTCGCTGATGAGCACGCTCACCTCCGGGTAATCCTGCTCCAACTGCATGACGTCCAATGCCATCAGCCGATTCCCTTCACAGACTTCAACAACAATTATCCCAATCCGCGTCACTCCGTTACATATCCGGTGTCGGCAGGCTCAGATCCTGGGACGATTTCTGCTTCTCCCGGTGACGTTCCAGCGCCAGATGGATCAGCCGCTCAATCAACGCGCTGTAGGACAGACCCGTGGCTTCCCACAGCTTCGGATACATGCTGTATCGCGTGAACCCCGGCATCGTGTTGATTTCGTTCACCAGCACGCGCTGCGTGGCTTTCTCCACGAAAAAGTCGACGCGGGCCAAGCCGCTGCAGTCCACCGCCTGAAATGCCCGCACGGCCAACCGCCGCACTTCATTCGCCACCGCATCGGGCAGATTCGCCGGGATTACCAATGTCGACGCGCCGTCCACATATTTTGCATGATAGTCATAGAACTCGTTCGAGGGAATGATTTCCCCAACCACGCTCGCGACGGGGTGATCGTTTCCCAATACCGCGACCTCCACCTCGCGCACGTCAAGCCCTTGCTCAACGAGTATTTTTCTATCATAGCGTGCTGCCAGTTGGACAGCAGCATTCAATTGTGTCTCGTCTTTCACCTTTGAAATCCCGACACTCGACCCCATGTTGGCCGGCTTCACAAAACATGGAAACCCAAGGTTGTCGCGGATGTCCGCCAATACAGCCTCAGGCTCTTCCTCCCACGCGCGCCGGAGATAGTGCCTGTAACGGACCTGAGGCAGCCCCGCCTGGGCAAACAATTGCTTCATCACCACTTTGTCCATGCCCACCGCGGAAGCGAGCACGCCAGCCCCCACGTAGGGCACATCCAACACTTCCAGCAGCCCCTGCATGGTGCCGTCCTCCCCGTTGGGACCGTGCAGCACCGGAATCACCACATCCACCTGCGCGCTGAAATCGGGCGGCACGAGCGATCCGGCCGTGTCCCTCCGCACCAGCTCACCACCGGCGGCCGTCCCTTCGGCATTGGCCGCTGATTCCGCGCCCTCCGCAGGCGCGCCCAGGGCGATTTGCGCTTCGGCCATCAGCGCGGGCAGCGCGGTCGGACCCACAATCCAAGTGCCGGATCGGCGAATGCCCATGGGCACGACCTCGAATTTATCTGGACTCAAAGCGTTCATGATGGAAGTCGCGGACTGGATGGACACCTCATGCTCTCCAGACTTTCCGCCAAAGATCACACCGACGCGAATTTTCCTGTTCAATCAAGTCAACTCCTTCGTCACCTTACCCTCCCTAGCTTATGCCTAACACATAGGGATTGTCACGTACCGACCTATCCAGGCAGGCTTTCTAGCGGTAAGATGGAGAATATATGTGGTTTGGTGAAGCGAAAGGAGGAAACAGATTGGGCGTCGGCCAAAACCGCCGCACCAACGGCAGACTGCGCCCAATTCTGTGCATGGATTGATGGAGAGAACGGCAGGGGAACTTTGCGCACTCGTCGAGGGACAGTGGCTGACTGGACAGCCTCATCTGCGTGTGACAGGTCTGGCCATCGACAGCCGGCGGGTGCAGCCAGGCGACGTGTTCGTGGCCTTTGCAGGAGAGCGCGTGGATGGCCACGACCATGTGGCCGACGCCATTCAGCGCGGGGCGTGCGCAGCCATGGTGACGCGTCCGGTATCCCTGCCCGCGCAACACGACGCCGCCCTGATTCAGGTGGACGACGCCCTCGCCGCGGTGCAGCGCCTGGCAAAGGCAGAACGCCGCACATTCGATGGTCCGGTCATCGGCGTAACCGGCAGCAACGGCAAGACCACCACGAAGGATCTGCTGGCCGCCGTCATGTCCGCCGCCGGGCCGTGCCTGGCCACCACCGGCAACCACAACAACGAACTGGGTCTGCCGTTGACTTTGCTCGCCCGGCGGGACGAGCACCGGACGATGGTGCTGGAGATGGGGATGCGGGGCCTGGGACAAATCGCCGCACTGTGCGACATCGCCCGCCCGACGGCCGGAGTCATCACGAACATCGGACAGAGTCACCTCGAGCTGCTCGGCAGCCAGGAAAACATAGCGAAAGCCAAAGGCGAACTGCTCGAAGCACTGCCCGTCGACGGCCTGGCGGTGCTGACCCGGGACGATCCGTGGCTGCTTCGACTGGGCCAGAGCGCGCCGTGCCGGGTGCTTTGGCACAGCCTGGAAGATCCCGATGCAGACGGCTACGCGCACAGCATTCGCACCCATCCGCACGGCGTTTCGTTCACCGCCCGGGTGTTGGGGCAGTCCGCCACGGTGGACCTGCCGCTGGTGGGCGCGCACAACGTGCGCAATGCACTGGCGGCCCTCACGATGGGGGCGGCGCACGGCATTTCACTGGAAACGATGGCGGCCGCTCTCCGAACGGTGGAGATTACGAGCGGTCGGCTGCAGATGAGGCCGGGCCACAACGGGTGGACGGTGATTGATGATACGTACAACGCCAGCCCGCTGTCAATGGCGGCGAGCCTGTCCACCTTGCGGGATATTGCGCAGGGACGGCCAACCGCCGCCGTGTTGGGGGACATGTATGAACTGGGACAACTGGCGGAATCCGGACATCGCCAGGTCGGCGAGGCCGTGGCGGTCAACGGCGTGGAGCACCTGATTGCCGTGGGGCCCATGGCGGCTTGGATTGCCGAAGCGGCCGAAGCCGCCGGATGTCCCCGCGTCACGCACATCGCCGCGACCGAACAGGCGGTGGCGCAAGTACCTGCCCTGCTCGCGCCGAATGCTGTCGTCTTGGTGAAGGGATCGCGCGGTATGCATTTGGAAGACGTGGTACGCGCACTGTTATGACAAACAGCGGAGAACTTTTCCAGGGACGTTTCGACCGGCGTCGCCGCGATGACGGATACAATGGCGGAATGCGCGGGTGAATCCCCGGACTCGTATGCAGTTTGGAAAGGAGGAACCGCCATGTTACGTGAGTCAATAGAAAATTTGCAAAGCGCATTGAAGGAAATCGTGGACATCGACAGCGCACTGGACGAGGCGTTGATTGTCGCCATCACGGACCAGCGCGGCATCATCACGTTCGCCAATCGCAAGTTCTGCGAAATCTCCAAGTACAGCCGTGAGGAACTGATTGGGCAGGATCACCGCATCATCAACTCCGGCTACCACTCCAAGGAGTTTTTCCGGAACATGTGGCGCACCATCGCGAACGGAAAAATGTGGCGCGGAGAGATCCGCAATCGCGCCAAGGATGGCACCATCTACTGGATGGACACAACCATCGTGCCATGCCTCAACGAGCGCGGAAAGCCGTATCAATACGTGTCGTTTCGAATTGAGATCACGGAGCGGAAAAAGGCGGAGGAATACTTACGGAGAGCGGATCGGATGGAGGCCGCAGCCCAATTGGCATCCACCATTGCGCACGAGGTGCGCAATCCGTTGGCGGCCATCAAGTGGTCGCTCCTGTCCCTGGAGTCCTCCCTCGAAGACCGGCGGGACGACATTCGGCTGCTGCTGTCTGAAGTGGACCGGATTGACTCCATCATCAGTGAATTCCTGCGCTTGGCAAAGCCGCACTCGGTGCCATTCAAAGTGAAGGATGTTCGCCAACTGCTGCAGGACACTCTGTCGCTCATTCGGTTGGCGGCAAAGCAACAGAACGTGCGCCTGCGCACCGAATTCGCCGAAGGAGTTCCCCTGGTCGTCTGTGAAGAGAACCAGCTCAAACAGGTGTTCATGAACGTGCTCAACAACGCCATTGAAGCGATGCCGAACGGCGGCGAGATCCTCGTCCAGGTGGACGCCAACGACCAGGGCGGGGTGACCATCCGCGTGACCGACGAGGGCGTCGGCATTCCAACGGAACTGTTGAAGAAACTCGGTGAACCGTTTTACACCACCAAGGAGAAAGGCACCGGGCTCGGCCTGATGGTCTGTCAGCAAATCATCAATCAACACGGTGGCACTGTGACCTTCGACAGCGCGGTGGGCCAAGGCACCACCGTGGAAATCACCCTGCCCGGCAGCGACGCAGCCGCACTCGGCTCGGCGCAGTCGAACCCGCCGGGGCAATGAGCCGCCGTTCACGAATCGTGCGGCGGCTCCATCACATACCCTTCGCGAATGGCGTACGCCGCCGCCTGGACGCGGTTGCTCAGGTGCAGCTTCTCCAGGATGTTGCGGACGTGATTGCGCACCGTGTTCTCGCTGATGTACAGGGCTGCGGCGATATCGCGGTTGCTCGCGCCCACGCTCAGGTGCCGCAGCACCTGCATCTCGCGGTCCGTCAGCGGATCAACCTGCTGTCGGACGGTCGGCACCGCCGGCTTCGCAAACTCCGAGATGATCTGCATCGCCAAATTGCCGGGAATCACCGGTTCCCCTGCGTACACCCGGCGTACGCTGTCAATCACCTCATCCGGACTGGCACTCTTGAGAATGTATCCCGAAGCCCCGCATTTCACGGCGTCAAACAACATCTCCTCCGTGTCGGAGGCCGTGAGAATCAGAATCTTGACGTAGGGATGCTCCCGTTTGATGGTGCGAGTGGCTTCCAGGCCGCCGAGCACGGGCATGTGGATATCCATCAACACGACGTCCGGCAAATGCTCGCGGCACTTTTCAATGGCCTGTTGTCCATCCTCCGCCTCGTCCACCACGCGAATGCTCGGACTCCGATTCAGAATGGCGCTGACGCCATGCCGCAGCAGTTCGTGGTCGTCCACCACCAGAACGCGGATTTTTTCCTGCCCCTGTTTCGCTTCCGATGACTGTTCCATGCACTCACCCCCGGTGCTCACAGATCCCCCTATCATGATAACCTGTTCTCCCAGTCTGACGCATGGCACAATCAGGGGATATTGAACTAGTCCTTTCAGACTATGCCGGAGGCAAAGGGAAGGCGCCGTGCCGGCCCGCGACCGCAAAAGAAAGACCGCGCCCCGAACGTGTGCAGCCCAACGCCTCCGAGGTCGGTGTTGACCGCAGGCGGCAAAACTTCCACCACCTGGACGGACGTGCCTTGGAGTTGCCAACGCAAGGATTCGCTGAACGAATGCAGCCCCGCTTTGGTGGCACTGTAAATCGGAGCCCAGACCGCCACGGTGCAACGCGGGCGGCGACCTGTCGAGTTTCAACGGGATTTGTCACATTCGCTCCATCGTTGTCGTCTACTTGACAGAGACGAAAGGAGTCACCACACCATGCCTCAACCCACCAACCGCCAACACCGGTACATTGCTTCTCTGGACGGTCTGCGCGCCATCGCCGTGCTCGCCGTCATCGCCTATCATCTCAACCTTCCGTTTGCACCCGGTGGCCTGCTCGGCGTCGGCGTGTTTTTCGTCCTATCCGGCTATCTGATCACTGATCTACTCATGGCCGAGTGGCGGAACAAGCGACGCATTGACCTCACCGGCTTCTGGATGCGCCGTGCACGCAGGCTGCTGCCGGGCATGCTCGCCATGCTCGTGCTGGTGATTGCCTGGATGACGGTGTGGCACCGCACACAACTGCCCACCGTTCGGTCGGACGCCATCGCCGCGGCACTGTACGTGAGCAATTGGTGGCTCATCTTTCACCACGTGTCCTACTTCCAGAGCTTTGGCATGCCGTCCCCGCTCGGACACCTGTGGTCGCTGGCGGTGGAGGAGCAATTCTACCTGCTCTGGCCGTTTCTGCTTCTGCTGGGCCTCTTCGTGTTCCGCCGGCGCGGCAGGCTCGCCGGCGCAACTCTGGTGCTGGCCCTGTTGTCGGCGCTCTGGATGGCGGTCCTGTACCAGCCAGGAATGGATCCCAGCCGGGTCTATTACGGAACGGACACGCGCGCGTTCGCCCTGCTCATCGGTGCGGCGCTGGCCATGGTGTGGCCCAGTGACAAACTGAGCGACAGACTCCCCACAGGACACCGCACGGTTCTGGATGGCATCGGGTGTGTCGGACTGGCGGGCATTGTCTTCGCGATGGCCGGAACCAGCGAGTACAGCCCGTTTCTCTACGATGGCGGAATGGTGCTGGTGGCGGTGGCGACCGCGCTTTTGATTGCGGCGATTGTGCATCCCGATTCCTGGCTGGGACGCGCGCTCGGCCTGGGTCCGCTGCGCTGGTTGGGAGTTCGGTCATACGGCATTTACCTGTGGCACTACCCGGTGATTGTACTCACCAGCCCTGTGGTGAACACGGGTGGCATTCATCCATGGCGGTGTGCGGCACAGGCGGCGGCGAGCATCCTCCTGGCCGCGCTCTCCTGGCGTTGGCTGGAAGATCCCATCCGCCGCGGCGAGTGGGCGAAGCGATGGCCATCCCGGCCATCCAGCTCCCGCCGCGCGAAACGCCGCAGACCCTGGTTGGTGACCAGCGGGGCGTCTGTCGTGATGGGGTTGTTCTGCGTCGGCATGGTGATGCCAACGCCAAAATCGAAGAACGTGCAGCCGATGGCGGCGTCCGCAACGAGTGGCGCGACGCCCTCCAGCCCATCGAACCGTCCGACGCCATCCGCCCAGCCAAGTCCACGCAATCTGATCCCGGACGCCGTTGACACAACTGCGTCGAACCACGGTGCATCGCCCGACGCGTCGAATCCTCCGGCATCGAGCGGAGTCTCCCGGCACACGTCTTCGGGGAACCTTCGGGTCAGCGCCGTCGGGGACTCAATCATGGTGGACGTCACACCGAATTTGCAAAAACTCGTTCCCGGGATTGTCATCGATGGCAAGGTTGGCCGTCAGTTGTACCAAGCTCCGCCAGTCCTCGCCCAATGGAGGGCGGACGGGAAGCTGGGCAACATCGTGGTGATTGAACTGGGAACCAACGGTCCCTTCAGCCAACAGCAGATGACGTCCCTGTTGGCGGAAGCGGGCGACGCCAACGTGATTCTGGTCAACACCCGGGTGCCTCGTCCGTGGCAGGACGTGGTCAACCAAGCCCTGGCTTCGGTTGCCCGCAAGCGTCCACACACGGAACTGGTGGATTGGTACCGGGCCAGTGCCGGGCACGCCGAATACTTCGCCCCGGACGGCGTCCATCTCACGCTGGCCGGCGCCCGCGTCTACGCGAACCTGGTGGCGACGGCCATCCACAACTTTGAGACATCATCCGGACAATGAAAGGACGCCACCTCGCCCAATGGGCGGGCGGCGTCCTCAGCCCCTCGCTTTCGGCTCCTTCGACTCATGATACCCCCGGTTCCGTCATTACATAATTTGTCGTGTCCTCCGGGAACCAGGCGATGCCAATGCTCGGCGCTCGGCCATCGCTGGCGTTGTGCTGCACCAGTTTATCCAGAATCGGACGGCCCGCCAGTTCCAGCACCGTCCGAGCCGGGTTGGTGGTGTAAAACGTCAACCCGCGGATTTCGTCCAGCGTCGGAACATGCCGGCCAAAGACCGGATCGGCGATGGCGGTGATATCGATGTACGCCTTGCCATCCCTGTACGTCACCGAGTATCGCACGTACTGTTGCGCCACGTTGTAATTCAACAATCGGCTGGTCCTCGCCACCAGAATGCGGCCCTGGTGATACTCATTCGCCAGCAGGCGCAGGGCGTTGACCGCTTCCTTCGGCAGCGGGAACGGGGTGGTGGCGCCGTCGAGGTGTTGCGCAACCACCGAGTACTGATGCTTTTCCTCCAACGTGTGCAAATTCTGCGGCGTCAATTGTTTGTCTAGCGACCACACTGTCCAATCCCACAAGGGCCCGCCCTTGTTGTTGTAGGCGTAGTTGGTGTACCGGTTGAACCCCCACACGCGCCGTCCATCCGGAAGCCGGAGCGGATAGATGACCGAGTTCATGCCAAACGCGTCGCTCGATCCGTCCGCCCACACAAACCGAATACCGTACGGCAGCGTGACATCCGTATGG
Source organism: Alicyclobacillus contaminans DSM 17975 (assembly GCF_000429525.1). Lineage (GTDB taxonomy): Bacteria > Bacillota > Bacilli > Alicyclobacillales > Alicyclobacillaceae > Alicyclobacillus_A > Alicyclobacillus_A contaminans. Next base: position 160,419 of record NZ_AUCA01000001.1, on the reverse strand, counting down.
TAGTAGGGAGACCAGGGATTCGCGCCCTGCTGATAGCTGTCGAACGCCGACGCGCCATAGCGACCGAAGTTGTCCACGTTCGACTGGTTGCCGTGGTCCGTCCAGACCTCAATCTCGTCGCCGTTCTGCTTCAGGGCCTGAATCGCCTGAACGGCCAGCGTGCGGCGAAACAAGGTCTTCGACGAATTGACTTCGCTGAAGTCGCCGTATGTGTGCATGGTGTCTATCCATCCGACCTGGATGTAGTGGTTGATCACCGATGCCGCGTACGGAACGTTTGACACGCCTTTGAAATACGACAATTCGCGAGACATCGGCAGTCCGTGGATGTCCACATACCCGGACTGGTTGTTGCCGTTATACATAAAGAAGGAATCGGCGAAATCCAATCCGAGCCCCCGACCCACCGGCGTCATCGCTGTGGTGTTGATGAATTCGTGGACAAGGTTGAACTTCCGCAATGTTTCACTGTCCGCGTCGGAGGACAGGGCCAGCATGGCGTCATAGGGATACGGGAACTTCCGCTGCCCGAGCACCCGCGGCGCCGTGTCCGTGTTCCGCACAGAGACGGGTATTGGACGCGACTGCGGTGTCGCCCATGCCGTGGTGGTCGTGGGATGCTTGGGCTCCACCTCGCTGGCCTGGTTTCGGCTGCACCCCACCAACGCGGTGGACGCGGCCAGAACACTGAGGAGACACAGCATTTTCATGCGCAGGTTCTTCATACACGCGCCACACCTCCTGCATACCCAAATGGAATGCTGGAGAAATCATACGCCGTAGGTGTGGGATTCGCGTGAAAACCAGTTTACAATCTGATGAGGATATGATGTGAAATGGAAGACGCCGGTCAGGGATATGCTACGCGCTCGCCTGCTTCGGCAGCCACACCGTGAACACCGTTCCTTCGCCCACCGCGCTCTCGCACGCGATGGTTCCACCGTGCGCCTGGACGATGGCCTGCGAAATGGACAGCCCCAGCCCCGCGCCGCCGTGCTTTCTCGACCGCGCGCTGTCTACCCGGTAAAAGCGCTCAAAAATGTGCGCCATCCGGTCGGGCGGAATCCCTTCGCCATTGTCCTTTACCTCGAGTCGAATGCCTGTGTCCTCATCGCGGAGTACGATGGCGATGCGGCCAGTCTCTGCGGACGTGTGCTGTACCGCGTTCTGGAACAGATTGAGGACGACCTGCTTCAACTTGTCTTTATCCCCCAACACCGCCGCGGAAGCCGGCAGCTCCAGCGCAACCTCGCGCTCACCGGCCAAGAGGGCCAGCTGCGGCTGCATGTCGCGCAGGATGTCTGCCAGGTCACAGGGAGCGCGCAGCAGTCCCGGCGTTTGGTCGAGCCGGGCCAGCGTGAGCAAATCCTGCACCAGTTTGGTCAACCGCTGCGACTCGCCAAGCATGCTCTTCAGCGCCCGCTCCAGCTGCTCGGGCTGCTTCGCCGCACCGCGCAGCAACACTTCGAGAAAACCGTGGATGGACGTCAGAGGGGTCCTGAGCTCGTGGGACGCGTCGGCCACAAACGTGCGCATCTTTTCCTTCGCCGCCCGTTCCGCTTCGAACGCCTGCTGCAGCCGATCCAACATGTCGTTGAATGACTTGGCCAGCGTGGCCACCTCGGTCTGGGCCCCGGCGACCGTGACCCGCTCATCCAGGTTGCCCGCGTTGACCCGACTGGCGGAATGCACCACGCGCGCCAGGGGCACCAGCGTTCGCCGGACAGTGGGCAGCAGGGTGACGACCGCGGCCACCACGGCAACGGCCGCCAGAACAACAAAAATCAGCAGTTGCTGAACCAACATGTGCTGCAGTGATCGGACGGGCATCGTCACCTGCACCACACCGCTGGGCAGATCCGGCGGTCCCACGGGAACCAGCACCACCAGTTGCCGTGTTCCCGCGGCATCAGTCACCACCTGATACGACCGATCCCGCGTGTGATAGGCGAGAGCCGCCTCGTAGTCCTGCGCGGGCAGTTCAATCGGAGGGCTCTCCGTCTGGTCCATGTCCATCGGTCGATTCACCACCGAGTAATTCCCTGCCGTGTCGATGAACGACACCGTGGCATCCGGCAGTGTGAAAGACGCCGGGAAATGGGGAGAGCCGTAGGCATCACCGTCGGGAACGCGCCCGAATAGCGGGTGACTCCACATTTGTTGAGGCATGCTCCAGATTTGGGATCGAATCGTCTGGGCGGTATTTCCGTACAGGAACTTGCTCATCAACACGTATTGAAACACGCCGATCAAACACAGCAACCCGCACAGGATGAGGAGGGTGCGCGTCAACAGTTGATATTGCAGCGATTTCGGCCAGAGATTCCGCCACCCGCGCTGCAATGAGCTGCCCACTCGCCGTGCCCATGCCTGCACGGCCGGCCGAAGACGCGCCGCGTTCATAAGTCCACCCGATATCCGAGACCCCGGACCGTGCAGATGACCTGGCGGTTGGTGTCGCGGAGTTTTTCGCGCAGTGCGCGAATGTAGACCTCGACGATGTTGTCCTGGCCGCCAAAGTCGTAGCCCCACAGTTCATCGAGGATCTTGGCTTTGCTGAGGACGATGCCGTGGTTCAAGACCAGATAGCGCAGAAGATCGTACTCTTTCGAAGACAGGGACAGCAGTTCGCCGTGATAACGAATCTCCTTGCGGGCGTCATCAATGCGAAAAGGTCCCACCACCACTTCGTCCAACAGGTGCGGAAACTGGTTGCGCAGCCGGGCATGGATGCGCGCGAGCAGTTCCTGAAAACTGAACGGCTTCACCATGTAGTCATCGGCCCCCGTCATCAGACCTTTGACGCGGTCATCCACCTCATCCTTCGCCGTCAGCATAATCACCGCCAACGGCCCCTGCTTCTTCAACAAACGACACACTTCAAACCCGTCCATGCCCGGCATCATGACGTCGAGCACCGCCACGTGCGGCTGAAAGTCACGCGCCACGTTGACGGCCTGAATGCCGTCCTGAGCCGTGCGTACCTGGTATCCCTCGCCCACCAGTCCGAGTTCCAAAAACTGAAGGATACTCTCCTCGTCATCCACCAGCAAGATCTTGATGTCCTCCGGTCTGTACATCGTCCGTACCTCCTTCAGACGCTGCAGCCTCCGCAGAGGGAGGCGCTCCGTCCGAACGAAACACCCACCATTTGTTTCCCGAAAAGTTCAGGACCAGTGTCAACAGGTTGACTCCGGCCTTATCCAACCACAGCGGCGACGCGGTGTGACTCAATCCGTACAGCACCGCCGCGGAAACTGCGTACGACGCAAGGTTGACCCACACAAATCGTACCAGGTGGCGAGTTCGAAAACGAGCCCCTTCTCCAAACGTCACGCGCCGATTCCAAAGGAAGCTGTTCGCCACCCCGCAGACATACGCGATGGTCTGAGCCTCCAGCACGCCCCAGTGCATGAGCCAGAGCAGCAGCACGAACAATCCCCAGTCCACGCCGGTGTTGAGCAGCCCAACCGCGCAGAAGCGCACGAACTGACGATGGGACGGGTGTGGCAGAACGGGCGCTGGACGCCGCTTTCTCCCCATCATCAGCGGCGCCTTCATGAGTTAGATCCCCTGTGAAAACCGCGGGTGCGTTCCACAATGTACAACGGCCGCTGCAGCGCTTGCTCGTAAAGTCTCCCCACGTACAGCCCGATACAGCCAATGGCGGTCAGGATCAACGCGTCGCCGGTGAGGTTGGCGAGGCCCCACAACAGCCGTCCGCTCGCACCGTGCCAGGCCACGGCGGCCAACAGCGCGTACACCCATCCGCCCCCGCACAGCAGCAGAAGCAGAAGGCCGACGGTCAGCGCCCACCGCAGTGGTTTGTCGGAAAAGGACGTGATGGCGTCGGTGGCCAGGCGGATCATCCGGCGCAGTGGATACTTGGTCTCTCCCGCTTCCCGCGGCGCCCGCACATACTCGACAGCGGTCTGCTTGAATCCGGTCCAGGCCACCAGCCCTCGGACGAATCGATGCTTTTCAGGCAAACTCGTCAACACGCGGCAAACGGACTGATCCAGCAGGCGGAAATCCCCCGCATCGAGGGGGATCTCCACGTTGGCCATTCGGTGCAGAATTCGATAAAACGCAGCCGCTGTCCACCGCTTGAACCAGGTCTCGCCTTCGCGCTGAATGCGCCGCGCATAGACGACCGCGTAGCCCGCTTGCCACTGCCTGACCAGGTCAGGAATCACCTCCGGAGGATCCTGCAGATCTGCATCCATCACAATCACGGCTTTTCCTGAAGCGTACGCCATCCCCGCGCTGATGGCCACCTGATGGCCAAAGTTGCGGGAGAAGTGGATCACCCTCACCGCGTCGTCGCGAGCGGCCAACGCGTCGAGTTGCTCACCGCTCGCGTCGCGGCTTCCGTCGTTCACAAACACCAGTTCATACGGCTCCCCCAGTGTGTCCAACACCGCTTTGACGCGAACGTACGTCAACGGGAGCACCTCTTGCTCGTTGAACACGGGGATCACCACGCTGTAGGTCACATCCCGTGCAGACATGTTCGACGATGCGAAATCATCCTCAATCACCGGTGTATTCATACAGGGTTGCACCTCCAAAGCCCCGTCCGAAACCGGACATGCCTGTGGAATCATCGCTTGTCGATCCGTTCGATGCGGCGGCGGCAGGGTTCCACTCGCTTTCCGGAACCTGTTTGCAATGCTGCTGAATCCATTGCATGACGGCGGATTGGCCCGTTCTTCCCGGCATCCGCATTCCCTCAACCAGGAAGTACTTCAGCTTCCCGGCCTTGGTCAGGGCCTCCAACTCACTCACGGTCAGGGCTGGATCGGACCCGCTGAATCCTCCCATCGCCATCACCGGCAGACCGGTTTCAATGATGATGGGCGCTGCCGTGTTGGCGTTCTCGGTGGCCACGAGATAACTGCCCGGGCTCGCCTGATAATGCTTTTCCAGGTACTGAATGAGCGCGCTATCCACGCCACCGTCCATGCCGTTGTTTCCGAAGGACATCGCGCGACCGCCGAACCCTTGACTGGCGGTGGGGCCCGCAGCGGGCATCGAGGTGTTCACGCCGTAGAGAATCGGCGTCAGCGACCAGAAGCCTGGCCCCACCAACAGCGCCGCCAGGCTCAGCGCAATCCCGGTCTGGCTGCCGATACCGCTGCGCCACCACGACACCAGGAACAGGATTCCGAGCGCAGCCGCCACAGCGGTGCCCACGAGCAACGGGGCGCGAACCGACGGATACGCCTGCACAATCAGCAGTTCAAACGCGATATTCAGCAAGAATACGACGAGCAAGTACCAGCGCCACCGGCGTTTCACCCGCAGGTCCTTCCACATCCGCACCAGCCCGGCGCCGGTCAATGCTGCAATCCCAGGCGCCATGGTGATGAGGTAGTACTGGTGGAAGAAGCCAGCGATGCTGTAGAACGCGGCCATGGGCAACAACCACAGCCCCCAGTACAGCGCGCCGGTCTCTTTGCGCGTCAGTTTCCGCCGCCAGCGTACGCGCCGAAGCAACGGTGCCAAGGAGAGCAAGGCCATGGGCAGCAGCCAGCTGATTTGGTCTCGCAACGAACTCTGGAACAGCCGCAGCACACCGGGTTGACCCGTGTTGAACATGCCACCGCCGCGCATGCCCTGCGGGGCACGACCATTCGGGCCGCCGGTAAAGCGATACCCGTTATCCATCATCCCGCGTCCATCGCCACGCCACGGGCCGTCCCCCGGGGACATCGCGCTGTTGCCGCTGTCGGAATTCCCGGACGAATTGTTGCCGCTCGCCGCGCCCAAACGGTCCCCATTCGACCATCCTTCCGCGAAGCCCCGGCCCCCCGGCCATCCGTACCCAGGGATCTCATTCGCACCGTTGGCCACCGTCCCTGTGCCGAAACGATGCGTGCCACCCCCCATGCCCATGTTGCCCGTGAGTCGAGACAATCCGTTGTACCCGAAGATCAATTCCATTTCACTGTTTGTCTGACTGCTGCCCACATACGGTCGGTCGGCGGCCGGCGTCATGTCCACCGCCATCGGCCACGAAAACGACACAGCGGCCAGCACCACCGTGAATACGCCCAGATGAACCAGCTTGCGCCGCCAGCCACCGTGGGTGGCGAACCAGTACACGAGGTACAGGGCGGGCAGAATGAGATACGCCTCCATCATCTTGACGTTGAATCCGACGCCTTCCAACACGGCAGCATAGATCAACCACCGCAGTCGGCGCGTCTCCAAGGCGCGCCAGAAACACCAGGTGGTCAACAGCATGACCAACACCAGCAGCCCGTCGACTTCGTTGGTCCGCTGCACCGCCACGGCAATCGGCGTCAGCGCGAGGACGGCAGCGGCGATGAGGCCGGCTGACACACCGAACACCCGCCGGACGAGGACGTAGAGCACCGCCACACTACCCACGCCGGCCAACGCCTGCGGCAGCAGCAGGGCCCAGCCGTGATATCCAAACACCCACGCAAAGAGCGCCTGGATCCAGAAGTCGACCGGAGGTTTGTCAATGGTAATAAAACCGTTCGGATCGAACGAGTTGTAGAAAAAGTTGTGCCAGCTCATCAACATGCTCTTGATGGCGGCTGCGTAATACGCGTTGCCGTATCCTTCTTTCTGCAGCGCGTACAAGTTCAGAAAAGCGCTGACCGCCAGAATGATGGCCAGTACGGTATGATTCCATTGCCAACGTTTCCGTTTCACGAGATGTCCTCCCCAGTCCTCTCTTTTCCCTCCCATCCTCTCCGAAGAAACTGAAGCGGGTATAAGTCGTAGCTGAACGTTCCCTGAAAAAATCAAACAGGCAACAGGGCGGGCATCTCCATGCGCGAGTGTGAGCCACCCGTGGCCCCGGAAAGCCGAAGTCCGAGGGGAGGATAAAACGCGAGCCGCCCGCACGGCGGACGGCTCGGTAGGATGCTTCTTGAAATCGAAGACGCGCGGCTCAGGACGCGGATGCGCCGCTGGTCTTTTTCATCACACCGGCGGCTTTCGCGAGGCGCCGCGGGTTTTCCGGCATGAATGGACGCAGCAGATAATTGTACACGGCTCCGGCAATGACGGCGCCGACGATGGGGCCGACAATGGGCACCCACCAATATCCGCTCGGACCCGGAAACGCGTTGTTGCCCCAGCCAGCCAGCAGGCCGAACAAGCGCGGGCCAAAGTCGCGCGCGGGGTTGAGCGCCCACGCCTCCAACTGGCCGCCAAAACCGCCGACCATGGACACGAGCAGACCAACCATCAGCGGCGCGGTGTTCGCGCCGGGGCGATTGGAGTTGTAATTGTCGCTGATGGCGAGAATTCCGATGACGAGCGCAGCGGTCAGAATGATCTCGTCGACCAGTGCGTGTCCCGTGGTGATGCCCGTATTCGGATGTGTGAAAAAGATCCCCGACGTGGTCAGCCCTCCGAGCGCTGCCCGGGTGGTGTGGTGCGCCGCGTTGAACGCGTTGATCACGGGCGAGAAGAGTTGATAGGTCAACGCCGCACCGAGAAAACCGCCTATGACCTGAGACACAATGAAGCCGGGAACTTTCTTCCACGGGAAGCCGCCGTACATGGCAAACCCGATGGTGACGGCGGGGTTCAGGTGCGCACCGGAAATGGCCCCCGTCAGATACACCGCCATGGTGACGCCAAGCCCCCAGAGAATACAGATTCCCCAGTAATCTCCGCTGAACGCGTTGTACAGAATCGCCATGGCGGCGACACTGTCGCCAACCATCAACAGAAATGCAGTACCAATCAACTCGGCGAGGTATTCACCCCATATGGACTGCCTCATGTTCTTCCCCCCATTTCACCTATTGAATCCGCTTACCCGATTGGCCGGTGCCACTGCGGAAACCGCGTCGATGCCGTTTTCACCTCCCGAAAGACAATAAAAACCACAAGGCCAGGATGCACGCATCCGAGCAACTTGTGGTTCTCCGAGTCTCAGTGGACTTTTAACTTTTCCCTGCTGTTGCCATAGAAAGCGCATTCAAAGTTCTGATTAAGATTATTTTACGACCGAGGGAGGCCCGTGTCAACCAGCCGCCGCTGGTCTTTACACAACCTCCTTCGTTTATCCTCGGCGCCGGGCCGCCGTCCAGCGCTCCAGCGTGAATCCGAAAAACAACAGCAGAGGAATGGCGTAGAGGAGCGCCCCCATCACGGTGCGAGAATCCGTTCCTCCGAGCAGCCCGTGGAGCGTCACCGCCACGAACATCGGAAACGCCAGCAGGTGCAGCGTACGCCACACGCGAACCGTGAGCAGCGACTGCAGGTAGGAGCTGACCACCAGGACGACCACGGCATACAAACTCAAAACGCCCAATGCGGTGGCCAGCGGCGTGACGCGGGACTTCCCCGGAATCAACAGGTCCGCCAGCGTGAAGGGAACATCTGTGTCCTCATACAGGCCGAACAGGTGCAGCGCTGTGAACGGCAGGATCAACAGCGTCGCCAGTTGGTGCAGCAATCGGACATGACGTCGCAGCCCCATCCTATCCCAGACACCGGACGTCATGGAGACGCCGAGGATGGCGCTCAATGCGAGCACCTCATAGGCCACCAAACCTGCGGCTCGGTCCAGCAGCCAGAAGTCTTGGTTCACCTGGACTCGGCTGCCGACAGCCACCCCCCGGCTGAACACTTCCGCGATAAGTACCACCACCACAGCGAACACCGCCACAAACCACAGAGGAGCCCGCTGCTCTGGTTCCAGCGTCATGGTCTTACTCAGTCGCTTCGTCATCATGACGCCCCCGATTGCACATCGGGACTGCCCCCAGATGCCAGAGAAACCCCGCCGTGGCGATGGACTCGAAATCCTTCGTCTCCGCCGTAGGAACCATCGGGATTCCCGGTGCCTCCGGACCACCCCGACCAGCTGTCCGAAGCATCCCCCGTTCCTCCGCCGACGTCATCGCTGCCCCCGTTGGAACTTCCTGCAGCCGCCGATGCGGTGCCTTGGGATTCGCTCGTGGTCGCTGTCGAAGCGTTGCCTCCGGATGCGCTTGCGGTTGCAGCTGATGCGGACTGCAGCCACTCCCAGGCGCCGACAAACCCAATCACGGTGGCCAGTGATGTGATCCACGAAAAGGCAATTAACGCGCGCTTCCCCCGCATCGGTTTTCTTTGTCCATTCGGCCTCTCTTCGTTCCCACCGTCTGCCATGCCCATCAACCTCCGCAAAACGTTGTTCCGATGACCGTTCCATTCAGGATTCAAGGGTACGAACCCATCCTGCCCCCGCTAGCTGAGGTACACATGAGGCAAAGCTGAACAGTTGCTGAAGAGCTAGCGTTCCGGTCCTGCGGCACGGTGATGTTCCAAAAAGGGATGGGTGGTCAGGCGCACGCGGGGCCTCGCGCAGTGGCAGGATTTCACCTGCAGGTTGACGCGTTAAAAATCGGTATAAATGAACTTCGACTCCACACCGGAACTGCACAGCACAATGGCCGTCACCAGCACTATCCAAAAGACGCAGCTGTAGACCGCGTGCCAGAAGTTCGCCGACTGCCAGAATTTCATCCCGGTCACCCTCCCACGATACCGAACATTTTCAGTACAGCGTACGCCGCCGTGTGAACGCTCGGACAGTAAAACAAAATCCACCCGAAGCACACGAATTGGAACGTCGCGAGAATCGACAGCACATCGCGAATCCCCGCAATGTGAGGCCGTTTTAATCCCGCGGTCCCAATGGTGACTCTCGCAAGAAATTCCGGGGCTTGGCCTGATTTCTTCCAGTGCCCGTAGTATCGCATCCAAACGAGACCCAGGCCGTGGTACACGCCCCATAGCACGAAATGCCAGGCCGCGCCGTGCCAGAGACCGCTGATGGCCATGGCAATCAGACTGTTGCGCGCGGCAAACGCCACACTGCCGCGATTGCCGCCAAGGGGAATGTAGATGTAATCCCGGATCCAACTGGACAAAGACATGTGCCAGTTGTTCCAAAACGTCGCAATGTTCTTCTGCAGATACGGAAAATTGAAGTTCTCCGGCACCTGGTATCCAAACAGGCGGGCGCTGCCAATCGCGATATCCGAGTACCCGGAGAAATCGAAGTAAATTTTCATGGCGTACGCGTACATGGCCAACCACAGCTGCCCTGCTGTGGCCGCATGCGGGTTCAAAAGCGGTGCGGCATAAGGTGTCATCTGATCCGCAATGATCACCTTTTTGCCAAGGCCAATCAGGATTCGCGCCAGCCCCTCGTTCAGATACTCCATTCGGAACCGCTTCATTTCAAACATCTGGTTTACAAAAATTTGGTATCTCTTGATGGGACCCGAGACCAGCGTCGGAAAGTACATGATGAACACCGCAAATCGGAAAAAGTTCACGCGCTGCGCCTTGCCCTGGTACGCGTCGACGGCGTAGTGAATAAATTCAAAGACGAAAAACGAAATGCCGAGCGGGACCACCATCGATGGGATGGCGTAGGTTTTGTGAATGTCGGCAAGGTGAAGCAGACCGTTCAGGCTGGCGATGGCCATCTTCAGATACTTGTAATAGGACAGCGTTCCCACGCAAAAGACGATGATGGCAATCATGTACAGCTTGGGATGTTGGTACCACCGCAGTGGATCCCCTCGGCGAAGCGCGTCCCGGTATCGGAAGATGCCGAGCGACAGCGTGTACACCACCACCGTCATCCCAAAGATCAGCAGCGCATGCCACGGATAGTGATAGGTGAAAAACACGTAGCTGGCCACCAGAAGAACCGCGGATCGCCATCGGGGGGGAGAGACAAACCAATAGACGAGAAACGTCAGCGCGCAAAACGCCCCGTAAGTCCACGTATTAAAGATCATGATAAACTCCCTGTCGCAAAGTAAGGTGTCAGATCCTTCATCAGTTGGTTCGCCAAAATCTCATTGCCCGCACGGGTCGGATGCAGACTGTCGATGAAGTCATCGCTCGGGATGAGGTATTCGTAGTCCCGATAGATGGCCCCGGCGCCCAGCATGGCAGCCTTGAGACGTGCGATGTTCTGCTTGTATTTCGGCTCGTCTATCATCTGGTACTGCGCCATCATCTTCTGATTCAGAGGGATGTTGTACACGAGGATTTTGGCCCCGTGTGACCGTACATCCTGAATCATCAAGCGGTTGAACGTAAGCGCTCCGTCGTTGTCATGAAACACGTTGCTGCCGCGTTTCCACATGCCCTTCGTCTGCGCGGTCCAGTCCTTGGTGTACCACGGCGGTGGATCCGGTGCGTGCTTCGTCGAGGAAGCCGTGATGGGCGGACCTCCACCCCAGTTTGCGAGATAGGTTTTGACAATCCCGCGATACGCAAACAACTTCCAGTGGTTGTTCACGAAGCGGCGCAGCCAATCCTCGACCGGATCGACCAGCGCGGTGGATTTGGTATGCACAGGCATCGGCACGAGCATCGGCGTGATTTCGCGAAAGCGAACGGGACTGACGCCGTAATCGCCCACGTTCATGTCATACACGACGAGATCTTTTGAGGTGAGCCGCAGCGATTTGACGATGGCGTAGCAATCCCCGGGTTCCGCGCCTTCAATGCCGAAATTGTATACGTGATAAGCGTATCCGGCCCGGGATACATTCTGCTGCAGGTAATGCGAAATGGTCTCGTCGCCGTTGGCAACCCCGCCGCCCTGCGTGATGGAGTCGCCAACCAGGATGATTTTCGGGGACCGGTCCCGATTGACCTCCTCGATGAACGCCTTAATATCCGTGTAGTCCACTTTCGTCCGGTAGTCGGCATTCGGCACCACTTCATGGGCCAGAATGGGCGGTATTGCGAGTTGATCGATAACCACAAACACCGCCACGACCACCGCCAAAATCCACAGATTCAGCTTCGGTAGCAGAAACGTCCAAACTCTCGTGGGCGTCATAGTCCCTCCCTGAACTACCTTTGTTTCAATGTACGAAACAAGTCCTGTAGCGATTATACACCAGCCGCCTGTCCACGGTGAGCACGGCGCGGAAGTGCGCCGTCGAAAAGGGTCGGATGGCGCGAGTGAGACATTCCGCCCACAGACACGTCTATTCAGGCAAGGGGGGTGAGGTGGTGAAAAAACCATGAGTGCGGAAGCTTCAGCCAGACGCGTGAATTGCTGGACATCGGCGATCCGGCCCCGCCCATGGACCTAATGGTGGAGGTTGCAGCCTCGCTGCACCAACTGAACCCCAGCTATCGCCAGGTCGTGATCCTGCGGTACGTGGAAAACTTCTCCGTACCGGAGACCGCAGCGATTCTCGGTTGGTCCGAAAAAAAGGTGCGGAATTCAACGCATCGGGCCATGCTCAAACTCCGTGACCTACTGGGGGAAACATCAAAGGAGGTGCACCGGTAAGATGGCATCTGACGAAGACGTGCGCAAGAGACTGTCCATGGTCTCCGAGATTCGTATGTCTCCTCAAAAGGAGAAAGCAATTTGGCTGGCCATCGAACAGCGAATGAACCCATCCCCTCCCCCCGGTCGCCGACGCGGACGGTTCGAAACGTGGCCATCGCTTGTCGCGGCTACGGCCGCGGTCGCCTGCCTGGTGGGTGGCGTTTACGCGGTCTCCCATCGCCAAGCGCCACACGGCACACAGGCCGAAAATACGACAGCCTCGGCGCAACATGTTCTGTCATTCCCTGCGCCGTCGTCCATTCAGTCTATATCTGTGGAAACTGGTCCAGGTTTTATGCTATGGCATGCGGCAAGTCCCCAGCGTGTCGCCACGCAGGTCCTGTCGTGGCTCAACCGGGCCTCCCTGTTCCTCGGGGACATCCCCGCGTCGGATCGGAGTATTGTCCTACAGGGAAACATCGGTCCGGCACAGTTGCGCATGGTGACGGTGAACCATCAAACCATGACACTCTGTCCGACCTCGTACCTCGTGCAGGTGAGTGCGCATCAGGTCCAGATTCGGTACGTGCAGGACGTGGTGACCTGCGTCTCAGGAGATCAAACCGTGTATTTGAAGGCACCGCAGCTGTTCCATTGGCTGAAAGACGGTGATTGGGAAGGGGAGTTCACCCAGGCGCATTCGTGAACTTTCGCCGGAAAGGCCAGTCATGACGCCCCCTGAACAGGCGGGCGGCCCATGGCTTCACGGCTCAGATCCCGAGGCGAAGGTTCGCTCGAGCTCGTCCACTTTCCAGTGGCCATGCACGGATTTCAAACGCACGGTGAACTTCATCTGGTTGGTGGGTGTGACCACGCGATAGTGGTCGCCCTGCCAACCGGCCCCGGCACACCAGGCCACCCCGCGCCCGTGGAGCACCGCGGTGCCCGTGAGGACGTTGACGTGAACGTCGGACCACCGCAATTCACCGATACCGCCGTCCATCTGCAGATGATCCGGCGATTCACTGGCTACGATGCGCGGAAACATTCCGCGCGCTCGCTGCAGATACGGCCCGTCTTCCGTGAAAATCTGACGCGCGATATCGTTGAGGCGCCGGAGATGGGTGGCTCGGTCGGCGTCCGTCAGCGAAATCCTGCGCGTCAATTCGAGAGGACGGGGAAACGTCAGCACCCATCGCGCGTCGTCCGGCCCCTTCGCGGTCACAGGAAGTTCCGACGCGGGAGTCAACTTCATGTCCGCCTTTGAGGTCGCCGCTTCCATTCGAAACAGCGATGCCTGGTTCACATCAAACACGACCGCCTCACTCGCGATGGCCGTCGCCTCATCCTGTGTCACCTCGTTCGCGTACACGGCGATGTCGAACGCAAACCCGGCGATGGACAACATCAACACAGCCACCACCGTTGCCACAGCCATGCGTCGCATCGATATCCCCTCCCAGGTGTGATGCACACAAGAACCACCCCGTTCTTGGAAAAACGTTGCATTGCACCGAGAATGGTTCCACATCTGGAATGATACAGAATACTGACGATTGGGGAAACTATGTGAAACCGGCCGTGATTGGGGAGAACCGTCCGTCATCAGGGGGGGAGCCGGTGCTGAAATCACGGGAAACCTCTGCTGCTGCTTGCCTGTTTTGCTCCAAACCACCTGATGAACCCACGCAGGCCCCCGGATCTCGCAGTGGCGCCACGCGCGTGCCCATCACGTCCCGGACAAGTCCGCGTGGCGCCATTGCATCCAACGCTCAGGCCAAGACCTCCACCTCTGCTCGTTCCGAACGCGCCGAGTAGGTGTCCACCAGGCTGGTCACCGTCAGTTGATCCCGCAACTCCGACAGCGAGAGCGGCCGGCTGAGGGTCTGCTTCGACAGCAAAATCCGCCGGGTTTCTCCTGCTGATACATCAAAGTAATTGTCGCTGAACACGCCGTCTGCATCGGACAAATCCAGCTGGACGTACTTCGCGAATTGATCCGCCGATACGTCGATGACAAAATCATCCGCAGCTTCGGTCACCCGGCACCGCAGATGCGGGGATGCCAGCCGCAGGTACTTCGCCTTGCAGAACAACACGGTGCCTCCGGATACCTCGTCGCCATCCACCCAGATCCCGTACCTCAGATACACATCGCGCGCAGTCTCGCCATTCACCCAATCGGACACATCCAGCGCGGCCACCGGCCAAGCTTCCAGGGCAGGTACGTCAATCCGCACGGATCCGTCGGTCAAAACCTCGCCGTTGAACCTGCAAAGCTGCCAGCGCAGCTCCCCGACCACGCGGCGCCGCGTATCGTTGGTCACGTACAGATCCACGCGAGGGCCGTTCTCGCAGGCTGATGCGAGAACGGGCGCGAAGAAGCGGCGGGCAAAATAGTGCAGGGCTTTCCAGCGGCCGAATGCGTCGATGCTGGACCAGGAGGCCACTGGCCAACAATCGTTCAACTGCCAGTACAGCGCGCCCATGCATCGTCCCCGGTGCCGCCGCCAGTGCTCGACGCCGTAGCGAATCGCCTCCGCCTGCAGCACCTGTGAGACGTAGCTGAGCGCAGCCAGATCCTTTGGATATTGGAAGTTGTCGGAGAGATAGTAGAGAATTTTCCCGTTGGCGGCTTCGTTCTTCTGGTGCTGTTCCATCACATACGAGAAAATGTTCCTATCCTCCGGCTCAGTGAACCATTCGATGGTTTTCATCGACGGAAACGATTGAAAACCAAACTCCGAACAGAAGCGGAAATGGTACTTCCGATACTCCGTGAATGGCTTCAAGCCGTGCCACACGTCCCAGTAGTGGACATCTCCCGCGTGTTCGCTGTTCGGTTGCACAAAGCCGCCGCCGGATGACGGCGAGGCCGGCCAATAAAAAACATCGGGCGCCACCTCCCGGCACACCTCGGGCAGGTGATGCTCAAACAGTTTCAAATAGTCCACGCGCAGGGAGACGGGCTTCGGAAAGTTCCATTCCGCCCACGCGACTTCCATTTCGTTGTTCCCGCAAACCAATGCCAGTGAGGCATGGTGGCGAATACGCCGCAGGTTGTCGCGCACTTCCTCGGTAACCGTGGTCAGGAACGGATCGGTCAAACGGTACACTGCGCACGCGAACATCAGGTCCTGCCAAACCAACAGGCCGAGTTCGTCGCACAGGTCGTAGAACGCGTCGTCCGGGTAAATCCCTCCCCCCCACACGCGAATGGTGTTGAAATTCGCCGCAACGCAATCGCGAAGCAGCCGCTCGGTGCGCGCCCTGGAGGTTCGTCCCAGCAGGTTGTCCTCCGGAATGTAGTTGGCGCCGCGGGCGAACAGCTGCACTCCGTTGACGGTGAGGGCAAAGGATTCCCCCCACGCATCCGGGGTCCTCGTGACCGTCACTGTCCGCAGACCAATTCTCCGCGTCCAGTCGTCCACCGGCAGCCCGTCGCTGAGCAACGCCACGGACACCGTGTACAACGGCTGCTCCCCGAGGTCATGGGGCCACCACAAGTGTGGGTTTTCGATGGTGAGCCGCGCCTGTCCAGCGCTGTCCGCGCAGGGGACTTCCGCCTGCCACGAGAAGCCGTCCGGCGCCGTCACCCGAACCGCGAGCCTGCAGAGGGCCGCTGACTGAAACCGCTCCACCGCGGCGGTCACCGTGAGTTCAACGACTCCCTCCCGGTGTACCTGTTGGACGCGGACGTCCGTCAACCGCGCGACATGGTACGCCCGCAGCTCCACCGGCCGCCACATTCCGGCGTCCGGCAGCCTGGGCCCCCAGTCCCACCCGAACATGTAATGCGCCTTCCGCAGGTGCGGAAAGCCTGCCAGGGTATGATCCGGCCCCCACAGCGGGAACTCGCGCTGCCGGGCCGCCACGTAGGCGGCCGCCGAGTCGAACCGAACACGCAACACGTTGTCCGCCGGCCGCAACAGATGCCGGACATCCCACGCGTACGTACGGTGCATGTTGTCGGCGGTCCCCACTTTCACATCGTTCAACCAAACGGTGGCCAGGGTATCGAGCCCGTGGCACATCAATTCCACACAATCGGCGGCGAGCAGGTCCTCCGGCACGGAAAACGTCCGCGCATACTCGTACGCTGCATCCAGCACCGCAGCGACCCGGGTTTCATTGTCGCGGTAAAACGGATCTGGTACAGCACCCGCCCGCAGCAGGTCCTCAAGTACGGAACCCGGCACGCGCGCAGGCAGCCACACCTCGCTGTCCACCCGCCGCATTCTCCAGGCCCCGCCCAGGTCGAGGGTTTGCTTGGCAGTCATCTCGTCCTTCCCCCTTCCCCTCGTCCAACACCCGTCGTCATTTTCATTCGGCAGTCGGTGCCGCGTGTTGGTGGGCAATCTGCCCGCTGTACCACCTGGCGCTGTCTTTCACCGTTCGCGCCTGTGTCTCGTAATCCACATGGACGATGCCAAACCGTTTGGAATAGCCAAACGCCCACTCGTAGTTGTCAAGCAGCGACCATAGGTAGTACCCTTTCAACCGACCGCCCTCGGCGATGAAGCGCTGTGCTGCCGCCAGGTGATCCGCCACGTAGTCAATGCGCCGCACGTCGTGCACGGCGCCATCCTCCACGGCGTCGTCGAAAGCCGCCCCGTTTTCGGTGATGTACAGAGGTGTCCCCTTGGTGTAGTTGCGCTCAATCCAGTGCAGCAACCGGTACAGCGACTCGGGGTGTATCTCCCAGCCCATCTCCGTCTGCGCCTCTTTGGGCGGTGCAACATGCCGGACCTGCAGCCAGTCTCCGTTGGGCTGATGCGCCACCACATTGCGCGTGTAGTAGTTAACCCCGAGAAAATCCACCGGCGTGGAGATGACGTCCAAATCCCCCGCTTTCACGAAGTCCATGGCGCCGAAGCGCGACTCCACCAGCGCCGCGACGTCCGTCGGATACGTGCCGGAAAACACAGGCTGGATGAACCAACGGTTCGAGAACCCAGCCACGCGCTCGGCGGCCGCCACGTCCTCTGGCTGCGTGGACGCCGGGTCAATCCACGTGAAGTTCAACGTAATTCCAACCTCTCCGCTGCCGCCCGCCGCGCGGTACGCCTGCACGGCCCGACCATGGGATAACAAAATATGGTGCGCAGCCGTGAACGCCTCCCGCCAATCGGTGTGGCCAGGAGCGTGGACGCCCAAGGCGTATCCGAGAAATGAGGAGCACCACGGCTCATTATGCGTGATGACGCGCGGTATGAGGTCGCCGAGCTCGCGGTGGACCAACTCTGCGTACTCAGCGAAATGCTCCGTGACATCCCGGTTCAACCAGCCTCCCAAATCGTCCAGCCATTGCGGCAAATCCCAGTGGTACAGGGTGACCGCCGGCGTAATCTCCGCCTCGTGCAGCGCGGTGAGGAGGTGCTTGTAGAAGTCAATGCCTTGCTGGTTTTTCACCCCGCGCTCCGGAACCATCCGCGGCCAGGCAATGGACAGGCGGTAGGCCCGGATGCCCAGTTCCTTCATCAGCGCGATGTCCTTTGGATAGCGGTGGTAGTGATCGCAGGCCACATCCCCCGTGTGCCCTTTCCACGTCTTGCCCGGGGTATGAGAGAACGTGTCCCATATGGACGGGGTGCGGCCGCCTTCGTCGTGCGCCCCCTCAATTTGATAGGCTGCGGTGGCGACCCCAAACACAAAATCTCTCGGAAAATCCAGGAACGGTCTCGTCATACTTCCACGTCCTTTTTCGCTGGTTGTGACGCGGGTTTTGCGCCGCGATGGTTGTTGTGCACCATGGACGGGTGCGTGGAGAACGTCTGCTAATTCAACACTTCAGCCAAGTGACACGCCACCTGGTGATCGCTGGTCAGCGCCCGCAGCTCCGGCGTCTCCTCCCGGCACCTCGCCTCCGCAAAGGGGCAGCGATGCGCAAATGGACAGCCAATGCGACCTTCCAACAGGTTCGGTGGTTCGCTCCGCGTCTCGGGGAGCGGTGCATTCCAGCGACTGCCTGGCGTGGCGGCAAACATCAAGCGCGTGTACGGATGCAGTGGGCGTTTGAGCAGTTCCCGAGACGCTGCGGTCTCCATCACGCGGCCGCCGTACAGCACCATGATGCGATCGCCGAAGTAGCGCGCCGAGGCCAGGTCGTGCGTGATGTACAAATAGGACAGCTTGAATTCCCGCTTCAACTCATTCATCAGTTCCAGGATGCCGGCGCGAATGGAGACATCCAGCATGGAGATGGGTTCGTCCGCCACAATGAAGCGAGGATTCGCGGCCAATGCCCGCGCAATGGCCACGCGCTGCCGCTGCCCGCCGGACAGTTCATGCGGATACTTGCCGCGAAACGTCTGAACCGGCGAAAGGCCGACTCTTTCCAGCAGCCCGTCCACCGCGTCGGACAGCGCCCGGCCGCGGTAGCCCTGAAATTTTTTCAACGGCGGCGCCAGATGTTGCTCCAACGTTCGCACCGGATTCAGGCTGCCGAACGGATCTTGAAACACCATCTGCGTCACACGGCGGTACTGAGTGAGCGCGCGCCCGCGCAGATGCGTCACGTCCTGTCCCCCCACGGATACCCGCCCGCCGCTCGGCTCGAGAATGCGCACCAAGGTGCGGCCAATGGTGCTTTTGCCGCTGCCCGATTCACCCACCAGCGCGAGCACCTCGCCGTCGGCAATCTGGAAACTGACGTGATGGACCGGGGTGATGAACTGCCGTCCGCCGCGCGTTCGCACGGGAAACCGCAGAATCAGGTCGTCCACTTCGACAAAGGGGCTGGGCTGGGCCATCCGGGAGCACCTCCTTCGGTCGGATGAAATCGATGGCACGCCGCCAGGCCGTTCGGATGCGGATGCAACTCCGGCTGATGGCTGCTGCAGATGGGCGCAACGTACGGACAGCGCGGCGCGTAGGCGCAGCCGTTTGGCAAGTCCAGGAGATCCGGCGGCTGCCCCGGGATGCCCTCGATTTCCACGTCTTCGTGTGTCAACCGCGGAATGGCGCGCAACAGACCTTCGGTGTACGGATGGTGCGCAACGTCCAGGTGAAGCGATTTCGCATCGGCCACCTCCACGATGCGGCCCGCGTACATCACGGCCACCTGCCGCGCCAGTTCCGCCACCAGACTGAAGTCGTGGCTGATGAACAGAATGGCGAATCCCTGCTCCGCCTGAAGCTCCTGAATCTGCTGGAGGATGGAGCGCTGCACCACCACGTCCAGCGCCGTCGTGGGTTCATCCATAATCACCAGGGACGGCTCCAGCGCAATGGCAATTGCAATCACCACCCGCTGACGCATGCCGCCGGACAGTTCATGCGGGTAGCTGCGCAGGTGCTTCTCGTCGATGCGCACCATGTGCAGAAGCTCGCGCGCCCGCTCCCGCGCGGCACGGGTGGAGAGATGCGGGCGGTGGCTCTTTAGGGTATCCACAATCTGCTGCTCCACGGTCATCACTGGATTGAGCGCTGTCATGGCGCTCTGAAACACCATCGACATGGTGTTCCAACGGAACGTCCGCAGTTCCCGGGGACTCAGGGCGTACACATCGGTGCTCATCACGCGAATGGTGCCTTCGGCCAGCCGCGCGTTCCCGCGCAGCAACCGCATGATGGCGTTGCCGAGCGTGGACTTGCCGCACCCCGATTCCCCAATCAGCCCCATGATGGTCCCGGGATACACTTTGAGGCTGACATCGCTCACGGCCCGCACCGGCCCCGCGGACGATTCGTACACCACGGATACCCTGTCCAGTTCAAGCACCGGTTGTTCCTCCACGCCGCTTCCTCCTTTCCACCCGCAGCCGCGGATTGGTCAATTGGTCGATGCTGAAATTCATCAGGACCAGCGACAGGCCGACCAGAGCGATTCCGAGCCCGGGCGGTACAATCCAGTACCATGCGCCGTTCAGGAGCGCGCCGCCCGTCTGCGCCCAGTACAGCATCGTGCCCCAGCTGACCGAGTTGACACTTTCCAGCCCCAGGAACGCTAGGCCGGATTCCGCGAGAATCGCGCCGAGGCTGGCGAAAATCACGTTGGACGCAATCACACTGGTCATGTTCGGGAGAATTTCCGCGACCATGATTCGCAGGTGTGACGCGCCGGACAATCTTGCGGCAATCACAAATTCGCGGCCGCGCAGCGACATCGCCTGCGCCCGAAAGACGCGGGCGCCCCACGCCCATCCGGTCAACGCGATGATGAGCCCGTTGATCCAAGGGGTGGTGTTGTGAACCAAGGCCTCAATCACAATCAGCAACGCCAGACTCGGGAGCACGAGAAAGATGTTGGTGATGAAGTTGAGCACCGTGTCGACCCAGCCGCCGATGTACCCGGCGGTGACGCCGAAGGCGAGTCCCACGACCGTGGACAGCAGACCGGCGCCAATCCCGACCGCGAGCGTGGTGCGCGTGCCGTATATGAACTGCGAAAAAATGTCCTGGCCGGTCGCCGTGGTGCCAAACCAATGCGCGTGGCTCGGCGGCAGGTTCATGGGAAAATTCGTTGCCAGCGCATGATACGGCGCAATCCACGGCGCAAACAGGGCGACCAACACAAACACGAGAAACAGCCCCATCCCCACGCGGGCCCTGCCGTCCGCTGCCAGCGCCCGGAACAGCCGCGATGTCTTCGGCCGCGTCGTCCTCACCATGGGCAGCCCGGTGGCCGTCACCGATTTTTCCATCATGCGGCCACACCTCCCGTTCGCACGCGCGGATCGAGCCGGGCGTAGAGCAGGTCCACAATCAGGTTTGCCAACAACACGGACACCGCGATGATGAGAAAGGCGCTCTGAATCAGCGGATAGTCCTGCTGCAGCACGGCCGCCTGCAGCTGCAAGCCAATACCGGGATAGGAGAAGACCACTTCAGTCAGGATGGATCCGCTCACGATGTTGCCAATGGCAATGGCGAAACTGGTGATTTGCGGAAGAATCGCGTTGCGGGCGGCGTACATCAGCATCAGCCGGGATGGTCGCACGCCTTTGGCCTCCGCAAACACCACGTAGTCTTCGCCCAACGTGACCACCATGTTGTTGCGCATCCCAATCAACCAGCCACTGAACGATCCGAGGAAAATTGTGAGCGCTGGCAGAATCCCGTGGCGCAGAGCGGACAGAATGAACGCCGCGCTTGCGGACGGTTCCACCGAATCCCCGTACCCGTGGGACAAGGGAAACCAATTGAGCTTGAAGCCGAGAAAATACACAAGCAACAGCCCCGTCCACATGTACGGTGCTGCCTGCACGAACAGGGAGGCAATCGGCAGCGTGTTATCCAGCCAACCGCCTCGCCGCCAGGCGGTGTAAATGCCGAGTGCCGTACCGAGAAACACGGACAACAGCGTCGTGATCCCCACCAGTCCGATGGTCCACGGCAGGCTCTGCGCGATGACCGTCGTGGTGGGCGTGGGATAGTAGGTGAACGACAGCCCCCAGTGTCCTGTCACCAACCCCTTCAGGTACGTGAAGTACTGCTCAATCAGAGGCTGGTTGCTGAAGCCAAATTGCAGTTTCAGCGCCTGCATCGCCTGCGGCGTCAGGTTGTTCTGGAACTTGGCGAACATGGCGTCCGCCGGATCTCCCGGCATCATGCGAGGCAGGATGAAATTGATGGTCACCGCAGCCCAGACGGAGATGATGAAAAACAACAGGCGATTGAGTACGTACTTCATGTCGTTTCCTCCCAGACGTCCTCTGTGAGCGCCGATGTGGGGGCGGCCAGCGGCCGCCCCGCGCCACTCCGCTTCAACCGTTGACGGGTTTCAGGTGCATCAGCACAATGCCTGCCGCAGGCCACGACCATGGCGCGGGAGACACGTACGGATTGTCCTGGCTCGGCCAACCGGTGTACTTGGAGGTGTTGTACTCATACCAGGTGCCGCCGTAGAAGAGCGGAATGGTCGGCAGTTTCTCCGCCACAGTCCGCTCGATGGTGTACATGGCCTGTTTTTGCTTCGTTTCGTCCGTGGTGGATTCAAACTGGGCAAACGCCTGGTCCGTCGCTGGATCGTTCCATTGTTCGTAGTTCAGACTGCCGTGGGACTGGTACACGTTCTCGTCGATGTAGTACGGGTTCGGCCCGCCGCCGGAGGAGGCGATGGCAAGGTCGAACTTGTGGCTCTGCAGC
The DNA here is from genome assembly GCF_000429525.1 of Alicyclobacillus contaminans DSM 17975. Taxonomy (GTDB): domain Bacteria; phylum Bacillota; class Bacilli; order Alicyclobacillales; family Alicyclobacillaceae; genus Alicyclobacillus_A; species Alicyclobacillus_A contaminans. Next base: position 138,035 of record NZ_AUCA01000001.1, on the reverse strand, counting down.
GCCGCCTCATAGCCGGCGTACTGCATCTGCTGCACATCGACCGAAATGCCGAGCTGCTGCAGGTTCTGCTGAATCAACTGCGCGTCTTCATCCCAGTCGGTCCAGCCGGACACCACAGCCAAGCTGAACTTCAGCGGTTTGCCGTCCGGCGTCTGGAACACGCCGTTGACCTTCTTGTAACCGTTGCTCTCCAGAAGCTGCGTCGCCTGGTTCAGGTCGTACGTGAACTGCTGGTCCTGCGTCGGCAGGTTCGGATCTATCCAGTCCTTGTTGGTGGGCAGAATGGTGGTCGGGCTGGCCACATCCACGTAACCGTACTCGCCCTTCTTGGCGAGATCGTCTCGGTTGATGGCGAGACTCATGGCTTTGCGCACGACCTCCTGGCTGAGGATGGGATTCATCAGATTTGGCACCAGACTGACGACATTGTTGGGCGGGAACCAGTATTTGTTGTTGGGGCTCTTCGATGCATAGACATTGTCGATGTTGTTGATGAACTGTCCACCCCAGTCCACCGTCCCCTGCGCCAGCGCCAGGTTCGCGCTGTCGTTGCTGTTGTAGGCAGGGAAGTTGATCTCAGGCACCGGCGGCTTGCCGAGGTAATAGTTCGGATTCGCCTTCAACTTGTAGTCCTGGGCGGAGAAGGACTCCAGCACGTAGGGCCCGGTGCCGACCGGATTGCTGTTCAAGTACTTGGACGGATCACCCACGGACGACCAGATGTGTTCCGGGACAATGGGTTCCTGAACGACGTACAGGCCGAAGGGCACGTCCGGTTGTTTGAACGTGAACACCACGGTGCCGTCGCCCTGCGCCTGGACGTCGGAAAGCTTGGTCCAGATGCCGGAGGTGTCAATGGTCGGGTACTTCTTCAACAGGTTGAAGGTGAAGACCACGTCCTTTGACGTGAAAGGTGTGCCGTCACTCCACTTGGCGTTCGTGTTGAGCTGAACGGTCAGTGTCTTGTTGCCGTTGCTCCACGTCTGACTCTTGCCAAGCAGGCTGTAAACGTTGGGACTGACCAAGCTGTAATAGAAGAGCGGCTCATAGATGAGGCCAAACGTACCGGCGTTTGCGGTCGTCTGGTACTGGAACGGGTTGAAGTTGTCCTGGAAACTGCCGTAGGGTGCGGGCACAACGGTAATGGGCTTGCCAACGCCGCTCGCGCTGTCCCCTCCCGGCTGGTTCGATGCGTTTCCTGTGGATTGGCCGCATCCGGCGGCAGCCAGCGCAAGTGCCACCACGGTGCCGGTGATGACCCCCAACTTCGAAGTGCTCTTGTTCACACCATGTCCCCCCTCTTTGAGATTCCGTTACAGCTACGACAACGCACAGCACAAACCGATGCTTCCGTCCCGCCCATCACCTCCTTCACGGACTTCTCATGATGAATCCGCTTTCAAAATTCCGAGGCATTCTCTCTATCCAAGAGCGCTCGCAGAGCCTGTGGTCACAGGATTGTCCGGGTTCCTCCCCTCTCTTCAAGAAGGCGATGACCGAAAGCGGTTCCGGAACATCGCGCAGAACACATGGGCCTCCCCGGGGTGCATTCCGCCTTCCGTCAACTTCCGCCGCACGGGGTGGTCAAGCGCTTCACACTCTCCCGGATCACCAATTCCGTATCCACCGTGATTACCGTCGGAAGCTTGTTGTCATCAGCCATCAACGCCAGCAGTTCGTGGGCGGCCTTCCCGCCCATGGCCTCCTTGTTTTGGCGAATGGTCGTCAGACTCGGCGTGACGTAACTCGCCAACAGCACATCGTCAAACCCGACCAGCGAAATGTCGTCTCCGGGCTTGACGCCCGCCGCGTTCATTGCGTGAATCCCTCCGATGGCCATCATGTCGGATGCGTAGAAAATCGCAGTGGGCCACTCCGATTGTTGCAGGAGCGCGCTCGTCGCCCAATACCCGGACTCCTCGGTGAAATCGCCTTCAAGCATCCAGTCGGATCGGAAGGGTAGATTCCACTTGCGCAGCGCTTCCTGGAAACCCACCATCCGGTCATGCCCAGGCTTCGTCCCGAACTTGTCGCCGACGAACGCGATGTTGCGATGGCCGCACTCCACCAGGTGGCCGATGGCCTGAAGTGTTCCGCCGATATTGTCCGATGCCACGTAACTGGCCTTCGGTCCGAGCAGGTCGAGGTCGACGGACACAATGGGAATTCGACTTCTCGCCAAGGCGACCAGTCCCTGATCCGTCCGCGGCACGCCGAGCAGGAACAGTCCATCCACGTCTCGGTGACGCGCTTTGGCCTCAAATCCAGCTCCCTGCATATTGGCGAAAAACAACAGATCATACCCGTACTCGCCGACCACGTCCTTGAAACTCGCCACCACATCGTGCAGAAAGGGATGTCGAAAGCCGCTGTTCACATGGTCCTGATAGAACACGCCGATGGTCATCGATTTCCGCGTGGCCAACCCGCGCGCGACAGCGCTCGGTTGATAGCCGAGTTCAGCCGTGATACGCTGCACTTTTTCACGCGTCCGCGGACTGACGTCCGGGTACCCGTTGAGCACCCGCGACACGGTCGCAGCCGACACGCCGGCACGTTTCGCAATGTCGTAAATGGTGGTCATAGCCAAACTTCCTTCTGGTTGCAGTCCTTCGCGCGTCCGCTCAGAAGGGGATTCAATCCGAAAGCGGTTTCGCTTAGCACACTATATTCAATGTTTTCTGAAGATTTCCTGCTGGGTTGGTTAAAAATTCTTTGTGGAATCACCGTGCGGTTCTCGCCGTCGCGACAATCCCGAGCCGCGTCGCCGGGCAGGGCGGTTCCCGGTATACTGAAGAGGAACGAGTACGTGCGAAGCAAATCCTGCGCAATGGTTTCGGTGATACGATGACTCCACGGCGCAAAGGAGCGGATGGAAGAGATGGCTGACAGCGTGGCAACCGTGTTGAATCTGTTGGATGCCCCCATGCTGCTGGTGGACGAACGCGGCTTGGTGGTGTTCGCCAATGAGTCCGCGCAGTCTCGACTGGGCGTGTCTTGCATGGAGCAACGCTGGTCTGACATTCAGGACAAGCTGCCGGCAGATTACATCTATCGGTTTCACGAAGTGCCGGACACCCTCCTGGACATTCACAAACCATCGGTGACAGGTCGCGCCCAGACTGAATACCCCGGATGGGAGCCGGGCCACCCACAGCCGGAGCGTCCGCAGTCCGGGCGGTGGATGCTCGTGGAGTGCACGGCCCGGTCGGACACGTCGATGGCGGAGGAGCTTCGCCGACTGCAGCAGACAAACGAAGAGCTGGAGCGCATTTTGAACACGTTGTTCGACGAGGTGTTCGTGACCGACGGCAGCGGCATCACGGTGCGCGTGGATCGGATGGTGGATGTGAATTACGGGCTGACTGCGGACGAGCTCGTTGGCAAATCAGTGTTCGATCTCGAGCGGGACAAGGTCTTCTACCCCTCCGTCACCGCCATGGTGCTGCGTGAGCGCAAGCGGATCACCGCCCTGCAGACCACGCGGCTCGGCCGGCGCCTGATTGTCACCGGAAATCCGGTGTTCGACGCGAACGGAGACATTGTCCGGGTCATTTCGTACACGCGCGACATCACCTCGCCCACCGACTCGGAATGGACCGCACCCTCGGCCTCCGAGGAAACGCCGGGCCCCGCCTTTGTCGCAGCGGATTTGGCGATGCAGCGCGTGCTGGCCCTGTGCCGACGGGTCGCGCCCACTCAGGCCACGGTGCTGCTGCTGGGGGAAACCGGCGTTGGCAAGAACCGCGTCGCGCACCTCATTCACACCCTGAGCGGGCGCAAAGACGGCCCGTACGTCGAAATCAACTGCGCCACCATTCCGGAATCTCTGTTTGAAAGCGAGCTGTTCGGATATGAACGAGGCGCGTTCACGGGCGCCCGCCGCGAGGGCAAACCGGGCAAGGCGGAACTGGCGGACGGCGGCACCCTGTTCTTGAATGAAATTGCCGAGGTCCCGCTGCACATCCAGGCGAAGCTGCTGGACCTGGTGCAGGAACACGTCATCACGCGCGTGGGAGGAGAGCGGCCAAGGCGCGTGAATCTTCGCATCATTGCCGCCACCAATCAAGACCTCGAGACGCTGGTTCAGGAAGGCCGGTTCCGCAGAGATCTGTATTACCGACTCAACGTCGTCCCGGTCACCCTGCCGCCGCTGCGAGAGCGGCCAACGGATATACCACACCTGGTCCACTCGCTGCTGGATTATTTCTGCAGGCGCAATCAAATTCCGACCAAGGTTATGCACCCAGACGCCCTGGACTGCCTCAAACGATACGCGTTCCCGGGCAACATCCGAGAGCTCGAGAACCTGCTGGAACGCCTGGTCATCACCGTCGAAGATCCGGTGCTCCTCCCGGAACATCTTCCGCCGAACGTGTTGGCCACAGCGGCGCCCAACCGACCACAGACAGCAAAGCCCGTTCCGACTCCTCTGGTGGGCGCTCCATACGGAGGTCTGCGAGCCCAATTGGAAGCGGTGGAGCGCGCACTCATCGCCGATGCCGCGGGTCGCTGTAGAACCACGTACGAGATGGCCGCGCAACTGGGCATCAGTCAATCCACCGTGGTCCGCAAGCTCAAACAATACGGCATTCATCCGCCCGATGGAGCCGCAGAGTGAAAAAAAAAGGGGGATTGTTCACCACAATCCCCCTGAAATATGCCGACGCTCAGAGCCGAATGGATACGTATTTGACCTCCAGGTATTCCTCGATACCGTATTTACCGCCCTCCCGGCCGAGGCCGCTTTCCTTGACACCGCCGAACGGCGCCTGCGCGACCGAAGGCAGTCCGTCGTTCACGCCGACAATCCCGTACTCCAGTTGTTCGCTGACGCGGATGGCCCGTGACAAGTCCCGCGTGTACAGGTATGCCGCCAAACCATACGGCGTCCCGTTCGCTTTCGCCACCGCCTCTTCCTCAGTCCGGAACACCTGCACCGGCACCACCGGCCCGAACGTCTCCTCGTGCAGAATGACCGAGTCATCCTGCACGTTCGCCAGAATGGTCGGTTCGAAGAAGTGAACGCCGCGATCCACGTCGCTGTGCCGCCGTCCGCCCAGCACCAGCGTCGCGCCCTTGTCCACCGCGTCCTGTACGTGTCGATCCACTTTTTCCGCAGCCGCTCCGTCAATCAACGGTCCAATCTGCACGCCGGGTTCCAGCCCGTTGCCCATCTTCAGCCCGCGAACCACATCGGCCAGCGCCGCCGTGAAGGTGTCGGCGATGGATTCGTGCACGTACACCCGATTGGTGCAGACGCAGGTCTGGCCCGCATTCCGAAACTTACTCGCGGCCACCTCGCGCGCAGCCCGTTCGATGTCGGCGTCCTCGAACACCAGGAACGGCGCGTGGCCGCCCAGTTCGAGACTGATGCGTTTGACGGTGTCCGCCGCTTTCCGCATCAGAATTTTGCCAACCTCCGTCGATCCGGTGAATGTCAGCTTCCGCACGCGCGCATCGGCCAACAGCGCATCGCCCACCGCCTGCGGCTGGGTCGTGGCCACCAGGTTGAGCACACCCGCCGGCAATCCCGCCTCCTCAAACAAATCCACCAACCGACAGGCGGTCAGCGGTGTCTGCTCGGCCGGCTTCACAATCACCGTACAACCAGCGGCGAGCGCGGGACCAATCTTGCGAGTGATCATCGCCGCCGGGAAGTTCCAAGGCGTGATGGCTGCGACCACGCCCACCGGCTGACGCAGCGCCAGCAGCCGCTTGTCGGCATGGGATGCGGGAATCGCCTCGCCGTAGACGCGCTTGGCCTCCTCGCTGTACCACAGGATGAAGTCCGCCGCGTACTGAACCTCCCCGCGGGCTTCTTCCAGCGGTTTCCCCTGTTCCCTCGTCATGATTTCCGCCAACTCGTCGCGATGGGCCACCATCAGGTCGTACGCCCTGCGCAATATCTCCGAACGCTCTTTGGCAGGCCGCGACGCCCATTCGGGAAAGGCGCGAGTGGCGGCTTCCACCGCGTCCAGGGCGTCTTCCGCCCGGGCATCGGCCACCTGTCCCACCACCTCGCCGGTGGCTGGATTGTGCACCGGGAACGTTTCACCCCCGCGAGCCGCCCGCCACTGGCCATCGATGTAAAGACCGTATTCTCGCAACATGGATGGTTCCTCCTTCCAGTCCTACTCGTCGTCCACGTCAGCCGAGGAGGTCCGCAAAGACGCCGCGAAGGACGGCGAACGCTTCCTCCAACTGCGCATCGGTGATGACGAGCGGAGACAGAAAACGAATGACATTCCCGTACATGCCCGCATTGAGGAGCACGACGCCGCGCTGGTAACACTCGGCGAGAATCCGCTTGGTCAACTCGGGATGCGGTTCCTTGGTCACGGGATCTTTGACCAACTCCATGGCCATCATGGCTCCGAGCCCCCGCACGTCGCCAATCACCGGATATTGCCGCTGCAGCTGCTCCAGGTTGGTGCGGATGATATCGCCGATGACATTGGCCCGCTCCACCAAATGCTCTTCTTGCAACGTCCGGATCACTTCGAGCGCCGCCACGCAACCGAGGGGGCTGCCGCCGTACGTACCGCCAATTTCGCCGGGCTCCGGCGCATCCATCACATCCGCCCTGCCCGTGACGGCACTGATGGGCAGTCCTGCCGCGATGGACTTGGACATGGTCATCAGATCCGGCACCACACCGAAATGTTCGACGGCAAACAGCCGGCCCGTTCTTCCGAACCCGGTCTGCACTTCGTCGGCGATGAACAGAATGTCGTTTTTGCGGCAGATGTCGCGCACCCCTTGGACAAAGCGGCGGGACGGAACGATGAAGCCCCCCTCCCCTTGCACAGGCTCCATAATGACCGCGGCAATCTCCTCCTTCGGAACGTCGGAGATGAAAAATTCCTCCATTCGCGAGAGCAGCGCGTCATCCAATTGGTCCGGCGTCATGTTCAGAGGCGCACGGTAGTAATTCGGATACGGCAGCCTGTACACGTCCGCGGCAAACGGGCCAAATCCAAATTTATACGGCTTCACCTTGCTGGTGAGCGACATGGCCAAGAGGGTGCGCCCGTGAAATCCGCCACGGAATGACAGCACCCCGCGGCGTCCCGTGAATTTGCGCGCAATCTTAACCGCGTTTTCCACGGCTTCGGCCCCGCTGTTCAGGAAGAACGTCCGCTTTTCGTGATCTCCAGGCGTCAACGCGTTCAACGTTTCCGCCAAGCGCACGTACGGTTCGTACATGAGCACATTGAAGCCAGGATGGATGTATTGGTCGAGTTGCGCCTTCAGCGCGGCGACCACGCGCGGCGGGCAATGCCCCGCGTTCAGCGTCCCGATGGCGCCCGCCAAGTCAATCATGCGATTGCCGTCGACATCCACCACCACGGCGCCCTCGGCCTTCTCGACGAATACCGGTACACTGTTGGAAACGCCCCGCGGCACATGTTTTTGGCGGAGCGCCAGCAACTCCTGGGAATGCGTCCCCGGAATGGACGTGTGCATTGCAATGGTGGTCTTGTCTGTGCTCTGCATATGTTCTACCTTCCTCCCGCATCATAGATGGACCTGCGTTGCCCGCGCCCCAGACAGGGCGCGGTTCGGATCGAACCGATGAGACATGCAAGTTCCATGCCAACGACGGTGCATACCGACCGTGCCGTGCGACGGCCGCGTCGCGGATGCGCGCAGGCATTCGCCGTTCCCCGGATGTTCCGTGGTTTTATCCAAGTTTCGATGCATATCTGCATCACGCGCATTCACGATTGCATCAATTCCAAGACAAAATACCGACGGACTCAAAGGCCGTCGGTACTTTCCCATGTGGTGCGTGCTCCCGGGGTCCCGTTGCGCAAAAGGAGAGACACGTTGTACGTAATGCAGGTCACCAGCGCGAACAGAATGACGAACAGAGAACTGACGTGGTTCATCGCCGCCGATCTTCCTCTCATGCGCAAGATGGTGGACACCGGTTCATCCTGAGACGAACACCACCTGTCCGTGCAACGGGTGACAGCCCCTCCCATTCGGACTGATACCAACATAGCACATCCTCACCCGCGCCGTCAGCCACCCTCCGGCACCCCTTCCGCCGCGCTCACCCGCAGCGAAAGGCGCGCCGCTTACAGCACCACAATCCCAACGTACACCACGATGGCGCTGACCAGCGCGATGAACGCGAACAGAGCCACCTTCTGCTTTTGCGTGAGTTCCTCGTCGTGCATCGTCTTTCCTCCATTTCCGTTCAAATGGCGAGCGTATTCACCAATCGATACAACGACGGTTCCACCGTGTGCCGACCCTGAAACACCTCTTCGAAGTCGACGGCGCAGAGACTGCCGTCTCGCACACACACCATTTGCCCGGTTGCCCCGTCGAGCAACCGTTGAACCGCTAGATTTCCCAATTGACTGGCCAACACCCGATCCCGTGCGGTCGGCGCGCCGCCGCGCTGGATATGCCCGAGCACCGTCGCGCGGACGTCAAATCCGGTGTGACGCGTGAGATACGCGGCGACTTCTGGTCCGGAAAGCGTCCCCTCGGCCACCACCACAATGGAGTGCCGCTTTCCGCGCTCCAGCCCCCGGTACAGCCGAGCCACCACATCGTCCAGGTCAACCGGATATTCCGGCACCAACACGGATTCGGCACCGCCGGCCAGAGCCACGTGGAGCGCGATGTCCCCTGCATTCCGTCCCATCACCTCCACCACGGAGACCCTGTCGTGCGATGCGACGGTGTCCCGGATCTTATCCACCGCCTCAATGGCTGTGTTGACCGCCGTATCAAAGCCGATGGTGGTGTCACAGCACGGAATGTCGTTGTCAATGGTGCCCGGGATGCCAACGGTGGCAATCCCTCGCTGTGACAGCGCCCTGGCACCGCGAAACGATCCGTCCCCGCCAATCACCACAAGTCCCTCTATGCCAGCGGCGCGCAGGCGTTCCACGCCCTGCGCCTGTCCTTCGTCTGTCTTGAACGCTTCGCACCGCGACGTGAACAGCATCGTGCCGCCTCTCTGGATGATGTCCGCCACGGATCCGAGCCCCAGCGGGACCATGTCTCCCTCCAATAGCCCTTGAAAGCCATGGCGAATGCCCAACACTTCCACCCGGTTGTATATCGCGGAACGAACCACAGCGCGAATGGCGGCATTCATGCCCGGTGCATCACCGCCACTCGTGAGTACGCCAATTCGTCGCATGCTCCATTCCTCCTCGCACACCGCACCCGACAGCGCTCCGCGCCAACGCCGCTTCTCTGCGAAACGCGACGCCCAAAGGCACAATGGCCGCAGGTGTTGCACCCATTATGCAGCCGGGTACAACGCTGGCAGTAGTTCCAAACCGCCTAGTCCATGCGGACCGGCCGGGGAGGCGCCGGCACAGTCCTCGCACCTGAGCATCCCCCGCGCCACACCGCGCCGCCACGTGACAAAATCCTGAATCTGTGGCTAGAAATAGTCCGTTTGTACTACGCCATTCGGATGGGGTTTCCTTACAATGAGGTCGTACCCTGTTTTCGTGCGTTGCCACGGCTCATAATCGTCCATGAAACCGAGGTGAGGACCGAGTGAAACGCAACACGGCGAATCCAGTGGTGAAAACGGAAGAACGGCTGTCCGTGGCCATCTTCCAGGCGATTTTCGAATGCTCTGCGGACGGCTTGGTACTGTTGGACGCATCGCGGCGGGTGGTCTACGTCAACGCGGCCGCCAAACGGATGCTCGGCAGAGAGTCTTTGGCGGGCTGCTTTTGCGGACATCTCTTTCAGTGCCACGACCCTGCCAACATTCCCATGTACGAACAGAACTGCGTGGGTCAGTGCGCGTTGACGGCAAAACAGCCAATGACCAATGTGGAAATGAATATTCAAACGAAGGACGGACGAACTCTTCCGGTCTCCGTCACCTATTCTCCGATTGAAGTGAATGACGCTGACTCCTATCTGCTGATGTCCATCCGCGACCTCTCCGTGCAGAAACGGCTTCAACAGGAACAGATGCGCAATCAAGAGCTGCACTACACCCTGCAGGAACGCGAACGGATTGCCCGGGACATTCACGACGGAGTCGCACAGGACATTGCTTATGTGAATTTGCAAATCAAACTGATGCTGGACGATGTTCGCCGCGGAGAGGCCGTGGACGCCGCCCAGTTGGAGAATCTCAGCCGCGTCTTGGACAATAGCCTGGTGGATCTCCGGCAGGCCATCTACGACCTGACCTTTCGCGTCACGGGGCATTTCGTTCCGTATCTGCAGCGATACGTCCTGGAGTTTGGAAACCGGCATCACATCCATACGGAATTCCATCACCGCGGCGACGACATCACCGTTCCGCCGTACGTGGCGAACCAGGTGGTCAAAGCGATGCAGGAAGCACTGAACAACGTACGGAAACACGCGTCGGCGACGCACGTGGTGGTGCACTTGGAGACGACGCCCGCCACGGCCAAGCCGTCCCTGCTCAGGCTCGTCATCCAAGACGATGGCGTGGGGTTCTCCACTGCGGAGAAAGCGACGTCCGATCACTACGGCCTACGCACCATGCGCGAACGCTGCGAACTCATTGGCGGTCGCCTATCCATCGACTCCGCCCCGGGACAGGGGACGCGGGTGACGCTCACCATTCCTTTGCACTGACCCAGGAAAAGCTCGGACATCCTGGCCCCGTCTGTCACGCATTCATACAGCATACAGTCAGACGGCAGACCTTCCGACCCATCGCCGCAGCAGGTGGGCACGCAAGGTCTGCCGTTTCCCGAACCGAAACCCTTACCCCGGTTGGTCTCAGTAAGTGGACGCGTTCTGACGTCCCCCGTGGATGGCTCGGAGATGCGTTGTCTTTTTTCGTATCGGTTCTCCGCACACCTGCAGAGACAGATAGCACATGGAAGCGAACAGGCCGGTGACAATCGTGACGTGCGTGAGAAACGCCTGAATGCTCAGGCTGGTGGCGATTAACAGCATGCCGCTCAGCGCTTGCAGACAGACGCAAATCAGCGCTGTGAGCGCTCCGCGAAAGAGGTCGGGGCGCTGCCGCCGAAATTGCCACGTCCAACGAACCCCCAACAGCAGGTTCAGCACCAACAACAGCGCCAGCGTCCGGTGCAGTACGTCGAGCTCGAACGCCCAGCCGGCCACCTGGTACGTTTCTGCCGGCAGCGGCCATCCTTGAAATCGACCGCCGGCGCCCGTGCTGGACACGAACGCCCCGACGTACATGGCGATAAACGTGAACACGGTGGAAAACCAGGCCCACAGCCGAAATCGCAGGTCGGGCAGCTGCGGGCGCAGCACAACACGCCCCCCCGTCCGTTCCGCCCGCTGGATTTGGCCAATGACCACTGTGGCCAGCAGGACAGACGTCAGCGCGAGCAGGGAGACGCCGAGGTGAATGGCCAGTACTGCGGGCGGATCGTGGGGCAACAACACGCCAAGCGCCCCGAGGAACGATTGCAGAATCGTAAACAGGATGGACAGGCCGACCAGGCTCTTTACCTCCGTCCACTGCCTGTAGCGAACGAGTGCGCAGACCGCAAACACCGCGAGCAGCAGCACCACCACGGCCACGATGGCGCGGTGCAGGAACTCAATCAACGTGTGCAGCCCCCACACCGACGGGATGACGTTGCCGTTGCACAGCGGCCAGTTGTGCCCACAGCCCAACGCCGAGCCGGTGTGCGTGTCGACGAAGCCCACAGTGTTGACCCAGAAGAACCCTACGGTGACCACAACGCCCAGCCAAAAGGTCAGGCGCGCGAATCCCCTCGTCTGCGTCACACCCCTCTCCCCCTTTCATGGTCGCGCCCGTCAGAGCATCCCGCGAACGCCGAGAACAATGGCCAGAAACCAGACCGGCAAATAGAGCAGGGATGACAGAAACAGACGTTTTGCCCAGATCATGCTCGTGTCCGGTTCGCGCAAACACCGCCAAGCGAGCATCGAAAACAGTCCGCCGAGCACGACGGTGGGCACCGTGTAGACGAGCGTCGCCGTTCCGGTGAAGCTCGGAATCAGCGTAGCCGTCAACAATACGACGGAATACGCGAACATCTGCCGCTTGGTGGACCGAAAGCCGCGCACCACGGGCATCATGGGAACGCCCGCGCGGACGTAGTCCTCGTTCTTGTACAACGCCAACGCCCAAAAGTGCGGTGGTGTCCACAGGAAGATGACCGCAAACATGAGCCACGCCAACCAGGACAGATGCCCCGCCACCGCCGCCCAGCCGACGAGGGGCGGAATGGCGCCCGCGCCGCCGCCGATGACGATGTTCTGGGGCGTCCGCCGTTTCAACCAGATGGTGTAAATCAGCACATAATACACGAAGCCAAGGAACGAGAGCAGCGCCGTCAATGGATTGACCAGCCCGTACAGCAGCGCGAACGAAGCGGCTTCCAGACCAATGCCGAACACCAACGCGTGTCCGGGTTTGACAGCGCCGGTCGGCAGCGGGCGGCTGGATGTCCGCCGCATCAGGCCGTCAATGTCTCGGTCGTACCACATGTTCAACACGGCCCCCGCCGCAGACGACAGCGCCAATCCCACAAGCGTCGCGGCGGTCAGAAACGCCGAAGGCACGCCGCGGTTGGCAACGACCATCGCGCAGTAGCCGGTGATGAGAAGCATGACGAGAATTTTCGGCTTGGTCAGAGCAACGTAAGCCTGTACGGTTTTCCAAACCGAGCGGACAGAGTCCGCTTGGTTTGGAATCGCATGGACGTCACCGGAAATCATGGACATGTTCGTGCCTCTCTTCCCGCTGTGTCGTCAAGCAACCTGGGAACCGAACGACATAATCCAGATGGTCCCCGCCACCACCACGAAGGTGAAGAAAAATCCGAGACATATGGTCCACACGTGCGCCCGCGTCCCGTCACTCTCCGTCAGATGCATGAACAGGAACAGCTGAACCACAATCTGCAGAACAGCCATCGCCAGAATTGTGACAATCAGCGCACTACCGCGCAGATGATATCCCAACGCGCACCAGAGCGCGGCCCCCGTCAGCACCAGAGAGAGGACATACCCGATGATGTGCTTCCAGGGAAACGCCTCTTCATGAAACTGCGGCTCCAGATTCGTGGATTGACTGACGGCTGAATTGGCCATTCATCTCACCCCCATCGTGTACACAACCGTAAAGATGAACACCCAAACGATATCGAGGAAGTGCCAGTAGAGGCCGACCACGAACAGTTTCCGCGCCCGCACCGCGTCAAAGCCGCGGCGGGCAATTTGGAAGAACAGCGACGCCATCCAGAGAATGCCGAGCGACACGTGCGCTCCGTGCGTGCCCACCAGCGTGTAGAAGGCACTGAGAAACGCGCTGCGCTGCATCGTGGCGCCGTCCGCCACGTCCTTGGCGAACTCGCTGGCTTCCAGTCCCACGAAGGCCAGCCCCAGCGCCATGGTGATGGCCAGCCACGTCAACGCCGCAGCTTTCGCATTCTTCCGCATCGAATAGGTGGCCAATCCGCACGTGAAACTGCTCGTCAACAAGATGAACGTCTCCGCCACATAGCCGGGGATATCGAAGATCCCGGCCGCCGTTGGCCCGCCATCGGTATGTGTCTTCAAAATCAGGTACGTCGCAAACAGCGTGGCGAACACCATCAGGTCGGTGGCGAGGAACAACCAGAATCCCAAGATGTTCACGGAACCGCCGTGCGTGTACTCCAGCGGCTTCCTGTGCTCCCCGGCGCCGTGGAGATCTTTCAGCGTTTGCTCCATGACCGCCATGTCAAGCCCTCCCCAGCGAGATTTCCGTCTGCTGCACTTCGCTCACCGGAATGTGGTAATCGGTCTTCTCCTGCAGCGACCGAGCCAACAGGCAGAGGAACACACCGGCAAACCCGATAATGGCGACGACCGTCCAGCCAAACACCAAGCCAAATCCGCCGACGAAGAATGAAACACCCATCAGGAACGGTATCCCCGAATTCTTCGGCATGTGAATCGGCTCCAGTTCGTTCAGATTGACTTTGCGATACGCGTCCGCCAGACCGGCCTGCTTAATCCGCCACCACTCATCCCGCTCTTGCACATGCGGAATCTGCGCGAAATTGTACGCCGGTGGAGGCGACGGCAGAGACCACTCGAGCGTGCGGCCGTTCCATGGATCTCCGGTGAGGTCGCGCTGCCCGCGGAAGATGCTGTAGACAATCTGCGCGCCAATGAACAGGAAACCAATACCCATCAGGTACGCCCCGATGGTGGAGATGAAGTTGAGCGTCGTCCAGCCCATGTTGGCGGGATATGTGTACATTCTCCGCGTCATTCCCATGAAGCCGAGCTCGTATTGCGGCATGAAGCAGACATAGAAACCGATATTGAAGAACCAGAACGCCCATTTGCCGAGCCGTTCATCGAGAACGAAGCCGAACAGTTTCGGCCACCAGTAATACATGCCTGCCAGCATGCCGTACACCACGCCGCCAATCAGCGCTTGGTGGAAGTGGGCGACGAGAAAATAGCTGTTGTGATATTGATAGTCGCCGGGAGCGGCGGCCAGCATGACGCCGGTGGCGCCCGCCAAGGCGAAGTTCGGGATGAAGCCCAGCGTCCACAGCATGGGCAAATTCAGCCGGATTCGACCGCGGAACATGGTCAACAGCCAGTTGAACACTTTAACACCGGTCGGAATGCCGACGCACATGGTGGAAATGGCGAAGAACGCGTTCACGTCAGCACCCGCACCCATGGTGAAGAAGTGGTGGACCCAGGTCAGATAGCCGACAACGGCAATCGCCATCAGCGAAAACACCATGGACTTGTAGCCAAACACGCGCTTGCTGGAGAACGTGCTGACCACTTCCGAGTAAATGCCGAACGCCGGTAGCACGACGATGTACACTTCGGGGTGACCCCAAATCCAGAACAGATTGATGAACTGCATCGGGTTGCCGCCTGCCAGCATCGTGAAGAAATGTGTGCCAACCACCCGGTCCAAGGTGAGCAGCAGAAGCGCGCCGGTCAACGCCGGGAACGCGAACAGAATGACGATGCAGGATGCCAACACCGACCAGCAGAACAGCGGCATCTTCATCAGGGTCATGCCGGGCGCCCGCATCTTGAGGATGGTCGCCATGAAGTTGATGCCGGTGGCAATACTTCCGAAACCGGAGATTTGCACCGCCAGCAGGTAGTAGTTTTCGCCCGGGCCCGGATCGAACTGTAACTCCGTCAAAGGTGGATAACTGGTCCAGCCAGCATCCGGAGATCCGCCGATGACAAACGAAATGTTGAACAGCAATGCGCCAAAGAAGAACAACCAGAAACTCACCGCGTTCAAATACGGGAAAGCAACATCGCGCGCGCCAATCTGCAATGGCACTGCGGCGTTGAACATGGCGAACAGGATGGGCATCGCCATGAACAGAATCATGATGGTGCCATGGGTCGTGAAAATTTGGTCATAGTGCTCGGCCGACAACAGATGGTTGTTCGGGACGGCCAGCTGCGTCCGCATCAACTCGGCATCCACGCCGCCGCGGAACAGCATGAGAATGGCGCAGATCAGATACATGATGGCGATTTTCTTGTGATCCACGGTGGTCAACCATTCACGCCACAACCAACCCCATTTTTTGAAGTAGGTCAGGGTGAAGATGATGCCCACCAGCACCAGGACAATCAACACGTCCGAGGCGTAGATCATTGGGTCGCCGGTGACAAAGAAGTTTTTCACACCTTCTGCCCCTTTCGTCGAAGAATGTACAGCGTACCTCCGAGCCGGCGTTATTTCATGCCGGCGTCGTCACCCAACGACTGCATGGTCGACATGGTTTGGCTCATGTACTTCCCGCCATTTTCCATAACCGTGTCCATGAACGAGTTCGCGGGGTAGGACGAATACGATGCTTTCGACACGACACTCGGATTGGTCAGGTTCTTGTAGCCGGTCTCCGTGAGCGGAGGCGCTGTCTGCTTCACCTGATTCTCCCAAGCTTCAAAGTCCGACTGGGATTTGGCGATCACGTCAAACTGCATGTTGGCGAACCCTTCACCGGTGAAGTTGGCGCCATGGCCGTAGTACGTTCCGGGTTTGTCCGCCTGCAGCCACAACCGCATCGCCATGCCCGGCATGGTGTACTCTTGCCCGCCCAACTCCGGCACCCAGAAGGAGTTCATGGGCGCGTTGGCCGTTAACACGAACTGAATCGGACGGCCGGTGGGAATCACGCAGTAGTTCACCGTGGCGATGTTTTTGTCCGGATACTGGAAAAGCCACTTCCAGTTGAGCGAAGTGACCTCCACCGTGTACGGGGTGGTGTTCTGTTCCGGCGGCTTCGTCAGCGAATACGTCTCCTTCGCTGTGGCCGCACCGAGAATCCCGATGATGACAATGGGGATGGCCCACCAAATCACTTCGAGCGCTCGGTTTTCAGACCATTCGGGTTTGTACGCCGCCTTATTTCCCGGCTTGTCGCGATACCGCATCACGATGAACATCATCAGCACGATGACGGGCACCACAACAATCAGCACAAGGATGATGGACAAATAGATGAGGTGGGCTTCACTGCGCCCGACGGGACCGGCCGGATGGAGCACGATGTTCCTTCCGCAGCCGGTCGCCAGCAGCAGTGATGCCAACAACCCCGAGAGCAGTACCCCTGCTCTGCGTACCCTTACGTTCATCAGGCTAAGCTCCTTTCAATAGACTCTGGTGGCCTTCTTACCCGACTTCACTATAGTCCCGCGCCTGTACTCGCAAACAGGCACGTTCTTTCTATTTGCCACTAGTACACACGGGGGAAAGATGTAGTCGGTATGGACTATGCAGGCAATGGTCCAAAGCAAGACCCCGAATGGACCGCCGCAACAGCCCCTTCCACGCAAAACCGCGGTGGGGCATGCCCCACCGCGGCGAATCATTGCTGTGGACCGAATCGGTCATTGTGGCTCAATCCAGCCGAAATTTCCGTCCTTGCGTCGGTACAGCACGTTCATCTCGTCCGTCTCGGCATTGGTGAACACGAAGAAATCGTGGCCGAGCAGTTCCATTTGAAGCATCGCTTCTTCGAGCGCCATGGGTTTCACGGCAAAGCGCTTCACGCGTACCACCTTCGGCCCATCGTCATTCCGCGCTTCCGGATCTCCCGGCTGGACGTCGCGCCGTTGCCCATCCCGCGAATGCCGATGCAGCCTGGACTTGTACTTCTGCACCTGGCCGCACAGCGTGTCCGTCGCCAGATCGATGGATGCGTACATGTCCGATGAACGCTCCTCCGCCCTGAAGGTGTACCCGAAGAGCGTCAGCGTGATCTCCACCTTGTGCATGCCGCGTTCCACCGAAAGAGCGGCATGAACCTGGGTATCCGCCGGAATCTCCACGTACCGCTCCAATCGACTGAGTTTTTTCTCCAGATACTCCCTGAGGGCATCCGTCAATGGAATGTGATCCCCGTACGTCTGTATCAACATGCGCTGTCAGCTCCTGTAAGCTTGCAACGTAATCAACGTCTAGTGGACTGCTTTGTTGCCGCGCACCACGTGCACCTGAACTTCCTTGTGAACCCGGCGAAACACGTGCTCGCGAAGCCAGGGAATGACCCAGCGGTCTCCGCCGAAGTGACCCGCGTTGTATCCGGCCACGATGATGAAGATGCCAATCAACACGTCCATTGGATTGCTGGACACCGTGCCGGCGAACATGTACACGAAGTTCATCAGCATCCCGAAGAACACAGCGGCGGTGGTCAGAGTGCCCAGGATGAGTCCAACGCCGACAAGCAATTCTCCCCACGGCACCAACACGTTGAACAGTCCCACGTGCGGCAGGGCAAAGCCCTTCAGGAACGCGTTGAACCACGGATATTGAACGGTCTTTTCCGGCGTGAGCACGGGGTGTTGAATGCTGTTCGCGAGGAATCCCGCCGCGTTGAACGGCTTGGAGGCGGTAATCTTCTCCCAGCCGGCGTGGAGGAACTCCCATCCCAGATACACGCGAAGGATGGTGAGAATGCCGGCAGCCCACCGGTTGGACCTGAGCCAGTTCGTGAACATATGACCATCTCCTTGCATTCATCCAGTCGGCGATGCATCGCTGGATCTTCGCCTTGCACGTTCATCATCTCAGAGCGCGGCGCGCCGGTGCAGACCCGTTTGGACCGTTTTGTCGTACGAATGGACTAGTCTGAAGGCGGTCCCGTTCAGAACCAGTCCGGGTGCAGAGATTCGACGGCGGCGATGCGGTCTCTGAGCACCTGCGCGGAGGCGCGCAACTGTTCCAATTCCGCGGCGGTCGGCTGCAGGTCAATCACTTCGCGAACCCCGTCCCTGGCGACCACACTCGGTACGCCCATGTACACGTCGGAGATGCCGTGATAGTCGTTCAGCAGCGTGGAGACGTTCAACACGGCGCCCTCATCGCGCAGAATCGCCGTGCAAATCCGGTCGATGGAGAGGGCGATGGCGTAAGACGTCGCCCCTTTGGCCTGGATGATTTCGTACGCCGCGTTGCGCGTGTTTTCGAAAATGGTTGCGCGCGCGGATTCCGGCAAGTCTATTGGCACGCCGGCGATGTTCGTGCGGCTCCAGACCGGCAGTTCGCTGTCCCCGTGCTCCCCGACGATGTGCGCGTGCACGCTGCGCGGGTTGACGTTCAGCTGCTGGCCGATGAAGTACCGGAAGCGCGCGCTGTCGAGGAGCGTCCCCGTACCAATCACGCGTTCCGCGGAAAAGCCGGACAGCTTCCAGGACAGGTGGGAGAGCACGTCGACCGGATTCGTCGCCACCAGCAGAATGGCATTCTGGTTGTATTTCACAATCTCATGGAGGATGGCGTGAAAAATCACCGCGTTTCGGTCGAGCAGAGCCTGGCGCGTTTCGCCCGGCCGCTGCGCAACCCCCGCGGTGATGATCACAATGTCCGCCCCGGCACAGTCTTCATAAGAGCCCGCCCAGACTTTGGTCGCCCCATAAAATGGCGATCCGTGCGCCATGTCCAGCGCGTCACCGCGCGCTTTGTCCGCATTGACATCAATCAACACAAGTTCCGTCGCGCGTTCGCGCAAGAGCAGCGTGTACGCCGTGCTGGAGCCAACGGCCCCGGCGCCGACAATCGCGATTTTCGTTGGAATCCTCGTATCCATGCATCCTCACTCCAGCTCTGATTGGGTGGCAAAGACAGTTGACGACCCGGGACGGGTCGCCACAGAACGACCGAGTCCGCCCGTACAAAGCGTTTCCGTGGACGGGCGCCGCCGTTCAAGATCAGGGTATGGCTGAGACCGGGACAGCGGAAGTTCCAAACCGACGATTTGACTGGTGCAAATGGACCATGCGCCAGCTGTATGGTAGTGATTCCAGGCGATGACGTCATCGTCCAATCCGCGCGTTGCGCCAACCGCAGCGCCGACCATCTGCACTTACTCCAACCGACCTCCGGGCCCGAATGCCCGCGCTCCCCGCTGGCGCAGGACTTCCACAAAAAAGTCTGCCGTGTTCCGCATGGCGAAACGACGCCCTACTCCAACCGCGGAAACCGCGCTATGCTCTGTGGTAATAGCGCTTACACCTGACCATCCCCTTCTCTCAGCACCGGTTGTGTATGCGCTTTCATCCGCAAAGGAGGATGAATATGGCGGACGTGCCTCGCTTGCGTCGGGATGTGTTGCTCGAGGTCAAAGCGAAGATTCAACAGGGGGTGCTGCCTCAGTGGGTGTTTGCCGACCCGGACGTGTACCGTGCGGAAGTCCATCAGATTTTCGCGAAAACATGGAACTTTCTCGGACACGAGTCGGAGATTCCGCGGCCCGGCGACTACGTGACGCGGTGGATTGTCCACGACCCTGTGCTCTTGCTTCGCGATGAACAGGGCGAGATTCAGGCCTATCTCAACTCCTGCACACACCGCGGCACCAAACTGTGCACCGCTGATTTCGGACAGCGGAAGACGTTCACCTGCCCCTATCACGGGTGGACATTCAACCTGAACGGCGACCTGGTCGGCGTGATTGCCGGGAACAAGGTGTACGGACAGGAAATGGACAGGAGCCAGTGGTCACTGCGCAAACTTCCGCGGGTGGCCAGTTACCAGGGGATGATCTTCGGATCGCTCAACCCCGACGCGCCATCCCTGATGTCGTTTCTCGGCGACTTGAAGTGGTACCTCGACATCATGCTCGGCCGCAGCGACGGAGGAATGGAGGTTCGCGGCGTGCCACAGCGCTGGATCATCCACACCAACTGGAAAGTGAGCTCTGACAATTTTGGCGGCGATCCGTACCACACCGCGATGACACACCGTTCCACCGTGGAGCTCGGCATCAGCCCCAAAGACCCCATGTACGCGAGCTATGGACACCAAGTTGTGCTCAATCACGGCCACGGCATCAACCTCATCACCGCCAAGGCCGGCCTCAACGTTCCGCCCTACCAGGGGCTGCCACGCGAGATGTGGCCCATGTTCGAACGGAATCTCACCCCCGCCCAACGCCAGGTGTTTGAAAAGACCATGATTATGGTTGGGACCTGCTTCCCGAATCTATCGTTTGTCAGTCCCATGCACGGCACGGGCGGCCCGGACGAACCGCTGACGTCCTTCGTCAACTTCCGGGTGTGGCGTCCTATCGGACCTGCGAAGATTGAGATCACCTCCTGGTTCATGGTCGACAAACAGGCTCCGGAAGCTTTCAAGGAGGCATCCTATCTGAGCTACATTGGCTCTTTTGGACCTGCGGGCACCCTGGAACAGGACGACGCTGAGATTTGGACGCGCGTGGTGGAAGCGAGCCAAGGCACCATGGCTCAGGACAAAGATGTGCACTACAACAACGTCCTCAACTACCTGATGGGCCTTGGCCGCGTGGAACCAGATCCCACCTGGCCCGGTCCGGGGATTGCGTATCCCACCTGTTATCTGGACGCCATCTCCAGAGCTTTTTACGAACACTGGATTGACGCACTGCTCGCGGAACAGGACACGGATGTTCTCGTGCCCAATCGGTGATGCCAGTCTGTTTTGGAAAGGAGGGCTTGTATGGATATCTCCTACGAGGACGTGGTTCAATTTTTGTTTCGCGAAGCCGCCCTGCTGGATCAACGGGAATATGAAGCCTGGCTCGCATTGTTGGACGAAGGCATCCGCTATCGGATGCCGGTGCGCGTTACCCGGGATTTTGGCGAATCGGACGATTTCATAGATGACATGACTTTTTTTGACGAAACGAAACGCAGTTTGCAGACCCGCGTCGAACGCTTCCGAACTACCTCCGCCTGGTCGGAAAATCCCCCCACGCGGACGCGGCACATCGTCTCCAACATTCGCGTGGTGAACAGGGAACGCCCGGATGCGGTGCAGGTCGCCAGCTATTTCCTCATCCTGCGGAGCATCCGCGATAGCTCCGAGAGTGCTCACATCTTCGGTGAGCGCGTGGACACCATTCACCGGGTCGACGGGCAGTTGAAGTTGGCGGAGCGCACCATTTACCTTGACCAGACCGTGTTCCCCATGTTAAACCTGAGCATTTTCATCTGAGTGCTGCCATGCCTGATGCACCGGATGCCGGGGGCGAAACCGCCCCCGGTATCCCTCGCTGACGCACCGGTCAAACCGTCGCATCGTGATGAATCTGCGCCTCGGCCGAAGCGTCCCCCGTCTCTTCGGCCCTCCAGAGCGCTTCCAGCCGCCGCTCAATGACGCCAAACAGCGTGTCCGGCGAGTAGGGCCGTTCATCGCCCGCCACCACGCCGGTGAGCAGTTCAATGCCCTCTCGAATGGTCCGCACGGGCCAAATGTGAAATTGGCCTGCGCGAACGGCGTCCACCACCTCATCGGACAGGAACAGGTTTTTCACGTTCTGGTGCGGAATGATGACACCCTGACGGCCTGTCCACCCCTGCGCTTTACAGATATAGAAAAAACCCTCGATTTTTTCGTTCACGCCGCCAATGGGTTGAATATCCCCGAACTGGTCCACCGATCCCGTGACGGCGATGTCCTGCCGGATGGGCACGTTCGCCAGCGACGACAGAATGGCGTACAATTCCGTGCTCGAAGCGCTGTCGCCGTCAATCGTGCTGTACGTCTGTTCAAACACGATGCTTGCGGAAATGGACAGCGGACGTTTCTGAGCAAACTCGCCGGACAAAAAGGCACTGAGAATCAGCAGCCCTTTGTCGTGAATGCGGCCGCTCATGGCGGTCTCGCGCTCCACATTGACCACGCCGCGCCGTCCCGTGTACGTGCGCGCCGTGATGCGGTGCGGCTGTCCGAACGCCATGTCGCCGCTGCTCAGCACCGCCAGACCATTGATTTGGCCCACGCGCTCACCGCTGGTGTCCACGTGGATGGTGCCGTTGAGAATTTGCTCCAACACCTTTTCCTTTATCAACTCGGACCTTCTGCGCTTGGCAGTCAACGCCCGTTTCACATGATCCGCCTGCACCACCGCGGCCTCATCCAATCGCGCGAAGTGGCTCGCCTCCGTCATCAGTTCGATGACCAAGCTGAAACGCGCGGACAACTTGTGGTGATCTTCGGTCTCTCGCGCGCTCTGCTCGACCACGAGGCGGACCGCATCCCTCGAAAACGCGGGCAACCCATGCTTGCGCGTGTACGACGCAATGAAGTTGGCCAGTTCCATGCACGTCTCGGACGTTCGCGGCATGTCCGGGGCAAATTCGGCCTTGACCTTGAAGTATTTCTGCACGGCGGGATCGTTCGCGTACAACCAGTGAAAGAGCTCGGGCGTGCCAATCAGAATGACCTTCATCCGCATTGGGATGGGCTCCGGCCTGAGGCCGGTGGGGGTCAGCCCCGCGCCATCGCTCGGTGGTGCATCCACACGAATTTCGGCGGTTTTCAACGCGTTTTTGAGCGCGTACCAGGACGCGGGGTGACTCAGGAGATCCTGCACCTGCAACACCAGGTAACCGCCGTTCGCCTGATGCAGCGCTCCGGGCTTGATAAGGGTGTAGTCGGACACCATCACGCCGTGGCTGCTGCGATACTCCACTTTACCGACCAGGTTGGCGTACGTGGGATTGGTCTCCACGACCACAGGGGCCCCCGTTTGTCCCTGGCGGTCGACGATCACGTTCACCTGGTATCTGCGCCTCGGATCCATACCGTCGTCCGTCGTCCGCAAACCGGCATCGCCATCCGGGTCCCGCCGAAAATACGCGTGGTGCTGGATGACATCCTGCTTCACCTCGTTGAGATACGCCTGCACGCGTTCATCGGGGAACTGCGCCAGGAGGTCTTCAAAGAGATGGTCGACAGCGGAGGATGCTGTTTGTTCATCGAGCTTCCGCTGAGCCTGACGCGCCTCCTTTTGCAGTGTGCGGATCTGTCGCAAAGTATCCTCCAGCATGTCCTGCACCTGCTGCTGTGCAAGGGTGAACTGCGCCTTCTCGGCCTGCGGCAGACCGTCGAACATTTCCGGGCTCATCGGCTGTCCGGTCCGGGTCAGCGGAACCGCCGTAATGCCTGCCGTCGTCCGCTGCAGCCCAATTCCCAACTGCCGGGCGGCAATCTCCAAAAGCTCCCACGTCTTTTGCGCGTTTTCATTGAATTGCTTGACCTGCTGAGCCCTTTGATGGACATATTCGTCGCTTTCAAATTGACGCGTCATTTCTTCTTCCAAATCGCCGACCAACTGTTCCATCGCACGCCGAAGGCGGTGCACCTGCCCCGGAGGAAACCGCAGTGCCATCGGCTGATCCGGGTTTTGAAAATTGTAGACGTAACACCAATCGTCCGGCACGGCATGCGTTTGCGCCACAGCCGTGAGCTTTTCAACGGTGTACGTGGTCTTGCCGGTGCCCGCGGGGCCAACGACAAACACGTTGTACCCTTCCGCGTCGATGCTCAGACCGAAGTCCAGCGCCGCCACCGCCCGCTCCTGCCCGACCATGCGGTGATTCAGCCCGGGAAGTTCAGAGGTGTCATTGAACGAAAACAGATTGTCATTGAAACTGCAGGTAAGCTTGTCCACAGACAGTGCCCGTCTCTGATATTCCTGTTCATCCAACCGCTTCACGGTCCATCTCCCCCATCCCAAATATGGTCATCTACCAAGGGTGGTACTGCGGGATGCCGAGTCACTCCGGTTAAAAAATACAGATAAAAAATTGATGATTCGAATTCATTTCACTATACACGGTGACCGGCTGAGTTGCCACAGTCTGTACATACAGCCCACGCGTCCAATCCGCTGCGCCGGCGACAGTCCAGCAATCCGCGCGGCCACGCAAAATAGGGCGGGGACTTCCCCGCCCTCCGCTGTACGGATGACCTCATGCAAAGCCCGACGCCCGTTGCCCGGTTCAACGATGGACCGTCTGCATCGCGTGCGCAGGGTACCGCTCCCCAGCGGCCACGCCCTTTGGCGCAATCCGTTCAATGCGCGCGATGTCGTCGGCACTGAGCGAGACCTCAAGCGCCTTCAGGTTTTCCTCCAGATAGCCCCTCTGCTTCGTGCCGGGAATCGGCACGATGTCCTCGCCGCGATGAAGCAGCCAGGCCAGAGCCAGCTGCGCCGGCGTGCAGCCTTTTTCCCGCGCCATCGTTTCAATCAACTTGACCAGCTCGAGGTTTTTGATGAAGTTCTCCCCCTGGAAGCGGGGCGAATGGCGGCGGTAGTCGTCCTCGGGCAGATCTTCAAACCGCCTGAAGCGCCCGGTCAGGAATCCCCGTCCGAGGGGACTGTAGGCGACAAAGCCAATGCCGAGTTCCCGCACCGTGGGCAGTACCTCGTCCTCCACGTCGCGGCTCCACAGAGAATATTCGGTCTGCAGGGCAGTGATGGGGTGAACCCGATGCGCTCGGCGAATGGTTTCCGGCGCCGCTTCCGACAAACCGAGATAGCGCACTTTCCCGGCTTTCACCAGATCCGCCATGGCGCCGACCGTTTCTTCGATGGGGGTGTCCGGATCGACCCGATGTTGATAGTACAGGTCAATGTAATCCACACCCAACCGTTTCAGACTCGCGTCACATGCCTGTTTCACGTATTCAGGCCGGCCGTTGACGCCGAGGAACGTGCCGTCCGCCGCGCGCACGTTGCCGAACTTCGTCGCCAAGATCACCTCGTCGCGGCGGCCCTTGAGCGCGCGACCGACCAATTCCTCATTGTGTCCCACGCCGTACATATCGGCGGTATCGAAGAAGGTGATGCCCAGCTCCAGGGCCCGATGAATGGTGCGAATGGACTCTTCCTCGTCGCGGCCGCTGTAAAAATCGGACATGCCCATGCAGCCCAGCCCCAAAGCGCTGACCACAAGCCCCTGTCTACCCAACGCACGTTGCTCCACACTGCTCACCTCGTCAAATCAGAATGTGTTTCATGTCTAACGTGCCTCAATTTGAGCGGACAATCAAGTCAAACACGCCGCATCGAGCATCTGGAATATAGAACACTTTTCTACATTCGAACCTTCTGAGATATTGGATGACTTGCTATAATGGATATATGTTCCTGACAGAGAGGTTGTTTGTCTGTACATGCCCACGACACTCGCAGGGAGGGTCGAATTGTGAACACCACCGTGTATTTGGTTCTTCCTTCCAACGATTATGGAATCGCGGCCAAGGTCCACGCTCAGGTGGCTCATGACACGCTGCTTTTGGAGGTTCCGAAAGACCTCAACGGAGAACCGCTGTATTTGCCGAGAGGCTATGAAATCCTGATTGAAAGCTCCCAGGATGGCTGCGCCTGCCGTCCGGGGTGGTACGTCGTGGAAGAGTACACGCAGAATTATAGCCATCTGGTCATGAAGCAGCAGCCCCAGCGGCCATTCAACAACAAGCGTCGGTTTCATCGCGTGCACGTTCCCATTCAATTGGTGATCTCGGATGGAAGTGTCACAACGCACGAGATGGTGCATGACCTGAGCCCGGGCGGCCTGTCGTTCCAGAGTAAACTTTCATTTCCTGTGGACACCCGTGTCCACGGAAAGATCTCCCTCGTGAATAAATCCAATGCGTTTGACACCGTTTCCTTCGAAGCCGTGGTGAAAAACGTGCGCATCCTGGACCCCATCACGTATCAGTACGGGTGCGCGTTTGTGGACATGCCCGGATGGAAGGACGCCATCATCTCCAGCTTCTTATTCATGTGCCAGATCAAGCAGAGGCACAAGATGTGCCGCGACTGCCTAATGCAACAGCAGGGCGTGTGCCGTGGGCGCGTTCATTGATCTTTGGTTTGACTACGCCCGGGCCGGACGCGGCGTGACTGCGCGCATCACACAAGTTCAGCCACGTCGGCGTCAGGTCCTACAGCGCCATCTCCTTACGGCGAAACCCCGCCACCGCCGCTGCGAAAATCCCCACAGCGGCAACACCAAGGCCGAGCGCCAGGGAAGGCACGTTGGCTGTGCCATGCATCAGCGCCTGCGGATCGAACGCGGTGAAGATGGAGACGTTCCTAAGCCACCCGACCGTATCACTGAGCGATCCCGCCGTATGCAGAGCATAGAAGACGACGGTCAAGAGAGCGGACGCCGACAGCGCCGTGCGTTCATCCCGCGCTGTGCACGAGAAGAAAAAGGAGTAGGCGCCCACCAGAAGAAACAACAGGACACCTATCGCGTTCATTTCGACAAACTTGGCCGTATTCAGAGGACTGTCCGAGATGAACCAATGGACGCCGAGCAACCCGCTCACCGTGCACAACAGTCCAATCCCGACAATCCCCGAAACCAAAACGGCCAACTGCGACACGGCGATTCGTACCCGCGAGACCGGTGTGGCCAAGAGATACGCCAGAAATCCGGAATCCTGCAGGCGGGCCATCAGTTGCGTGGCGGTCATCACGGCGTAGATGGCCATGATGATCACATAAATGAGGCCGTAAAATTCTCCGGCGAGGTAATCCCCCACCTGGGAAACTCCTGCCTCATACCCGATAACCTTCAGGAAACCGGCGGGCATGGTCTTCAGCAGCGCATTGAGCGCGGACGATTTCGCGATGGACGGGTACGTCCAGATGAACAGCCACTGGTACAACATAATGCCGCAGCCGTAACTGAGCATCGCTTTCATCTGCCATTTGAACATGGAACGGTAGAGCGCCGAACTCATTCGCCATCCCCTCCCTACGCCTCGTAGTAGTGCATGAAGAGCTCTTCCAGACCGAGTTCATGCACGCGCAGCTCGTGCACCCGGCATTGCGCCAACCGCCCAATGAACTCGTTGCAATCGCCCCGAACCTCAACCTCCACTTCGGTCCCCCGCCGTTGCAGCAGGCCGCCCAACGCGATGAACCGATTCGCCTCCGATTCGGCCGCGAACAGAACGGTGAACACCTGGCGCCGATTTGCCCGCAGATTGCGGATGTCTTCCACCGCAACGAGCGTTCCGTCTCTCAAGATCCCGACGCGGTCACACACCCGTTCTATCTCCGGAAAGATATGTGACGACATCAGAATGGTCGCGCCCCGCTGCTTCTCTTCCTGAACCAAGTCAAGGAAGCGGTGCTGCATCAGCGGATCGAGCCCGGAGGTGGGTTCGTCCAGAATCAGTACCTGCGGCTCATGCATGCACGCGGCCACAATCCGACGCATTCGGCCATCACAAATACATCCCCATCATACACGATTTCGGCTCGATGAATGACCGCCCATGCCATTCGTCCACAGACAAAACCCCCGGTTCAGACCGGGGGTTTTGTCTGCGACGCTCCCGCTTACAGCAGCGTGGTGCTGTCCGTGGACACCTGCACGGCATCCACCTTCTTCACGATTTTCCCCTGCGGGAACGCGAAGATGCCTTTGCTGACAATGAGGTCCATCACCTGTCCGACCGCGTTCGCGTCGAGTCCGGCCTTCGGGCCCGGTATGTTAATCCGCACCTTCTTATCCTGGTCGGTCATGAACGTCATCTGCAGCGTGGTCTTGGTAGCCATGCACATCACCTCCATTCGTCTGCATTCGGTGTATCCATTCCCGCATTACGCGGGAATGGACAGCCTGCTCAGTTACGGTTCGATGCTGCTCTGGTCCACCTTCGCAATCCCGTACAGGGGTTCCGCGAACAGGCCCGCCAGGGCTTGTCCCACCGCCAGGACATCCGCGTCCGCCGCGGAGGGAGAGACGTTGGGGAAGTTGCGGTTCTGCAGCTTGGGTTGCCCGCTGGTGGTCGTCCCAATCTGGAACTGCAGCTGCAGATGCCGCGATACCGGCGTCACTGTGGCCATGGTTGCCGCCTCCTTTCCTGCGCTGAATCGGTGCGCACGGATATAAATGCAACAAGTCCCCCATTGCGGGGGACACATTCGCACCAGATTCATATGCACGGTTGACGGATTCAGAGAGACTCGCTGGGTTGGCTCACCGTACCCGAACTGTGGATTGCGGCCGCCTCCACCAAGCCGCGAAACAGCGCCAGATGCTCAGGGTGCTTGCGCCACAGGTTTTCCGGATGCCACTGCACGCCCACCACAAACGGCAACGTCTCGTGTTCCACAGCCTCCACCAAGCCCTCGTCATCCCATCCGACGGCAACCAGATGTTCACCCAATTCCCGGACCGCCTGGTGATGAAACGTATTGCACCGGATGGCCGTGCCACCCACCAGGCGAGCGAGCCGGCTGTGTTCGGCCAACTGCACGCCGTGACTCAGGAAATCCCGTCGAGCTCGCTGCCGATGCTGGATTTTACCGCGCCACTCCCGAGGCAGGTCCTGATACAAGGAACCGCCAAGGGCGACGTTCAGGATTTGGATGCCGCGGCAGATGCCGAGGATGGGTTTTTGCAGTGCCAGCATGCGCCGAATCAGGGCCATCTCCAAGTCGTCCCGCTCGGGTACCACCGAGCCGAGGCCGTGGCGCGGCTGGTCCCCCCAGAGGCCGGGATGAACATCCTCGCCACCGGCCAAAATCAAGCCGTCCATCAAATTGGCGAGGGTCTGCACCGTGGCGTCGTCGGTGAGGTACGGAACAATCACCGGGCAGCCGCCGGCCGCCTCCACGCCCTGCGCGTAATCGTCGCTCGACACCACCGCCAACAGCGAGGGGGCGGCGGCGTGAGTCTCCATCACGTGTCTGGAACCTGTGATGCCAATCAACGGTTTGTTCACAACACACGCCTCCCAGTCCTCACACCTGCTGCATGCGTGTGTGAGACGATTTTTCAACCTCGTTGACTCCTGAACCGTCCTCTCAATCCTCACAACTGCTCTGCATACATATGTGAGGACAGAGAGACGCGTGCGCCCAACCGACAGCCGCTCAGTCCGTCCAGCTGTTTAAATACCGCTGCTGCGCCTCGGTGAGCGTGTCAATGGAAAGGTTCCACGCCTCCAGGCGCATGCGCGCAATCTGCTCATCCAACGCCTCCGGTACGCGGTGCACGCCGGGACGGTACTGTCCCGTCACGACCTCGCGCAGTCCGAGCGCCTGCAGGGCGAACGTCATGTCCATCACTTCCGCCGGATGGCCGTCGCCGGCCACCAGGTTGACCAGCCTGCCTTCCGCCAACAGGTACATCTTTCGACCGTCGTGAAAATGGTACTCTTCAATGTTGCTGCGAACCATTCGAACCGACTTGGACATCGCGCGCAGGTCGGGCTTGGAGATCTCCACGTCAAAGTGGCCCGCGTTCGCCAGCACCGCGCCATCCTTCATCACCTCAAACGCAGGACGGGCGATGCAATCCCGGTTACCCGTGGCGGTGACGAAGAAGTCGCCGTACCTGGCCGCTTCCACAATGGGCATGACCTCAAACCCATCCATGACCGCCTCCAGGGCGCGAATGGGATTGACCTCTGTGACAATGACGCGCGCGCCCAGTCCTTTGGCACGCATGGCCAGACCGCGGCCCACCCATCCGTATCCGACAATCACCGCCGTGCGGCCCGCCACCAGCAGGTTGGTGGTCCGCATAATGCCGTCCCACGCGGACTGGCCGGTTCCATAGCGGTTGTCGAACAGGTGCTTGCAGTACGCGTCGTTCACCGCCATCATGGGAAATTGCAGAATCCCCTCGGCGTCCATCGCCTGAAGCCGAATGATGCCGGTGGTCGTTTCCTCGCACCCGCCGATGATCTCCTTGGCTTGCTCCGGCCTCTCCCGATAAATGGTGGAAACCAAATCGGCGCCGTCGTCAATCAGGGCATCCGGGTGGAAATCCAACAGCTTGTTCAGAAACGTGCGATACTCGTCCGCCGTGGCCCCGTGCCAAGCGTACGTGATAATCCCTCTGTCCACCAACGCCGCCGCGACGTCGTCCTGCGTGGACAGCGGGTTGCTGGCACAGATGGCCACCTCTGCTCCGCCGGCCTGCACCGCCAGCGCCAGGTATGCGGTTTTGGCCTCGAGATGCAGGCAGATGCCGATTTTTTTGCCCGCGAACGGCCGCTCGGTCTGGAACTGCTCTCGGATCCGCCGCAGCAGCGGCATATGTGCCTCCACCCAGTCAATTTTCAGGTTCCCGGCGGAAGCCAGTCCAATGTCTCGAATGAGGGATTGTTCCAATACGGTCATATCTGATGTACGCTCCTTTGGGCGACGTGGCCTGCGAGGCGCGGCACATTCAGCCGCACCCCAACCGCTGTCGTCGTAATCCGGGTGGGCTTTGAAGACGAGCGGATCAAAATCGGGGCGGGAATCCGCCGCTATTTCGATGATTCAGAACTCCACGAGACCGAGGCTGATCTGCAGAGCGTCGTTGACGCGCCGCATGGTGGTCTCGTCAAGATGCGTGATTTTATCCGTTAGTCGCTGTTTATCGATGGTTCGGATTTGTTCCAACAAAATGACAGAATCCCGCTCCAACCCGTTTGGGTTGGCGGGAATTTCGACATGGGTCGGCAATTTTGCCTTCTGGATTTGTGCGGTAATGGCAGCAACAATCACGGTGGGGCTAAAACGGTTGCCGATATCGTTCTGAATGATGAGCACCGGTCGAAATCCGCCCTGTTCTGATCCAACGACCGGCGAAAGATCGGCAAAAAAAATGTCCCCACGCTTGACGTTCAAATTGTCACACCCCGCTTACCAGACGTTCAACCGTGCCGCCCGCCTCCTGCTCCAATGGGAAGGCCTCCGATGCAATCCGCAGGTTGATCCGTGCCATTTCCTGGTAACCCTGCTGCATCGCTTCGCGGATGTCAAGCCTCCGCCGCTCCGTCACATACTGCCTCATCGCTTCGCGGATCACTTCGCTGCGATTCGTGTGTTGCTGATGCGCAATGCCATCCACCTGGTGTAACAAGGCTTCCGGGATGTTCACTACAATGCGCCTTTGATTGGACACACGCGGCACCTCCACTGCACACTACCTACCTCTCGACTCCATGGTTATTATATCGGTGCCGCAAAAGGGATGTCAAAAGCTTTCGGGCGCAGTTCTACTCCACATAGATACGCGGTACGCGTTCAGCCAGCGCGCACATCAGTTCGTACGAAATGGTGCCCGCCAGATCGCCGAGCTCATCCAGGGAGATCACCGGCTGCATAGGTGTACCCCCCGTCATCCGGACGGCCCGTTCGTATCCGTTGCGCAGCCAGGTTTGCACGCCCTCCTCCGTTCCGCCGCCCTCCGTCCACGCGGCTCCACTTCGCCATTCCGACGGCGCCTCATACCCGTACAGCGTGACACAGTCGCCCACCGCCACATCCAGGATGTCGGTGACATCCACCATCAGCTGATCCATGCAGACGTTGCCCACCACCGGCGCCCGACGTCCGTGCAACCAAACCCAACTGCGGTTGGACAGGATCCGCGGATATCCGTCCGCATATCCCACCGGCACGGTGGCAATTCGACACGGCCTGTCTGCCTGAAACGTCGCACCGTACCCCACTGTTTCTCCCGGAGCCAGTGCCTCCACCCGCGTCACGAAGCTGTACAGGCTGAGCGCTGGCCGCAGCGCCACAGGCAAAGCAAACGCGCGGCTCGGCGCGTATCCGTAGGCGCTGATGCCAATCCGCACCATATCCTCATGCCAATCCGGCCGGCGCAGGGCCGCAGCGCTGTTCGCCGCGTGGGCCCGCAACGGCCGAACCCCTGCTTCCGCCAACGCATTCCGCAAGCTGCGGAATTGCTCCATCTGGCGTTCGGCGTGCGTGAGGTCCGCCGCGTCCGCGCACGCCAGATGCGTGAATACCCCGACGCACTTGACGTCCGGCCGCGTCTTCAACCACTGGGCAAACGCGCGGCAACCGTCCACGGTTTTCAGGCCGAGTCGAGACATGCCGGTGTCCAGTTTCAGATGGCCGCGGATGATCATATCCGCCGACACCTGCGGCCACGCCAGACAGGATTCGGTCAGCGCCACCTCCACGTCGTGCCGGGCGGCCACGACAGCTCCCTCGTAGTTCGTGGCGCCAAGCACCAATATCGGCGTCTGAATTCCGGCGGCTCTCAGTTTAAGTGCCTCTTCGACGCTCGCCACGCCGAGGTACGATGCGCCGGCGGCAGCCGCCGCGCGCGCCACCTGCGGCGCGCCGTGCCCATATCCGTTCGCCTTCACCGCGACCAAGGTGTCCGTGCCCGGCGACAGTCGAGACATGATATTTTGAAGATTCCATCGAATCGCCCGCAAGTCTACAACGGCAAACGTTCCCCGGTACACGTCCTCACCCCAGCACTGGTCCATTGTTTGCCTCTCAGTGTACCCCTTTGTTTTGGACGTGACAAACCTCCCTTCACCCCATTCTCGGATGTGGCACGGCCACGAATGGCGTCCTGCCCGTGAAAATGGCGTGCGCACCTCGGGAGAGGCGCGCACGCCGGAATGCATCCGATGATACCGCGGAATCTCACTTGCCGACTTGATTGAAGGTTGAAATCGCCAGCGACTTCATCTGCTCCAGCGTAAGATTGCCGCTGGCCAGCGAAAACTCGTACCCGTTGTTGAGCCAAACCAGTTGGTGAACACTGTCCGTTCCCGCGTACAGGGCGGGCACGCCGTAGAGGTCCACCAATTGTCCCTCGGGCAGACCCGCCACCCCCGGACTGGGGATGGATTCCGCGAGCGTGAACGTGTGGTCTCCTGTGTACCGCAGCAACGCGGACGTCGCCGAGTCCATCTGCGTCACATCCAGTTGGTCGCCCAGCGATTCCACGTCAGGCTCAATGTAGACAAATTTGTCGCTCACCGGCGCCATCGTCGCCTTGGTGGAGCTGGAGGCTATCTTATGCGGATCGAAATCGGCGTCCTGGTACTTGACGTTGGTCGTGAACGACGTGAACTGCAGGGTCACCACCGCAGTGTCGTCCTTGTCGTACAGCACCACCTTCTTCGGGGTGAACGTTTTGGCGTCCATCGTCACCTCCTGGCGGGAGACGATGTCACCGTCCTGACTGGACGGCAATGCAAACAAGTAGTCGGAACCCTGCTTCGTCAATTTCACGTTCTTGTCGGTGGCGAGCTGCTGCAGCAACTGGTCGTACAGATAGAGATGCCCTTGGTTCTGCGCCCAGTTTCCGTTGAACCGGAACACCTTTTGCAGAGACGGACTGACGACAAACATGCCGTTGGCGTTGCGGACAATCACCTGGTTGATGTTTTTGTTCGCGTCCCCCAACTCAATCTTATAGACGTCCGGCGATTCGTAGCTGGTGTGGACGTAGTAGGTCTGTGCGCCGTTGTCCATCTGCACAGTCATTTTCGCTTCACTCTGGTAATTTACAGACTCCAGCTTTTCCGCCTGCGTCTGGAGGCTGGAGGCAACCTCCGACTTCGAGGGTGAACCGCATCCAGCGACCATCCCGACCACGAGCCCCATCGCCAAAACCCAGCCGAATTTTCGCATACTCCACCTCGCCTTTCGTCGACAAACGACTCAATCACGGCGTTGCTCGGAAACGCTGTCGATCCGGCACTTTATTGCGCGGGAAATGTTGTCGACAACATCCGAGGCCATCACGCTGGCTTGCCCCAGTCGCTCACCGGCCAATTCACCGGCAACGCCGTGCACATACGCACCTGCGCAAGCCGCGTCAAAGGGCGTGGCGCCTTGGGCGAGCAGTCCTCCAATCATGCCCGCCAACACATCGCCGGTGCCTGCCGTGGCGAGCGATGCGTCGCCGGTGGGAATGACGCGCAGACGGCCGTCGGCAGCGGCCACAATCGACCGATACCCTTTCAGCACCACCACCGCCCCCGTGACCTGTGCGCACTGACGCGCTGCCTGCAGGCGGTTTTCCTGGACCTGCGCGGTGTCCCAGCCGAGCAGCCGGGCACATTCCTTGGGATGGGGCGTCAACACCCATTGCGACCAAGTGCGCAGTCCCGTCACACTCCACGGCAGGGCGTCGGCGTCCAGCACCCCAGGTCCAGCGTGATGTTCCACCACCGTCATCCAGGCAGGAGCATCCGCGCCGAGTCCGGGGCCGACCACCAGACTGGTGCAGTCCTCGAACATCGCGGGCGTTGGCGGCTGTTCGCGGCGGACAAAGTCGATAGGCACATGGCCTGGCAACCTGGCTGCGCCGAGCGCCACCCATCCTGCTCCAACGCGCGCGGCACCGAGCCCCGCCAAGACCGCCGCTCCGGGCATCGCGCCCACCGCCACACCCACGCGGCCAAAGCTGCCCTTGTGGGTTGCGGGATGGCGAGGACGTATGACCCGGCGCACATCCTCGGCGGTGACGAACGCCGCGCAGTCGCCCGGGATGTCGCGCACAATCCCGATGTCCGCAACCACCACATCCCCGGCGTACAGACAGCCCGGCGTCACGGCGGTGCCCAGTTTCTGATACGCCATCGCCACGGTTTCGTGCGCCCGTATGGCACTCCCCTGCACGCGCCCCGTGCTGGCATCCACACCGGTCGGAACGTCGACGGCAATCGTCCAAGGCGACGCCTGATTCACCGCGTCGACCAGTTCGGCCAACGGACCGGCCAGCGGCCGGGAGACGCCCGTGCCGAGCAGCGCGTCGACATACACGTCCGCTGTCGGCAGGTCCATGCCTTCCCGGTACGCGTGCCACGGCACCCCCGCCGCCTCCGCCATTTCCGCCGCCCGGCGGGCGTCGCCGCCGAGGTCCGAAGGTGAGACGAGACTGAGCACCGTGACGTCCGCCACACCAAAGTGATGCAGCCAGCGAGCGGCGGTCCAGCCATCGCCGCCATTGTTGCCCTTGCCGCAGAGCACCACCACGCGCTGCGGCCGCCGCAGAAGCACCCGTTCCGCCACATGCCTTCCCGCGTGATCCATCAACAGCAGTCCCGGTACGCGTCCCCGCGCCATGGTGCGTTTGTCGAGCGTTTGCATCTGCTCACTCGTTACAAGATACACTCGGTACCCTCCCCGAGGATTGGTAATAGATATATTCGGCCCGTCCGACGAATAGTACAATCCTGGCTCGTCTCACACGCCTTCGTCCAGTTCCCGGACCGCGGTGGCGAACGCCAGCTGCGCCGTGTGAGTGATGGAAACCCACCACCGACCGCGAAGCACGTCGGGCACGCGCGGGTGGTGGAATTGCACCAGGAGGCCCGACGTCCCAGTTCGCAATTCCACATATCGCATCCCCAGCCGCGCAATGCCGCATCCCGCCGCCTTGGCCATGGCCTCTTTGGCCGCGAAGCGCCCGGCCACGAATTCCACCTGTCTCTCTTTCCCCATCTCCGCGCACAGCGCTCGCTCGGCCGGCGCCAGCACGCGCTCCAAGAAGGCCTCCCGCCGCCGTTCGAGCGCTGCGGCCACGCGGGAAAGCTCCACCACGTCCGTTCCCAGCCCCGCAATCATGAAAATCCCCCGCTTTCGATGTCCGCAATCGCGCAACCTTGCATTACAATGAAATTGAACGAAGATTCTAACCGAATCGCCTGCATCGGTCCATTTTCCATATGGAAGGGAGCGAAGCCCTTGGTTCGCCGCTTCTGGCGCACAATGTTCGCGCTCACAGTGTTGTCCATCGCGTTCACCACCGCTTCCTGGGCGTATCTGTTCGCCAGCGGTGTGGCCATCCACCCACCGGCGCTGCGCAGTCAGCTGCTGTCTCTCCCCACCGGCATTCCGTCCCTGTGGTCGGTAGTTCAACCGGATACCGACACGGTTTGGTGGGCACCTATCATTGTACTGCTTGTCCAATCGTTTCTCACCGGCGGCTTCTACGGATCGCTGGTGCGTGCCAACACCGGCCGACCCGGATCACCGGCGGCGTTTGTGATGGACGGCATGCGCAGCTTCTGGCGATTGTTGTTGTGGAATCTGCTCTGGGTGGGAATGAACCTGCTGTTGGCCGGCGTGGTCCAGGTGTTCCCACAGGCCAACGCGCCACTGGCCGCCATCGTTCTGGCGGCGCGATATCTGTGCCTGTTCGTGGACGTCGCCCTGGTGGCGGAGCGTCACGTCCACGCCGCCTTCAAGTCCGCTTTTGTCTCGTTGCTGCGCGGTCTCGTCAGCCTCATCCCCCTGTCCGTCACCATCGTGTTTCTCACCGGCCTGGCTCTCTCCCTTGCCGCGGAGGTGAGCTGGATTGATCTGCTGGCGATAGGCTGGCTGTACAGCGCCGCGATGACCTGGCTCCTCCATATGGTCACGGCCCGCTATCTGTGGTTGGCCAATTGGCACACGGGGCCGAGCGCCGCTTCATCGCCGCCGCTGCCAACCCATCGCTGACCTTCCCTGGGCGGAGACGACTCATCGCGCCACGGCCCGGTGAATCTGCCGGCCCCCGGGAGGGAAGCTCTGTCAGGGGGGCGGCGGATGATGCCAGATGACCGGCTTGCAGACAATCAGCGCATCGTCTCCCGCCAGGTGGGTCAGCTGCGGCAAACAGGATTCGAAGCACTCGGCACGGTCCAGCGCCGTAATGACCACGGGCACGTCGCGACGCTTCAACCAAGTGCGGTGTGCGGGCCGCCAATCCCGCCCGCCGCCGTCCATCCCCCGCGCGGTGGACACCCAGAGGATGCCCGCTGCACGCAATTGCTCGGCCACCGCTTGGTACAAGGGCTTGCCGTCACGCTGCGTTTGTTCCATGGTGAACACCTGCACCTGCAATCCATCCGCACCAGAAGTCATCAAGCGCTCTACTTCCATCCGCGCCTTCACGTCCGTTCCCCTTTCTGGCGAACTGGCCAGGATAGCCGCTTCCACCACCACAATGCCGCGTTTGCTCGCGCGGTGACAACAGGCTGCCACGAGGTGCTCCAGTTTATCCCATTCCACGATAAACTCCAACATCACCGGCAGCGCATTGGAAGCCACCTCGCTCTCGACCGTTCGAAAGGACCGGCGGGACCGGCTGCCTTCCACGTGTCCCCACACGCAGCTGCTGCGCGTGCCCAAACGATATGCCTCTTCCAACAGCGCCCTGTACACCAGCTGCCCCCGCCAATTGGTGTCAAATCCGTTCCACAGGCCCACTTTCACAACACCGCACGACGACCACTCCATCCCGTCACCCCCCAGGTGCAAGCGGACACCGTTTGTGGCACAATGTCACGTGTATGGATTGCGTCAGAGAGGAGCCTGATTGTGCATACGATTCTGCACCTCGCGCTGGATGTGGTGTTCCTGGCGGCGATTGCCGTTCTCTTCACCGTATTCGTGGTTGTGCGGCCAAATGCGCCCCGCCCGGTGTCCCGCCGGCGATTGTTTGGCATTGCCTGTGTGGGCCTGTTGATGGGGCTGGTCTTCCTCAGCACATCATCCTTGTATGCCCAGTCCTGATTCGGATTGGGCGTCCCCCTCGAGGGCGGATCTAGGCGGGCACATACAGCAAAAAACGGACTGCACACAGCAGTCCGCTCATTCTCCGGCCTCACCGGTCGTTTTCCACCGCGGTCCAAAACCGGCTGTAATAGTCCACCACCGGATCTCTGCCGGTGCTCCGTGGAGAATTTCCTCCGTTTGGAAACACCGCCTTCCCGCAGTACGGGCAATCCCAAATTCTATCAAATGCCGCGCCCGAATACGCGGCCTGACCACAATGGGGACACACCGCCGAAGGCATCCGACCCACCCTTTCCACTGCTGGCCGATGCTCTACCTGTTAAGACCCGGCCAGTTTTCTCCCATACCGACCATTATAGTATGTTTCAACGATTCCCGAAACGCTTTCCGATGGCCCGCCCGCGTTCGGCATTCGGCGAAACGGCCCAGTTCCGTCACACCGGCGGCTTGGTTTGAATATGGGTACAGCAGAACGCAGAGCCTGCGCGAAAAGGAGGAATCGCAACGCCGACAGCCAATGTACGTCAATTCCCATTGCGGGGTGAAACGGATGCGGTACAAAGGTGAACGGCATCGACAAGCTGTGCGGCCCAGCCATGAAGTGATTTCCACCTGGACGACCGGCGCCAAATCAGGGATCGGCACGTCGTTTTACAATCCGGCATCCGGCCCGAGCCGGTCCAACGTTTGGTATACGCTCGCCCAGGGAATGTTGACCGAAGTCTATTACCCGGACGTGGCGCACCCTCAATTGCAACGGCTCGAATTCCTGGTGAGCGATGGCAAAACGTTCACTGACCGCGAATCCCTGGATACGAAACACCGCGTTCGGTTGTTGTGTGAAGACGCGCTGGTGTATGAGCAGATCAACACCGCGAACAACGGCGCCTACGAGATTCGCAAAACGTGGATCACCGACCCGGCTCGCCACGTGGTGCTGGCCGACGTAACGTTCCGCGCCTTGAGGGGGCGGGTGCAGGATTACGACGTATGGCTGTACGTCAAACCGGTGCTTGGCGGAACCTGCAGGGACGACTCGGCAGCCATTCTCGAGGCGGATAGCCGGACTTACCTGACGGCGTACGACGAGACGACAGCGCTGGCGCTCTCCGCTTCCATCCCCTTTGCCGAGGCGACCGCGGATTTTGTCGGCCCCGCGGATGCTTGGACAGTACTCCATCGCGACCATCAACTGATCTCAACATCCACCGAGGCTCGCCAGGGCAACGTGGCCCTGCTCGGCCGACTGCACCTGGAGAACGAACGGTGCGCATCTGTGCGATTCACCGTGGCGCTGGGTCTCGGCAAGGAGGGCAACAGCGCGGTGAAAGCGGTTGCCGAGGCCCTGTCCCAGCCCTTCGACGACATCCGCAGCGTGTACGAGTCGGGCTGGAAGACCTACGTAGCAACACTGCGCCGACCGAACCTCGCGTGCAAAGCGCAGTATTACGCAGCCGCCATGACCATCCGAGCCCACGAGGACAAGTTGACCCCTGGGGCCATCGTGGCGTCGCTGAGCATTCCCTGGGGAGACCACGTTGCCGCGGACACGCCGGATGTGGGCGGATACCACCTGGTGTGGGCGCGTGATCTCTGCCAGATTGCGTCGGCACTGGCCGCCATTGGCGACGTGGACACCGCGCACCGCGTCCTTCAATATTTGGATGATGTGCAACAAAAGCCGGACGGATCGTTCCCGCAAAATACCTGGCCGGACGGCCGCGTTTACTGGAACGGCATCCAACTGGACGAGGCGGCGTTCCCCATCCTGCTCGCGTACCAGTTGCGGACGGGCCACCGGTATCGTTCGCTCGTCAAACCGGCGGCCGATTTCCTGCTGGCGCTCGGACCACGGACGGATCAGGATCGCTGGGAAGAGAACGCTGGCTACTCCCCCTCCACGCTGGCGACACAGATTGCCGCACTGGTGGTGGCTGCGGAGATGGCCCGCGACGCGGGTGACCATGCGTCCGCGGCCCGCTATTTGCGCACTGCGGACGACTGGTTCGCCAAGCTCCCGGCGTGGACCGTGGCGAATGCGGGGCCCTGGTCGCCACACCCCTACTTTATTCGGGTGAACGACACGGATTCCACCGATGATGGGCATTGGATTGAGCTCAAGAACGGTGGCGGCTGGCACGACAAGACGGAGATTGTGGACGCCGGATTTCTCGAACTGGTCCGACTCGGATTGATGGCCGCGGACCACCCACTCATTGTGCAGTCGTTGAATGTGGTGGACGACGCGCTGCGGTACGACAGCGTGCACGGCCCCATCTGGCGCCGCTACAATTTCGACGGGTACGGAGAGTACGAGGACGGGCGGCCCTACAATGGCTCCGGCGTGGGCAGACCGTGGCCCCTGCTCAGCGGGGAGCGCGGAGAATACGAGGTCGCGTGGTGGTTGTCCGAGCGCCGCCGCCGCCCCCGCCACGTGTACGGCCCCTTGAAGCTGTTGCAGACGCTGGGGGCCTGCGCCAACGAAGGACGAATGATCCCGGAACAGATTTGGGACGGGGCGCCCCTGTTGGACAAACATCTGGTCCCGGACCGCGGCACCGGGTGCGCGACACCGTTGGTATGGGCCCTCGCGCAATACCTGCGTCTGGCCATGTGCATTGAGCAGGCGGCGGTGGTGGAACAGCCGGCGGTGGTCCATGACCGATACGTCCGAAACGGCTGGCCATCGCGCCTCCCGCTGGAAGCCGCTCCGGGCCCTGCGCGCAGTACCGCGTCCGGTCCCGTCCTCTGCATCCAGGGTAGAACGGTGCCAAGAGCAACGGTGGTGGTGACGCACGCCCAACAGCAGGTGTGTGGCCTCGCCGACGACGCCGGTTTGTTCACCGTGGATCTACCGGTACGTTTCGCAGGCCGGCACCACGTGGAAGTGATTGCGTATGACAATCAACGGACCATTGGCACCGCATCCCTCACCGCGGTCTACGACCCCCCCGCGCTGCTGCATCGCACCAATGAGATGGATGGGCAACCGGTGCAGTACCCGTCGAGCGGCGCGTTCTCTCCGGGCGACTTTGAACTGCGACAACTGCGGATGAGTGCGGATGATGCGCGCGTTTACTTCGACCTGACGCTGGGGCATCTCGACAATCCGTGGGGCGGACCGAGCGGCATTTCCAAACAGGTGATTGACATCTACATCGACAGGGATGGACGCCCCCACTCCGGCCAGGCGTGGACCAAAGACTTGAACGCCCGGTTCGCGCCCCATTGCTGGTGGGAGAAACTGATTCGGATCACCGGCAACTGGCATGGCGACTGCGGCGTGTACAACAGCGACTGGTCTTGCTGCGGAGCGGTGGACGTCTGGGCGGATTACGCCGCCAACACCATTCACGTGTCGGTGCCGAGAAGATACCTGGGTTCCCCCAAACCGGGTTGGGGGGTGATGGCGTTGCTCGCTGGAGAACAGTTTGGCCGCATTCGCCCGGTTCGTCCTGCCTCGGACGAATGGAGTTTCGGAAACCGGGCGCTCGGCAGCGCCGCGCCGCAGTTTGTCGACCTTCTGCTGCCGGACCAGATGTCCAGAACCTCCGCCTTCCAAGCCGCTTTGGGACTGCCCATGCTGCGCATCGGATGAGATGCATGACCCAACGCCACAGAGCCTCACTCCCACCTGCCACAGCGTGGGAGTTTCTTTTGTCTGGGATTCTACCAATCGGTTGGTATGTGGTCCACGATGTCA
This sequence comes from Alicyclobacillus contaminans DSM 17975, assembly GCF_000429525.1. GTDB lineage: Bacteria > Bacillota > Bacilli > Alicyclobacillales > Alicyclobacillaceae > Alicyclobacillus_A > Alicyclobacillus_A contaminans. The sequence continues at coordinate 96,776 of NZ_AUCA01000001.1, read as the reverse complement.
AAAAAACATCGCGGATTAGGCATGGGCGGACCGTCCGCGCATATATAGTCTATGAGCCATTTGCTAACGAACAAGAGGGTGGTCATGACGTGCTGAACGACGGAATTTCCAGAGAAGAGGCGACATGGAAACGACATTGGAACATGGATCGTCTGCGCCTCATGGTGCGGGAACCCACCTCATTGTTCCTGTACTGGGAGGTCAGCGCGCTGAAACGGCAAATGGTTTGCGAGCATTTTCAATGCAACTGGGATCATCTCCCCCTGCATCTCCAACTTCACGATGTCACCGATGTGTTCTTTCCCATCCAGCCTGCGCATTCCACCGTGACCCTTCCGGTTCACCCATCGTCGGACAACTGGTACTTCCACGATGTGGCACCTGCACGCAGGTACCTTGCCCAACTCTGCACCACCACTCGGAACGGGCGATTTTTCGCATTGCTTCAGTCCAACGTGGTGGCAACCCCGCGCCTTGCCGCGTCCAGCGCGGAACCGTCGGTTGGCTTTCGAGCCGTGCCTTCGACCGCTTCACCAATCGTGGACGATTCGTCGCCGGCGGCGTCCGTGCAGCCATTCACCAGTTACTCCACCGTGTTTGACGGCTACAGTGTGATCCGAGATGCGGAGGCGTCCAATTGATGGAAAAGGGTTATCTCGCATTGGTTTTGCACGCACACCTCCCGTTTGTGCGTCACCCGGAAAGCGAATGGTATCTGGAAGAGCGCTGGCTGTTTGAGGCCATCACGGAATCCTACATTCCGCTCCTGCAAGTGTTTGAAGGGTTGGTCAACGATGGCGTGGATTTCCGCGTGACCCTTTCCATCACGCCCACGCTCATCGCCATGTTGAAAGACGCGTTGCTGCAACAGCGGTATCTTTCGTACCTCCACAAGCTGTTGGAACTGGCGAGCAAGGAGATGGAGCGGACGCAGGGCGATGCGGATTTTCATCCCTTGGCCTGCGAGTACCGCCGCCGGCTCGAAGGCGTTCACGCGTTTTACCAGGCCTGCCACCACGATTTGTTGGCGGTGTTTCGATCATTGCAGGACATGGGCTATCTGGAGATCATGACGTCCGCCGCCACCCATGCGTTCTTGCCGCTCATGGAGACGCCGGAAGCGATGCGGGCCCAAATCATGACCGGCATGGACGTGTACCGCCAAACCTTCGGACGGAATCCGCGCGGCATCTGGCTGCCGGAGTGCGGCTTTGCGCCAGGGGTGGATTCCATCCTGCGCGAATGCGGTTTGGAGTACTTCATCGCCGACACGCACGCACTCACAACGGCGCAGCCGGCACCTGTGTTCGGCACCCTGTCCCCCGTGCTGACACCCGCTGGCGTCGCCGCCTTCGCCAGGGATGAATCGTCCTCCAAGCAGGTGTGGAGTTCCAAAGAAGGCTATCCTGGAGACGGGGACTACCGCGAGTACTACCGGGACATCGGGTTTGATCTCGATTTGGAGACGATTGCCCCCTACATCCACCCGGCCGGCATTCGCGTGAATACGGGCATCAAATACTTTCGGATCACCGGCGAGGGCATGGAGAAGCAGCCGTACAACTTTCTGCGCGCCCGGGAAAAAGCGGCGATTCACGCAGGGAATTTCTGGTTCAATCGACAGAAACAAGTGGAGCACTGGAACTACCACATGGGCCGCAAGCCGATTGTGGTGGCGCCGTACGATGCGGAACTGTTTGGCCACTGGTGGTACGAAGGCCCCGTTTGGATTGACATGCTGCTGCGCAAAATCCATTTTGACCAGGACTCGCTGAAGACCATCACGCCCTCCGAGTACCTTCGGCGCTATAGCGACTTTCAGGTGTGCGACCTGACCATGTCCTCCTGGGGGCGAAGAGGATACGCGGACGTGTGGCTGCGCGGCGAAAACGATTGGATCTACCCGGCGCTCCATCTGGGTGAACAGCGCATGATTCAACTGGCCCATCGCTTCCCCACGCCGACCCCCTTGGAACGCCGTGCGCTCAACCAAGCGGCGAGAGAGTTGATGCTGGCGCAGAGCAGCGACTGGGCGTTCATTATGGATAACCGCACCATGGTGGACTACGCGGTGAACCGCGTAAAGCAGCACGTGGCACGATTCACCAAACTGTATGACATGCTGATGCAGGGCGCCGTCGATGCCGCGTGGCTGGAACAGGTGGAAACGTTCCATCCGATTTTCCCCGAGATTCGCTATGAATACTATCAAACCCCGAATGCAGCAAATCACCTGCCGACTCCCTCCACTCGCCCAAAGGTGCTCGTGCTGTCCTGGGAGTTCCCGCCCATGACGGTGGGCGGCCTGGCCCGCCACGTGTACGATCTCACGCGACACCTCGTCCACCTCGGCTGGGAGGTTCACGTTGTCACCACGGAAATTGGCGAGTACCCGGCGTACGAACAAGTGGAAGGGGTCCATGTGCATCGCGTCCACGTGCTGCAGCCGGACGGCGGCGAGTTCATCCATTGGGTGTTTCAGCTGAACCTGGCGATGGTGGAGGCGTGTCAGCGGCTCGTGGCGTCCGGCCTGCAGTTCGACCTGATGCACGCCCACGATTGGCTGGTGTGCCACACCGCCAAAGCTCTCAAGGCACTGTACCGATGGCCGCTGGTGGCCACCATTCACGCCACGGAGCACGGCCGCAACCAAGGCATTCACACCGACGTCCAACGGTACATTCACCATTTGGAATGGACCCTGACCTACGAAGCCGCCCGCGTCATTGTTTGCAGTGCAGCCATGCAACGCGAGGTGGAACAAGTCTTCCGTCTGCCCGGTGACAAAATCCACGTTCTGCCGAACGGGGTCGATCCGCGCATGTTGCGCCCGCCGTCCGTCCGGGCGGCCTCGGCTGCCGAGCATCCGCGAACCATCCTGTACGTCGGCCGGCTGGTGCGCGAAAAGGGGGTTCATCTGCTGATTCAAGCAGCCCCACTCATCGTGTCGGCATATCCGGATGTCCAGTTCCGCATTGCCGGTCAGGGGCCCATGATGGACGAACTGAAGCAACTGGCGCAACAACTGCAGGTACAGGACCACGTCCAATTTCTCGGATACGTGTCCGACGAGGTGCGCAACGACCTGCTCGCCAAGGCGTACGCGGCGGTGTTTCCGAGTCTGTACGAACCGTTCGGCATCGTCGCGCTGGAAGCGATGGCTGCCGGAACACCGGTGGTGGTGTCGGACGTGGGAGGCCTCGGCGACGTGGTGGACCACGGGCGGACCGGGTTGACAGTGCTGCCAGGAAATCCACAGTCCATCGCGGATCAGGTGATGCAACTGCTCCGGAATCCCGCGTGGGCACAGGCGTTGGCCGAAGCAGCCAGGGAACGGGTCAAGCAGTACGACTGGGAGGTGATTGCGCAAGAGACGGCGGACATCTATCGACAACTGTGCGGTGAAGAAAACGGTCCACAAAGCCACCAGACAATGGTTCAGCCTGCGCCGACTCCGGCGTGATGTTCTTGTTGGTCCTTCGATATTGCGACATCTCCGGAAAGGTAGCGTGATGTGCATGAAGGCGGTCATTATGGCTGGTGGCAAAGGGACGCGCCTGCTTCCCCTGACGTCTCGAGTACCGAAACCCATGGTCGAGCTGGTGGGGCGCCCGTGTATTGAGTATGCGATTGAGTTGCTCTGTCGCCACGGCATTCGGGACATTGCCGTCACCGTGCAATACCTGCCCGAGGTTCTGGTGAACCACCTCGGCGACGGCTCCCGGTTCGGCGTTCGGCTGCACTTCTTTGAGGAGCGGGAGCCGCTCGGTACCGCGGGCAGCGTGAAGAACGCGGCATCGTTTCTGGACGACACATTCCTGGTCATCAGCGGCGACGCGGTGACCGACGCCGATTTAACCCAGGTCATCTCCCACCACCGGCAGCGGCAGGCACTCGCCACTCTGGTGTTGTCGGAAGTGGCCTGCCCATCGGAGTTCGGCATCGTCCTGACGGACGGGAGCGGGCGCATTCAGCGTTTTCTGGAAAAGCCGAAACCCCACGAGGCGTTCAGCAACACCGTGAACACCGGCATCTACGTGTTTGAGCGGGAGATTCTGGACGTGATTCCCAAAGGGACGCCCTGTGACTTTGGCAAAGAACTGTTTCCACAACTGGTGAATGCCGAACTGCCCATCTACGGTTGGACGGCGGCCGGCTACTGGTCAGACATCGGAAATTGGGAGCAGTACCTCTCCACGCAGTTCGATATGCTGTCCCGCCGCGTGGCGGTGCGGATTCATGGCGCGGAAGCCCGTCCGGGGCTTTGGTTGGGCCGAGGTGTGCACATTCACAAACAGGCACACATCCAGGGGCCCGCGTACATCGGCGACGGCACAGTCATTGAAGCGGGCGCGACGGTTGGTCCCTACGCAGCGCTGGGCCCGAACACGTATGTGGAAGCGGGGGCAACCCTGTCACACAGCATCGTCTGGAACGGGGCGCGCATCGGGAAGCAGGCCATCCTGCAGCACGCGGTGGTGTGCCGCGACGCTTGCGTGGAACCCTGCGCCACGGTGATGGGCGAATCCGTCGGAACGGGCGACGAGACGCTCCAGCCTGCGCCGCTGCACACGACGGCAGATCCGCTTCCGCCCACCATCCCATCCTTGACCTGAGGTGTCATTTTCAGAGCACCTGTTCTATTCTGACCTTTCGTCCGGTTGGAGCGGGCCGTGTCTCCAACCGGACTCTGGTCTTCCCCTCCTTCCCCCTCACGCGACCGCATCCATCAACATCCGGGAGATTTCACATCCACGGACGATTTCCGGTATGATGGACTGAGAATGGAGGTCTCCCCCTTGATAGTCACGAAAAGCAGACACGAGATTCAATTGATGCGGGAAGCGGGCATCGTGGTCGCGGAATGCCACGCGGCTCTGAAAGACTTTATCCGCCCCGGCATCACGACTTTGCAAATCGATCAGTTTGTAGAGGACTTTATTACAAAACACAAAATGATCCCGGCCCAGAAAGGGTACCGCGGCTATCCATTCGCCGCCTGCACCTCGGTCAACGATGTGATTTGCCACGGGTTTCCGAGCGAGTACGTCCTCCAGGAGGGCGACATCATCACGGTTGACATGGTGGCCCTGCACAAGGGCATGCACGCCGATTCGGCGTGGAGCTACGCGGTGGGCCACATCAGCCCCGAGGCGCAGCACCTGTTGGACGTGACGCATACGGCGCTGTTCAAAGGCATCGAACAGGCGGTGATTGGAAACCACATTTCCGACATCGGCCACGCCATTCAAACCTACGTGGAATCGGAAGGGCTGTCGGTGGTGCGCGACTACATCGGGCACGGCATTGGCCGAAAGATGCACGAACCGCCCGAGGTACTCCACTTCGGGCCACCTCACCGCGGGCCGAAGATTAGGAAGGGCATGGCCTTCACCATTGAGCCTATGGTCAACATCGGCACGTATGAAACGATTCTGGATGACGATGGGTGGACCGCCCGCACGGCCGACGGCAGTCTGACGACCCAATACGAACACACACTGGTGATTACGGACAACGGTCCGGAAATCATCACCGCGCTCTGACCGTATGCAAGCAGGGACGCACAACGTGCGCCCCTGCTTCATTGACCGCTCGCCAGGTTCTACCCGGCGCTGACGCCAAACACCGCAGACCCCAGGGCGCCCAGCGCATAGGCCACCACGCCGACGAGAATGCCGACAAACGTCATCTCGAGTCCGCTCGCCCACCAACTTCGGACGGTGATCAAACTCTTCGCCGCGCCAACGGCAAAGTGGGCCAGCAGGCTGACGATGGCCGCCGCAATCATCGCCGGTAAACCGGACATGAAGAAGAACGGAATCAGCGGAATCACACCGCCGACCAACGTGGACACGCCGCCGAACAGAGCGGAGCGCCACGGATTGCCTCGGGTCTCCTCCTGGAAGCCGAATTCCTCCTGCACCATGGTCTTCAGGAACTGATCCTTGTCCTTGGCGATGGTCTCGGCAATCCGGGCCGCTTCATCCGGGGCAAAACCTTTCAGTTGATAGAGCAGCCCGAGCTCCTCCACCTCGTGTTCCGGATCTTCCTCAATCTCGCGCCGTTCTTGCGCCAGCGTCGTCTCCATCACTTCGTTCTCCGACTTGGTGGCGAGCCACGCACCGGCTCCCATCGAGAGCGTGCTGGCCAGCGCTCCGAAGAATCCGCTGATGAGCACGGTGTGCGTGTTGTCCGTGAACCCCGCAACCCCGGAGATGATACCGAAGATGGCGCCGAGGCCGTCATTGACCCCGTAGATAGCGTCGCCCACCCAATCGTTGGCGCCGTGGCGGTGCCGCTCCCGACTCCACATCGTCCGCAGCCGCTTCTCCGGCGGCGGGTCGGTTTGCAGCAGCGCGTCCAATTCTCCGTGCGCCTGCTCATCCGCATCAATCTGGTCAATCATGCGAACGATGTCCGGATCGTCAATCACGTTGCGAAGCGACTGATACCAGGCGGCGTTGCCATCCTCAATCGCTTCAATTCGTTGAACAATCCCGACGGGACTTAAGCCGTCAATCGACACGTTCGGACGCGGGAGCTCCGCGACATCAAACCCCTGCTCAGCCAGTTTGTTCTCCCACATCCGCGCATGTTTGTATTCCACGTCGGCCAGTTGTTGAAATATGGCGCGCCGCCGCGGATCCGACTCGCGCGCTGCGGACAGTTCATAGAGCCGGGCCGCTTCCATTTCCCGGCGCCAGTTTTCCACCAGCGTTTTTTGCAAGTAGTCCAGACTTTGCCCTCTGTTCCGCATTCCCGGCCTCCTTCTGGTCAATGGACATGGATTCCGCTAAGATCAGATAAGTAAGATCCGGACAATATACAATATAGTACCAGAGCGAACCGTGGAATGTGTGCATGGAGCGTGAACATTCCACGAACGGAAAGGAGCCGCCAACGTTGCGGCAACTACGGATCAAACGGATTTACGAACCCCGGTCGAGCGACGATGGAATGCGCCTGCTCGTGGACCGGATGTGGCCGCGCGGCGTGTCCAAAGCGAAGGCGGAGCTCGACGAGTGGCTGCGCAGTATCGCGCCTTCTCCTGATCTCTGCAAGTGGTTCGGACATCGCCCGGATCGATTCGAAGAATTTCGCGCGCGCTACCGCGCCGAACTGACGGAATCTCCCGAGCAGCGGTCCGCCGTCGAACGGGTGCTCAGGGAACTCGAGCAACACGACGTCACCCTCCTTTACGCCGCGCGCGATCCGGTGCACAACCACGCCCAGGTTCTGCTGCAATATCTGGAGGAACATCGGCCCGAGAGGGAGGGCTAACACAGGGCCCCGGCGTGAAAAAACCACCCGCGTTCGTCACTGCGGGTGGTTTCCGTCAGGATTCAGACAATGCGGATGCACTTCAAAATGCGCGTCGGCCAACACCTTGGCCAGATGTTCCAACGGCGTCCGCGCAACTTCTCGGTACATGCGGCGCGTGTACAGGTGCTTCGCGTTCGGCAATTCCTGCTTCAACTGCCTGCGCAGCTTCATCCCCGACGTGTCGGCGTCCACCAGTACGTACACCTCGTCCGCGTCCTGCAGCCGCTGCACCAGCGACTCCAGCTTTTCGTAACTGAGCGTGCCGAATGTGCACACAATCTTCACCGGTTCCGCCAGAACCGCTTCCAAGCGCTCCTTGTCGGTCCGGCCCTCGACGACGATGACTTTCTGCCACTGGTCTGCCACTTCGGCCACTCCCGTCACCCTTTCCGGTGCCCGCTGGCAACTTGGTGTACCGTTAGTGTATCGTACGCCGACCGGATAATCGCGACATAAACAAATTGGCCTGTTCTTCATAGTGAGACATCACCATCGCCTCCGCCAACCCCGCGTCGCCGCTCAACAATGCGGCCAACAGTCGGCGCTGCCGGTGACTGCTGGTGATGAGCGCCTCCCCCGGGCTGAGGCCGAAGTTGCATGCCACGCCATGCAAGGGATTGAGGGCGTGAAAGGCTAAGCTCAGACGGTGATGATCCGCAAAATCGACAATGCTCCCGTGGAACGCCACGTCCGCTTCCACGAACGCCGCCACGTCGCCCGCTTCGGCCGCGGACATGAGCGTCTGCAGCTGACGGCGCAGCGCGTCGGCCCGCTGCTCCGACAGCCGGTCTGCGCAAAGACGAGCCGCGAAGCCCTCCAGTACACCGCGCAAGGTCTGCACTTCGTAGGCGGTCTTAGCGTCCAGCCCCCGAACCACGGCGCCGCGGCGAGGATGGATTTCGAGCAAGCCCTCCCCGGCCAACTGTTGGATGGCTTCCCGCACGGGACCGCGGCTGATCCCCATTTCATCGGCAATCGCCGATTCCACCAACCGACTACCGGGTTTCAGATGTCCGCTCTGAATGGCTTGGCGCAGCGACCGCGCCGTGTGTTCCACCAAACTGAGCCCACACGGTTTTTCCAGTCTCATCTCCCGGTCTCCTGTTCCTCCAATGCTTGCATTCAATAACGTGGTAGTATGCTAAAGCGTCGTTGGCCAGGATGGGGAGCAAAGGACGAATCCTCTGCCCCCAGTTCACGGGTTCACATCAGTGCTTGGAAACCCACAGATCGGCGAGCGGATCTTCCATCACCGGACTGGTGTAGTAGTTGTTCACCCAGGACTGGTGGATGGTGGTGTTCACCGGATTATAGAGCGGCACCCAAGCCGCGTCGTCGAGGATCTGGTCTTGGATTTTGTCGTACAGCTTGTACCGTTCCGGACCGTCCGGCATCGTGGCCGCCTGTTGCAATTCCTTGTCGACGGTCGGATTCTTGTAGTTCGCCCAGTTGTTGATGGGCGCCTGGTTGCTGTTGAACAGGACGTCCAGGAAATCGTACGGATCCGGGAAGTCAGCGAACCAGCCGTAGAGACCGAACTGCGCCTTACCCGATTCTGCCTGGCTGAGATAATCGCTCTCACCGACCTGTTTGAGCGTGACGTGGAAACCGACTGCGTTGAGGTCTGCCTGAATCGACTGAGCAATCTGCGTCAACGGCGCGCGGTTTCGCACAATCATGGTCACATTCAGGTTGGTGACGCCTGACTCTTTCAACAACTGCTTCGCTTTGTTGGGATCGTATTTATAGTTCACATCGTCCTGGCCACCCAACTGCTGGACGTATCCCTGAATGCCCGGCGGCAAAATTTCGTTCGTCACCTGGCCGCGGCCGTTCGCCAGCTTGACGGCGTTGTCCTTGTTGATGGCATATTCCACCGCCTGCCGCACCAGTTTGTTGTTGAACGGCGCCACTTGCGTGTTCAGGCCCACGTACTCAATTCCCATGTACGGCTGCTTCTTCAGCAGTGAAGAATACTGCGATTGCGCGCTCCACTTGAGATAATACTGCGCCGGTATCTGCTGCGTGTAGTCGTCCATCAGCGCCGTGTTGCCCTGTTCGAAGCTGAGCGCCGTGGATTCCTGGTTGCTGTTGACGTGTACGTCGATTTCATCCAGGTACGGCTTGCTCGAATCGTAGTAGTTGGGGTTGCGCACGAGCACAAAGCCCTTACCTGGGGTGTACGACTGCATCATGAACGGACCGGTGCCCATGGGCTTGTGGTCAAACGCCTTGTCGCCGCCGATGGACTGGATGTACTTTTCGTCCACCGGAGAGAAGAACGGCATCGCCAAGACCTTGGTGAAGAACGTCTGCGGCTTCGTCAACTTGATGACGAGCGTATAGTCGTCCTTGGCCACCACGCCAGTCAGTTCTTTGGTCTTGCCTTTGTAGAAGTCGTCTGCGCCCTGGATGGCCGGATCAATGAAGCCAACCGCCGGCGACTGGACGCTCGGTGTCAGGATGCGCTTGAATTCATCCACGAAGCTCTGCGCCGTCACAGGGTCTCCGTTGGAGAACTTGATGCCTTTCTTGATGTGGAACGTATAGGTCAACCCGTCCGACGAAATTTCCGGCATGGACGTGGCCAGATCCGGTTCCAAGTCCGTCGTTTGGGGCTTGTACTTGAGCAATTGGTTGTAGATGTTGCCCCAGACAAATTCCCAGGACCCTTGGTCGTACGCGACCGCCGGGTCAAAGTGCGCGACGTCGTCGTTGATGTCAATGTTGATGGTGCCGCCTTTCTGCGGCGTACCAGCGTTGGTTCCAGTGGAATTGCTCGTTGCGTTGTTAGTGCTGCCACCACCGCAACCGGCGAGCAGTGCGACCGCGACTGCGGTGCTGCTCAGCGCGGCCAGGCCCTTTTTCCAGAGTCCTTCCATCACATATCCTCCCCTTGTCTCTTGAAGTCTGTGAATCATCTATCAATTTTGCGGAGAAATGGCTGTGGCAGGACGTGCGTCCGCCGGGCATCGCCCCTTTCTCGCCGCGGCTCCCGGGCTTGTCTCCCCCGGGAGCACCGGCCTTGTTTCGACGCGCTCAGCTGAGGCTGATGCGCGGATCAATCAGCGAGTAGACAATATCCACGATGAAGTTCATGACCACCACGAACACCGCAGCAATCAGGACCGTGGCCATAATCACCGGGAAGTCCAGGTTCTCAATGGACTGCCAGGCCAACTGGCCGACCCCCTGGTAATTGAACACCGTCTCGGTCAGCACCACGCCGCCGCACAACTGGGCGATGTCCATCCCGGCGTAGGTGACCGCGGGGATAAGCCCATTCTTCAGCGCATGGCGGGTGACCACCCGGTGCGCGGGCACTCCATTGGCGCGCGCCGTCCGAATGTAGTCCTGGCTCATGACGTCCACCATCGAGCTCTTAACGAGCCGCTGATAGAACGCCATGTTGGTGACGCCAAGCGTGATGGCCGGCAGAATGAGGTGGGAGATACCGCCCACGCCGCCGAGCGGCAGAATGCCAAGGCCATAGGCCACGTTCTGAATCAGCCACATGCCAAACCAGAATACCGGCATGGACATGCCGACCAGGGTCAGGAACGACAGGATGTAGTCGGCCGTACGGCGGTGGTACAGAGCGCCGAAAATCCCGAGCGGCAGTCCGAGAATCACTTCCACAATCCAGCTGGCGAGCGCCAACTGCACCGTGTTGCCAATGCGTTGGCCAATCAACTCAGCCACCGGGAGGTTGTTGTGGTACGAGAATCCCAGGTCCCCGTGCAACAGCCGCCCGATGTAGTGAATGTACTGGATGGGCAGCGGCTGGTCCAGTCCGAGGTTGTGGCGCACCGCGTCCACCACCGTCTGCGGCGCCTTCGCACCGACAATCAGGCGGGCCGGATCCCCCGGGGCCGCATATGCGATGATGAAGGTGATGACAGAGATGCCGAACAGAACCACGAGGGCTCCGATGAAGCGGCGCAGGATGTATGATGCCATGGCGGAACTTCCCTCCTACCGTCCAACCTTCGGATCGAGCCAGTCGCGCAGGCCGTCACCAAGCAGGTTGAATCCAATGGTTGTAATCAGCAGCATCAGACCGGGCGCGTAAATCAGCCAAGGCGCCAATTGGAAATAGGCCATGCCTTCCTGAATCATATTGCCCCAACTGGGCTCGGGCGGTTGAACGCCGAAGCCGAGGAAACTGAGCGATGCTTCCAGCAGAATGTTCTGCCCGATGGCCAAGGTAAGATAGATGACGACCGGTGTGATAACGTTGGGCAGCACTTCTTTGAAGATGATGTTCCAGGCGGACGCGCCCAGGGACCGCGCGGCCTGGACGTACTCGAGTTCCTTGACCGCCAGAACCTGGCCGCGAATGATGCGCGCCATCTGTGCCCAGCCAAATACGCCGATGGCGATGAACACGTTGGTGACACTGGGCTTCATCACGGCCACCAGAGCGACGACGAAGAGCAGGAACGGGAACGCCAACACCATGTCGGTCAGCCGCATGATGACCATATCCACCCAGCCTCCGAAGTAACCGGAGATAATGCCGAGCAGCGCGCCGATAAAGAGACTGATGAGACCGGCGAAGAAACCGACTTCGAGCGACACCCGCGCGCCGTAGAGCACGCGCGAGAACACGTCGCGCCCTTCGGTGTCCGTACCGAGCCAATACTTATGATTGGGCGGCAGCGGCGCCCCCATCTGCGACAGACCGTCGCTGAGCGGCCTTGTTGGGTCGTAGTGCGCCAACACCGGAGCAAACAAAGCAATCAATACCATGATGAGCACAATCAAACCGCCGACGACCACGGACGGGTAACGCCTCGCGAACCTCCAAAACGACATGCGGCGTTTGACAGCCGTGCCTGCCGCCGGTGACAGGGACGGCTCCAGTACTGCGTTGTTCATGAAGTGTACCTCCCCACGCACACGGTTTACGAATACAGGTGGCAAGCCACGTGATGTCCCGGCCGAACTTCCTTCCAAACCGGCTTTTTCGTTTTGCAGATGTCCTTCGCGTCCTTGCAGCGCGTATGGAACGGACAGCCGGCGGGCGGATTGGCCGGACTTGGCAAATCGCCGCGCAGCAGAATGCGTTCGCGTTTCACGTCCGGATCTGGCACCGGGATGGCGGACAACAGCGCCTGCGTATACGGGTGCAGAGGCGCCTCGAACAGCTCCAGACTCTCCGCCAATTCCATCGTTTGCCCCAGGTACATCACCGCAATCCGGTCACTGATGTGCCGAACCACGCTGAGGTCGTGCGCAATGAACAGATAGGTCAGCGAGAACGCCTCCTGCAGGTCTTCCAGCAGGTTGATGATCTGGGATTGCACTGACACGTCCAACGCGGACACCGGTTCATCGAGGACAATCAGGCTCGGGTTCAACGTCAACGCCCGAGCGATGCCGATGCGCTGGCGCTGCCCGCCGGAAAACTCGTTTGGATATTTCTCTGCGGCGGATGGGTCGAGCCCGCAGCGCTCCAGCAGGCTGGCTACGCGCTTGCGCCGTTCCGCCGGCGTGTACAGCCCGTGAATCTGCATCGGCCGTTCAAGAATGGTTCCAATTTTGAACTTGGGATTGAGCGACGCGTACGGATCTTGAAAGACAATCTGCATCTTTTGCCGCAGCGTGCGCAGGCTGCCTTTGGACAGCTTGGTCAGATTGGTATTTTCAAATTTGACCTCGCCGCCGGTGGGCTCAATCAACCGAAGGATGGACCGGCCCATGGTGGACTTGCCACATCCGGACTCACCGACAATCCCCAGCGTTTCGCCCTTCTGCACCGTGAAGGAAACGTCGTCGACCGCTTTGACGTGACCGACCGTTCGGCGAAGAACGCCCTTTCGAATGGGAAAGTATTTTTTCAAGTTGGAAACCGTCAACAATGCGTCGCTCATCTTGCCGCAACCTCCTCAGCCATCCAGCAACTCACCTTGTGCCCCGCCTCGACATCCAGTAACGAAGGATGATTGGTATGGCAGATGTCTTTGGCATGCGGACAACGCGGCGCAAACCGGCACCCCGGCGGCATATTCGCCAGCGACGGCACGTTGCCTCGAATCGGCTGAAGGCGCTCCCGCTCCCCGATCAACTTGGGTATGGAGTTGAGCAGGCCCGACGTGTACGGATGCTGGGGATTACGGAAGACACTCCGCACATCTCCCTCCTCGACCACTTTTCCGGCATACATCACAATCACGCGTTCGCACATCTCGGCCACCACGCCGAGATCATGGGTGATGAGCAGCAGCGCCATGTTGTTCCTGGCCTGCAACTCGCGCAGCAGATCGAGAATCTGAGCCTGGACCGTCACATCCAGGGCCGTGGTCGGTTCATCGGCAATCAACAGCTTTGGCTCACACGCCATCGCCATCGCAATCATCACACGCTGACGCATTCCCCCGGACAACTGGTGCGGATATTCCTTCACAATCTGTTCCGGGCGCGGAATGCCGACCTGCTTGAGCAATTCAATCACGCGGTCATGCAACTCTCGCTTGGACAGCTTCTTGTGCATCCGCAGCGGTTCCGCAATTTGGTCTCCGATGCGCAACACGGGATTGAGCGCGGTCATCGGCTCCTGAAAAATCATAGAAATTTCGTTGCCGCGAAATTTTCGCACATCCGGCTCCTTCATGGCCAGCAGGTCCTTCCCCTGAAACCGAATGGAGCCCTCCACCTTTGCTGTTTTCGGCAACAGCTGCATGATGGACAGTGATGTGACGCTTTTTCCGCACCCCGATTCACCAACCAGCCCGACGGTTTCCCCAGCCCGCAACGACAGGCTGACACCGGCGACCGCATTCATGTACCCGGATTCCGACTTGAACGACGTACGCAAGTCGGAAATCTCCAGCAGCGCGTCACTCATTCCAAAACTCAGTCCTCTCTGTGTATACGGTTGAAAGTATCAGACAGGAAATGACCCCGTTGTCCTCCATGCACGACCAACCACGGGGCATACGTGAAGTTTTGTAACAAAAAATATTCTTAAGACTTGTGCCAGACTCTATTATTTGCAGTTAATAGTCAACTGTCAACAATTTTATTTTGGATAATCTGTTGGTTTTCTGAATAAGAAACACTTTTCAGATAAATTCACATTTGCGGCCGTCGTCTCCGGGCCCCGTTGCTCAGCGGTGCGGAAATCAACACAAATGGCCATGCAATGAACCCTGGCTGGATTCACCGCATGGCTCCGTTCACCTTCGCGGGCCGCGGATTTCATGGTACTTGCCAGTGACCAATCCGCGGCTGAGTGCATAGGATGAGAAAACCTGTTCTACCCGCTTCATACACCTGGCGTGTCATTTCCGGCACCGATGTCCGGTTCGGCGGGAAGCGTTGCACGCGTCCGGCCACTGCGCATCAGAACACCGGTCAGACCACCGAGGTGGTTGTGGTACAGGTGGTGGTAGTGGCACCGTAACCCGGAACCAACAAGAAGAACAGCACAAAGATGATCAGGAACACAACAGCCCAACGCGTATAACCGCCAAACACACCGTACATGCAGGCTCACTCCTTGTGGTGATGATGTTGTGTTCAGAAACACACTGTTAGTCAATGCAATTTAGGAAATAGGAGTTAGGGATAAACGTCCAGATTGGGCGCATTTGGGCTGCTAGGCGCCGGTGAGCCCTCGCAGCTGTCCAGCGAAGGGGAGTTTGGTGTGCCGCGGACACTCTATCTGGCACTGGGCGACTCCATCACCAAGGGAGTCGGTGCAACCGTTCCGAGCAACGGATTCGCGGCCTGTACGGCCAACGTGCTGAAATCTCAGTCCATCTGCACGGAATGGTTACCGGTGGCCGGTCCCTATTGGACAACCGCAAATCTGCTTCGCGCATGCCGCGAGATGACACCAGAGACATGGCGCAACGTGCGCGTGGCGACCGTGTTGATTGGCGGAAACGATTTGCGCCGGCGCTACTACGGATTGCTTACCCACCGCGCGCCCATGCAGGCGTTGGCACGCGCCGTCGACGCTTCTGCGTGCGCGCTTGCCGCCGTATTCGAGGTGTTGCGAGAGCGGCGCGTGCCGTACGTGGTCGTGGGTTCCCTGTACAACCCTCTGCCGAATGCATCTCTGGCGGAAGCTGCCATCACGCGCTTCAATCAACACCTGGCGAAATCCGCCGCCGCATTTCACTTTCCTGTGGTGAACCTGTACACACTGTTCCGCGGTCATGAACCGAACTGGATTGCGCGGTATCGGACCGGGCAAATACAGGACCTGGCCACCCCGTATTGCCGTCCCATTCACCCAAACGATGACGGGCATGGGGTCATTGCCCAGGCGATGCAGCAGGCCATCTTCGACGCGTTGGGGCAGGCTCCCTAGCTCCTTGCGATTGGTTCCCCACCCGCGTTTTGCTACAATGGAGCCGTGCACTCACATCTCTGAACGAACCGGATCTCCGGGTTCAGCCTGTTCGCGCAGACAGCGGACAGGCACCCGCATCCGACGCGGAGAGTGAGAGGCACGGCTGTTCGCAGTTCCTACGGAGGTGTCCATATTGAACTTTGCTGTGCTCGGACCCGGAAAAATGGGAACTGCACTGACACTTGCGCTGATGGAATTGGGGCACACCGCCATCGCCGCGTGCGCTCGCACCGGTGGAACGCCCGCTAGTCAACGGTTTATGGAAGCGACCGGTGTGCCGGTGGTTCCTCTGGAAGCGTTTTCCGACGCAGTGCGACGCGCCGAGATGATCCTGCTCACGGTGCCCGACAAGGCTGTGACACCCATGGCACAGACTTTGGCGGACACGGGGTGGATTCGCGGCGGACAACTGGTGGTGCACACCGCCGGATCGCTTTCTGCAAACGCCCTTGGGCCCGTCATGTCGCTGGGTGCCGCGGCGCTGTGCATGCATCCGCTGCAGACCATCGCTCGCCCGGAGTTGGGCGCAGCGCTGTTCCGCGGTATCCATTTCACGTTGGATGGCCATCCCAACGCTGTCGCGATGGCCAGCGACTGGATTCACGCCTGGGGTGGAACCCCGCTTCCGATGGATCCGGAGCAGCGGCCGGCGTATCACGCCGCGGCTGTACTGGCATCCAACGCGTTGGTCGCACTGGCCGCCGTGGCTGCGGAAGTATCCGGCCTGCCGGATGGACTGCGCGCGCTGTTGCCACTCCTGCGGGGCGCTGTGGACAATTTGTCGGCGCTGGGTCTGCCGGACGCGTTGACCGGCCCCATTGAACGCGGAGACACCGCGACCATCGAAGCGCATCTTCGTGCTTTGCAGAACAACCCCACCGCACTCTCTGTGTACGCTGCCCTGGGGAAGGCCACGGCAGACGTGGCCTTCAGCAAGGGAAGTCTCACGCCAACCGCGCGAGAGACACTCCGCCATCGTTTTGAAAACATTCTGGGGGGTATGTGATGTGGCGAAATCCGTCACGGTACGAACGTTTCTCAACATGAAACAGGCCGGCGAGAAAATTGCCATGGTGACGGCCTACGATTATCCGACCGCCAAGCTGCTGGAGGAAGCGGGCGTGCACGCACTGCTCGTGGGCGACTCGTTGGGCATGGTGGTTCAGGGCCAGTCCACCACGGTGCCGGTCACCTTGGACGACATCCTTTATCACACGAGAATGGTCACCCGCGCGGTCACACGCCCATTGGTTGTGGCCGACATGCCGTTTCTGTCCAATCAGATTTCCATCGAAACCACCCTGCGGAACGCCGGCCGACTGATGCAGGAAGGCGGCGCCCACGCTGTGAAAATGGAGGGCGGCGCTGAATTGGCGGACACCGTGCACCGCCTGGTTCAGGCCGGCATCCCCGTCATGGCGCATGTGGGTTTGACGCCGCAGAGTGTGCATGCGTTGGGCGGTTTTGCAGTCCAAGGCCGCAAGCTGCCGGAGGTGGAACGCATGCTGGACGCGGTGACCGCGCTGGAACAGTCGGGCGCCTTCGCGGTGGTGCTCGAGGCGGTTCCCGCCGAAGTCGCGGAAGCCATCACTAAGCGGCTCACCATTCCCACCATCGGCATTGGCGCCGGCGCGGGATGCGACGGACAGGTTCTCGTGTTTCACGATATGATGGGTTACACTTCGGGCTACATTCCCAAGCACAATAAACAGTACGCAACCTTGGCCAGCACCATTGTGCAGGCGGCAAAATCCTACGTGCAAGACGTGGCCACAGGCCAATTCCCCGGTCCGGATCAGACGGTGTATCTGAAGCCTGCGGAACGCGCTGAACTGGAGCCGTTATTGCAGCCGAACCACTGAACGAAGCCACCATCTCCCGGCGTCTGCCGCCATCAATACGTCGGTGGACCCGAACAACAAGATTTTGTTAGAGAAAAGAGGACGCCAATGATTCAAGTCACACGGATTGAAGACCTGCGCAACCATCTCTTGCCTTTGCGTAAATCTGGCCGCCGCATCGCCCTGGTGCCGACCATGGGCTATCTGCACGAAGGGCACATGGCCCTGGTGGACGCCGCTAGAGCCGCCAACGACGTGGTGGTTGCCAGTGTTTTTGTGAATCCCTTGCAGTTTGGACCAAACGAAGACTACGCCAAATACCCGCGCGATTTGCAGCGAGATGCAGCATTGCTGGAACAACACGGATGTGATGTGTTGTTTGCACCGAGCGTGGAAGAAATGTACCCGAAGCCGATGGCGACGTACGTGGAAGTGCCGTCGCTCAGCACGCCACTGTGTGGACGGACTCGTCCCGGCCACTTCCGCGGCGTGGCGACGGTGGTCACCAAGTTGTTCCACATCGTGCAACCGGACACTGCGTACTTCGGTCAAAAAGACGGTCAGCAGGTGGCGGTCATCCGGCGGATGGTGGAAGACCTGAACATGCCGATTGACATCGTCGCAGTTCCTATCGTGCGGGAACCGGACGGTTTGGCGAAAAGCTCTCGCAACATCTACCTGACACCCGAGGAGCGCCCGCACGCCACCGTACTCTATCGCGCCTTGCAGCGCGGGCTGGAACTGCTGCAATCCGGCGAACGCCGCCCCGATGTGGTGAGGGCCGCCATGGCGGATTTGGTCTCGTCCGAGCCCGGTGTACGCCTCGATTACGCGGAAGCCGTATCGATGGACACGCTGACCCCCCCCGAGCGGCTGCATGGCGCCACCATGTTGGCCATTGCCGCCTACGTTGGCGGCGCTCGCCTGATTGACAACGTTCAGGTGGACGTTCAGGACAACCAGGTTCATCTTTTGTAACAACGATTGTCAATTCTACCTGTGAAGCATGGGGCTGCCCCCGGCGGCAATTCACGTCGGGCACGCAGCCCCAATATTGTCTTCGCGCCCACATCGCCGCGTTGAATGCGGCACCTCACCGTCCCCCCCCGGCATGTCATGCGCCCGAAACCAGCTTCGTCCAATCCATCGAGTCTCTGAACTCCCGGCACCGAAGGAAATTTGGGTGACGTGCTCGAATTGTGTGAATTCGGACCCCTTGGGAGAGGCGCTCGGAAGATAGGGATGCTATGATGAGTCTAACAGACGCGCATCGGAGGAATTCCCATGGACGAGCTGAGGTTTGCCGAGCTGGTTCGGTCGGTTGTCCGCGATGAGATATCGGACGTGAAGCTGGACCTGTCCGCGCTCCGAGGGGAGGTTGGGGATCTGCGACATCAGGTGTCCTCCGTTCAGGCGGAGGTCGGCGACCTGCGGAAGCAAGTGTCCTGCGTTCAGGCGGAGGTCGGCGACCTGCGGAAGCAAGTGTCCTGCGTTCAGGCGGAAGTCGGGGACCTGCGGAAACAGGTGTCTTCCGTTCAGTCGGAAGTCGGGGACCTGCAGAAACAGGTGTCTTCCGTTCAGTTGGAAGTCGCGGATTTGCGTGAACGAATGTCGTCCATTGAAACCGAGGTGGCTGACCAGCGAGGACAGCTGTCCTCCCTTCGGTCGGACGTTGCAGAACTCCGTGGACAGGTTTCCTCTCTGCAGACGGAAGTGGTCAACCTCCGTGCCGAATGGAAGAGTGACCTGCGACAGATGAAGGAACAGACTCACGCGATGTTAACGGAATTCGCAGGCCAAATCATCGAACAAATTCATGGACTCCAGCACGAAATCTCGGCTCTGCATGTTTCGGACAGCCAATTGGCCCAGATGTTTGGAGCTCATGAACTGGAGATCAAACGATTGAAATCGCGTATCTAAAAAGACAGCGGAGATGTGGCCGGTGTTTCGTCAAAGGGTGGATGAGAATACGAGCCTGAAGATGTTGGAACTTCGTGATGCAGACGAGCTGTTTGCGTTGCTCGACGCTTCGCGGAGCCATCTTCGGACATGGCTCCCCTTCGTGGATGGAACCCGCACTGTTCAAGATATCCAGGATTTTATTCAATCCGGGTTGCAGCAATTCGCGAACAGCAACGGTGTGCAACTGGGAATATGGCATCATGGGCAGCTGGCAGGCGTCCTCGGCCTGCACTACATTCAGTGGACGCATCGAATGACGAGCCTCGGATATTGGTTGGGTGAAGGATTTCAGGGCAAGGGCATCATGACCAACGCTTGTCGTGCGCTGATTGACTTCCTCTTCCAGGAATATGGATTGAATCGCGTTGAAATCCGAGTCGCTCCGGACAATTTGAAAAGCCGCGCCATTCCGGAACGGTTGGGATTTCAACAGGAGGGATGCAGGCGTCAGGCGGAGTGGCTTTATGACCATTACGTGGATCATGTCCTGTATGGCATGCTCGCGCAGGATTGGGTTCATGCATCGCGGTGAACACGGGAAGGGGTCGACGGACCGTGCGGACGCATCCGCACCGTGAATGTGGTCCCCTCGCCGAGTGCGCTCTCCACGGCGATGGTGCCGCCATGCATATCGACAATTTTCTTCGCGATGGCCAATCCCAGTCCGCTTCCCCCCGCAGCGCGATTGCGGGAGGCGTCCGCTTTGTAAAACCGTTCGAAGATGCGCACTCTGTCTTCTTCCGCCAAGCCGATACCGGTGTCTGAGAAGCGAACTTCCACCAGATCTCCGCTGCGTACTGCGGACACGGCGATGCGGCCCCCGTCCGGTGTGAATTTGATGGCATTGTGCAGGATGTTCATCCACACCTGATTCATCAGATCCTCATCCGCGTGAATGCTGATCTCGGAGAGCGACACGTCCATGTCCAAATGCTTGTTCAGCCACAGTGGCTCACAGGACAACACGATGCGCCGAAGCTGTCTGTCGAGGCGGTACGTGGTCGGGGAGAAGGCGGGATGCTCCGATTCCAGGGCTGTGAGCTTGAGCAGATTGTCGCTCAGCCTGGATAACCGGGTGCTCTCTGTCTCAATGATATCCACATAATGGCTGCGCTCTTCCGACGACAGGTCTTCTTCCCGAAGAATTTTCGCAAATCCGCTGATGGCGGTGAGCGGAGACTGAATCTCATGGGACACGTTGGAAATGAACTCCTGGCGCATGCGTTCCAGTTCCTGCAGTGCGGACGCCATGTGGTTCACGGTCTGCACGAACTCATGAAACGGATTTGGATGATGCTCATTCGCTGGAACATGCGATTGCACCCTGATGTTAAAGTTTCCCTGGGCGATTTGCCGCAGCGTATCCATCACGTCATTCCACCATGATTCTTGCCTTTTCCTGACCACAGAGCCAAACGTACTCGCGCCTGCAGCCATGAGGAACACACCGAGAAACGAGTTCACAAGCTGCTCCGTATATCCGTTCGGCCGATGCCCCCACCATCGATATAACCAGTCCGTTGCGAAGTAAGCCAGCGTCCACGCTGCGGCCAAACACAACAACACCAGAAGAATGCCGCGAAGTACGAGCAAGGTGGTCCACAGCAGAGACCGCTGTCGGTTCATGAGATGTCCTCCAATCGATAACCCAGGCCGCGCACCGTGGTGATGCGGAATCCGCTTTTTTCCTCTGAAAACTTGTCCCGCAGCCGCTTGACGTGCACGTCCACCGTACGCTCATCCCCCATGTAGTCGTAGCCCCAGATGTCCTCAATCAACTGTTCACGAGAAAAGGTCTTCCCCGGTCGTCTCGCAAGCGTGAACAACAGTTCAAACTCCTTTTTCGGCAGGAGAATCCCTGCACCGTCCACCGCAACCTGGTACGTCGACTTGTCCAACCGCACCCGCCCCACCTCCACCACCTGTGAGGTGGCGATACGATAGCGACGAAGCAGCGCCTTTACCCGTACCACCAGTTCCAGCGGATCGAACGGCTTGACCAAATAGTCATCCGCCCCCAGTTGAAATCCTTTCAATTTTTGCGGCGTCTCTCCCTTGGCGGTCAACATCAGCACCGGGATGTCCGAGTCGCTCCGCAGCGCCTGAACGAAGGTCCAACCGTCCATGTTCGGCATCATCACATCGAGCACCACCAGGTCCACCTTCGTCTCCGCCAGCACGCGGAGCGCCGCCTCGCCGTCGCAAGCCTCGTACGTTTCCATGCCTTCTTTCCGCAGATAGACGCGAACCAACTCGCGCAGGTGCGGATCGTCGTCGACAATCAAAATCCTCGCCATTCCCAGATCACCCGCCTTCCGCTGTCTCCCACGCGTGAGAACATAGCATGCCTGTGTGAACAGCATGTGAACACAGCGTGAGCCCGTCTGTCGCCATCATACCAAACGCCAACCGGCCGCCGGGGGCTCCGGCGACCGGTTGGCAGCAAACCTTGTGTGTCCTATCAAATTTGGAATCTCGCCATCAATTCATGGAGTTGGCCCGACATGGTGGACAGCACCGACGCGGAGGAGGACACTTCCTCCATGGCAGCCAACTGTTCCTCCGTGGCGGCGGAAACCTCTTCTGCTTCCGAGTGCGTCCGTTCCACAATATCAGAAATATTCTCCATAGCGGCCACAATCTCTGCGGATCCTGCGGAGAGCTGCTGGATGGCCTGTGAAATCTCTTGCATTTGGGCCTCCGCCTCAGTCACCGCCTGGCGAATCTCCGCGAACGCATCCCCCGCCGATTGCATCTCGCGGATGCCGGCGGCGGTCTCCTGCGTCGTCTCCTCCATCGCCCGCTCCATCGCGTCGGCGTCCGCCTGCATGGCCTGCACCAACGTGGCGATTTGGCGGGTCGCTTGCGCGGATTGCTCGGCCAGACTGCGCACCTCGTGGGCAATGACCGTAAATCCCCGGCCCGCTTCCCCCGCCCTCGCGGATTCAATCGCCGCGTTCAGCGCCAAGAGATTTGTCCGTCCCGCGATGTGCGCCACCACGTCCACAATTTGCCCAATTTCCTCCGAACGTTGGCCCAGCGCTGTCACCGCCTGCGACAGCTGTACGGTCGAGCCGTGAATCGCGGTCATCTGCTCCATCGCGCGGTGGATCCGCTCGTGGCCGCGCGCAGCCAATGCCGATCCGGTGTTGGATTGATTCACCACAATCTGGGCGTGTTCCGCCATCCTCCGGATGTCTCCGGACATTTGCTGCACCGCCCTGGTACTGACGTCAATCTCCGCAGCCTGCGCTTCCGATCCGGACGAGACATGCTGCATGGCGAGCGCAATCTGCTCCGTCGTGTGCGCCGTCTCCTCGGCGTGGGTGTTCAGTTCTTCGGCTGCTGCCGCGACCTGCTGTGCGCTGCGCCCCACCTGGTGGAGAATATCCGCTACGCCGAGGCTCATTTTATTGAGTTCAAACTGCATCTGCCCAAACTCATCCCGTGACTTGGGACGAAGTTGATGTTTGAGATCCCCTTGCCCAATTTTGCGCAGAAAGCCAATCCATGTGCCATACGCCCGCTGGAACGCCAGCCTGTCCCAAATCACGACGCACGCGGCGCCGAGCAGACAAACGGCGAACACGTACGCCAGCCAACCACGGCCGTCGAGCAGGACGCCGAGCAACCCGGCCAGTTGCAGACAGGCAAACGTCCCCCCTACTTTGACGTGGCGGCTCACGCCGTGCAGGATGCTGCCGGACCGGAGCGCGTACACCTTCTTCCCGTTCAGATGAACGGGCGTGGAGACGTCAATCAGCTGCTCTCCCGTATTTCGGGGATAGAAGAAAGCGGTGGTCTCCGTCACCTGCGCACACTTCATTCCCACCGGATCCTTGAAATAAATGCCTTCCCGCAACCGGTTGGTGTGGATTTCCCCGTAGCTGTCCTCCCGCACCAACACAAAGTACTCCAGATTTCCGAGGTGGCTGTCCATCACTTCGCGAATTTCTTGCCTGGCTTCGCGAGTCAACCCCTGATGCTTGGCGAGAATGGACTCCACCTGGCGCGCGGCCGCCTCCACGATGGCGGTCTGCGCTCTCACAACGCGCTGTGGCAGTTTTCTGTCTCCGCTCATCGCTGGCTCCCTCTCACCTAGCGGTACGCGCCCGCGGCTGCGGGCGCGTACCAACGACAGTATCCGTTTGCATGTTCCAGACCCTTAAATCCGCCGACTACGCCGAGAGACCGGTGCTTGGCGCGGCCTCGACCAGCGGTTTGCCGAGCGGCAACACCGTTTTGCCAGCCACGCTGTTGAGGACCGTCGCCGCCGACGTGTACAGAGCCAACAAACCACAGACCAGGCCAACCCAGCCGCCCGCCTGGGAACCGATGAGGCCAAACCCGTTCAGGCAGAGCAGTGCGAAGGCAATCCACAGCGGCAAAAATACGAAGAACAGCGCACGGTTCAAGTAAAAAGTCCCAATCCAGAGATAGAAAGTGAGAATGCCGAAGAACAGCAGAAACACGCCGATCCCGGCACCGGGTTTCGCGTGGATGATCAAGTAGAAGGCAATCCAAAACGCACCGTACGAAGTGAACGCCGTAGCGCCGAATGTGTTGCCCTTGCGGAACTCCCACATTCCCGCCAACAGTTGCGCACCACCCCCGTACGCCAGTGCCAGACCGAGCACCACGCCCATCGCTTCGGCGCTGGTCACTCCCGCATTGATCAGACTCAGAATGCAGGTGGTGATGCCAAATCCCGCCAGCCCCAGCGGTCCTGGATCCGCGATTTTCACCGAATCGGCCATCATATCCCCTCCCAAAATCCACATGTGAACCACTGCAAAACCACCTTGTCGTGCGTCTGCCATGTTCTCTGAGGGCATCCCCCCTTCGTTGGACGACCCGAAGTACGCGCTCCGCTCACTCCTTGTACAGCTGCTTCAGTTCCTCCACCACGCTCGGATCCGCCAGCGTGGTGGTGTCGCCCAACACGCGGCCCTCCGCAATGTCCCTCAGGAGACGCCGCATGATTTTCGCGCTGCGCGTCTTCGGCAGTTCGGCTGTGAAGATGATCTCCTCCGGCCGCGCCATGGCGCCGATGGTCGCAGTCACGTGCTGCTTGAGTTCGGCGGCCAGTTCATCGCTGGGCGAAATGCCTTCCTTCAGCGTGACGAAGGCCGTGATGGCCTGCCCCTTCACCTCGTGCGACCTGCCAATCACCGCCGCCTCCGCAACGGCGGAGTGACCCACCAAGGCACTCTCCACCTCCATCGTCCCGATGCGATGGCCCGAAACGTTGATCACGTCATCGATGCGGCCGAGGATCCAGAAATACTGGTCTTCGTCCAGATGCGCGCCGTCGCCCGGGAAGTAGATGCCCTCAAACTTCCCAAAATACGTCTGGCGGAACCGCTCATCATCTCCCCAGATTGTGCGCAGCATGGACGGCCACGGCTTTTTAATCACGAGGTAGCCCCCGTTGCCCGGCGCCACCGAGTTGCCCTGCTCATCCACCACATCGGCTTCAATACCGGGCACCGGGTGGGTCGCGGCGCCGGGTTTCGTCTCCACAATTCCGGGCAGCGGCGCAATCATCGCGCAGCCCGTTTCCGTCTGCCACCACGTGTCGACAATCGGACAGCGGCCCTTGCCGATGTGCGTGTGGTACCACATCCACGCCTCCGGGTTGATGGGTTCCCCCACCGATCCCAGCAACCGCAGGCTGGACAGATCGTGTTTCTCCACGTACTGCGGTCCCCATTTCATGAACGTCCGAATGGACGTCGGAGCCGTGTACAGTATGGTGACACCGTATTTTTCGCAAATGGCCCAGAACCGGTCTCGATCCGGATAGTCCGGCGCACCCTCGTAGAGAACCACCGTCGCTCCGGCGGTCAACGGGCCATACACGATGTACGTGTGCCCGGTGACCCAGCCGATGTCGGCTGTGCAGAAGTGCACATCTTCGTCCTTGAGATCGAACACCGTCCGCATCGACGTGTTGCAGCCCACGAGATAGCCGCCCGTACTGTGCACAATTCCCTTGGGCTTGCCGGTGGTGCCGGACGTGTAGAGGAGAAACAGCACGTCCTCCGCGTCCATTTCCTCTGCCGGAAACGGCGTGGTCGGCGATTCGGCCATCAGTTCATGCCAATAGTGGTCCCGGCCCGGCTGCATGGTGATGCCTGCCGCGTCTCCCACCCGCCGCACCACAACCACCGTGTCCACCGGAGTGCCTTCCACCGCCGCGTCGGCATTTTGCTTGAGCGGGATGAGTCCGCCGCGCCGCCACCCCGCATCTGCGGTGATGAGCACGCGTGCGTCCGCGTCCATGATTCGATCCCGCAGCGCGGATGCAGAGAATCCACCAAACACCACGGAGTGAATGGCGCCGATTTTCGCGCAGGCCAGCAGCGTGATGGGGAGCTCGGGAATCATCGGCAGATAAACGGTGACCCTGTCCCCCTTCTTCACGCCGAGGCGCCGCAGCATGTGGGCCGCTTTATCCACCTCGCGCCCCAACATGTCGTACGTGAACACCTTGCTGTCGCCCGGCTCCCCCTCCCAGATGATGGCCGCCTTGTTCTTGCGGGCGCTCAGACGATGCCGATCCACCGCGTTGTACGCGGCATTCAGCTTGCCCCCGATGAACCATTTGGCGTGCGGCGGATTCCATTCGAGCACTTGGTCAAACGGCTTGAACCACGTGAGGTGCTTGGCCTCCTCAGCCCAGTAGGCTTCGGGATGGGCCAGCGCCCGCTCGTAGATGCCCGGATCATTGTAGTTCGCCTGCGCCGCGAACGACTCCGGCGGCGCGAATCGGCGCGTCTCCGTCAACAACGTGTCGAGTTGATTCGCGTAGGACATACTGCTTTCACGCTCCCATTCCCCTGGTTTTCGGTCCCCCTCGCGGACGCCTTCTGCGGGAGATTTGACGCAGAATGTATTCGCTTTCAAAAACCAAAATCAACTTCCTTCGAGCGGCCATGCGCCCCGTGCTGGCTGGATGCCAGCCCCCCGGCAGATCTGATCCACCATGTCGTCGAATCTCCTCGACTTCCGCAGATAGGCCGCGCACACCAACCAGGTCGTCGGAAACTGCACGAGCGCAGCAGCCCAAGCCGGGACTGCGGTTCCAAATGCGTGGACGACCGGTGCGCTGGCTGCGAGCAGCGGCAGCCCAAAGTAACTGATCAGCAGCACCGACGCCAGCCGCCAGGCAAACCTTCGCTTCATCTTCAGCAAATCCCGAAACGCGTGTGTGTTTGAGATTTCTGAACAATCCGCCATTTCTACCTCCTTCACGATCACGCGGCGTTGGATGAGGTCCCAGTGTCGATGTTTGGCATCATCATACCGAATTTATGGCAACATCGGATCAATCTGTGCGCAGAATGTAGAAATGCGCGCCTGACATGTCGGCGCGCCAGACTGATATGCAAACATTTTCGACATCTCCACCTTTGCGCCGGGACGCCGCAACGGCGGGCTTCCTTCAGGGCGCAAACTGCTGAAACAGGGTTTTGACCGCCAGTCGGCTCACCGGGATTTTGGTCTCCGCCGCGTTGTTCAGCACGATGGTGTACGCGCCGTTCACCCACGGCACAATTTCCTTCACGTAATCCAGATTCACCAGGTAACTGCGGTGAACTCGGCAGAACGGATATCCGGACAGACGTTGTTCCAGTTCCTGCAACGACCACTTGCTGTGCACCGTCTGTCGCTCGGTGTGAATTTCAATGAACCGATCCGTTCTGACCGCGTATTGAATGGCGTCGCAGGCAAGGACCACCGCCTTCTCGCCGTCTTCCACCAAGAGCTTGGCGGAGCGATGGAAGGGCGCCGCTGCGAGTGGGGGAACGGCCCATCCCTGACGCGAGGCGCGTTCGGCCAACCGCTTGCGCACGCGGGCCACCGCTCGTTGAAACCGCTCCGCGTCGTACGGTTTCAGGAGGTAGTCCACCGCTTCCACCGCAAAGGCCTCCACCGCATAATCATCGTACGCCGTGGTGAACACCACCAGCGGACGATGCCCGCGCTCCGGATCGCCAAGCAGCCATTGGCGGGCCACGTCCATGCCGGAGATGCCAGGCATGTGGATGTCGAGAAACAGCACATCCGGCTGATATTCCCGATACAGCTCAAGCAACTGCACACCGTTCTCCGCATTCGGACAAAGCACGAAGTCCTCTTCCTGCGCAATCATGTACGCGAGTTCCTCACGCGCCAGCCACTCGTCTTCGGCAATCATCGCACGAATTTTCACGAAACCTCCACTGCTCCTTCCTCGGCCGCCGGAATGACAAACGAGACCGTGCAGCCTTCTTCCGTGTTGGCGAAGCGAAGCGCGCTGCCCGGGCCCAGCAGGTGAATCAACCGCTGGTTGACGTTGTACAGACCGCGTCCCCCTCCGTCCGCTCCGGTCATGGGCCGTTTCCCCAGCTGTTCCAACAGGGCCGGTGGTATGCCCCGACCGTTGTCCCGGATTTGGATTTCCACACCTTCCGAACGCCGGGACACCCGAATGGAGATGTGACCGCCCGCCGTGACGTTCGCCAGGCCGTGCTTGATGCTGTTTTCCACCAGCGGCTGAAGCGTCCCAGGCGGAATTCGAACACCGTCCAAGGGACCGTCCACGTGGCACGACACGCTCAGTTGGTCGGAAAAGCGCAGCTTGACAATTTCCACATAGATGGACAGGTGTTCCAGTTCCTCTCGAAGATCGATGAGCAGATGGTCCGAGGCGCGTAGGTTCAGTCGCATGAATCGCCCCAACTGCACCACCAGGTGCCTGGCCGCATCCGGATTGATCCGAATGAGTGATGAAATCATGTGGAGCGTGTTGAACAGAAAGTGCGGCTGAACCTGTGCCTGCAAATTCCGCAGGGACGCATCACGCACCAGTTCTTTCAGGCGCGTGGCGGCCACCGCATCCAGTTGGTTGGACAGGAGTTGCCCCAAACCGTACGCCAGGCTGACCTCCACAGTCCGTACATGCTGGGCGCGCTGGAAGTACAGCTGAATCATGCCCACCACTTCCCCCGACTGCCGCATGGGCACGAGGATGGCGGCGCGGAGCGGACAGCGCGGATGGGGGCAGGCCATCTGGCGTGCGTCCACGCAAATCTGCATGTCTCCCGTCGCCAGCAGCGCCCGGGCCAGCGGCGTTTCGAGCGGATCGCCGCGGTGGTGATGGTCGTCGCCCATCCCCACGTGAGCCAGCACCTGCGTCGCATCGGTGATGGACACGGCCGCCAGTTTCAGTTCGTCGTGCAGCAGACGCGCCAGCTCGACAGCGGTCCCCTCGGTCAATCCACGGCGCAGATGCGGCAGCGCTTTCTCGGTGATTCGCAGCGCCCTCTGCAGTTCCTTCGCAGCGCTCTGCTCCTGTTCCGTCAGAACCACGCGAACCATGACCGTGAAGACGGCCACCGACAAACTGTCAATCACCACCAGAGGCAAGCCGATGGTATTGACCAATTGGGACGTCGCCATCGGATGGGAGGTGAACACCAACAGCAGCGCCATGTGCAGAATCGGCGCCATCATCCCGATGAACACAGCCTTCTGCGGAGAAATCACCCGCTCGGCGGAGAAGAACCAGGCCAACCCTCCCGATACGAGGCCTGCGAGCGGCTGAACCAGAACGTTTGCCGCCACATGGTCTCCTCCCAGCATCCCCATCCACACGCCGCACAGCGCTCCGGATGCCACGCCCACCAGCGGACCGCCCAGGAGGCCGGCAATGACAATGGACACGAGCGTCGGACCCACGAGAAACTGCCCCGGGGCTAACTTCAGCACCAGGCCGTGCGGAACCATCCGACCGTTCTCGAGCAGCACGCTGGCCTGTGCCTCCATGATGCCGAATCCGCCAAAGATGAGCGCGTACGACAGCACCGTGCGAACATTGACCTTCCGATCCAGCAGGTGGCGAAACGCCCGGACCCTGGTCAACAGAAAGGCCGCGACCAGCAGCAGACCCGTGCGCTGCAGCAGGAGTGCGGTGAGCGCCGTCAACGCATTCACCTCCTTCACCATCCATCGGGCGAGATGCCGGTATGCGATTGCAGCAGCACGCGGGTGAACCGCTCACCGTCATCCGGGTGCGGCCTGCCGAGCCACGTGCCAAGGACAGCGCCGAGGAAGCCGCAGGGAATGGCGAACAGGCCCGGATCTTGCAGGTGCAATGCCAGGAACGACGCCGCTTTGCCTGCGCTGAAATGGACAACCTGCAGGTTCCACAGGACGAACACCATGGACGACGCGAGCCCGCAGATGACCCCCGCGATGGCACCCACCCGGTTGAAACGACGCCAGTACAGCGTGAACAACAGCAGCGGCAGGTTGGTTGAAGCGGCCACCACAAACGCGAGCGACACCACCGACGCCACGTTCATATGCCGCATCTCCAGTGACAGTCCGATGGCCAGGGCGCCAATCACCGCCGCCGTCCACCGCGCCGTCCGCAGTTGCGGACGTTCCGCGGCCAACCCGCGATTCAACCCATGATTGAAGACGTCGTGGACGAACGTGGACGTGGCGGCCAGCAGCAAGCCGGTCACCACCGCCAACACGGTCGCGAACGCACAGGCCGCCACAAAGGCTGTGAAAAAGTCGCCGCCGACCGCGCCCGCGAGCAGCAGAATGGTCATGTTTCCGGTCGGATCGACCGTTTGAAAGGCATGCCAGCCGACCAGCGCTATGGCCCCCATGCCAAGTATCGGAACCATCAGATAAAACAGCCCAACCATCCAGGTGGAGGTGAGAACCGTGGTGCGAACGGCCCACCGGTCGCGCACGGTGAAGAAGCGAATGAGAATGTGCGGAAGGCCGGCCGTGCCAAGCATCAATGACAGATGCAGGGAAAATTGCTGCAGTGGTTGTTGGAACAGATTCCCAGGCTGAAAAAACGGGCGCCGAGCGGACTCTGCCGGGCTGCTGCGCGCAAGAGATCATGGATGTTCCAGCCGAAACGGGCCAGCACCATCAGCATCAGCAGAAACGTTCCCGCCATCAGCAGAACGGTCTTGGTGATTTGGATCCACGACGTCGAAACCATGCCGCCAAAGATGACGTAGACGGTCATCAGCACACCGGTGACCAGCACCGCCCAAAGGTAGTTCAGGCCGAGCAGCAGATGGATCAGCATACCCGCCGCCACGAGTTGCGGAACCATGTAGAGAATGCAGATGACAATGCTGGTGCCCGCCACCACGATGCGGATGCAGTGCGAAGGGAAGCGCAGGTGCACGACGTCGCCGATGGTGAATTGACCGAGATTGCGGATGGGCTCCGCGACAAACAGCAACAGGACGTAGGACACCAGGAACCCGACGGCGTACAGCAGTCCGTCGTAGCCCTGCAGCGCAATGGCACCGGTAATCCCGAGAAACGATGCGGCGCTCACGTAATCTCCGGCCATCGCCAGCCCGTTCTGGAACCCGGTCAGGTTTCCGGAGGCGGTGTAAAACCGATGTGTGGACATCCCCCGCTTCGCCGCCCAGTAACTGATCAGCAGCGTTCCAATGACAATCGCCATAAAGAAGAAAAAGTAGCTGGGATTCATGGCCTCCCCCTCAACGCCCTTCGCCGTGATCCATCACTGCGTCGGCACCGCATCCCCGTGCACATGCGTGTCGCGCAACCACGCCTCCAGCGTTCCCAACTGCTCGTG
This sequence comes from Alicyclobacillus contaminans DSM 17975, assembly GCF_000429525.1. Taxonomy (GTDB): domain Bacteria; phylum Bacillota; class Bacilli; order Alicyclobacillales; family Alicyclobacillaceae; genus Alicyclobacillus_A; species Alicyclobacillus_A contaminans. The sequence continues at coordinate 65,650 of NZ_AUCA01000001.1, read as the reverse complement.
CAGCGCGGTCCACGTGAGCGACAGGGCCGCTGCGCTCGGAACAAACTGATTCGCGTACCACGCCGGTCGGCGACTCACCAGGTAATCGCACGGGTACGGCTGCACGTGCACGCCGTATTGTTGAAAATCCAGCACCGCGCGCCGCATGTGGAAGGCCGAGGTCACCAACACCGGATGGCGCCAGTGGTGCAGCGCCAGCAGTCGACTGGTGTACTTGGCGTTCTCCTCCGTCGTACGGCTCTGATCTTCGACGAACACTGCGGTGGCCGGAACGCCGAGCGACAGCAGCTGTCTGCGCGCAATCTCCGCCTCCACGCCATCGTCCGGGAATACCTGACCGCCCGACAGAACGATGGGCAGCTTGGTGAGACGATAGAGTCGATACGTGGTCAGCAAACGGCTCTCCCCATCGCCGGACAACATGCCCGCACCATCCACATCCGGCGTATCCGGCGTGGCCCCCGCCCCCAGCATGACCAGGACATCCCCATCGATGCGCGCCGGAGGAGATGCATACGCCTCCACATGCCGCACCCAGGCATCCGCTACCGCTGGAATCGACCAGAGATACGTGAGGGCCGCCATCGCCAGCGCTGCCAAGGACAACCGTCGCTGCCCTTTGCGGCGAGCCCAGAAGGCGAACAGCAACAGCAGCAAAACCAACAGGCCGGGTGGCAGCAACCAGCCGACCAGCGCCTTCGTCAACGACACCCCGTCCACCCCCGCATTTGCTTCCATCATATCAAACTGGCGACAGATTCTGAGATGTGCCATGATGATCTGGAGGTGAATCTGTCGCGATGTTTCAGGACTTGACGCAGGATGCGTGGCACCGGGCGGTGGCGGACGACACGGTGGTGCGGGCATACTTCTTTCATACGCCGCTGTGCGGGACCTGCGCGCTGGCGCTTCGCCGGTGCACCGTGGCGATGGCAGCCGCAGGCGATCCCACGGTGTACCGCTGCAACGTCAACCACATGCCCGACGCGGTGGCGTTGTGGGAGATACAGAGTGTCCCCTGCCTCGTGTTTGCGGCAGGGACGCGGATTCTCCACCGCCAGTACGCCTTTCCGGGCGTGGATGACCTGTTCCGCCTGTTCAATACCCACCCGTCGCAGCGAACCACTGCGGCGAAAAGCCATCGGGAGGAGGCACCGGAGTTTGGCCAAGGGAAAAATCACGATTGAAGATGTGGCGCGCGAAGCGGGCGTCTCCATCACCACCGTGTCCCGGTACCTGAACCAGGACTACGGTGCCATGCGCGCGGAAACGCGCCAGCGCATCCAGGCGGTCATTGAGCAGCTCGGGTACCAACCGAACAAGTTTGCTCAGGGGCTCAAACGCAACCGCAGCCGGACGGTTGCGGTGGTGGTGGTGAATATGGGGTATCCGTTCTGCGTGGGCGTCATTCGCTCCCTGTCGGACGCGCTGCACCACGCGGGCTACAGCCTGCTCGTGGCGGAAACCGGCGGCGACAAGAATCGCGAGGCGCACATCCTGCAGAATCTGCGGGCGCAATCGGTGGACGGCCTGGTGATACAGACCAACGGAGAGAATCAGTCGCTGCTCACAGAGCTGGCTGCGGCCATTCCCGTGGTGTTGATTGACCGGCAGTTCGACATGCCGGGGGTCGTCAACATCGTCACAAACAATGCCGAGGCATCGGAACAACTGACCCGCCATCTGTTTGCAGCAGGGTACACGCGCGTGTTGTACGTCACCGAAACCCTGCGGCAGGTCAGTACGCGCATTGATCGCCTGCGCGGTTACGAGGCCGCCTGCGTGGCCGCTCACCGCACGCCGTGGGTGGTTTGGATGGACAAAGCCAATCCCGACAGTCTCCGCGGCGTGGTGGATGAGATCCTCTCCGCCCGTGCACAGCAGCCGCTCGCCGTCTACACAGCCAACGGCCTGATTATGCTCGAACTGTACCCTCGGCTGCGATCCCTGCCGCTGTCGGTGCCGGACGAACTCGGCATCGCCACCTTCGATCAACCGGACTGGGCCCAGGTGGCGACGCCGCCGCTCACCTGCGTTCGCCAGCCGACGGAGCAAATCGGCCAGTCGGCGGCGGAGACTCTCCTCAAGCTGCTCCGCAAGAAATCGGACACCAGAAGTCTCCGGGAAAAGCGCGTGGTTCTGCCGTCGCAGCTGATACCGGGCGGATCGACCGAGCGCAACGTCGTCAGCGGTGCGTGAGCCCGAGTTGATGAACCGCCTGGCGGAACGACGCAGCCTTGCGGAGATACCGTGTATGTTGGGTGGCGTTGGGGGCCGTTTGAACCGCGGCGTTCGTGGGATGGAATCGATCCGGTTGCGCGGATGACGACTGTCCATCGCTGCCGAGAGCGGCCATCTCCGCCAGCAGTGCCGCCCCCACCACGGATGCGTCGGCACTGGTTGTGGCCACGGCGGGCAGCCCAAAGATATCTGCGGCCAGCTGGCGAATCCAGGGCACATCCAGCAGCTTTCCGGAGGTCAGCACCCGCCGCGCCGGCCCGGTCAACGCCTGCACCGCGGAAGAGATCCACGCGGCGTTGAAGAGAATTCCCTCCACAGCGGCGCGGAACAAATGCGCCCGGGTGTGCCTGGGACGCAGTCCGAGAACGTGGGCGGCGGCTTCCGGATTCCACAGCGGCGCTCGTTCTCCGGTCAGATACGGCAACACCAGCAGATCATCCGTTTCTACAGCGGCGGCTTCCGCCAGCATCTGTTCAAACGCCTCCGACTCCGGAGGCACACCGAGCACCTGCCTGCACAGCCAATCCACCACCACACCCCCGCTGTTGCTCGGCCCGCCGACCACGAACCGACGGTCGTCGAGCACGTAGCAAAACAGTCGCGTCGCCGCGTCCGTCGCCGGATGTTCTGTGGTGGCTCGCACCGCGCAACTGGTGCCGATGGTCAGCACCAAATCTCCGGCTGACGCCGCGCCCACGCCGAGATTGGCCAGCACACCGTCGGAAGCGCCGATGTTGAACACCGCATTCGCCAGACTTCTCGCCGTCTGCAGGCCCGGCGCAGTCAGGCCCACGCGGCAGTGGGTCGTTGGAACCAGCGCGGACAATTGATCTTCCCGAATCCCCGCCGTCTCCAACGCCGCATCCAGCCAGCTTCCCCGCATTAGGTCGTACAGCCCCGTCGCGCTGGCCATGGAGGCGTCAACCTCCCACACGCCGAACCAGCGAAACCACACATACTCTTTGAGAGATACCCACTTCGCCGCCGCAGGTCGTTCCGTCGACCGTTGTTCCGACCACCACATCAACTTGACCAAAGGCGTCATCGGATGCACCGGCGTGCCGGTCGCGGCGTACAACGCGGAGCCCTGTGGACTTCGCCAGAGGGCGTCCGCCTGCCGGGCCGCGCGCGTGTCCATCCAGGTGATGGCCGGTGTCAGCGGTCGATGGTTCGCATCGACGGCGAGCAGGCTGTGCATTGCCGCACTGAATCCGACTTGGCCCACCTGCCAGCCGCCCACCTGCAGCGCCGCGTCCACGCGAAGCAAAGCCTGTTCCACGGCCGCGTACACCGCATCCGGGTCTTGCTCCGCCCATCCAGGCTGCGACTGCACCATGGTCAAGCGAGCGCTGGCGCGGGCCAGTTCCTCCCCCGACGGTGCAAAGGCCACCACCTTGACCGATGTTGTTCCAATGTCCACTCCCAGGGTGCATGTCCGCGTCATCTCTCCATGTCTCCTCACTCGCACACGCGGAAAGGTACGGTCACGGCACCCCTGCCGCCCGTACCTCCCGCGAATGGTTGGTATGTTGTCTTCAACCGGCGCAAAATCTTCGCACCGCTCGCTCTATGCGCCGTCAGGCGTTCGTCGACTCAAACGGCGAATGCATCTGTTCGATGGGACCGAGCAGGAACAGGTACGACAGAATCCCCACCACCAACACAATGGCAGCCACCAGAAATCCTACCGCAAACGATCCGGTCCCCCCCACAATATACCCGGTGACAATGGGGGCCGCGATGCCCATGATATTGTTCGAGAAGTTCATGATGCTGCCGACGGTGCCCACCGCGCCTTTCGGGGCAATCAGAGCCGGAATGCTCCAGCCGATGGGCGCCGAAAACGCCAGTCCCCCGAGCGCAATGGAAATGAACACAATCGCCACATTCGGATTGCTCGTGAACGCGGCGCCGCCGACCGCCAGACCGAGCAGCATGCCAATCACCAACAGGGTCTTCCGCACCTTGGAGGGGTTGTATCCTTTCCGAATGAGTGCATCCACCAGCATGCCGCCGATGAGAAAATCGGTCAACGTGGCCACGAGCCAAGGGATCATGGTGTAGAATCCGCTCTTCAAAATGCTCATGTGCATCTGCTTTTCCAGGTAGCCCGGCAGCCACGTGAGGAACAGGTAGAACGAATACCCGTACGCAGCGAACCCGATGGTCAACCCCCACACTTTGCGGGTGGTGAGCAGGTACAACAAGGTCGCCAGGGTCCCGCCGGCTGCTTCTCCCTCTTCCTGCGCGCCGCCCGCCTCGATGTAGGCGCGCTCCTCTTCGGTCAACCGCGGGTGCTCCTTCGGGTCACGATACCAGATCCAATAAATCACGGAAAACAGCAGGGTCAAAATCCCGGTCATCCAGAATCCGCCGCGCCAGCCCCACTGGGTGACGGCCCATGCCACAATCGGCGCGCCAATCACATTGGAGAACTTCGCGGCCGCGTCGAAGGTGGAACTGGCCACGCCCCGCTCTTGCAGCGGAAACCAGTAACCGGTGGCCTTGGATGCACTGGGGAACGCGGGCGCCTCCGCCGCCCCAAGCAGAATTCTCGAGAGAATGACGAGGCCCAGTCCGCTGACCACGGCCGTCATGATGGTCGCGCATCCCCAGATGATGGACCCCACGCGCATCAGCCATTTGATGCCGATTTTGTCGAGCAGGACGCCAATGGGAATCTGCAACAGTGCATACGACCAGGCGAATGACGAAAGAACAATACCCATTTGGCCGGAGGTCAGGTGATATTCCTGAGACAACGGCTTGGTCGCAATCGACATGTTCGTACGGTCAAGGTAGTTGATCACAATGCCAATAAAGAGGATGAGCGCAATCCCCCAACGCACTCTTCCGCGCGGTTTCACAATGTCCCCTCCTTCATGATGCCGGTGTTCCGTCGTATTGCGGGCACCGAAGACCCAATCTTGAAATCGTTTCCAGAAATCGTTTTACGAAAACGTTTTCGTTCACATTGGCATTGTAGTCGAGCAAAATTACTTTGGCAATGGCAAAATCTAGATTCCGCCGCAGGGAAAGGACCGGAACGGACAGCGAAGGACGCACGGCAACCGTTGCAAGCCGCCGCGCGGAAGGTGTATACTTCGACGGGTTATGACAAGGAGGATGGGACACGCGTATGCTGATGGTTGGCATAGCAGGCGGAACCGGATCGGGCAAGACAACGGTGGCCAATGCCATTGTGGAGTCGCTCGGTGCGGACCGCGTGACACTGATATCCCAGGACGCCTATTACAAAGATCTGTCCGACCTCACGTTCGAGGAGCGGCAGCACTTGAATTATGATCATCCGGATGCGTTCGACAACGATTTGCTGCTCGAACACTTGCATCAACTGCGAAAAGGGCAGCCGATTCAGCTGCCCATCTACGATTTTGCGCTGCACGCGCGCGTGCCGGACACGGTGCGGGTGGAACACCGGCCGGTGGTGGTGCTGGAGGGAATCCACGTGTTGGTGGACGAGCGCATCCGCCGGGCGCTGGACATCAAAGTCTTTGTCCACACCGATCCAGACGTCCGAGTGCTGCGGCGCATGATGCGCGACATCAAGGACCGGGGACGCACGCTGGACTCGGTGTACGAACAATATTTGACAACCGTCAAACCGATGCACGACGCGTTCATTGAACCGTCCAAGCGGTATGCGGACCTCATCATTCCAGAGGGTGGAGAAAATAAAATCGCCATCAGTCTGTTGACCACACGTATTCAACACTTCTTGGAAGCGAACGATTGAACCACAGTGACACCGTGAAAGTCGCCGATGATATGTGATTCGGAAGCGGCGGGAGCAGCTACCCTCAGTATGGCTGGTCGATCCCCACGCCGCCGGTGCACCTCGGCCTCCGCCGCGGTGGCCGGTGCGCGAAATACGAGCAGCGGCCCCGCGCTTTCCACCACCGCTTGACCGACCTCCGATTGCCACTTCATCTCTGCGCCTGCACGACCGAACCACCGATTCCAGACCTGCGTCAGCGCGGCCGGATCGGCCACCAACGATTCCACAGCGACCCATTGCGGCCGCTCCGCTCTGGCTTCGGCCAACGCACCGCTGGCCACCAGGGCGGCCTCTCGCGCCGCATCGTCATCCTCCCATTCAATCAGAAACGGGAGCGGGAAATCGTCCAGACGGCTCCGCACCGGGAACAGCAGACGCCAGCGCAGCCAGGAGCCGTCCGGCCGCTGACGACGGCCCGGGATGGGGCCGACGAAGGGCAGGCCGTCCGTGCGCCAGGCAGCCACCAGTTCGTCCATCCGCCGTGTCCGGAGCGCCATTTGTTGTATCCCTTCGCCGCGTTCCAGGTCCGCGGCCACCCATTTTCCGAACTCGGTGGTGTGAGCGAGCTTTGCGTCGAACACGCTCACCCACTCCAGATAGCATCCATCGAAATACGACAGGTGATTGAACGTCCCCCAGTCGACGTGGCGCCCACCGGGCACGGTTCGCCACCCGAAGCGGCGCGCCGCTTCCGCGGCGGCCTTTTCCGGTTCAACCACGCCGTGGACCAGGTGATCCAATTGCAGGGTCATCGACTCTCCTCCTATCTGGACATTGTGCTCAAAAACGAGTCGGGTGTGTCATCCAGGTGTTCCAATCCACCCGGCCCTGGACCTCCAACAGCCGCAGCAGGCAGCGGTACGGCAACCGGACCGGGGACAGATCCGGCAATGGGAGCACCCGTTCGTAGCCGTCGCGAAACGCATCGGCGGCGGGCCCGTCCAACAGATATTCGAGCGCTGCCAACTCCAACGCCGACGGGCCAAGGGCGAACAGCTCCGCGTCCACGAGCGCCGTCAGCGCGCCGTCCTGGTGAAGAAACTGGGTCGGATCGAGATCGAGCATGATGAGCTGCATCTCGCTCAGCGCGGGCAACTCGCGGAGCGCCGCCAACGCCCGCTGAATCCATGGTCGCGCCGCATCCCGCTCCCCGCCCAGTGCGTCGGCCAACTGCCGGATGACAGCAGCCGCGTGCGGATGAAACTGTTGCGCCGGCTGTCCGGATGGTGCCGATAACGCTCCGTACCACGGACTCGAAAAGCTGTGCCAACAAGCCATCGCTTCGCCGAGCCAGCGCAGAGACCGCGTGTCCAGGTCGGCAAAGCAGAGCAGCGTTTGCCCCGGCATGCGCTCGACCACGACAAACGGCCCAGCCTCCGCGCACCGAACGTCCAGAACGCGCGGAATCGGCAGCGTCGCTAACGCGGATAGCAGTCGGTGCGTCGCCCCGAGAGCGGAGACCGACCCCGGTCGGGTGCCGAACAGCGCTTGACAGCCCATCCAGAACGGGCCGGTCAACACCCCGCCGTGGATGCGAGGACGGCGCACCACCACCGCCGAATCCGCCGTGTCCACCAACCACACGTCGCTGGCCTGCCCGACGTGGACGTCCGGCACCTGCTGTTGTCGAAGGACGGGGACCGCGAACAAAAACTGCAGGTTCAACGGGTTCCCTCCCCTCCATCGCATGGGCCGACGGAGTGGTGCGCGCGGAGGATCTGGAGAAAGTGCGTGAGAATGCGCGCGGTCAATCCCCACACCACGTGTTTGTCCAGCGGATAAAACCACTGTTCAACCCGCCCCTCCCGCCAAGGATAGCGCCTGCCGCCCGACACCCACTGATACGGAAAATCGTCGGGGGGCACGGGGACCAACTTCACCTCGTACACGTGCGGCTGCATGGCCAACAGGTGCCGCAGCGGCACGGTGAACACTTCCTCCACCTCGGCCGGGTTCGGCTGCAGCGCGGTTCGCGAGGAGAGCGCCGCAACGTGCGGGTACACCAACAACCCCGACCAGGCGGGGAACACATCAAGCGGCCCCAGATATGTCAAATGGTCCGGCCGAACGCCCAATTCCTCGCACGTTTCGCGCAGCGCGGTGGCCGCATCGTCCACGTCCGCCGGCTCCTGATGGCCGCCCGGGAACGAGATTTCCCCCGGTTGGCGGCGCAGCGTCCGGGCCCGTTTCGTGAACAACACCGACACCCCGTCCTCCGCCTCCAGCAGCGGAATCATCACAGCGGTCCGAATCGTCTCAGCCGGTGTCAGCAGCCCGCGCGCCCTACCCTTCAGGCTCGCCGCAATGTCGGGAAGGTGGAGGGAGATTCCTGCATCCGACATGTGATACCCTCTCTTTCCGCCCTCGTCGTCACCCATCCATAGTACCGCAACCAGCGGCGGAGGACATCAAAATCCTTCCTGCTGCGTGGAGAGATGCGGCGAGCGACGCAGGTTTTACGAACATTTGTGTATAAATCGTTAACATTGTTCGTTTTATATTGAAAGAAATGGGTTACATTCATTCGGGATGTTGTCCTTTTTTCGTCTTTGGCGTAGGATGAATTTCGTTCACAAGACAGACATATCGCTGGGGGGATTGGGAACTGTGAAACGACGGAGCGCATGGATAGGGAGCGTGCTCAGCACCGTGGCCTTGGTGGGACTGGTCAGCGGCTGCGGTGCGGCGACTACGGCCAACAACGCGACGGGCAGCGCGCCGAAGAGCCAGGTGAAGGTCGGGCTGATCACGGATATCGGTGGTCTCAACGACCACAGCTTCAACCAGAACGCGTACATTGGTCTGCAACGGGCGGAAAAGGAACTCGGCATTCAAGGGAGAGTGGTGCAATCCCAGTCGGCCAACGACTACGTGCCGAACCTGCGTAACTTTGCCCAACAGGGGGATCAATTGGTCATTGCGGTCGGCTACCTGATGGAGGATGCCGTCAAACAGGTGGCGCCCGAATACCCGAATACAAAGTTCTTGATTCTGGACGATTCCATACCGAACATCCCCAACGTCGCTGGCGCCGTGTTCAAGACTGAACAGAGCGCGTACCTTGCCGGCGCCATGGCGGGGCTGATGGAACAAAAGTCAGGCATTCCGAAAATGAACAGCCAGAACGTGGTGGGCGTGGTCGCGGGCATGAAAATCCCGCCCGTGGAAGAGTACGTCGCCGGATTTCAACAGGGATTCCATAAGACAGATCCGCATGGCACCCTGCTCATCAGATGGACCAACAGCTTCACGGACCAGGCACTTGGCAATCAGGTGGCCAAGGATGAAATCGCCAGCGGTGCGGACATCGTCTATCAACTGGCCGGCGCTGCCGGCATCGGCGCCATCCAGGCCGCCAACCAGGCTGGCGTGTACGCCATCGGCGCGGACGCTGACCAGTCGTTCCTCGCCGAGAACGCCATTCTGACGAGTACATTGAAGCGCATCGACGTGGCCACCTTCGACATCATCAAGGACGTCACGGAAAATCGGTTCACTGCGGGCACCCACTGGTTCGACCTGGCCGGACAAGGGGTCGGACTGACGAACTTCAATGCCGTGGTTCCGCAGGATGTGCGCGACCAGGTGAATCAATTGGCCGACGAGATCAAGAGCGGGAAACTGAAGGTCTCCGCGCAAATGCAATAACCCCACAGACGATCCATAGATTCTCCCGGTGCAGGACACACTACCGGGAGAATCTTTCTGTTAGAAGACGGAGGTTGCACAATGCGTTGGAGAACGCTGTGGGCGGTGGCCGCGGCCATCACGTGCACTGCGAACCCCTGGATGGCATCGACTGCGAACGCGGGCCCAGCCGCGCCACAAGAGCCGCGCACCATTCGCGTGGTCACCTACAACATTCATTTCGGCACCGGTCTCGACGGACAGTATGATCTGCACCGCGTCTGTGAGGACATTCGCCTGCTGCACCCGGATATCGTGGGATTGCAGGAGGTGGACGTGCGCTGGGATGCCCGCAGCCGTTTTGACGACCAACTCCGCACGTTGGCCCACGAGTTGCAGATGAATGCCTACATGGCCCCGGTGTATCAATACGCCACAGCCCGCCCGGACACCCCCCGACAGAGCGGCAACGCCATTCTGAGCCGATTTCCCATTTTGGAAATGAACAACCGCTATCTCACGCGCGTGGCGCCATCCCCAACCCATGCGCATACGCCGCAGCACAACGGCGGGCGGCCGAACGCCCTCATCAGCACCCCGGGATTTCTCGACGTGAAGGTGGAGGTGGGGCGTTCACCGCTGCACGTGTACGTCACGCATTTGGATTCCCGCGAAGATCCCGCCGTTCGCCGACGGCAGGTTCAGGAAATGGTGCGCGTCATGGAGCGAGAGACGGGCGCCCAGATGTTGTTGGGGGACCTGAACGCGTCACCGTCGGCGGAAGAACTGAAACCACTTTGGAATCTGTTTCAGGACGCGGCTTCGAGTGAACGCGCCGAGAACACGTATCCGGCGGACCACCCGACGCGTCGCATCGACTATGTGCTGGTGTCGCCGGACATTCAGATCCGCTCATCATCCACGCTGCCCACCGTGGCCTCGGATCACCGGCCCGTGACAGCGGAGGTCACTCTGCCCAGGCTGAACTGAATCTTGCAGTTGACGACCGCCCGTCTGCATCCGGTACAATGAAGCGGATATTCTTACAGAGGCGGGATGCAGTTGACCTGGTATGTGCTGACCATCATTGGCACCATTGCGTTCGCGCTGAGCGGCGCGATTGTGGCCATGGAAGAGGAATACGATGTGTTTGGCGTGGTGGTTCTGGCAATGGTCACCGCATTCGGCGGCGGATTGCTCCGAAATCTCATGATTGGCCTGCCGGTCTCCGACATCTGGAACCAAGGCGCGTTATTCAATGTGGCACTGGCCTCCGCGCTCATTTTGATTCTGTTGCCCACCCGCTGGATTCACCACTGGCTGCGGTTCGCGAACATGTTTGACGCGTTGGGTCTCTCCGCGTTCACCATCCAGGGCGCATTGTACGCGGCCAGTATGAAGTATCCGGTGGGAATGGTTGTGGTGGCGGCCGTGATCACCGGTATCGGCGGCGGCGTCATCCGCGACGTGCTGGCTGGCCGAAAACCGATTGTCCTGCGCGCGGAGGTGTACGCACTGTGGGCCATGGTTGCGGGCGCAGCCATCGGCTTTCACGTGGTCAATCCGAGTCGCTCCTGGCAACTGTACGCCCTGCTGTTGGTGGTCTTCACGCTGCGCATGCTTTCCCTCGCATTCGGCTGGCACGTTCCCCGGCGGCGGTTTCGCGCCGTCCCGGTCCCCTCGGGCGAAGAGGACGCAATGCCTCCGTCCGTCCCGTAACCCGCCCCGACCGCCGAGCTGAACCACGCCATGCCTGTGGTGGCCCCGAGGGTCTAAAGGCCTCACTTGGAAGCAATCCACTCCGACTTGCCGGGCACAGGGCGTGCGCCATCCTTCAGGTGGCGGACGCACACGCAGTTGCGCGTCTGCTTCGCTTCGTACAGTGCCGCGTCGGCGGCGTCAAACAGAGCGTCCACGTCCACGTCTTTCGCGTCACTGTAGACAATGCCGCAGGAGAGCGTAACAGGAACCGCGCAGAGCACTGCGGATTGGAGCGCGGATCGCAACCGTTCGGCGAGACGAACCGCGTCAGATTCCGCGGCGTTCGGCAAAATGATGGCAAATTCTTCCCCACCGTACCGGCTGATGACCGCCGGATTCGCGTGCTGCTGCAACAGCTGCGCCGCGCGCTTCAAGACCTCGTCCCCCTCGCGGTGGCCGTACGTATCGTTGACCACTTTGAATTTGTCCAAATCCACCAAGAGCAAACAGAGGTGCTGAACCTTGGGGTGTTTTAGGTACTGCTGCATCTTGTAGCGAAAGTAGCGGACATTGTGCAATCCGGTCAGTTCGTCAAAAATGGACAGCCTGCGGTACTGGTGAAACTTCACCGATACCTCGGCGATTTGCGCAATCAGTACGACGCAGGCAGAAACCACAATGACCGCAAACGCCGCGTCGGGATGTCTGAGCATGCGGTAGAGCGGCCACGCCGAAACGGCCAACTGTAGCAGAAAATAGATGAGGCCGTGGATGGCGCGCAGCCGAACGGACAGAAAGCTGGAAATGACAGCGGACATGACCAAGGTGTATAGCACATAGGAAGGATATGCGAGCGTGCATCCGGCGATGGCAACTGCGGATAGCGTCAATAGCGCGGTTCGCAGCCACAGCCGTTGGCTGGGAAGAAGTAGCGCGACCACCACAAACAACACCGAAGCGCCGAGCACCACGGCTTGGGCGTACAGGTGATCTGGTATTAAGAAGGCGTCGGAAAACACACAACACAGCGCAGTGAGCAAGACCACACGTAGGTCAGAAGTTAATTTCATTCCTGCACCACCCGGTTGTTGATGAACCTGTGGCGACGCTGCAACGCACCCACCCCGATGACACTGTGTCCCACAAGCACGTATTGCAGGATATGTCTTCCTTTCTCTCCCGCATTCATAATATACAGATTGGCTTTCGCAGACAAGATGGTTTTGAAAATTCCCCCATTCGGGCATCCCACCCATTGTATGATATCGAACGGCCAGTCATCCCCCAGCCGCTTCCGTGCGGCTGGGGCGCCGATGCCTGCTACAGGCTCAGCCCAGATCGGCAATAGGAGACAATGTCCTCCCACGCCAGAAAGCGGCGCACCACATCCTCGTCCACCAGTTCCAATCCGCGCTGCACCTCAATGAAGCGCAGCCGGGTCGCCGCGCGCAGCGCGTGCCATTGCTCTGGATAGATGCGAATGACGTCGCCGGGAACGACGGTGATGATGCGGTTGTCCAGCGCCAGTTCACCGTTGCCCTCCAGGATGGTCCAGGTCTCCGAGCGCTTGACGTGTTTCTGATAGCTCAGGTGTTGACCGGCGTGCAGCTCGACGGACTTGGTCAACACCTCGGTTCCGTCTTCCAGCTTCTGCACATCAAGCACCCGATACCATCCCCAGCGCCGCTCTTCGTACATCGGCCGACCATCGTAATGTCCAATGACATCCTTCAACCGACTGGTGCTCTGTTTATCCGCCACCAGAATGCCGTCCGGCGTCGTGACCACCATCGCGTTGTGTACGCCCATGACCACCACGGGAATGTCCAGTTCGTTCACCACGTGCGTGTTGGTGCAGTCCACCGCATCGCCATTGCCGGCAAACGTGCTCGCCATCTCCTGGGACAGCGACTCCCAGGTGCCCAGGTCCTTCCACGTACCTTCGTACGCTCGGGCCGCAATCGACCGCGTCTGCTCGACCACCTCGTAGTCAAAGCTGCGCTTGGGCAGCGCATCGAATTGTTCATGCAGCGCCTTGTACGTAGTGGGGTAGCCTTTGTTCGCCAGCACCGAACGCAAAAAGGACAGCCGAAAACAGAACACGCCGCAGTTCCACAAAGCGCCCTCGGCAATCAGTTGCTCGGCCTGCTTCTGCGGCGGCTTTTCCACGAACGACGCCACCTTCAGCCAGTCCGCCTCGCCCTTCGATTCAATGCGCATATAGCCGAATTTGCTCGTTGGCTCCGTGGGCTGGACGCCGAGCAGTACGAGATCCGCCCCGGATGCGTGCAGCGTCGATTCCAGTTGGGCGATGTGAGCAAAATACGCATCTTCCACGTAATGGTCGACGGGCACCACCGCCACCACCTCGTCATCCGGGCAGCCCACCACATCACGCAGGTACAGCGTGGCCAACGCGATGGCTGGAAACGTGTCTCTTCGGGAAGGTTCCTGAATGAAGGGGACGTCACCCAACTGTGACGAAATCACCTCCCACTGCGCTTTGGACGCGCAGATGAAGGTGTTCGACCGCAACCCGACCGCGCCCAATTGGCGCCAGACGCGCTGCAGCATGGACACGCGGCCGCCGTCGGGGGCGGGCAGAACTTTGAGGAATTGTTTGGATCTGCTGTCATTCGACATCGGCCACAAACGTTTTCCGGATCCACCGGACAACAGAATCAGCTTCATTTCGGAGACTCCTTTTGGCAAAATCACAGTAGACGTGCCCATTCGTCTTCACTAGAATAGATCTGTCTGTTGAGGCATGTCCACAATACCGCAAACGAGGAAATGATATGGAACTCAGTATCGTCATCCCGACGTTCAACGAAAAGGAAAACGTCCGCGCCATTGTGCGGCGCATTGAACAAGCATTGGCATCGGTTCCGTGCGAATATGAAATCTGGTTCATCGATGACAGCCGGGACGACACGCCGGACGCCTTGGCCGCCCTCGCCGCGGACAACGCCCGCGTGCACTTCGTCCATCGCGAGCATGAGCGGGGACTTGGCACCGCCGTGGTAGAGGGATTCCGGCGGAGCCGCGGACGATTCATCGTGGTGATGGACGCGGATCTGCAGCACCCACCGGAACTGCTGCCCACCATCTTGCAGCGGCTGCGCGACGGGATTGATGTGGTGATTCCCAGTCGCTTCGTCCCCGGCGGCAGCGACGGCGGACTCAACGCGTTTCGCAAGCTCGTCTCCTGGACTGCGCGAAAAATTGGCCAGTTGGCCATTCGCCGCCTGCGCTCCATCTCCGACTGCACCGGCGGCTATTTTGGCTTGCACCGCGAGGTCATCCGCGATGCGCGGCTGAATCCAATCGGTTGGAAAATTCTCATGGAAGTGCTGGTTCACGGACACTATGAGACGGTGCATGAAATTCCGTACGCATTCCAGGCGCGCGACGCCGGCGAATCAAAGATGAGCCTCCGCGAGCAGTGGAACTACCTGAAGCACATCGGCCGCCTGCTCTGGAGCAGTCCGGAAGACCGGCGGTTCTATGTGTTCTGCATGGTCGGCGCGCTCGGCGTGGTGGTCAACCTGGTGATGATGAGCATCTGCCTGTACCTCCTGCACATTCGAACGGTGGCGTGGGCCTCCATCCTCTCGTCGTGCGTGGCAATGATTCACAATTTCCTGTGGAACGACAGAGTCACCTGGGGCAAGCAGCACGCCCACCCTGTCAAATGGCGGCGCGCGCTGCAGATGCCGACCTTCATCCTGGTCTCGAGTGTGGGCATCGCCATCACCGCGCTGGTCGCCCACGTGTTCCACCTGCTGCACTGGCATGCGTTGGTGGGGCAATGTCTCGGAATTATCATCGCCACCGCTTGGTCGTTCACGGCAAACAACCGATTCACCTGGGGCACCCAGTCCGACAACCGAGAACAGGTGAAACGCACCATTCGCGTGACCCACGAATAGCGGTGCGCAACGGAAAGGAGGTACAGAGTATGGCGGAAACCGCCCGCTCCCCTATGGCACGCCCCTGGTTTCTGGGGCTATTGGCGGTGAATTTGCTTGGCCGCTGTCTCTGGATTTTATACATGCATCCGCCGCAAAAGGCGGATTTTGATTGGTATTTCACGCACGCCGTACAGCTGGCGCAACACAACGTGTATGAATGGAACGGGCATCCGACGGCCTACTGGCCGATTGGCTGGCCGCTGTTTCTGTCGCTGTTCCTCCGCATATTCGGCCCGCACATGATGGTTGGGATGTTTGTCAACGCCGTGCTCAGCACCGGTATCGTGGCGCTCATCTACCGATTGGCCGCGGAGATCTTTTCGTCGCATCGGATGGCTCTGTGCGCGGCCATTGGGTACTCACTGCTGCCCAGCCAAATTCTTTGGAACTCCGTGCTCGGTTCGGAAGAACTGTTCACGTTTCTGCTGGTGTTTTCGATGTATCTCTATGTGCATGCGACGCGCCAGCACACAGCGAAGGGCGGGTGGATACGGCCAACGCTGTTCGCCGGACTGTTGCTGGGTCTCGCCTCCGACGTGCGTCCCATCACGCTCCTGTTTCCGTTGGTCATATTCCTGTACGAATGGTGGATCAACCGTCGGCGCTGGCTGAACAGTCTCGCCCGCGTCGCCTGCTTTGTTGGACCGATGGCGGCTGCGATTGCGCCGGTCACCAT
This sequence comes from Alicyclobacillus contaminans DSM 17975, assembly GCF_000429525.1. Classification (GTDB taxonomy): domain Bacteria; phylum Bacillota; class Bacilli; order Alicyclobacillales; family Alicyclobacillaceae; genus Alicyclobacillus_A; species Alicyclobacillus_A contaminans. The sequence goes on along the minus strand of NZ_AUCA01000001.1, from coordinate 49,632 downwards.
CCGCAACATCCTGTCCCTACATCACTTTGTGCTGGTGTCAACGAACGGAGGGACAAATCTGTGGCAGGGGACGAAAACCGACTCGGGCTACTACTGGTCTTGGCTCCCTTGGAAAAATCCGCTGCTGGCAGCCCACAACAACGAATTGCTGCAGGACCAAATCGGCAAAAAGGTGGCGGAACGGTACATCCTGTCCCACCCGCTGACCACGCTGCACCACGGGATATTGAAAATCATCAGCCTCTACAAGGACGATGTGAACAGCGTGTGGTACACATTTCACGTGACCGCGCCCGCGCTGACCACCAGCATCTCCTGGTTCTGCACCGTCGTGTACGGACTGTTCATGCTGCTGGCGGCGATTGGCCTCATTCGCGTGTTTTTCGTGCACCGCGGCGCTTGGCGCCTGGCCCTGTTCCCGGCCGCGTGGATTGTGTACAACACGCTGCTCTTTATGTTTTTCCCCGCTTGGGATCGGTTCCGTTATCCGATGATGCCCCTCTTCGCGCTGTTCTTGGGTGCGGGCCTGGCGCTGCTCTGGAAAGCGGAGCGAGACCGCCCGTCCGCTGCACGGCCGCAGGGCATGTGAGGCCCTCCGCGTCAGTGCACAATCTTCATGTCGGAAGGCGGCCACACCACCGCGTCAATTCGTCCGATGATATTGGCGCGGGGGACAAAGTGGTTTTGCCAGAACCGGCTGTCGAACGAATTGTTTCGGTTGTCTCCCATCACGAAGTACTCTCCAGGCGGCACCTTGTACGGCCCGAACGTTCCCTCGGTGGTGACCGTCAGATACGGCTCCTTCAACAGTTTCCCATTGATATAGACATGCCCATTGGTGATGTAGACCGTTTCCCCGGGCAGCCCGATGATCCGTTTCAGCAGCGGATCTTCGGAGGTGGAATTCTTGGGGTGGTGAAACATGATGACCTCGCCCCGATACGGCGCGGCCAGTTCAGTCGCCAGATGATCCACCAGCAGATGGGTTGGATAGGGGAGAGTTGGCACCATCGACCCCGAAATGACCTCCGCCTGACTGACAACGTAATGCGTTGTAAATAAGGCGATGAGCACACCCGCCACCACCGGACCGATGTAGTTTCTAAACACCTTCATCAGGGTTTTCAACCCACGGACGCCTCCCGAGAGATCGTGTTTGCGCAATCGTTCCTCCGGCCGGACGCGCGCCCGCCCCCGGCAGAAAACACCGCCCAACGATGCTAAATTCAACGCACGAACGGTTCATCCTCTCCCCCGGCCCGTGGGGAATCAAACCACCCATGCCACGCGCCGGGGAACATGCCCCGCGCTCGTGGCATCCAGTGTGGACATCCGTTCGTCGCCGACTCACACAGGGATGCGCGCCACCCGCAGCGAGCCGTCGGGGTCGACCCACACGTGGACCATACCGAGCGCCACGCTGCCGGCTATCGCCGGGACCAGTTTGTTGTACGTGATCCACAGTCCGTTCGCGCTGGCGGCGCGCACCAGTACAGAACTCGGCCGTGACGACAGGCGAGTGGAGTCAAACACATCCGCGGTCGTCCAAGACGCGCCGCCGTCCAGACTGTAGGACACGTCTTGCGTGCTCGATCCGTACACAAACCAGGTCCCGTCCGCCGCCAACGGCAGACGCACGGTGACGTCGTCGGCACCGTATTGAACCGTCACACTGTTGAAGAATCGGTAGGTGTTCACAATGGCCGTCTGGATGTCTGTGGTCGACGTGAAGACCGGAGTTCCTGTTGCGGTGACGGCCTTTGAAAACGTCGCTGCGTATTCCTCTTCCGGCGTGTAGCGCAGTGTTGCCGTGCCCTCGGTGGATGCCGAGTATCCGCGGAGCAGATCCGTGAGGTTGGCCATCCATTTCTGTTCGTCGTCTGCCATGAGGTACTCGGTTTGCTGAACACCGTTGGTCAACTCCGTGTCATCCGCCCAGGCGCTCCAGGTCTGCCCCGGCTGATACCGACCGTCGGTGATTTTCAGATAGTTCCAGTAGAGTTGATCCGCGTCCTGTAGGGTCACCACATCGCCGGCGCCGAAGTGGGACGCGGAGAACGGTGTGATCCAGTGGTTCGACACCGCCTGCAGCACGGCGCCCGCATTCGGATCGGACGTCGGAACATCGTCGTACGGCGACGATGATGGTACGGTCGCCGTCGCCCCCACCGCCGCCGCGAAATCGGCCACCAGCTTCTCCTTGGATACCGCTCCCGGTATCGTGGACGCTTGGACCGTCGTGTCCGCTGGGCCCTCAGGAGCGGTCTGGGTCTGCTTCATGTTCCAGTGGGTGCCGTCCCAGGACGGCGTGATGCCCATCCGCTGAAACACACCCATGGCGTACCAGATGGGCAGGTATGTGGTGGGTTTGCCGGAGGCCGGATCAGGGTAGACCAAGCCGTATACGCGCTTGACCAGTGTATTGTTGATGTAGATGGACACGTCACCAGATCCGACGCTGATCTGGCTCAGGTCCACCTGAATGCCGGACGGCACCTGGAGATGCCAGGCGCTGCCGTTCCACGTACTGTGGATGCCGATGCTGTCCAACGCGTGCATCACATAATATACCGGCAGATATGAGGTTCCCTGGTAGCTGAATCCTTTCGGAGAAGACACCAAGTTCCCATTGAGCGACACCGTCTTGGTTGACAGCACCGGATGAAACCCGGCCGGTGCCTGAGCGGCGTTGGCAAAGGACGTTTCCCCCGCCGCACACAGCAACGCCGCCATCCCTGCGGCCGCGGCGCGCCGGAGGTGCTTCTTGTTACGCATCTCGATTCTCCTCTCCCGTAAACCCTAAGGGCGCGCTATGAACTGGTACGTGTTGTCATACACAAGCCGCGTGTTCAGATCCACACTCCCCGAAGCCTGAGTGAACAGTTTGGATGCGTCGTAATAGGCGTGCGTCACGCTGCCCGCGTACCCGTCCGCGGCCAGCTCGTTGATGGTGTTGGTGTAGAGCGACGCACCGGTGGCGTCCAATCCTGTGCACTCCAGTTCCAATCCGAGCCCGTACTTCGTCGCATACTGCTCGGCGTTCCGCAGCCGCCCGAGGTCGGCACCGCTACCGAGCTCCGCGTAGTTCGGCTGCAGCCACGCGGCATCAAACCCGAAGGAGCGCCAGTGGGAAATACCCTCGGCGTCATAGTAGGGAATCCAGTAAAAGGACAGAGACTGCGCGTGCGCGAGCGCCGCCGCATCCTGAACGAGCGCCACCTCTCCGGGCCGCTCCGTGTTGATCGCCTCGTTTTCCCAATACAGGCCAACCAGTTTGAGATTCGAATAATTCGCGTTCCGCCAATCAGCGAGGAGCTGTTGCAGATACCATTGCAACGCCTGGTGGCGGGCCTGCAGCGCCAGCGCGTCGTCTGGTCCGCCGTCAAACGAAAGGGTCTGGCCGTTCACAGTGCCGAAGACGCCGTCCCCGTAGGCCGGATAGGGAAGCGTCAGCACGACGTTTTCCTTTTGTCCGTAGGTGCCCAACTGTTGATTGATTTGGCCGACTGCAGCGTCGAGCGCGGCCAGTTGCTGGTTCGGCGCGAACAGATCATGGAGGTAGTCCTGCCACGCGGACTCGGTGTCTCCGACCGTGCCGTACGGCACGAAGAGCATGGTGTCAAACATGCGCCCTTGCCAAGACCCGCTGCTAAGCGACGAGTATCCCACCATCGGCAGAAAATCCTGCGTCGTCCACGTCCCCGCAGCCGTGTGATTGCCCGTATAGACCAACAGCATATTGCGGATGCCGTTCACTCCCGGATCGGTTGGGCTGAGCGGCCGATTCGCCGTGGCATCTCCCGAATCCGACGTGGAAATGGGTGCGACCGTTCCGCCGGTCTGACCACCGACCGCAGCGTAGATATGTAAATGGCGCGCAAAGACCCATACGCCCACGGGGAACGAGACCCGCACTTGCGTCGTCTCCACGCCGGGTAACTGCAGCGCAAACGTCTGCGTGCTCACGCGCCGGTCCGTCAGGGGAATGTGCGTGGCCACCCGGCCCACCTTGATCCATTGGCCGTTGCTCTGGACCTCCACGTCCACATAGCTCGGGTAGTAAATTCCGCTCGCCGGGTTCTGCATCATATCGATGGAAACCGTTCGAACGGAGGCACTGCTCGGCAGCGTCACCGTAATGGAACGCCCTTGCTGCCGCAGATATCCCCGCCAGTTGTCTCCCTGCGTCAACCATCCTGCGTACTGCTGCTCGCTCGCCTGAAAGGTCGCGTCCGGACTGCCTGTCACCGTCGTCTCCAGACTCGAGGAGGGCGCCAGATCCGTGACCGGCGCAGAATCCGCCCAAACCGGGGTGCTCCCGACAGCACCGCTTGCCGCCGCCAACGTCAGCGAGCACGCCGCCGCAACCAATTGTCTTCGCATAACTTTCCTCCCGCTCGTCCACTGGTCGGGCGCCACAGGAGTTGGCGGAAATATCGCCGGGCGCATCCGGGTGACCGCGCACCCACGCCATCCCGGCTCAACTTCTGTGAACGCCCGCTGAATGGGGATTATGGAATGGAAATGGGAACTGAGGTAGCGAATGTATCCAATCTATCTTACACCAAGAGGGACGAAGTAGAAAGGCGAATTGTTACACGCCACGACACGAATGCCCGTGCCGTTGTCGAATTCCGTCGTTGAGTTGACACGAAGGGAAATTCGTTATACAGTATAAACGTTTAGTTTTTAAAACATTGCACCCCTCAAACTTTCATCCATGCAAAGAAGGGAAGCGTGTGCCTTCATCCACCGAATCACAAACGCAGCGATTTGAACGCACGATGTACACGGTGTTACACTTTTTCGGGCCAGGCGTCATGCAGCAGTTGGACACTCCCCTCACTCCCGGGCAGTGCTTTCTGTTGTTCTTTATTCAGAGCAGGGAGGACTGCACCGTCTCCCAATTGGCGGACAAAATGGAGGTCAATCCGAGCGCTGTGACGGTCATGTTGGATCGGTTGGAGAACCACGGATTCGTCAAACGATCCCGCTCCAGCCATGACCGCCGCGTGGTCACGCTCTCCATTACGCCAGCAGGACGGCGGGCTCTCGAACACGTGCTTCAACAACGAAGGAAGATTGTATCCCATTGCTTGTCTCAGATGCCGGAGGAGAAGGTGGAGACCTTCCTTTCGGCATTGGAAAATCTCGCGCAGATTGCCGAAGTCACCAACGTACCGTTGGTGCTCGGTTCACCGCGCAAAACGGAGGAATGACGTTGGAATCCACACAGACCCTCATGGAAACGTCCGCGCCGACCGTTCGCCACCGCGGCATGCTCATCGCAGGATTGATGATTGCCATGCTGTTCGGCGCCCTCGACCAAACGATTGTGGGTACGGCCATGCCGCGCATCGTCGGCGAGTTGGGCGGACTGGGCCTGATGACCTGGTTGACCACCGCATATATGCTGACATCCACCACCGTGGTGCCCATTGCCGGAAAGCTCGCTGACCTGCTCGGACGCCGCGTGGTGTACTTGACGGGGCTGATTGTTTTCGTGGCCGGGTCGGCGCTCTGCGGCATGGCCCAAACGATGCCCCAATTGATTTGGTTCCGCGGCTTTCAGGGCCTCGGCGGCGGCATCATGATGCCCATGGCCATGATCATCATCGGAGACCTGTTCTCCGGCAAAGACCGCGCCAAGTGGCAAGGTGTGTTCGGCGCCATCTTCGGGCTGTCCTCGGTGATTGGTCCGCAAATCGGCGGTTGGATTGTCGACGCGTTGACCTGGCGGTGGGTGTTCTACATCAATCTGCCCGTGGCCATCGCCGCGATGATTTTGATTGCCCTCGGTCTGCCGAGCCACTCTCGCAAGGGCAAGGTGCAATTCGACATCGCCGGGATTGTCACCATGGTGGTTGGCGTGGTGAGCATCTTGCTGGCACTGACCTTCGGCGGCAAGGATTACGCCTGGACATCGTGGCAGATTCTGGGCCTGTTCGCCCTGGCCGTGGTGGCGCTGGCGCTGTTTGCCGTAGCGGAACAACGGGCGTCGGAACCCATCATCCCGCTGCGCCTGTTCAAGAGCCGCGTGTTCACCACCATTAACGCCGTCGGCTTTCTGATGGCGGTGGGCATGTTCGGATCCATCATGTTTGTGCCGCTGTTCTTGCAGGGAATTCTTGGCATCAGCCCATCCACCTCGGGCACGGCCATGACGCCCATGATGATTGCGATGATGGCCTGCAGTGTGCTCGGCGGTCAACTGGTGCTGAAGATTGGCGTCCGCGTGCAACTGGCGCTCGGCATGATCATCATGGCGGTCAGCTTCGGCCTCCTGTCGATGATTCAGGTGTCCACATCCGGGTTTACGGTGTCCGTCTACATGGTCATCCTGGGACTGGGCATGGGGCTCGTGTTCCCGATTCTCACGATTGCACTGCAGGACAGCTTCCCGAAGTCGGAACTCGGCGTGGTGACGTCATCCAGCCAGTTTTTCCGGCAAATCGGCGGCACGTTCGGCATGACCATCCTCGGCGCAGTGCTCAACAATCGGTCAAGCCACGTGCTCTCGGAAAAGACGGCGCCGTTGTTTCAGCATCTGCCCGCGAACAATCCGGCGACCCAGCAGCTGCAGACGATGATTCACGGCAATGCGCAGAGCCTGTACTCGTCGCTGCTCAGCCCGGAGGCGCTGGCCAAAATGCCAGCTCAATTCTCGCAGCAGTTCGTGCCCATTCTCAAGTCGTCGCTCGTCACCTCGCTGCACAGCGTGTTTCTCTGGGGGCTGGCATTCGTCCTGGTCGGCACGCTGTTGACGGTGTTCGTCGGGAAAGTTCAGATCTCCAATCCGCGCAAACGCAGCCAACCGACGGAAGCGTGAGTGAGCGGGCAACGAAGGGCTGCCGAGATGTGACCCAATGGGTCTGCTCGGCAGCCCCATTGCTTTTCCGTCAACTGTATCGCAACTGCACCAAGCCGGCCGAGAAAAACACCACGGCGAAGCCTGCCAACACCAACAGCAGCAAAACCATCGCCATGCCGTCCGCCAGATGGAAGGAGCCGCCAGTGCACAGGCACGCCCACGGTTTCCATGCGGATCAGACCAACGTGTGCAAGCCATTGAGAAAAACGCGGCACGCGAAATACACGAACAGGGCCGCGGACAGTAAGGACACCCCGCGAAGCAGCGATGTCCCGAGCCAGCGCCGCGCCTGGCCGCTGACGAACGCCACGACCGCCGACCACAACACGCCGGCGGTGAAAAAGCCTAGGAAGAAGACCAGAGAGGATCCCCCCAGTGCGCCTGTACGCGTGGTGGCAGCAATCACACTGCCGCCCACCGCCGCAAACCAGAGAATGGCCGAAGGGGAAGACAGTGCGAGACCAACGCCGGTCAGCAACGGCCGGATCCAGGATGACTCGATCGCGGTACCGGCTTCGTTCAGGACCAGCGCCTTTGGGCGGAGCGATTCCCGGATCATATGCACGGACAGGTATCCCAGCGCCAATGTTCCGCCAATCCAAAGCAGCCATCGCACCACCGCGAACCGCAGCAACAGTGACATTCCGACCATGGATAGCCCGGCGTACACCAGGTCTCCAAATGACGAACCCAGGCCGAGCAAGAACGAAGGAACGACACCTCGCTCAATCCCGGTCTTCAGCACGGCCACGTTCACAATTCCCAAATCTAGGCAGAGCGATAACGAAAGCAAAAATCCTGAACCGAATAATTCCATCATGAGGACGGCAACTTCCTTTCCGCACACGCCTTCCGCCGTGACGCCGCCGCGCGACCGCCACACCACGGGCAGTGCAAACAGAGCGAGGAGCACGTGCTCCAAAAACACAATTTGGGTGGACGTCAGGACCCGCACCAAAGGTACAATCAAAATCGAATCCAATCCCCAGAACGCAGCACCGAGCGCAACCAAACACCGAGCGACGACCCACCGGTCGCCTGTATGCGCAGCTTCGCCATCTTCAATTCAAAACCCTTCCTTCAAAGGTGTTCCGAATTGAACCTTCCGCAGCGCCTCGCTCAACAGGGCAAACTTCGCATCATCGGCGCACCGCAGCAACCACGTTGCGGTGCCTCTGAAGTCGCGCGCTGCTGGGAAGAGAAATGCCCCGAAGCCGCAGAAAACACGCGCTTCGGGGCAAGTCACCACAACCCGGCGATTCGGCGCCAAGGAACACAGAATCAGCCGGGTTTCCCGTTCCCTTCTCCCATCCGGACTGTACCGTCGGTACTGGACTCTCACCAGTTCCTGCCTTGCGGCTCGTGGCCTTCGCCTGACGGCGTCACCACCGGTCGGGAATTGGCACCTTCCTGTGCCTCACCCTGCCCCCCGAAGGTTCATATTCAGATGAGATCACTGTAGCAGAGGATAGCAATGCCGTTCAATCCGAGCGGAATACCCAACTAGCGGGAGGTCCCAATCAACTCGGGAATGGTCACCAATCGGTATCCCTGGCTGCGCAGATACTCAATGATCTTCGGCAGCGCCTGCAGTGTGTTGTCCAGATTGACATCCGCTTTGCCCCCGCAGTGCTCCAGAATGATGGCCCCCGGCCGCACGTCCTTGCGGACCATCGCAAGCATTGCCGGAACGGGCGTCCCGGCCCAGTCGCGCGTGTCCACCGACCAGTCCACCACTTTGTATCCCATCGCCGATACCACCCGCACCGTATCCGGGTTCAGCGCCCCGTATGGCGGGCGCAACAGATTCGTGCGATACCCTATCAGCGGTGACAGCACACAATCCGTACGCACAATTTGATCCCGAATTTCGGAAGCGCTCATCTTCGCCAAATCCGGGTGATTCCACGTATGGTTGCCGATGGCGTGACCTTCCCGTACCATGCGGCGCACAGTTTGAGGATACCTCTTGGCCCGAACGCCGAGTACGAAAAATGTCGCCTTCACATGATATCTCCGCAGGATATCCAGCACTTGCGGCGTGTACTTGGCATCCGGCCCGTCATCAAACGTCAGAGCCACGTTTTTCGCCGATGGCCTCCCGGTGTAAAACACAATTCCAGGGAACTGTTGGCTCAGATTTGCGCTGACAACGTATCGAGTCTCGGCCGCTGAAGCCGGAGCGGCCCCGACCAACCCGACCACCGAGCTCGCCGCGATAGCACACAGACAGAGCTTCCCAAACAGCCGCCCGCGGCGGAAATACCGCAGGCCACCGATGTGCTCGCTTCGGCTCCGTCTCCCCATGACACTGTCCCTCCAGGCGAACTATGACACCACCAATACGGTTCCATCCTTCGTCCAAGCCAAGCACGCGTTGGCCTGCACACTCAGTTGACTATTCTGCGGCAATTGGATGGTTTTATGCGTCTGTTCGTCCAGTAGGCTGTCTCCGTTCGCCACCAGGATATGTCCGTCGCCGTTGACAAACACTTTGTCCGGAGACGTCGGCGCAGTCAGCGTATAGTACACCGAAAGTTGTCCGTTTTCGTCCTTGTCAATGCGAATGACGTTCCCCTGGTTGTCCAACACGCCAAAATACAGCGCATCGTTCACCACGCGGTACAAGCAGCTGTTGGTATGCACCAGCTCCACGGTGCCCTTGCTGTACTTCAACACGTTGGGTACACCGTTCGCGCGATCCTGCACGTACAACACGTTGGTCGTCTGCGTAACCGCCTCGTCCGTGACGTAGCGCCCTCCGAGGGACACCTGGCTCATGTCACTCATGGTATCGAAGTGGTACACAAGACTGTTGGTATTTCCCGCGATGAGCACGTACACATCGTTCGTATATGGGCTGTACGTTATCGCCCGGAATCTGGCGCTGCTCGAGAAACCCTGATAGGCATGGACCAATCGAATCTGTCCGGACGCGACGCTGATGGTGCTCAGATACAGCGTTTTTCCGCCCGCGGCCGGTTCCTCGGTGCCCACGAAAATGCTGTCATCGCCAATCCAGGTGATGGCGACCGCCGTGTGATTCAGCGCCTTGGTGAAGACATCTTGATTGGTGGTGAGATCAATCACGTGCAAGGTGTTGTTCTCATCCACATACGCAAATTTATCCGTGCTTTCGGATACGGCCATCAGCGCCGGGTTCTGATTCAATGGATGGATGTTTTTCAGGGACTGTACGGTTTTCTGCGGCGGTGCGGAAACCGTGACGCTTCCCCCCCCCAACAGCGACTCATAGTGCGAAAACACGGCCAACTCCGCGACGGTGACCATGCCACAGGCCACCACCAACAAGGCGATGAACCGCCTCGTACGCTTTTTCACGGTTCACCCCTCCTATCGCGTGACAATCCAGGCCGTGGCGACTTTCCGCTCGCCCAGGATGTCCGTTGGATCATTGATCAATTTGCCGTTGTAGACCATGGTGGATGAGCTGCCGCCATCGAGGTTGGCGGCCACCACGGCCCCGTAGCTCTGCATCAACTGCGCCACTTCGGCCAAGGACGCCCCCACATTACCGGGTCCGTGCACAAAGCGGCCGTCCGTCACCATCAGGATAATGGTCCCGTCTGCCGTTTGACCGATGGCGGTTCGCGGCGCATAGCCCCAGCCGCCGTCCCCCTGAACAACCACCTTGCCATCTTGAATCAGCACCGGTCCGAACGTCAGCGCGTTGGTGACGTGCAGCGCCTCTAATTGATCCAACGTGTAATCGCCGACAATCAATGCCCCCTGTGCCGTCAATCCAATCACAGACTGTTGATTCGAGGAAGCCTGTACCACCTTGCCATTGGAGATGGTGATTCCGAGCGGCACACCGCCTGTGCCGTGCCATCCCACATCCTGAAACGCGCCGCCGTTGACCCCGGCGACCGCGTGGTGCTCCTGCACCATATCGCTGACCGATTCCCCGACATCGCCGAGGCGCCCTGTGACCGCCACCTGCAGGCGCAGGGGATTGTGCACCAAGAGGATTTGCGCAGTGAACGTCTTCCCGGTGTAGGTCTTGTACTCAATTCGATTGTCTCCGCTCAGACTGCGGAAGTCCCGCGATTCTTGTTCCGAAGATCTGCCGGCCCCCGCCGACAGGTTGGGGTTATGTTCGTCAATCACCTTTTGCGACAGCGTGAACAGAGAGAGTGGACGCAACAAATAGCCGTGCCTCGATGTGGTGAACGAATCAATGATATACTCGCGCAGACCGCTGAACGGCCCATGAAAAATCAGAAGTGAGCTGGATACGAAGGTGTACAATCCTACCAACAGCAGCAGTAGAGACAAACGTAACAGGCGCACTGTCACCCTCCTGTATTGTCGTCGGGACAACCGCAGGACCCGACAGGTTTCGTGCGACCACGTTCCGTGCAAACGAAGCGTTCCACACCATCATGGTCCCGTCTGACTTCTTTTCCATCATACCGAGAAGCTATGGATTTTCAATGATAGAATTCTCATAAACCCATGGCTCTGTGACGGTGAGCGAGAAAATAATCCGCCATGATTCGACAGGGTCTTGCATTTTTCTATCGGATTGCATACTATATTTTCAGCAACGGTGCTCGGGAGTTGGACGAACTCTCGAGGGGTATCTGGACGTTAATGTTGCTACGGCTTCATTAACCGCATATTGTATTAAGGGGAGGTCAGGTACGCCTGACCTTCTTTACTACACAAAAGGAGGAATTCTGTGGAACGAGTGATGGTTTTTATTGATGGCAACAACTTTTATCACGCCTGCAAGTTTTACTTGAAGCAGCCTCCGCGCTACAACTTTCAACAGATGTGCGATCTCGTGGTCAACAAGCGACCCAACCGACAACTCCTGCGCTCGTACTTCTACACTGTGAACGATCCGCAGCAGCAGGGGTTGGTCGCCGCGCTCAGCCACATTCCCCGTTTCACCGTGGTTCAGGGCTGGATTCAAAAACTCAAAATACCCGGCGTCCCCTTCGACCCCAACAATCCCAACACGTACATCCCCGTAGAAAAAGGCACGGACGTAAATCTGGCGACGCAACTGCTGATTGGCGCGTACACTAACAGCTATGACACGGCCATTATCTTCAGTGGAGACACGGACTATATCACACCGATTCAGGAGATCAAGAAACTGGGCAAGATTGTGGAGGTCGTACTGACACCGGGGCAACCGACCGAACTGAGAAAAGAAGCGGATGAAGTGTTCGAATTAACTGAAGACGACTTTCAGCAGTGCTGGCTCGGCCACTACCAGTCCCGGCGCAACGCGTCCAACAACGTCACGGCAGGCTGAGGATGTCCGGTGCTTGACGGTGTCATCCGTGTCCAATGTGCGCAAAACCGCCCCGCGGCGATGGACCTGGGGCGGTTTTGCATGTGAAGGCCCAGCCAGCGCAGGCTTCACTCCATCGTGAAGACCTTGCCTGGGTTCAAGATGTTGTTCGGATCGAACGCGCGTTTGATCTGTTGCATCAGCCCGATGGTGGACGCGTGTTCTTCACGCAGGAACCCCATTTTACCGATTCCAACGCCGTGCTCCCCGGTGCATGTGCCCCCGCGGGCCAACGCGTAGCGGACGAGCTCGGCGTTGACCTCGTCCGCCGCGCGCAACTCCGCCTTGTCCTCCGGATTCACCATGAACTGGACGTGGTAATTGCCGTCTCCCACATGCCCGAGAATGGCGCCGTATATCCCTCGAGCGTCAATCGTCGTCCGCGCATGGTGAATGGCATCCGGCAACTCCGACAGCGGCATGCAGACGTCCGTGATTTTCATCTTCTTGCCCGGGGCGGTCGCAGATATCGCCAACGCGGCGTCATGGCGAGCTTCCCAGAGTTGATGGCGCCGCGCCGGATCGGTCTCCTGCACCACAGCCTTGGCACCGTTCTCGCGGCAGATATCCAACACCAATTGCAGATCCGCCGCGACGGCTGCCTGAGTGCCGTGGACCTCCAGGAACAGGGTGGGTTGTTCCGGATAATCCGTCCCCTTGAGCCGATTCACCGCCGACACGGTCAGGGCATCGACCAATTCCACCCGACCGATGGGGACCCCGGACGCGATAATGTCGTACGCCGCCTGACAGGCGTCGCGGACGCTCGCGAACACGGCTCGCGCCGCGGCGGTGTGCTCCGGAATCGCGTGCAGCCGCAGCGTCAGTTCGGTGATGACCCCGAGTGTGCCCTCACTCCCGACGAACAACCCGGTCAAATGATAACCCGCCGACGATTTGAACGCCTGACTGCCGGTGCGAATGACGGTGCCGTCCGCCAGCACCACCTCGAGATCCATCACCTGGTTGCGCATGACGCCGTAGCGAACGGCGGTGGTGCCGCTCGCATTGGTGGCGCACATGCCGCCGAGCGTGGCGTCCGCCCCCGGATCCAGTGGAAATTGCAGGCCGTAGGAGCGCAGATGATGGTTCAGCGCCACGCGGGTAACACCGGGCTGCACGCGAACCAAGAAGTCTCCGGGCCGCACTTCAAGAATCTGATTCATCTCGGTCATGTTCAGGGTGATTCCGCCCATGAGCGGGATGGTGTGCCCCTCCAGGCTGGTGCCGACACCGTAGGGGGTGACGGGAATGCGATGCTCGTTGGCAAACCGGAGCACCGTGGCCACTTCGACGGTCGACCGCGGATACACCACGGCATCCGGTGCGTGCGGCGTGTGGTAGGTTAAATCGCCCGCGTGCTGATTCCGCACCGAATCTCCAGTCCGAACGGCATCCGGCCGTCCCAACGCGGCAGCCAATGCTTCCTTCCAATGGCTCATGAACAACACTCCCAGAATGCGAACATCGATCAAACCTTCAGAAGCTCGCGGATTTTGTGTCAACTCTAGGATAAACGCTTTCTTTTGGGATGGCGAGTGCAGGGTCTATGCGCTTGCCTATCTGGAACGGATTGGACAGGCAGCTCGCGGTGGATCAACAAATGTTTGCGAACCCGGTCTTATCTGACAGTTTTCGACATACTTTTTTCTACGATTGCCCTACATTGAATTTACACCCATGTTTCCGGCACGCTGAATCGTTTGTCGAAAGGAGGCTTGCCCATGCATCTCCCGCGTCACCGTTGGGCGATGAGCGCACTCTCCGTCACGGGCGTGGCGAGCTGCGCCGCCATCGGCTATTTCGGCATGTCTTTGATTCGCAGCCATCATGGGAACGCTTCCAACATCGTGCTTCAAACGGCCCACGCCGAGGCGCCCACCAGCACCAAAGGCAGTTCAACGGGCCTCACGGATGCCGGGACGCGGCTGTCCCCGGTCAATGCGGCACCCGGTGGATGGACCTCGACATCCTCTCCTGATGCCACCGGCATCGGGGGTCGCCCAACTGAACTAGGCTCGAGCGGCGGGGCCCCCGTGGGACAAAGCGGCCAGGGGAGCGCGAACGGCGCACTTCCAACATCCCCTCTCCCTGCGAACACCGCTTCGGGAAGCACGGATCATGCGCCCGGATCATCCGGCGCACCAAGCGGCGGGACTGGCTCAATCGGGAGTGCAGCAGGAGACACGCTCAACAGTATCATCACCGCGACGGGTGGTGCCACCAACGCGGTGGGCGGTGCGGCAAGCGGTGCCGTCCATACTGTCGGTAGCACGGTGGGCGCGGCGCCTTGACCTGCACTGCGATTTTGGCCGGGGACTGCCGCCCCGGCCCCCGTCCTTCCCTGCTGCCCTGCAAAGTTCCTTGGGTATGTCCTGAAAATTTTAGACAATTCCAATGGAAATGACATAACGATTGCAAAATTTTTTCATACAACAAGAAATCAAATTTTGTTAAACTGTTTTTGAGCATCGACACACATTGGGTGTTCGCTGCAGAAAAAGGTACAGAAAGGTCGTGGAATAAAAAAATGCCGCTCGATGATGTGTTGCCGTTCGAAGAATTTCAGCAACTGTCCAAGGAAGAACAGCGAGAGAAGCTGGCAGATTGGCGTCAGCGATACAAGACAAAAGATATTCGAGATTTTTGGAATATGGATCCGAATGTCTTTTACAAGCTGCTGCACGAATTGAACGTTCCAACGCGACCGCGAGCTTCCACCTCCAGTTGGGAATTGCCCAAACCGGTCGCCACCAAACTGTCCGATTTGCCTCGTTACCGTGGCGGACTTAGCGCCCTCAAAGCCGCTCGAGCAGAACAGGCGGAGAACTCGTCCGCGGATGCTGTGGACGAAATCGCCACCGCCGCTGTCACCCCCAAACCCATTCGCCAATTTGGTCAACGAAACATTGAGATCTCCATAGAAGGGGAATACGAAGGACGCGAATTGAGCTCCAAGCTCGACGGGATCTCCAAGATGTTGGACGGACTCAGCAACCGGTATTTCATCCGCCTGCAACTGCAGGAGAGATCCTGACAGCGTCCATCGCCGACCAAGCGGAGACAAGGGGCGGGGTGCACCGCGCCCCTCCCGCGTGTTGCCTTCCGCGCCCGATGCAACAGTCCGCTCCAGCATGCCCACGTCTCATCTCGCCGATTCGAGAGATTGATAGTATCGTTTGAAATCCTGCCGATGCGCCACGAACCCCGCTATCACCGCCATGTTGTACAGAATGTCGAGAACCACCGGCCCCACGTCCCACCGCACGTCCGGTTCCTCCGCTCGCATGAAAGCCTCCTCCATCGCGGGCCTGCGCCGCAGCAGCGCTTCACTCATCCACCGCATGTTCCAGCGAAAGAACTCCATCTCGCTGGACAACAGAGGTGCGGCCAGATAGAATCCATCGCCCGGCTGGAGCAGGCTGTTCTCCAGTGCGGGGCGCAGTATCAATTCCCGCTCCCGGCGTGCAATGTAGGTCGAGTAACTTCGTGCGTGTTTACGAATCTTCTGCAGAATGAACGCAGAATTGCCGTACACGGCCGCATCCGCCTCCAACAGGCACAGCGCCGCAGTCACGTCCGCGCACACCTGCAGTCCCCAGAGTTCCAGACTCGATACCAGCACGTCCACCTTTTGCTCCGGGTGAAACGTATTTCGCAGCGCCGGGTACAGCTTGTCCGCCACGTCGTCGCGGATCATCCATTCTTCTGTATAGGTGTAAACGTAATCGAGAAGCCCCGGCCAATTCTCCAGGTACACCGCCTCCACTGCCGGCCGATGGTTGGCGGTGATGCGAATTTGCCCTGATTCGCTCAAAGAGAACAGATCGGCGTAACGATGGTCAAACGTGGCATCTCCGCGCTGCGTGGATTCGTCTGTCAAATGCGTTCCCTCCTTTGCGCACCACCGTGGGAATCGCCCTAGGAATCTGTGCCGTTTTCCACACTGTCTGTCGATTACCTCCATGATACGCTCTCAGCCAGGGTTGTACAGCCCATTGCGCACCTGAGATGGCTCACCCCTCCTGAAAATCACGTGATGTTATCTTACATAACCCATGGTCAGAACCTTCGCTCCGCTGCTGTGGTGAATTTCAGAATCTTCCGATGCTCAATGATGCCAACGCCCCATCGGCTCTCTTCATGTCGAACGCAGCTGTGTGATACGCTTGCTTTCCCGCGTGGGAGAACAGGACACTGTAGCCTGGTCCCTGCTTTCTATCCTCATCCCGTTCGTCGTAAAAAATAAAAAAAGAACCCCGCAGCAAATTCCGCGAGGTATTTCGGGTGTGCCTGGCGAACTTGTTTCCCGGTCGCGAAGGAACCAAGTAACCAAACAACTTGTCCTTACGCAATCAATTATACAGCCTCCCCCGCCGTTCGCCCGCCCCAGAACAGAAATCAGGGGATAATACGGGGAATCCCCTACATCCCCTTATGTTAAATTCGCACACTCATACATAAAAGGAAAATTAATCCTACCACGGCGCCCGCTCCTCTTCTTCCTTGCCACGCCGGGCCAACTGGCACATCTGCTCATACCGGGATACTTCATTATCGGAAAAAAACTTATCACATCTCTTCAGAATTCGATAAAATATGGGGTTGACAAGGGGGGGGCCAAATGATCCGAACCGCGAAGTTTCCCCTGCGCACAAAAATGTTCTGCGTATTCATGATATGTTTTTCCGTACTGCTGTTTTCAGCGGGCAGCCTGTACTATCTCACAACCCGGCACATTTTGATTCACAGCGCCGTTCAACAGAACGTTCAGCTGGCAAGTGAAGTGGGGTCACAGTTGGCGGAGTTCCAACAAGGCGAGCAGGCGATGGATCAGATGATCAGCGAAAAGTTGCGAATAGCAGCCATCGCCGCGGAATTCGCGCTCAACCCGGACGCCGCCAAGGTGTCGAACCAGGAGTTGGTCCGACTGACAAAACAGTTGGGCGTGTCTGACATCACCCTGCTGCAGCGCAAAGGGGACGACATCGTCGGCGTGAAGTCGTCCAATCCACAGGAAATTGGCCTGAGCACCAAGCGAATGTCGGGTTGGTTCCAAGCGTTCAACGAACTGCTGAACCAAAAGCCTGTCACGGTCGGCTTTGGTGACACCGCACCGCACTTCTGGTCTGGTCCGTGGGCCAACGCCACATCCAACCCATCCCAGATCGACAAGTGGGGTTATTACTATGACGGCAAGACCAACTATATCATCGATCCGTTTGTCGAAACGTCCGCCGTTTCTCAATACGCGACGACCATCGGGTTGGATCACCTGATTCAACGCATCCTGTCCCAAAGTTCGTCGTTGCTGGACGTCACGGTGTTCAATCCGAAGACCTTTGGAAAGACGCCGATTGTGTATCACAACGACGGGCAAACGTGGATAGACTTCAAAAACCTACCAACATTGGTCGGAAGCTATAATTATCCAAACATGGCCGATGACGAACGTCTCATTCAGCAGACCGTTGAAAAAAATGCGCCCCAATACGAGGTGGAGACCCTGCTCAACCAGCGCGTGCTGAAAACGTTTGTTCCCATTCCGTACGGCGGAGCCACCTACGTGGTGGGCTTTGTTTCCGATTACGGCCAGGTCACTGCCGGTCTCTCAGAGCTGATGAGGGACAACCTGTGGATCATGCTGCTGCTATTGACGATTGTCGCCATCATCAGCTTTTTCGTGTCCGGGTACGTGGTGAGGCCGCTGCGTCACATCACAGCCCAGGTGGCCAACCTGGCCGATGGCAACCGCAACGCACTGGCACTGCCGACTTTCCGCAACGACGAAATCGGTGAACTGGCGCACCAGGTGAGCACCGCCACCAAGAACTTCAACCACTTCGTGCACGAGGTGGCGGCAACCATTCGCGATGAACGGGCGAACGCCATGGCTTTTCTCGGCCTCGTGTCATCCGCGCTGATTCACGAACTGCGCAATCCAGTGACCACGGTGAACAACTTACTCGAACTGCTGCCTCGCGTTTCAGGAGACAAGGCCAAGTCGGAGGAACTGATTGGCCACATCCGTGTGGCTGGTCAGCAGCTCCACACCATCATCGGTCAGTTCACCGAATTTCTCCGCACCGGAAAGCTGCATCCCGGTCCATGCGATCTGGTCGCCCTGGTGGCGCAGGCGGTTCTGCACATGCAGCCTGCGGCCGAGCGAGAAGGCGTTCATCTGTCGTTCGCCAACCGCACGGGAGAAGAGGCCCTGTGGGGGCACATGGACGGAGAAAAAATCACGCGCGCACTGGACAATCTCATTGACAACGCGCTGCACGCCGCCAGCCAGGCGGAGACGTCCGGCAGCGTCACCGTTCGATTGTCCAAGCGAGGAAATTTCGTGGATATTCACGTGGAGGACAACGGACCTGGGATTCCCGTCGACGCCTGGGACGACATTTTCATTCCGTTCAACACGACCAAGCCGAGCGGCCTTGGACTCGGTCTGGCCATTGCCAAATTCGTCGTCACGGGCAGCGGCGGACAAATCCAGGTGGAATCCAGCAGTGCCACGGGCACGGTGCTGCGCATGACGCTCCCACTTCACCCCGCGTCGACAGAAAGGATGGAATGATCTCACCATGCCTGCCATTCAGTCGGTATTGATTGTCGAAGACCATCCGGGTACCGCCTTCGGCCTGCGCATGCTTTTGGAACAGATGAACGCCGCAGCCAACATTCAAGTGGTGGACAACGGACCTGCGGCACTGGAGCAACTTCGCAACAGCCAGCCGGACATGGTGATTGTAGATTTGCACCTGCCCGGCATGGACGGCATCAAGGTGGCCTCGGAAATTCGAGCCATGGACGACGACGTGCACATCGTTGTGTACACGGGCACCACGGACATCGAGTCCAGCTTGGCGAGCTTATTGGAGATTGGCATCAGCGGTTTCATCACGAAGAGCATGCCGCTCCAGCGCGTCCAGCGCGCCATCGAATGCATACTCGATGGGGAAACCGTAGTCCCCATCACTCTGTTCCGCAGAATGCGCCTGCAGCCCACCACGGACATTTCGGAGTTTCGAGCCATCGACTGGACGATGATCCGGCTGCTCGCCGAAGGAAAGAGCAATGCGGAAATGGCGCAGCAACTGTTCATCAGTGTGAAGACGGTGGAAAACCGGTTGACCAACCTCTACAGGAAGCTGAACGTGACCAGCCGCCTGGAAGCGGTCCAGAAATGCCGCGCCCTCAACCTCATTGAGTAGGCGCGGCAGGGCGTCCGTCACTCAATCACCGTGCGCAGACGCCCCAGGCCCTCCGCTTCCACCACCACCTCGTCTCCCGGTTGCAGCCAATGGCGCTCCTCTTCCGGCTGCCCCAGCACGACCCCGTCCGGCGTGCCCGTCAGAATGACGTCCCCCGGCTCCAGGGTGAATTGGGACGAGACGTAGTGAATCAACGTTTCAAACGAAAAGATCATCTGCGCCGTGCTGGCGTTCTGTCGCAACTCGCCGTTCACGCTGCAGCGAAGACCAATGTTGTGCACGTCCGGACATTCGTCGAGAGTGACCAGCGCGGGACCGATGGGGCAAAATCCGTCGTAGGTTTTCCCCAACAGCCACTGGGACGAAGCGAACTGAACATCCCGCGCAGAGAGGTCGTTGGCCAGCGTCAGTCCAAGCACGTAGTCCAAGGCGTCAGACTCTGGCACATCGCGCGCCTTCCTGCCCATCACCACCGCAATCTCCGCTTCGTAATCCAGCTGGGTTGTCTGTCGCGGCCGTGCCACCACCGCGTCATGGCCCGTCAACGCGTTGTCGAATTTGCTGAAGAGCAGGGGCGCAGAGGGAGCGTCCAAGTGTGTTTCCTCCACGTGCTTTCGATAATTCAGGCCAACGCACACGATCTTTCGGCCTCGTGGAACCGGCGGCAGAAACACCACATCCGATGGCTCGACCCAATCTCCGGCATCCGGGAGTTGCGGTAAGCGAGGCTGCCATTCCGCCAGGGCTCGTACGCCGTCCCGCCCGAGCGCCACCAGCGCTTCTGCTGAATGCGGCAATCCGTTGGCCAACGCCCACTCGGACGACAGGCGAAACAGCCGGTCAGCCATCCATATCACCAGCGCGTCCACATTTCCCTGTTGAACCACGGATATACGCATGTCTCCATCCTCCCCCACGCCGCTGCCGTTTCGCGTGCATCTCGCGGCCGTGCTCGGCGCGTTTTGTCAGACTGTCACTTCGGATTATTGCACAAATTCCTCCCGAGGCACATGCCGCTTGAGTTCTGACGCAAACAGGCGTAGTATAGTCGTTTGTTCGCATGCGAAATATTTGTCGTATGAAACATTCGTATTCAAAGAGTAGAAGGGAGGGTGGATATTGACGGATGAACATCAGAAGGCCGCCCAAGCCAGGGAGCTTCTGCACTCATTTCGACAGGTTGATCGATCCATGCGGCACCTGATGCGCATACAGGCGGATCACCTGGGATTGACGCCTGTGCAGCTGCTCGTGGTTCGCATTCTGTCGGAATCCCCAGATCTGTCCCTGAACGAGTTGTCGGAACGCGTCCAACTCGGCTGCAGCACCGTCAGCGGCGTCGTCAAACGGCTGGTGGAGTGCGGCGTCGTGGAGCGGGATAGACTCAATGAAGATCAGCGGACAGTGGCCATTCGACTCACGGGCAAAGGCAAGCAACTGCAAGAGCGGGCCTTCGGCAATGGTTCGTTATTATCCAAGGCCCTTCTGAAGTTTCTGGAGTTTCCCGACGAGGATATTCAGACCTTGTTGAAGCTGCATCGGGCTCTGATTCAAATTCTGCAAGTCGACGACTGATATTCTTCATACGAGAAAAGAGGGAGAGAATCGCCATGACAAGCACTCCAGTCAAGGGCGCGCCGAACGTTCGAATTGGTCCCATTTTCGGCGTCATGCTGGCGGGTGCGCTGGTCGCCTTTTTGAATCAAACGCTGATTAACATCGCGTTGCCGCAAATCATGGACCGCCTGCACATCTCCGCCGCGACGGCGGACTGGCTGGCGACCATCTTCATGTTGGTCAACGGAATTGTCATTCCCATCACCGCGTTCCTGATGGAGCGCTTTACCACGCGACAACTGTATCTGAGCTGCGTCGGCCTGTTCGCGTTGGGCACACTCATTTGCGGGATTGCGCCAAACTTCCCGGTGCTTCTGATTGGCCGAGTGGTGCAGGCCGCTGGTGCGGGGATTCTGTTCCCGCTCATTACGAATGTGATCTTCATCCTGTTTCCGGCCGAACGGCGCGGATTTGCCATGGGTATCTTCGGCATTGCCATAAACTTCGCTCCGGCCGTCGGTCCGACCATGTCGGGCTGGATTGTGCAGAGCCACTCGTGGCGCGTCCTGTTTTTCATCATTTTCCCCATCGCCCTGATGGACTTTATCGGGGCCATATTCCTGGTGAAAAATGTGACAGAGACCAGCCGTCCAAAACTGGACACGCTCGGTGTGATTTTGTCCACGTTCGGGTTTGGCGGCTTGCTGTACGGATTCTCCGAAGCCGGGAGCCAGGGATGGGACAATACAACGGTCATCGCCACCCTCGTGGTGGGGGGCGTGGGTCTGCTGCTGTTTGTCTGGCGGCAGTTCACCGTCGGTCATCCCATTCTCGAATTTCGGATCTTGCGTTATCCCATGTTCACGCTGACCACCATCATCAACGTCCTGGTGACCATGGCGCTGTTTTCAGGCATGATTCTGATGCCTCTGTACATGCAGAATGTCCGCGGCTTCTCACCGCTGCTGTCCGGCTTGATGCTCTTGCCGGGCGGCATCCTGATGGGACTCATGTCTCCCATCACCGGTCAGCTGTTTGACAGGTTCGGCGCCCGGTGGCTGGCGGTGGCAGGAATGATGCTCACCATTGTCACCACGTACGCATTGACACGGCTGAAACTCGACACGACCTTCACCTACGTGACCGTCGTGTACACTCTGCGGATGTTCGGCATATCCATTCTGATGATGCCCATCACCACCGCGGGATTGAACGAATTGGCGCTCAGTCTGAACCGTTATGGTACCGCCATGCTCAACACCTTCCGTATGGTGGCGGGCGCCATCGGCATCGCGTTCTTCGTATCCATCATGACGTCCCGAGCGAAGACGCACGCGACGCAGTTGATGGTGCAGCAGCACATCCTGCCGACCGACAAACTTTACGCTGCGGAAGCCATCCGGCAGGGTACCGTCATGGGCATCAACGACGCATTCATGGTCGCGACGGCACTCGCAGTAGTGGCGTTCATCTTGTCGTTCTTCATCCGACGGACCACGCCGCAACCCGACACCATCACCCAGCGTGCCCATAAACCAAAGAGCCAGACCATTCGCTCTTGCGTTTTGGGCGAGGGGTGACCTCTGCATGTGAAAACAGGATGCCCCGGTGTGGGCATCCTGTTGTTTTGTCCAGTTATCCCCACTGTCAGAGACGGTCAGTGTACCGCCGATTTTGCCCAACTGGACTGAACAAACCTTCAACCTTTGGTGCAGCATTTCGGGACGCGCGTTACACCCCGTACCAGTCACCGTCGGCAACCCTCGACATTTTCCGGGAAATAGTGACTACATTCCTCACTCCAGTCGAGTCTGATTGAATTGGACAGCGCACTCAATGAAGAAAAGAAAAAGCCCCGCTTCCTCACACCCCCGTTCACAAGTCCGTGATGATTTCACATGTGCCGCGCGGGTGAGAGACGAACTCACGCTTCCCTCCTCTTCATCTCGTTCTTTTACCACACCATGTCTGCCGTTCAGAGATTCAGCAGGAATGTCCGTTCCGGGCTTGACGTCGCGTGAGCGCCCACCATCTCATCCAACGTCGTTCGGAGTTCGGTGATTCATGCCGTCCAATATATCGCCGGGTGTCATCCGGACCAGTTTTACAAAGTAGTCCTCGGGTCATTCCTCTTTCAAAGTGTCATTCGAGAGGCACGTGTGGAGAAGCGACGAGCACACCGGTCCACCCCTGGCCAGGGCTTGGTGGTGTGCTCCTACCGTACGTGTCACTCGGATGCGCTGGCGGCCGCTGGCGGGACAACCCCCACCTCCGCCCATTCACGCCCGGATGTGTAGAACGAACTTCGATACTTGAGGCGGTAATATACCAGTGGAAAGACGCCAATCAATAAGGCGCCCATTCCGATGGCATCGGTGGTCCAACCGAGCTGAGGAATGTCATACAGTGCCACGGACCACAGGAAAAGTGCCGCCACCACGGGCCACAGCCCCCGCATGACAAACGTTCCCACGCTGCGAGTGAGTAGCCGCCTGTAGTACCAGGCGCAGGCGAACCCGGTCAGACCGTAGTAAAACGCAATCTGTAAGCCAATGGCGTTGATAGCGCTTGTCATCAAGGCGTTCACGGTAGAACTGAAACTGGAGAGCACAAACAACACCAGCGCGACAATGCCAATCACGATGCCCGCCGACCACGGCGTTTGGAATCGCGGATGCAGCTGCCCGAACTTTTCCCCAATCACTCTGTCCCTTCCCATCGCGAACAGCGTGCGGCTGGCCTGGAGCAACGAGGTTTCCAACGTGGCGATGGTGCTGATGAGCACCGCCAGAATCGCAATGTCTCCCCAGGGGCGAGGAAAGATCATGTCGCCCACCACCGGCAGGAGGTTGGTGCTGGCCTTGCTGATCTGGTCTTGGGTGAGGCCCATTTGACACGCAATTTGCATGACCTCAAATAGCACGAAGATACCCACCATACCGAACACGCCGCCGTAGCCCGGCGCCCGGTTTCTATCCTCGGTCTCCTCCGTCAGATTGGCCGTGACATCCCATCCCCAGTAGTAAAAGACAGCGACCAACGATCCGGACATGAACGTGCCCAGGTCAAAATGAGCTGGGGAAAACCACGACCACGAGAACGGCTGAACCGGATGGGCGGAAAACTTCACAAACGCGCCCACGGCAATCACCAACAGCGCGAGCACCTCGATGATGGTCATAATTTTCTGGAATTTTGCGGTGATTTGAATCCCCAACATGATGAGGATGTTCATCGCCAGAAACCACACCGCCCCCACAGCGGTCACCGCCAACACGTTGCTGTCGAGCGACGGCGCAATCAGGTCGAGCGTCACCGACCCCGCCGGCAACGATCCCGCAATCATGAACAGACACGTCGCCACCACGAGCCCCCATCCACTCATGAAGCCGAGCGATGGACTGATGGCCCGTCCCACCCAGGCGTAGCTGGCACCCGCGTCCGATCTCCACCGATTGAGATACATAAACGCAAAGGCGATGCCAAACATCACCACCGCCGCGTACAGAATGGAGCCGGGGCCCATCAGCCCCACGGCCCCAATTAATGCGGCGGTGCTCGCCGACAGGGAGTAGGCGGGCGCGGTGCCCGCCACCCCCATGATGATGGAATCCGCTTTGGTCAGCACATTGTGCTTTAGTTCGTTGGTCTGGGACATACCCCATATCGCCTCCACCTCGGACCCTGTTTCATGCATTCAACCGTTGTTGTTTCACCCTCTCATAGACGCACATTCGTGCTCGCCAGCGCCCCGGCCAACACCTCAAACACTCTGTCCGCCTCCGCTTGACCGATGGTGAGCGGCGGCTCCACGCGAATCGTCTGGGCGTTCACCAGCGTTCCCGCGACGAGAACACCGTGCTCGAACATGTGCTTGGCCACCTCGTAGCCGACCTTGTTGTCGACAAACTCAATCGCCATGAGCAGACCTTTGCCTCGCACTTCCACCACTTTGCCCTCGTGGCCCTTCACGGCCTCCCGCATGCCCCTGAGCATGTAATCCCCCATCGCGGCGGCCCGCTCCGGCAGACGCTCTTCAATCAGGACGTGAATGTTCGCAATCGCCGCCGCGCAGGCGAGCGGATTTCCGCCAAACGTGGTGGTGTGCAGGAAGGGATCATCAAACAACCGCGAGAAGACCGCCTCGGTTGCGATGGTAGCTCCCGCCGGCATGACTCCGCCGCCAAACGATTTGGCCAAACACAGGATGTCCGGGACTACATCGTAGTGTTCACAGCAGAACATCTTCCCGGTTCGTCCCATCCCCGTCTGCACCTCGTCCAGAATCAGCAGCGCTCCGAACTGATTACACAATTCACGGACCGCAGGCAGGTAATCATCATCCGGAATGTTGACACCCCCCTCGCCCTGAATTGGTTCGAGCAGGACCGCGCCCACGTCTTCCCCGACCATCTGGCACGCCTGCATGGTTTTGTACATCATGTCCACATCGTTGAACGGTACATGCCGCACCCCCGGTAAGAGCGGCATGAATGGACGTCGAAATACGCCTTTGGCCGTCCCTGCCAGCGAGCCGTAGCTCTTGCCGTGGAACGCCTTGGTCGCTGCGAGAATGGTCGGCTTGGTGCGCTGGTACGCCCGCGCCAGCTTCAACCCGGCCTCCACGGATTCGGTGCCGCTGTTGGTGAAAAAGGAATACTGCAGATTGCCCGGTGTGAGGTCGGCGAGGATTTTGGCCAACATGGCGCGGAGCGGATCGAGTAGATCCTGACTGTGCAGCGCCTGACGGTTCAGTTGATCCACCACCGCCTTGACCACCTTCGGATGCCTGTGGCCCACGTTATAGATGCCGAATCCGCCAAGACAGTCGATGTAATGCTTGCCGTTCACATCCACGAAGCCGTTGGCACCAGCGTCCGCCCACTCCACCGCTGCATCCAATCCGCCCAGCGTCACGGACTTGCGGTACTCGAGAAACCCTGGATTCACGTGATCCCGAAATCCATCCAACGTCTCCTGCGTCACCCACCTGGCGGTCTCCGGAGTGATATGCGACTGCGAAATCAGTTCGAGCACCTGTTGGGTGTAATCGTAAATGTGCTTATAGTCGGGCATGATTTGCCACCTCCATGGATTTTTGGGCCTGATTCAACCGGCCGGAATCATCCCCCGCGTCCGACCCCCGCGCCGTTCCTTCAAACAGGGTCAGCAACATTTCGCGAACAATCTTCGCGCCGAGCACGGCCGTGCAACCGGACGCGTCGAGCTGCGGGGCCACCTCCACCAAGTCCGCGCCGACCACGTTTCGCCCGCGCAATAGGCCCAATGCGGCAAACAGCTCCCGCGGCGAGATCCCGCCCGCCTCCGGGGTGCCGGTGCCCGGGGCGAACGCCGGATCGAGCACGTCAATATCCACGGTCACGTACAAGGGCGTGGCCTGCGGAACCTCGGCCAGCCATTGCGCCAGCGGTTCGGCCACATCCATGGTGCACTGCCGCAATGGACGGGCTGCGGCAAATTCGAGTTCGGACCAGTCCGCCGAGCGAATCCCGAACTGGGCGAATTGGTTGTGTGGAAGAAAATCGAGCACGCGCCGCATGACGGTCGCGTGTGTGACGGATTCTCCAAAATACACGTCGGCCAGATCGGCGTGCGCATCCAGGTGAATCACGTGAAGATCAGGATGATGTTCGTGAAGCACGCGAATGATGGGCAACGAGATCAGGTGTTCTCCACCGAGCGCGAAGGGCGTCTTGCCATCCTTCACTAGGCCGGAGACATACGTTTCGGTGCGCAACAGACTGTCCTTGGCATTCCCGAACGGCAGCACGAGATCCCCCGCATCGTGATAGGAGCGATGCAGCAGCGTGTCCCCAAACTGCAGGCTGTACGGTTCCAGGCCGTACGATGCCTGCCGAATGTGCGCCGGTCCGAACCTGGCGCCCGGTCGGAAACACACCGTGTAGTCCATGGGTACGCCGAACAGGACAACGGAGGCAGCGCGGTAGTCGGGATTGCTATACAGAAAGGTGGAACTGCTTTGCAACAACGGTGGGCCCTCCTCTCCTCATGGCCTTGCCCATAGTACTTAGCAACGATCATGCCAATCTGAAATGATTGAAGAATTGGTATTTTCGTGCTATGTTTCGGTACAAGAATGAGGCACGGATGAATATGTAATGCACCCGTGCATAACCTGCATCCCCGGTGGGAGGGTGGTGTGTTCCTTTGAACCTGATGGACTGTCTGCGCGATCCCGTCGTGCTTGACGACGACACCAACCTCGATGTGTGCTGCGAACGGCTGCGAATGGAAGATCATCCAGTCGTCTTTCGACGCGTGGGAAATCAGATGATGGCTGTCAAGAGTTTTGCCCTGTTATTGGCCATGCAGGCGCCGAAGGACAAACGGTCACTGGATGACTTGTTCACCAGCCCTCCGCTGCGCGTCATCCCGTATCCGCACCTGGCCACGATGGCCTTGGACGTACTGTCCGACGAGGTAACCTTGGTTGAAACGGAACAGGGGTTGCGGTACATTTTGCGTGAGGATTTTCTGCTGAGCATCGTCTCTGACGAGTCGAACAGCGAAATCGGCTGGCTGCGAAAGTTGTTTTCATCCATTCCTCGCGGGTTGATGATTGTCGACAACGACTATGCAGTGGTGAATAGCAATCGGGAAGCCCTGCGCATGCTCCGCCTCACGGAAGAGGACTTGCGACACATCCGTATGAATCGTCTCCTCGGCACACCGCCCTTTCAGTACGTGCGATACACGCAAAACACCTTGCTCAATCAGGTCATCACGTCCCGCAACGGACACCCGGCCCTGTTGGTGGACTTTGTCCCTCTCGTCAGTCGGAATCACGTGTCAGGGATTGCCCTTGTCATACAGGATCTCCCCTCGGTCGAAGCCATGGCTCTGGAGTTGGACTCAGTGCGGCAGGTGAACCAGGACTTGGAGGGGATTTTGTCCACGATTTACGATGAGATCATCGTGGTGGATGCGGAAGGCAGACTTCTGCGCACCAGCGAGCACTACATTGCGGCTCATTGGACCACGCCGCCGCATCAACTCATAGGACAGCCCATCGCCGAACCGGTCATCTGCGGAGACTTGGTCTGCCAGGTCATTCAGGAAGCGCGCGCCAAACGCCAAAAAGTCTCGCTTATGCACAAGGAGGGCGAACACCCGATGGTCTGCTCGGGCAACCCGATTTTGACGAAATCGGGCAAACTGGAACGCATTGTGGTAGCATCCCGCGACCTCACCGAAGTCTTTCGGCTTCAGTCAGAGCTGGAGCGGACGCGGCAACAGAAGGAAGACTACCGCCGCGAACTGGAGGGACTCCGGGAGCGGATCTCGCAGCTATCCGGAACGGTTCCCATCTACGTCAGCGCGGCCATGCACGAAGTCATGCGGGAAGCGGAGCGGGTGGCTCAGTTCTCCACCACCGTTCTGCTCACAGGCGAATCCGGCGTCGGCAAGGAGATCATCGCAAACTCCATTCATTCCTTGAGCGACCGCAGAAACCAACCATTCGTCAAGATTAACTGTGCCGCCATTCCCGAGGCGCTGTTGGAAAGTGAACTGTTCGGCTACGAGCGCGGGGCATTCTCCGGGGCGAAGCAGGACGGGAAAATCGGACTGTTTGTGAAGGCCCATCAAGGTACCCTGTTCCTGGATGAGATCTCGGAACTTCCGCTCGGCATACAGAGCAAATTGCTGCGGGCGATTCAGGAGCGGGAAGTCTACCCGGTTGGCGGCACAACGCCCATCAGGTTCGATGTGCAGCTGATTGCCGCAGCCAATCGCTCACTTGCAGAGTTGGTCGAAAAGGGCGAGTTCAGGGCGGACCTCTTTTATCGCATCAACGTATTCCCCATCGAAGTCCCACCGCTGCGCGAACGTAAAGAGGATATTTCGGCCCTCGCCGCGCACTTCCTCTACCAGTTCAACCAGACCTATGGACGCAATCTGAGATTCTCGAGCACGGCGCTGGAACTGCTTGAGGCTTACGAATTCCCCGGAAATGTCCGGGAACTGCAGAACGTCATCCAGCGCGTGGCCATCAAGAACGACGGCGAGGTGATTGGCGCCGACGTGGTGGAGCGGGTGCTGCTGTCGAAGCGTACGACGGAGACACTGCTGGACGGACGTGCAGCAAACCGACGGTTTCGACAAGTCATTCCGTTGAAGCAAGCGTTTGAAGAGGTGGAGCGAGAACTCATCGCGCTCGCCATGGAACAGTACGGGACCACCACGAAAGCAGCGCGGGCACTCGGCATCAGCCAGTCGTCGGTGAGCCGAAAGTACCGGCGCAACGGAGCCAATAAGTCGTGAGCATCAACGCCATTCTCAAAGGAGATAGACGCATGCCTCCACAGCGGGTTCCGTGGAGGCATGTTGCACGTTGTTAGGTCGGAATTGCGCAGTGCCTAAGAGTCCTCACTCAGACTGTGGACCGGTCACCGAGACGTCCGCCCCATAACGTTCCCGCCGCTCACGCGGCCGAACCACAGGCAGATAGTACAATGCCCCAAGAACCAACACGACCACCGCCAGGAGCGGTACCGAGCCATTGATGTACCAAGCGGCCCCCGGGTTTCGCGGCCAGCATAAATTGAGGATCACGAAACCCCCCCACAGGACCGCAAGCACATTCACCCATACACCAAAGCGGCCAAGGTGGAATGGGGCACGCGTCCCGTCCCAGCCGCGGGATCGCGCAATCAAGGCGCCAAGAGGCACGCTCAGATACGCGAGATAGATCCCCACGACACAGATGTTTACGATGTACGTCTCAGCCGAGGCGGACAGAATGAGGGCAATGGTGAACAGGCCACTGAAAACAATCGCAGGAACGGGTGTCTCAAAACGAGTGGAAACGCGCGTCCACAGTGAGGAACCGGGTATTTTCCCGTCTCTCCCAAAGGAGTACAGCAGCCGCGACACCGTAGCCTGCACCGCAGTTCCGCAGACAAAGATGGCGAGAATGGCCATCCAGATAAACGCGTTGGCCACAAAATCGCCCAGGTTGCTTTGAAGAATGTATGTCAAAGGGACGGTGGACTTCATGGCATCGCTGAGATTGGGAATGGCGAGCACAAACGCCAACAGGGCCAATGCGCCAATGACGAACGTGATGACGAGTGCGGACAGTATCGCTTTGGGCACGGCCTGACGTGGATTTCTCACCTCTTCCGCAAGGCTGCCCGCTGAATCAAACCCGTACAGCACCCACGTGGATGTGAGCATGGCGGCGAGAAATGCGGGCAGATATCCCCCTCTGCCTGCTACCCCCGCCGTGTTGAAGACAAACGTCACATCATGATGCACGCCGACCGCAAACAATGCCCCCGCGAGGACAATCATCGCCACAATTTCAGCCACCATCCCAATGTTGTTAATGATGGCCGTCACCTTCACGCCAATCGAGTTGATGACTGTCTGCAGGATAATCACACCGGCGGTGATAACGACCAATACGGATTGTCGACTCCCGTCGAGCCCAAATTCTCCAGCGATGTACGGAGCTGCTCCAAAGTCGACGGCGGCAATCGTGGCGAGCAGCGCCACCAGGTAAATCCATCCTGAGAACCAGGCGTAGGCGTGATTCACCAAGTGTTTTCCCCACTGGTAGATGGAGCCGGCAATCGGAAAATTGGAAGCGACCTCCGCCATGGACAACGCCACCAAAAATTGTCCGACGAATACGATAGGCCAGCTCCAAATGAAGGCGGGTCCGCCGGTGGAGAGTCCATAACCAAACAGACTGAAAATTCCGGTCGTTGCAGAAATGAAGGAGAACGCAATCGCGAAATTCGACAAAAAGCTGAGATTCCTGTTTAACTCCTGCCGATAGCCAAACTGGGCCAAATCGGCTGCATCGTCGTCCAGATAGGGCGGATGCTCGGCCATTGCACAACCCCCCCTTGAATGGATGTGAGTCGGGCAGCGGCACCCGCTGCGGGCGCCGACCGCCGTATCAGCCGCGGAACCAGCCGGACGGTTTCACCGCCAAATTGACGTTGATTTGCTTGACCTCGGTGTATTCCTCGAAGCCAAACGTCCCCAGTTCGCGTCCGATACCGGATTGCTTGTAGCCGCCCCACGGAGTCTCGTTGTACGTCGGATGATAGGTGTTCATCCACGTGATGCCCGCGCGCAGTTTTTGAATAACCCGATGCGCTTTGGCGATGTCCGACGTGAACACCGCGCCGGCCAGCCCGTACACCGTATCGTTCGCCAAGCGGATGGCATCGCGCTCGTCTTCGAACTTCTGCACCGCGAGCACTGGGCCAAAAATCTCCTCCTGCACAATCCGCATGTCGGGACGCGTATTGGTGAAAATGGTGGGGGCCAAAAAGTAGCCTCCGCTGTCCACCCGCACCCGCTCTCCCCCGCAGCGCAGCGTGGCGCCTTCCTCGAGGCCAATCTGGATGTACCGCTCCACCTTCTCCAGGTGCTGTTGAGAAACCAGAGGCCCCATCTCCGTGTCCGGATGGAACCCATCCCCCACCCGAATCTTTTTCGCGCGGTCCACCAGCGCCTCCACAAACTGGTCGTGGATGGACGCCTCCAACAAGAGGCGAGATCCGGCCGAACACACCTGGCCGGCGTTGGCAAAGATCCCAAACAGCGCGTAATCCACCGCCGTTTCGAAGTCTGCGTCGGCAAACACGATGTTCGGGGACTTCCCGCCCAGTTCCAGCGAAATTTTCTTGAGGTTACCCGTGGCGGCCTGCATAATCTTACGCCCGGTGACCGTGCCACCGGTGAACGCGATTTTATCGACGTCGTGACTTTCTGCCAACGTTTGTCCGACCACCGCGCCGGCGCCCAGCACAATGTTGACCACGCCGCGGGGAAACCCGACTTCGTGAATCAAGCGACTGAGCATCAGCGCGGACAGTGGTGTGATTTCAGACGGTTTGAGAATGCAGGTGTTGCCGGCCGCCAGCGCGGGTGCGAGCTTCCACGCCGCCATCAGGAGCGGATAGTTCCACGGAATAATTTGCCCGCACACGCCCACTGGCTCCCGAACGACGAACGTCTGCGACGGGGCGGGGACGTTCACTGCCTGACCGTGCGGTTTGGTCGCCAGTCCGGCGTAGTAGCGAAAACAGTTGGCCGCATCGGCAACGTCGAACTGCGCCTCGCGCAACGGCTTGCCATTATCGAGCGTCTCCAAACGGGTCAGAAGATCCGCGTGTTCTTCGATAGCGTCCGCCAAGCGAAACAGCAGTTGCGCTCGTTCCAGCGCCGTAACCTCCGCCCAGCCATCTTCATCGAACGCGCGCCGCGCAGCCCGGATGGCCGCCCGTGCATCGTCCTCCGTGCCCTCCGCCACGCGGGCGATGACCTCTCCGGTCGCCGGATTCACCACCTCGCGAACTTCACCGGCAGATCCGTTCACCCATTCGCCGTCCACGTACATCAGGAAAACGCCCGCGTCGTCCTTCCTCAGTTCCTCCAACCATCGCTGCGGATTCACCGCCGTAGCCCCAGTCAAGCTTTCCGTCATCCGCCTCTCCTCCTTCAGCCGGCGCGGCTTGGCGGCCATTCCGCATGGGCTCGCCCCAACGCGCCGTCACAGGCCGCTTCCGCAAGATTCGTGCCAAAGTGGAAGAGATCTAGAAAGCGCGGTCTCTGGGGATGAGCGGAATGCAAGGCCGCGGCGGGCCCGCTGACCGCTATTCATCGCTGAATGGGCAGATTTCTCGATGGACCGGTGCCTCCCTCCGAACCTTCAGGTGCCTGGCGATGGAACGGCCTATGCGCAACTGCATAGGGGTATCCAGAGATGCATGAAGGCTCCTCAGCCAAGTGCCCAAATCCTCACAAGCGATGGTTGACGCTTCTCAAACGTTTATCGTTCAGGGTAATCTGGTACTGAGCCATTTCGTATCACAAGGTCATGTTCGTGCAACACGTCAACACGTATCACACAGGCTGGCAGAGGTGGATGGAGTCTTTCTAAGGCATTGCGACAAGGGATTTGGGCAACTGCCTTTAGCAGTTCAGCCGTTATATGCAAGGACGAACCAAAGGAGATGCAGGACATGACCTTAAAGGTCAAAGGTGTGACCTACGATGTTGGAATGCCTGTCATCAAGGGCGGGATCACACGCGAAACGCTGACATCGGACGTAGTCGCGCGAGAGATGAAAATCATTTCTGAGGAGTTGCATTGCACTGCCGTACGCATCACGGGGCAGGACATGGAGCGACTGAAAATGGCTGCAAATATCACCGCGCGCCAGGGACTCGATGTTTGGCTGTCACCGTCTTTGCACGATGCTGACGAACAGGAAACATTCAACCAGATTGTAGATGCGGCCCATGTGTGTGAGGAACTGCGCAAATACGATGTTCAGGTTGTTTTAGTTATCGGTTGTGAACTCAGTGTATTCATGGCAGGCTTGATACCTGGGAATAACGGACTGGAACGATTGGCGGTGCTTTCCGACCCATCGCGATGGACTGAGGAACTCTTCGCACAGGGATCGCCAGTGGAACGGTTAAACAATTTCTTGGCACGCGCGGCAACGGAAGCGAGGAAGCGGTTCTCGGGGCCACTAACGTATGCCGCCGGATTATGGGAAGATATCGACTGGCGCATCTTTGATTTTGTGGGTATTGACGCTTACCGTGATGCCAACAATTCCAATCATTTTCGAGACCTCATCCGAAAATACAAAGACTATGGGAAGCCGATTGTCGTCACCGAATTTGGATGCTGCACCTATGTCGGCGCTGAGGACCAAGGGAGTATGGGGTGGCTCGTGATTGACCGAGATTCCCAACCTTGGCGTCTGAAAAAATCACTGATACGAGATGAAGGCGTCCAAGCGCGGTACCTGACGGATATGCTCGCACTGTTCGAAGGTGAGGGCGTGGAAGGTGCCTTTGTCTTCACATTTGTTAGCCCCAGTTATCCTTCCAGTGCTGATCCGGATCGGGATTTGGACGTTGCCAGTTTTAGCATTGTGCGGTCCTGGGATGGCATCAAAACATCACGGTATCCGCTTCCATGGGAACCTAAGGAAGCGTTTCATGCCATCGCACGATATTATGGCAACCCATCATGAGATAAATCTGTGATTCAACAGGGCGATTGCACAAAGGCATCGCCCTTGTTTATTCTTCGCACCTCATGACGTTCAGTGCGTCCTCCACCGTGCTCTCCGGGCGATGGCCGCGCCGGTCGCCGTTCCGCGACGCCTCTGCGTTTCTGTGGCGCGTTCGATCCACACGCACGTTGGCCACGAGGGCGACGCTCGACAAAATGATGAGCAACCCGAGGAGAATCCGCAGAGTGACGGGTTCCTGGAGGAATAGCCTGCCCCAGATGACGCCAAACACAGGGACCAAGAACGTGACGGTCAACGTTTTCAACGCACCGACGCTGTGGATGAGCGCAAAGTAAAACAGGTAGGCGATGGCGGTACACAGCACAGCCAGTCCGAGGACGGATACCGTGACAACCGGTGACGGGGCCTCCCGAGGAAGTGCCGCCAAACTCCACGGAACCAGGATGATGCTCGCCGCCAACTGCTGACCGATGGCCATATCCATCGGACTTTCCCCCTTGAAGTACCGCGAGGAAAACACGCCCGCCACGCCGTAAGAGAGGGCGGCGAGCAGCGAGAACGACGCGGAGAGCCAGAGGTGAGGTCCATTGCCGCCGGATTGCCAGCCCACCAACACGCCCACGCCGAGAATGCCCAGCACCACCCCGGACAGCTTTTTCAGGTTGAATGGCTCGTTCGCCCACAACCAAGCAACCAGCGCGGTGAACATGGGCGTTGTGGCGTTGAGGATGGCCGCCAGCCCCGCACTCAGCCGCAATTCGGCGTACGAAATGAGCGTGAAGGGGATGGCGGCGTTGGCCGCTCCCAGCACGAGGTACTGCCACCACTTGTGCAAGATATGAATGCGGTGCCGACTTGCCAACGCCAAGCCAACCAGTGTGATTCCCGCCAGCAATACGCGCAGCTCAATGAGCATCACCGGTCCCAGTGCGGGCGCCCCAATGCGCATAAATAGGAAGGAACCGCCCCACAACGCAGCCAAGAGAAGGAGCATGATGATGTCTTTGGGTTTCATGAAGATGCCTCCCCATTAGAGATCACGCCTCGATTCCGTTGTACCAGTTCATCGGCGAATTTGCTTCTGACATCTTGCCTTCTCATTTCGGCTGTCGTTGCAAGGTGGAAGGCCAGACTCGAAACTGTTTTCGTACTTCCATGTCTAAGGAGTGGAAGGGCACGTATCCTACGAAAGCATGACGCCACCGGCCCCCGCGTGCCCGTCCCGTTCGGTTACTGCGCAACGTAGCCGCCGTCAATGACCACCGCCTGCCCGGTGACGCTCCGCGCCTTATCCGATGCCAGAAACACCGCGTAGTCCGCGATTTCTTCCGGTTGCAGCAGACGGCGCTGAGGAACCAGCGGATAGATCACTTCCTCCAGCACCTTTTCCAATGGGACGCCGCGGGTCGCCGCCAGATCCCGCAGCTGGTTGCGGACCAGCGGCGTATCCACGTAACCCGGGCAGAGGGCGTTCACTGTGATGCCGCGCGCGGCGCCCTCCAGCGCGGCCACCTTCGTCAACCCAATGACGCCGTGCTTCGCCGAATTGTACGCCGCTTTGCCCGCAAAGCCAATGAGCCCATTGATGGACGCAACGTTGATGATGCGCCCAAATCCCGCTGCTTTCATGTGTGGAAACGCATACTTGATGGCCATGAACGGCCCCACCAGCATCAGCCGCACGATTTGTTCAAACTTCTCCGTCGGGAATTCTTCGATGGCCGCCACGTGCTGGATGCCTGCGTTGTTCACCAGAATGTCAATCGATCCGTACCGTTCCCGCACAAACGCCAACAGAGCCTGGATATCCTGTTCCTTGGCGGCGTCGGCAGCGCAGTGCACCGCTTCCAGTCCCCGCTGGCGCAGGGCTTCCGCCGCCTCGGCTGCAGCCTCTGGCCGCAGGTCTGAAATCACTACGCGCGCACCCTGTTCTGCAAATTTGGTGGCAATCGCCAAACCGATGCCGCTGGCGGCGCCGGTGACCACCGCCGCCCTTCCGTGCAGTTGTTGTTCCATGCATATCACCTTCCGGTTAATCTGAGGGAGCGACGGACGTGTACAGCGTCACGTCTCCAGCAAACGCCGACACCGTCCCGAATCGACCGGACGGCGGCGGCACGATGCCCCGTTCGACCCATGCCTCCAAGTGATGGAGCGCCGCCTCGTAGGATGGGTGCACCGCCTGTTGACGCCCGCGATGGCCGCGCAGCATCCCATCCACGTGATTGCCTCGCTCAATCTCGTACAGCCGGTGCCAATGCGCAGCACCCCGGCTTTCCACCAGCCGCGCGTACGCCTGCGCGTGGTGCGGGAACGCCACCAGGCAATCCCAGTTGCCCGCCACCGATAGCAGCGGTTTGGTCAAATGTCCCGTATTGGCGATGGGTTCGATGCGCCGAGCCAGCACATCCAATCGATCCGCCCATGGGTACGCAAGCGGGCTCGGATCTTGCAGCCATCTGTTGTCCCAAGGCGCAGCGAACGGGGCCCAATCCGGATCGAGATTGCGTCCATACAGCCACAGTGACACCAACCAATACATCATGAAGTACTGCGGCCAGTACGGTTCCGTTTCCGGATGCAATCCCGCCGCCAGCAGCGCCTCCAGCGCGGCGTGGCGCTCGGACGAGGTGCTGTCGCCGCGCCAATTGGCGTACACCGGGAACTGCTGGACGTACACCGGCAGGCAGGTCAGCAGGTGCCGCCCTTCCGATTGCCAGAGCACCCCTTCCCATTCTACGCCTCCGTCAAACAGTTCTGGAAATCGCTCCAACATGATTCGGGTGATGTACCCGCCATTGCTAACGCCGGAAATGTACACCTTGTTGGCAGGTTGACCGTAGTGAGTGCGGACCGCGGACTTCGCAAACTCGGTCAACTGTCGATAGTTCTCCGGCCACTCGGTCATCTGCCGGTCCGGATCTCGCAGGACCAAGCCCGGCGTCCCCTTGTCGCAGGCGGCATATGCGTAGCCGCGCTGCAATGCGATGTCACTCAACAGGAGGTCGAGCGAGAACTCATTGCGCACCGCAGGAGTGGCGCCAATCATCAGTTTCCCGTTCCACAACGCCGCCTCCGGCAGGCGTACGACGGCACGGCTCCCGCCGACCGTTCCCGTCCACCAGCCCCCGGGGATGGGTCGTTCAATCCGGGGCCGGCGCTCCACCAGCGGCTCCGCATCGGCGTCCACGCCCCATCCGTTCGTTGTCAGATCTTCTGCCGGTTTGAAGGCAGGAACGTTGTCTTCCATGTGCGTCGCCCTCTCCATTGAAGTATCGTGCCAAGCACACCTTTGCACCAACCCGAATGTCAGGCTGCCGAGGGCCCCGTTTCCCCGGGGCAGACAAATGCCCATCACACAGGCCCCGGTGCCAAAGAACATGGCGTGTCCAAACGACACAATTCCCGTAAATCCGAGCAAGAGATCATACGACATGGCAGCGCCCTTGCGCACTACGCCCATCGCGAGACTGACGAAAAAGGCTCCAGAATGGAATCTGAAGACCTTTGAGTCGACAAAACCCCCGTTATGGGACGCGTTCTGTCGTACGGGCAGGGAGCATGGAACTTACTGAACATTTGTGGGCGAGAGTCATTTATGTTTGTGTTCACTGTTCGAACCTGGGTCTATCCATGGCGATTCCAAACCATCTCTTAAGAACTTGATAATAAAACGGAGTTCATTTACATCATATTTCTGAAAAATCTTATCAACACCGACTTCAATTCTCTGATGTAGGGTGTCATGGAGTTCGAAAAGTTCTTGCCCAAGAGGAGTCAAACGGAACAGTATTTCCTTCTTATTTTCGGGAAGAGACCCTGTCACTATCAGCCCACTCTTCATCAACCCCCGTGTGATCTTTGACACAGTGCCTTTTGGAACATCCATATGCTTTGAGATAGTTATACCATTCACGGGTTGAAACCGACCAATGGTATCTAACACATGGATCATCATTGTGGTCATGTTTTCCATGGCCTCGAGCAGCACGGCATTTTGGCAATGTTCTCTCAACCACTGTTTCTCTTCATCGGACTCCATCCTCTTTTTCCATTTCGAAAACAAAGCTCAAAGTGAACGCGGTATATTTCCCGCTGTCCAAAGTGGAGGCAGTTTGGAATGCCCCCTCCGACAGTGGGCAACGGCTCGTGTTTGTCCCGACGATTTCGGTGAGAAATGAGCAGAGACGTGTTACATAATGAGGGTTTATCGCCTGTTCTAAAATCTTGGGATCGCCGTTTTCGGCCAAATCGGACCGTGAGCGGCGATTTGATGTTCTGTAGAGTCCCTCGAAAACCCGCCAAGGAACCTGCGCGTGGAAAGCGGTTGAATTGCTAAACGTCCGAAACAACTAGCTTGGCACCATCGAAGGTAAAGTGCATCAAACTGAAATTTGTTGCTGACCACCGGGTGTATCACATGCTGTGGAAATGAATCACAGGACGAAAAAGTGATCTGAAGACTGTTGAAATGTTTCCGTAGGGAGCGTAGCATATTCACGTCTGAATATTCATCCGATTACAGGAATTCATCTGCGCAACCATCACTCATTCAATGCGCTCTGTGGCCAATTCGGCCTGGAGCTTGGTTTTCAGAATAACAGAGCATATGAAAGGATGTGATCAAAGCATGCTAGATTTCTCTCTCAGTCCGGAGCAGTTGGAACTGCAAGCGCTCGTCCGCCAGTTCACGAAGAATGAAATTCTCCCCCACATCAAAACCTGGGACGAGAACCATCACTTTGAAACGGGCGTCATCCGCAAACTGGCCGAACTTGGTCTCATGGGCGTGTGCATTCCAGAACAGTACGGCGGGGCCGGCATGGATTACAACGCGCTGGCCATTGTGTGCAGCGAGCTGGAATACGGAGACACCGCGTACCGCACCGCTGTGTCGGTTCACACGGGCCTCCACAGCATGACGCTGCTGCAGTGGGGGACAGAGGATCAAAAACAACGCTACCTCGTGCCGCAGGCCCAGGGCAGGGCGCTTGCGGCATTTGCCTTGACCGAACCGGATGCGGGATCAGACGCGGGAGCCATCCGGACCCGGGCCGTGCGGGTTGGAGATGAGTATGTGCTGAACGGATCGAAACTGTGGATCTCCATGGCGAATCACGCGGATCATCTGCTCGTGTTCGCGACGGTCAATCCGGCGTTGAAGCACCGGGGCATGACCGCATTCATCGTGGAGCGAAACTTTCCAGGTGTCACCACGCGCCCCATCACCGGAAAGCTCGGGATTCACGGCGGCGACACGGGGGAAGTGATTTTGGAAGACGTGCGCGTACCCGTGGAGAATCGCCTTGGCGAAGAGGGCGAGGGATTCAAAATTGCCATGTCGGCGCTGGACAACGGGCGCTTCACCGTGGCGGCGGGTGCCGTGGGATTGACGCGAGCGTGCCTGGATGCGTCGGTCAAATACGCGTTGACGCGGAAAACGTTTGGCAAGGAGATTGGCCGCCACCAATTGGTGCAGCAGATGATTGCCAAAATGGAAGCGGGGCTGCAGATCTCAGAGTTGTTGGTGTACCGGGCGGGATGGCTGAAAAATCGGGGCGTGCGGAACACGCGGGAGACGTCTCTGGCCAAATGGATTGCCGCCGACACAGCGTTTGAAGCGGCCAACAACGCGGTGGAGATCCACGGCGCCTATGGCTACTCCAACGAATACCCGGTGGAGCGGTTCCTGCGCAATGCGCGGGCGTTGGTCATTTACGAAGGCACGCGGGAAATCCACACCATCATGCAGGCGGAATACGCCTTGGGATTTCGACAGGATAAGCCGTTGAACCGAATGCTGCCCGCATGGAATCCGGAGGTATGAGCCATCGGCAGAGGAGCGGCGGAAACCCTGGGTATTGTTATCCACTTTGAAAACGCCGATCTGTGACCGTTCAGGGGCCCCCCCTCCTGCGGGTGGTGGCCCCTGATGGAACGGGTTAACCGAACTGCCAAACGCTCTGGCTGAGACTCCCATACCGGTAGCTCCGATGCAGCAACGCCGCCGTACGGACGTCATCCGCAGCGCCCATCGCATACAAGAGGGGAGCAAAATGCTCATTTCCATGTGGCGGAACCGCCAGGCGCGCGTGGGGAGCGAGGGCCTCATATTGGAAGAGCGATCCCAAATCCCACGCTTTCACGTGGCGCTCCAGCCACTGGTCGAACGCAAGCGCCCAGTCGTTCGGCTGGCTGGCGTTCCACGCCAACGCGCCCAGGTTGTGGACGGTACCGCCGCTGCCAATCAGGAGAACATCCTCCTGCCGCAGCGCCGCCAGCGCCTTCCCGATGTCGTACTGTTCAGCCGGGGTGAGCCGGGGATTCACGGACATCGCAACCACCGGCACATCCGCTTCCGGATACAGCAGCCGCAGCACCACCCATGCGCCATGGTCGAGGCCGCGCCCCGTATCCACCGCGGAAGGAATGCCGTGTTCCGCCAACCGCGCTTCCACCGCGCGCGCCATCTCCGCGTCCCCCTTTGCGGGGTATTGAATCTGGTACAGTTCCTCCGGAAATCCTCCGAAATCGTGGATGGTCTCATACGTATCCACCGCGCTGACGCGTTGTACGCCCGCCAGCCAATGAGCGGAAAACAGCACCACGGCCCGGGGGCGCGGCAGATTTTCTCCTAATTCACGAAGGAATTGCGTGTATTCGTTGGCCTCCACAGCCAACAGCGGTGCACCGTGCGCGATGAAGAGTGACGGCAGCATGTTCACGGCCCCTTCCCTGTGGACTCTGTGCGAAGCACCGCCCTCTGTTGGAACGGCGCGCCGCTGCGTTAACCGATGTGAATCGCGTACGCGCCGGGACCCACCAGGGCCACGCCGACGGCAATCGCCATGAGGATGAGATTATACTCAAACCCGTTCTGGGTCACCCAATAACCGTTCTTCCCGTGAACCTTTACCACGGCCACGAGCATAGTCAGTACAATCAGAATCGCCGCGACAGGCATTCCCCATCCAACTGCAAAGAGGATCCCGCCGACCAGTTCCGCGAGCCCCGCCAGCAGCGCCATGAACATCCCCGGTTTCAGGCCGATGGATTCCAGCCAGCCGCCGGTTCCCTTCAATCCGTGGCCACCGAACCAGCCGAACAACTTTTGCGTCCCGTGTCCCGCCATGGTGAGTCCAATCACCAGGCGAATGATCAACAGTCCAAGACTCACCGCAAAACACCTTCCTTTATTTTACTAGCTTACGATTGGTAAGCCTAAGTCCGCGTCCTCATCATACCTTGATACTTACTTTTAGTCAACATCTGATTTATAATTAGTTTAGAGTGAGGTGTTCGCAATGGCTGACTACCAGATGTGCCCCAAATTCGAATCCGCCTTCGAACTGCTCGGAAAGCGGTGGACGGGACTGATTATTCACGCCATGCTGTCCGGCAAGCACCGGTTTTCCGAAATCGCCGAGGTGATTCCCCATTTGAGCGACAGGATGCTCGTGGAGCGTCTGAAGGAGTTGGAAAATGCGGGGATTGTGAAGCGGACCGTGTACCCTGAAACGCCCGTCCGCATCGAGTATCATCTTACGGAGAAGGGCCGGGAACTGCAAGCCGTCATGGAAAAGGTGCAGGACTGGGCGAACAAATGGGTGGAACTGTGACCGCGTCGTCTACACCGAAGAAGTGCGGTTGACCGAGCGGCGGCAGGTTCCCGCACATGTTCGCCCGAATGTCGCCGCAGAACCGTTCAGGCAGCCGCTTCATGAGGAAATTGCAAACTCGCTCGAAGCATGCGAAATCCCTTGCATGAAGTGGACATTCGGTTCCGCTCACGGCGAGACTGCCAATGTGACCTGTCCGCCGGCCGGCACGCTGAGGATGCCGTCGTCCAGACGAATGGATGACCCTGTGGCATGCAGCAGCGAGACGGGCCATGTCCAATCGGCCTCCGACGCCGCGTGCAAGAGAACCTGCCCGTCCTCGGTTCGATGGTAGTGGAGATCCATCCGGTTGTCCCCCCTCCTCAGTCTCCGCATCGACACATCCCGCCAAGCCCCAGGCATGTTCAGGTGAATGCAGCACTGCCGCTCGTGCGCCAGCGGCTGAATACCAAACATCTGGCAGACCACCGGGTACAGGAGGCCATAGACAGGCGCAGCGTGTCTTCGCACAGTTCAAAGCGCCCGAGCGGCAGCACTCCGAGCAAGGCTTAACCGTTGTCGCAGGAAAACCACCACGGATATTCGAGCATCCCGGCACTGAGTCCGCGACCGATGGCGGAGACTTCCTGAACCAACCAATCCGTGTTGTATTTCACCCATTCCATCGCCCGGTCCAGTCGTCGCATCATTGAGGGAGCGACCCACGTTGCGAGCCAGATTCAAGAAGTTTCTTCCGCTGTCCAGAAGCTGTCCGAGCGCAGCGCAGAAGTGGTGAAATCCATCCGATTCATCGCGGAGATTGCGGAAAACAACGCCGCGGGAACGCAGAACGTCTCCGCGGCCACTGAGGAACCGCTCGCGTCCATGGAGGAAATTTCGGGGTCCGCCACGGAGTTGGCGCGGATGGCCGATGAACTGCAGCAACTGATCCAGCATTTCAAGATCTGAACCGGTACACCGGCAGAGTCGTCAGAACCGCAACGGCTCCCTGAAGGGGGCCGTTTGCGGTTCGAGGTCCGGATCGACGGAGGACTTCCAAATGAATCTTTCCACATACGACAGGCCCGACCTCTTCAGTTCGCCCATCTTCGCCCCGCCCCCTACATCCCGAGGCCCAAATGGCAATATTGTATAATCAGGAAGTCCAGTTGTTGACTCTTCTGCACCACTTCGTCGTCTGTCAACACACCGTTTTTCTCTTGCACACAAGCGACCAGTTCGTCTCTCGCCTTCTCTATAGCCTCCGTCAACAGGGTGAGATTCGTGATGGGCATGGGAGCGGTCCAGTAGTATCCTT
This sequence comes from Alicyclobacillus contaminans DSM 17975, assembly GCF_000429525.1. Taxonomy (GTDB): domain Bacteria; phylum Bacillota; class Bacilli; order Alicyclobacillales; family Alicyclobacillaceae; genus Alicyclobacillus_A; species Alicyclobacillus_A contaminans. Next base: position 6,684 of record NZ_AUCA01000001.1, on the reverse strand, counting down.
GGCTCAGATTCACGCCGGATGCCTGAACAGCGAGCAAGTCGTCGTGGGTTTCCACACCCTCCGCAATCACCGAATTACCCGAATCCATATAATCCACCAGGTGGGACAACAGTCGTTGCTTTGCGGATGACGTGGAAATTCCCTGAATCAGCGAACGATCCACTTTGATGAAGTCCGGCTCAAGCTGAACGAGCGCAGCGAGATTGGCATTCCCCATCCCGAAGTCGTCCAAGGCAATGCGAATTCCGAGTGAGCGCAGGGGCTTGATGCATTGGGCCAATGACTTCGGATCGTACGACACATGCTCAATGACTTCGAAAACCAATTCATCCGGTTGGCGATATCCCTCTTCAAAGAGGATTTCAACCCCCCGAAGAAAAGACTTGTCGGAAAGGCTGTTGGGCATCACATTGACAAACAGAGGGGTGGAAGCGATTCCGTGGGGCAATGCACTGAAATCTTTCACCCCGGTGGAGAGCGAAAGCAAATCCGCATCCACGGCCAGGCCGCTTTCATAAGCGGCGTGAAACCAGACATCCGGTGGAATCCGTTGCCCTTCGTAGTGGGGACGGCTGAGAACCTCATGTCCGAAAACCGTGCTGTTGGCGTGATCTACAATCGGATGGTAGACGGTGTCAATGCGTCCTTGCTCAAGTATCCATTCAACACTTCTTTGAATAGAAATATCATAAATTGGGTTTATTGGAGGATTATACCCCCCCCCCCCCCCCGGAAGGGTTATTTTTCCATTCGCAAGTGTGATATGCTTCTTGCTCATTTCCCCCACCCCTCACCCGATTTTTCGACAGCGTGATATTCTTCTTGTCTACCATTCCCCTCACCCTTCGCCCCAATTTGTAGAAAAAGGCAACCCGTGCACGGATCGCCCAAAAGGTATGTCGTGGCAACCCGGCGATCATAGGTTTTACCCTTAGACCCGTGGCTTTGCGTCCCAGCGTTTCCACTGGTTTGCCCTGTTCATGTGGAAGATTACACTTGTGTTTGTCAATGGTATTCTGCACCATAAATCGACATATTTCAACGGCGCTATGAAATTTCGACCTCGAAATACGCAACATTTGCAGAAATTCATCGCATGACTGTGGTTTCTGTCGAATCCTCGAAGAGGTTCACACGCCAAGAGCCAATGGAGCCGGGAGATGGACTTGAGTCCCCGGTTGCGTCGACTGGCCGCATGAATTCGAGTGTATCGGTTTGGAAAGCTGGACGCGTCGGTGACCATCACTCTGCATTAACGGAACGTGGCCATGCGGCCCACCGTCCATTCGTGGCGGCTCAATACAACCCGGCATGTCCACACAAAAGACGCCCCCGATGCATACACATCCAGGGGCGAGCCAGGAGCTTGGTTGTATTCTGGGATCGCAACGTCTTCAGTTCCTGCAGGTTTCTCCTCGATGGACCGTCCGGGCGGCTCCTTCAGGTGCGCGAACCTGTCAAACGGCGGGAGCGGTGCGGTGTGTCGTCTTACACTTGGACCAACTGCTTCCCCAGGTTTTCTCCGGAGAACAGCCCCAGGAACGCGTTTACGGTATTGTCGAACCCGTGGACAATGGTCTCTTTAAACTTCAGCTGCCCATCCTGCACCCACTTCGCCAACTGGGAAATTCCTTCTCCAAAGCGCGCTGAATAATCGCCGACGATAAATCCCTTCATGAGCGCACGATGAATCAGCAGCTGAGACTGCACTCGTGGTCCGACATCTGCTTGCTCCAAATTATACAGGGCGATTTGACCGCAGATGGGAATGCGGGCCCCGTCGTTGAGATGGGCAAGGACGGCGTCGGAAATGGAACCTCCCACATTGTCGAAGTACACGTCAACCCCCGCCGGGCAAGCTTTCGCCACCGCCCGGTTCAGGTCTGGCGACGTTTTGTAGTTGATGACCGCGTCAAATCCGAGTTCCTGCGTCAGGTAGTTCACCTTTGCGTCAGAGCCGGCAATCCCGACCACACGCGCGCCTTTGATCTTGGCGATTTGACCCACAATCATGCCGACGGCGCCAGCGGCCCCCGAGACGACCACCGTTTCGCCCTGCGCAGGACGCCCGATATCCAACAGACCAAAATATGCGGTGAGGCCTGGCATGCCCAGCACCCCTAACGCAGTGGAAATGGGAGCGAGACTGGGATTGATCTTGCGGATTTGGTCTTCGTGAACCACCGCATGGGTTTGCCATCCGTACCCGCACAAAACAATGTCGCCGACCGCGAAGTTCGGAGACTTGGTCTCCACCACTTCCGCCACAACACCGCCGGCAATGGGTTCATTCAACGCGTACGGAGGCACGTAGGACTTCCGTTCACTCATCCGGCCGCGCATGTACGGATCGACCGAAATAAACCGCGAGCTCACCAGGACTTGCCCTGCCTCGAGAGGCGGCAGTGGCACTTCAACAAACTGAAAGTTATCCAGAGTGGGCAGACCGGTGGGCCTGCTCTTCAAACGAATCTGGCGGTTCATGAGAGTTGGCATTCGCAATGCTCCTTCCATTTGAGGGTACCGAATATATCATGGCACAATTTTGCCATGTGGTGCTGAGCGGCAGGGCAAGAAGGCCGTGAGCACGAAACGTCCTCGGAAATACGTCAGTCCACTCAAGGCCTTCATCGCGACAAACGTCGGGATCTGATCCGCAGGTACCATAGTGAAAACCACGAACGCCCCGGTGATGCGTATGCAATGTTCGCGGGCGATCATCGCATGAATTTTCACACCTGATACTTCGTTGATATGACCGTGCAAAACCAAGACTCCAACTGGGAGGAATATTGCCCAACATGGTTGACAAGAGATTTAGTCACCAGCATACCTTGACGAAATTTTAATCTACTTTGAATCCCCACTCATCGAGCGTTAATCATAGAGTATTAAGATTTGTGTCGATATTCCATAGGGAGGGAATATGGCACATGAAGAAACCCAGCGGCAAAATTACACAAAGGATTTTCGTCCGTTTCGACAATACCATCGTGTCTGTGGGACTGAATGCGGTGCTGGTATTGAACGCCAGGAACACGTAATCGGAAAACGATGGCTTCCAGTGCTTCCACTCCTCCGACGCAATGGCCATTTGCGGAAAGTACAAATCCGGCGCTTCCTCCGTGTTCATAATGCTCAGCAAACACACCACCACCAGGACGGTCCAGCTCGGGCCCACTGTTAAATTTTCTGATAGGGCACTGAGCAACACGCCAATCAGTAGGACAGCGATGATGAATGGCCATCTGTGGACTCGGCCGGTGATCACATCCTCAATCTCTGTTTCGAGGGATTCCATGAGCTTTTTCTTCAACGCCAGTTCTCCTCCATTTCTGAACCTACTGACGCAAATGATACGGCACAGTCGTGACCACCACATCCTTGTTCTGAAGCACCCAGGCCCGAATCAGCAGAGACGTCTGGTTGTGCAGGATGTAATGCCACCATCTTCTGGGCAAGAACTGGGCAATGACGAGTTGAATATGATCCGGCCTGCCGCCTTCGTAATTCTCCAACCGGCGAATGAACTTGGACAACGGATGCAGGATGGAACGATACTCGCTTTTGAGGGTCACCAACCGGCAGGGTGCTCCAAAGGCCGCCCACTTTTGTTCCATTCTCTCGATGGATTCGTCGTCAAACCCGATGTACAGCGCGATGACGTCCTGACTCGTGCTTTTTGCGAAGGAAACGGTGCTGACCACCATGCGGGTGATGTCCGAAACGAGCACCACGGACAGCACGCGGTGCGCTTTCGGACGAGCCGTGTCCAGGTCAATCCGCAGTTCCTCGGACACTTCATCGTAGTGCCGCCGGATTCTCGTCGCAAAAAGGATCATCAGGGGCAGGACCAACAGCACAATCCATGCACCGCCCGTGAATTTCGTGACCGCGAAAATGATGGCGACCAGCGCGGTAACCACCGCGCCACACGCGTTGATGAAGGCCTTGACAGACCACCATTTCCCCTTGACCCTGAACCACCGTTTGGTCAGTCCAACCTGGGCGACGGTGAAGGCGACGAAGACCCCGATGGCATACAGCGGAATCAACGCGTTGGTCTGCGCGTGAAACACTTCAATCAGCAGGGCTGCCAGCGCAGCCAGCACAATCATCCCGTTGGAATACCCCAATTTATCCCCGCGAAGCGTCAGCGCCCGCGGCAAAAAACGGTCGTGCGCGACCATGGCCGCCAACTGCGGAAAACCGGTGAAGGTGGAGTTCGCCGCCAGAATCAGGACAATGAACGTGAACAGGATGATGATTTGGTACATCGCCCCATGGCCAAAGTACAATTCCGCCAATTGGGAGAGCATCGTATTGTGCGGATTTACCGATATCCCCCGGACGTAGAGGTGATATGCAAAGCCGAGCAGGGTCACGGCGGTGATGAGACCCAACGCCGCATAGGCCTTGATGGCGCCATTTTTCCCTTCGCGAAAAATCGGAACCGCGTTCGAGATGGTTTCAATCCCCGTCAAGGACGAGCACGCCGAACTGAATGCTTTCAGCAAAAGCATCCACGTGAGCCCGCGCGGAATGGTGCCAAACGGCGGCGTCTCCGCTTGCACAAATCCGTGGTGAACTTCGTCCATGAAGCCTGCGGCTATCAACAACAGCATGCATCCCATGAAGAGAAACGTTGGATACGCAAATATCTGTGCGGATTCCGAAACGCCGCGCAGGTTGACCAGCAGAATGATGAACACACACAGCACGGAAATCATCGTTTCGTGTCCCGCGAGGAATCGGTAGGACGACGCCATGGTCTGTATGGCGGAAGAAACCGACACGGCGACCGTCAGCACGTAGTCCACGAGCAGTGCGCTGGCGGCCACGAGGGACAGCCACGGTTTCTTGAAATTGTCCTTGGCGATGGCATAGGCCCCGCCGCCGTTGGGATACGCGGTGACCCCCATGATGTAGGACGTGATCAGGATGCACAGCAATATGACGGTGGCGCCGGTGATGGGGACAATGAACCATTTCGCGGGTTCGCCCAACGGTGCCAGTTCCGTGATGCCGGCTTCCGGACCGTACGCCACAGACGAGTACAGATCCGCCGCCAGAATTGGTAAGGCGAGCAGCCAAATCAACTGGGTATGGGGCTGAAAGAGTTCGCGAGAGCGCATGGGTCTCCCCACGAGCACACGTTTCACGCTGCCAAAATTGAATAGAGCAATTGTGAGGGCCATGATGAGGATGCACACCAAAACAGGATGAAACCAAGAAATTTCCCTGTGCATATTGAAAGCTCCCCCTCCGGTCATTCTGTCGTAGCATTTTTCCTTCGACTGGGTTTTATGTGTCGAGTCCCAGACACCCCTTCATCATGGCCCCCTGTCGCGGAAACTCCTCCATGCGCCACCCTTTCGCAGCACGCGGCACGTGCAGATGCCCCCCGAATAGAATGTGTTGGAATGCCCTTTCCGAATGAGGTGCATGCAATGAACGGTTTCTTCTGTGAATGGCGCGAGCCGGCGCGTCAGATCCCCCCATTCCAGCACGGTCCGGAACGGTTGACAGAGCGTCCGCCCAGCACCCAACACATCGACTGGCACGCGCTCTACCCGAATGACGTGATATTGAGTGGCCCTACGGATCGTAAAACGGTCGCTTTGACCTTCGACGATGGCCCCGACGCAGTATGGACGCCTCAGATTCTCTCCGTGTTGGACCGATACCGGATCAAAGCGGAATTTAACTGTGTCGGTCAACGGATTCAGCAGTACCCATATATGCTTGAAGAGATGTTTCGGCGTGGCCACAACATTGAAAATCACAGCTGGAGCCACCCGAACTTTACAAAAATCTCGCTTACGGAAGCTAGACAACAGATTGAACGCACCAACGCTTTCATCGAACGAATCCTCGGCGTCAGACCCTACTTTTTCCGCCCGCCCTACGGGGCGTTGAACCAAGACGTGATTCGCGAAATCATCTCGCTCAGAATGAAGATTTTGTTGTGGGACGTGGACAGCCTGGATTGGGCCGGACTCACCCGCAAGCAGGTGGAGGCGAACGTCCTGTCCCAGGCACGCCCCGGATCCATCATCCTGCTGCACTTCGCGGGAGGGCGGGACGAGAGCCTGGAAGACACCGTCCAAGCGCTGCCAAACATCATTCGAACCCTTCGGCGAGAAGGATACTCCTTTGCCACCGTTGCCGAGTTGCTGGAACTCCCTGCGTACCAACCACGTGGCACCTGAGTCAACGCGCAATCTCTTTCCAACAGCGCGGAACACCAGACCTACAGCGATAACACAAACAGCAACAGAGACAACACCACCAGGATGATGATGACCGCCCAGCCGATGACATTCATCCACCGTTTGTTCTTATAACTCTCTCTATGATCTTTCGTTTTCTCCCGTATTCTAGCTCAATCGCAGTATTTCTCGTTTGACCTGACAGACAGATTTGACCGAGGATGAGGACAGAGTCCATCTTTCTGACACAAGGGTATGTGGAAACAAGGGCTGAGCCCCTTTTTCTAAAATATGGTCGCACATTGGATGTCCACATGCACCTTTGTGGCTTACCCTCTCATGTCTCACCGGGTCTCGTTGGAGCCCGCTACATTCCATCGTCCTGCCTGTCAAAGGGTGGATGCCGTTGTCTGCTGCCCGCCAGGGTCGTTTGCCCCATAGTTATGTGTCGGACCGGCTTCTCCGTGCTTCG